>NZ_JBFTOA010000001.1:0-805625 GCF_056397745.1 Allobosea sp. 05L423 | reverse complement strand
TCGACCGGCATCAGGAACGGCTGGTCGATCGGGCGCTCCGGCTGCGGGATGTAGTCGTCGACCGTCTTCATCAGCGCGATCACCGCGTCATGGCCGATTTCCGGCGTGACGTTGTCGAGGGCGGCCTTGGCCGAGCCCTTGGTGATCGGGATGTCGTCGCCGGGGAAGTCGTACTTCGACAGAAGCTCGCGGATCTCCATCTCGACGAGCTCCAGCAGCTCGGCGTCGTCGACCAGGTCGACCTTGTTCATGAACACCACCAGCGCGGGAACGCCGACCTGGCGCGCCAGCAGGATGTGCTCGCGGGTCTGCGGCATCGGGCCGTCGGCCGCCGACACCACAAGGATCGCGCCGTCCATCTGCGCCGCGCCCGTGATCATGTTCTTCACGTAGTCGGCGTGGCCGGGGCAGTCGACGTGAGCGTAGTGGCGGGCCGGGGTCTCGTACTCGACATGCGCGGTCGAGATCGTGATGCCGCGGGCCTTCTCTTCCGGCGCCTTGTCGATCTGGTCATACGCCGTGAACGACGCGCCGCCCGACTCCGCCAGAACCTTCGTGATCGCAGCCGTCAACGACGTCTTGCCATGGTCGACGTGACCAATCGTGCCAATGTTGCAGTGCGGCTTCGTACGAGCGAATTTCTCTTTGGCCATGACACCCTTGTCCTCGAAGGCGGCCCTCCGGGGCCTTGAAACGGGGTCGCATTAGGGGGTTTTGCGCGGGGATGCAAGGTTGTGCTCATTCGCCTTCCGCCGGAAGGTCACCGCGGCCTTCGGAGCGACTCAAAAATCCCGCTGCGACTAGGGCATGACGCGGAAGCCCTCCGGACCTAGCCTGTAGAGCTGCTTGCTGACAGGAAAGCCGCCATCGGGGGCTTTCGTCAGCGACCGCAGCGCGGCGACCACCTCGGCATCATCGGCGTCTCCGAAGGCGAGGATGTCGCGTGAGGGCACGGCGATCGCGACATTGCGTGGCAGATTCGGAATGTCCTTCCAAGGATTCTCCAGCAGCAAGATCGAGGCGTTGTTGTCGCCCTCGCCGAAATGGAACCTCCGCAGCTTTCCGAAATCATGGATCTCGAACCGGTCGACGCGCCGGACCCAGTTGTCCAGAACCGCGCGCAGCACGTCCTTGTCGCTCATCCCGTACTGGCCGCCCTCCCCAACGGAGACGAAGCGCGTGATCTTTGGAAGATCGAGTGCCGCTGCGACGATGATGTCGCCCTCCAGCGGAACATATAGCAACCGCGCGTTGGGGTCCCCCTTCTTGCGAGCCATGGCGGCGAACTGCTCGACATAGGATCGGTTCTTCATGACAGGGATCAGAGCCGCGATGAACCGTGCGCGCTCCGCTTCGGTCTTAAGGGCCGACTGGCCCGCGACCGCCTCGGTGGCGCGCTGCGTCAGCTTGTCGAAAGCGCCCTGTCGGCTCTTCGCGTCTGGTAAAGCATTGAATTGCGCGCTGAGCGGAGCCAACCCCATCCGGACATCGTGACCGGCTGTCCTGAAAACCACATCGCCGGCTTCGACGCGCACGGCGCTGACGCCCGCACGACCTTTGAGCATGGTCGTGATCAGCCCTGCCATCTCGGTCTCGCTGAGAGGCCGAGCCTCGTTCAGCCGTTCACGCCCTATCGTTTGAGCGATTGAAGCCGCCGTAGCGGCAAGCACGGCTATGGCCGCAAACAGCACAACCAGTAAGCGCAGCATGTCGAGTTCCCCAACCCGCGAGCAGTATCGCGCGCCAGGAACATAATGGCAACATATTTTAATGACGCTACGTCATACGCCGCCGAACACCCGCCGATAGCGCTCGATCGCCCTGGGGGCGCCGGAAACCTTCTCCGGGTTGTCGGAGAGCTTCACCGCCGGCCGGCCGTTCGCCTTGGTGACCTTGCAGACCAGCGACATCGGATCGAGCGCGCGCGAACCGTCGGGCGAGCAGCCGACGAGGTCGTTGGTGAGGTCCGTGCCCCAGCCGAAGGCCATGCGGACCCTGCCGTCGAAGTGGTGGTAGACGCGCTCGATCGCGTCGACGTCGAGGCCGTCGGAGAAGACCAGCATCTTGTCGCGCGGATCGCGCCCGCGCTCGCGCCACCAGGCCATGATCGTCTCCCCGGCCGGTATCGGCGGGGCGCTGTCGGGGCGAAAGCCCGTCCAATCCGCCACCCAGTCCGGCGCATGGTGCAGGAAGCTCTGCGTACCGAAGGCGTCGGGCAGCGCGATCAGCAGGTTGCCGCCATAGACCTGGCGCCATTCGTCGAGCACGCGATAGGGAGCGCGCAGCAGCTCCTCGTCCGAATCGGCGAGCGCGGCCAGCACCATCGGCAGCTCATGCGCATTGGTGCCGATCGCCTCGAGATCGGCATCCATGGCGAGCAGCACATTGGAGGTGCCGGTGAAGGCCGACCCCAGCCCTTCCTTCAGGGCCTCGACGCACCAGCGCTGCCAGAGATGGCCGTGGCGCCGGCGCGTGCCGAAATCCGAGAGCTTGAGATTCGGCAGCTTCTGCAGCCGCTCGACCTTGCCCCACATCTTGGCCTTGGCGCGGGCGTAGAGCACGTCGAGCGAGAAGCGCTTCTGGCCGAGCATCACGCGCCGGGCTCGCAACTCGTTGATGATGGCAAGCGCCGGCACCTCCCACATCGTCGTGTGGGTCCAGGGTCCTTCGAAATGCAGCTCGTACTGCCCGTCCACCCGGCGCAGGTCGTATTCGGGTAGCTGGAAATCAGCGAGCCAGCCCATGAAGTCCGGCGAGAACATCTGCGTCTTGCCGTAGAAGCTGTTGCCTGCCAGCCAGATCAGCTCGTTCTTGGTGAAACGCAGCGAACGGGCGTGGTCGAGCTGCGCCCGGAGCTCGCCCTCG
The DNA here is from genome assembly GCF_056397745.1 of Allobosea sp. 05L423. Classification (NCBI taxonomy): domain Bacteria; kingdom Pseudomonadati; phylum Pseudomonadota; class Alphaproteobacteria; order Hyphomicrobiales; family Alloboseaceae; genus Allobosea; species Allobosea sp. 05L423. Next base: position 802,760 of record NZ_JBFTOA010000001.1, on the reverse strand, counting down.
TCGACGATATCCGCGAGGCGGATGTGCTTCGAGCGGTTGATCAGCGAGAAGGTGACCTGCACGTCCGGGTGGAACGCCCGGATCATCTGCAGCATCAGGAGCTTGTAGAAATCGGTATCGAGCAGGCTGCGGATGATCGGGTCGAGCCGCCAGCCATGGTTATAGGTCCGCGTCGCGATGTCGGTGAAGATCATGACGGCATCAGGTCCGGGGCAGGCTCACGGCGGAGGCAACAGGATGGCGCAGGCGCCGGGCGAAGAACGGCGCATCAGAACAGCGCCTTGAGCGCCGGCGCAAGCGCGGGCCACGCAGCCATGCCCAGCGACAGGACCATGAGTGCCGCCAGCAGCACGCCGAGGAGCGGCAGCACGGCCCGGAATACCGCGGCCGCCGGTACACGCATGATGCCGCTGACGACATAGACGAGGATGCCGAGCGGCGGCGTCAGCCCGTGGATCATCAGATTGACCACGAGGATCACACCGAACTGGATCGGGTCGAGCCCTGCCGTCACCGCGACGGGCAGGAGGAGGGGCGCCAGCAGCAGGATAGCGGCACCGATATCGAGGAAGAGCCCGGCCACCAACAATACGAGGTTCGCGAGCAGCATCACCGCGTACGGGCCCGCCCCGAACACCGTGACGAGGCCGGCCATCTGTTCGGAAATGCGATCCACCGCGAGCAGGAAGGCGAAGGGCGCCGAGGCCCCGATCAGCAGGCCGATCGCTGCCGCCTCCGCCGCGGATTTGCGCAGAGCCGCCAGCACGCCGCGCCAATTCAGGCTGCGCAGCGCCAGACAGGCGATCGCGGCATAACCGACAGCGAGCGCCGAGGCCTCCGTCACCGTCACCACGCCGAAGCGGATGCCGACCACGACAACGACACCGAGCCCGATGGCGGGAATGGCACTGAGGAGCGCCCTGCCCCGCTCGGCCGCGCTCGCCTTCGGCGCGGCATCGACCACGCCGCGCACGCTGAGATGGATGCCGATGGCAAGCGCCAGCGCCAGCACCCCGCCGGCGACGAAGCCACCGAGCAGGAGCGAGCCGACCGAGAGATTCGTCGTGCTCGCCAGGATGAGGAAGGCAATCGAGGGCGGGATGATGTTGTCGAGCATCGAGACGCCGGCAACGATCGCCGCAGCGTTCGCCGGCGGATAGCCGCGCGCGACCAGCGTCGGCGCCATCACCTTGGCGCCGAAGGCGGCGTTCGCCACCGAGGAACCGGAGGCCCCGGAGAACAGCACGCTGGCGACCAGCGCCGTCTGCGCCAGCCCCGCCCGCCAATGCCCGACCAGCGTCGCCGCGAAGCGGATCAGCCGTTCAGCAAGCCCTCCTTCCGTCAGCAATTCGCCAGCAAGCAGGAAGAAGGGAATGGCCAGCAGCAGAAACCGGCCGACGCCGCCGACCATCGTCTGCACGATCGCCGGCTCCGGCAGCAACCCAGCGAAAGGCCCTGTCAGCGAGACGCCGGCCAACAGGGCGAAAGGCAACGGCGCGCCGAGCAGCAGCCCCACTCCGGCGACAAGCGCGGCAACGAGGCTCGGCGTTGGGAAAAAGTCGAAGGAGAGCTGCGCGAGCCCGTAGAGGCCCAAACCCAGCAGCAGTGAGGCAATCGCGCCGGCCCAGCCCCGTTCGAGCCCGCCGCGCAGGAACAGCGCCAGAATCGTCAGCCCGCCCCCGCAGGCGAAGACGGCGAAGCGCAGCGCCTCCGGCAGGCCGAGCACGGTGGACTGGCCACCGACCAGCAACGCGACGTTGACCCCGCCGCCCGCCAGCACAAGCGCTCCATGGAACGCGATCGCATCGGCGGCAATCGCGGCGACCTTGCGGAACCCATCGGGCAGCAGCCGGACCAGCACGTCGAGCCGCATCGCCAGCGTCCCCGTCACCGCGAGCGGAGCGCCGACAGCGATCAGCGCCAGATGCAGCCAGATCGCAAGCTCGTCCGACCAGACGAAGCCGCCGCCGAACAGGTAGCGCCGCAGCACAGCCGCCATGACCACCGCGAACAACAGGGCGAGGATGGCCGCGCCGGCCAGTTCCAGCACATGGCGCAAGGCCGCTTCCGCCCGTGCCGCCGGCCTCCCGCCACGGTTTCGCTCTGTCCCGGTCATCCTGCCGCCATGCCCAGCCTCGCTGCCCAGTTCCGGCCTCCGACGGCCCGCGTCAAGCGATCCGAATTGACATCGCCCATGATTTGGCGACAGGAGCGGGTTCATCGCATCGATGCGGCAGGGCCCGGATGGCGCCATTGCCGATCAGCGTCCAGGTCTGCCAGAAGACGAGCTATGGCTTCCGAAATCACCTCGCCCGCCGCCGGCTTCGGCACGGACCCCGGCGCCCCCTACGACCTCGCCGTCATCGGCGGCGGCATCAATGGCTGCGGCATCGCCCGCGATGCGGCCGGGCGCGGCGCCTCGGTCGCGCTGTTCGAGAAGGACGATCTCGCCAGCGCCACCTCCTCGCGCTCGACCAAGCTGATCCATGGCGGGTTGCGCTATCTCGAATATTACGAGTTCAGGCTGGTGCGCGAAGCGCTGATGGAGCGCGAGCGGCTCTGGGCCATCGCCCCGCACATCATCCGCCCGCTGCGTTTCGTGCTTCCGCATCACAAGGGGCTTCGCCCGGCCTGGCTGCTGCGCCTGGGCCTGTTCCTCTACGACCATATCGGCGGTCGCAAGCTCCTGCCCGCCACCCGCACGCTCGATCTCGCGCACGACGTCGTCGGCAAGCCGCTCAAGGACAACCAGGCGAAGGCTTTCGAATACTCCGACTGCTGGGTCGAGGACGCCCGGCTCGTCGTATTGAACGCGATGGACGCCGCCGTGCGCGGCACCGCGATCCACACGCGCACGCGCGTGGTCTCGGCGCACCGTCAGAACGGCCTGTGGCAGCTCGAAACCGACGGCCCGGAAGGCAGGCGGACGGTCTGGGCAAAAGCGCTCGTCAACGCCGCCGGGCCCTGGGTCGCCGAGGTGCTGAGCGGCGTGATCCACACCAATGCCCGGGCCGGCGTCCGCATGGTTCAGGGCAGCCATATCGTCGTGCCCAGGCTCTACGATCACGACCGCTGCTACATCTTCCAGAACGCCGATGGCCGCATCGTCTTCGCGATCCCCTACGAGCAGGACTTCACCCTGATCGGCACCACCGATCGCGACTACAAGGGCGATCCGGCCGAAGTGGCCGCCACGCCCGAGGAGATCACCTATCTCTGCGCCGCCGCGAGCGAGTATTTCCGCCAGCCGGTCACGCCGGATTCGGTGGTCTGGACCTATTCCGGCGTGCGCCCGCTCTACGATGACGGCGCCTCGAAGGCGCAGGAGGCAACCCGCGACTATGTGCTGACGCTCGACGCTCCCCAGGGCGAGGCGCCGCTGCTTTCCGTCTTCGGCGGCAAGATCACGACCTATCGCCGCCTGGCGGAAGCCGCGATCGCCAAGCTGGCGCCACATGCGCCTTGGGCGGCCCGCGCCAGCTGGACGATGACCGGCGCGCTGCCCGGCGGCGATTTCCCGGTCGGCGGCTTCGACAAGCTGGTCGCCGAGATCGCCGGCGCGTACCCTTGGCTTGAGCGCAAGACCGTGGCGCGGCTCGCCCGCTGCTATGGCACCCGCGCCCGCGAAATCCTTGCCAGCGCGAAGTGCCCCGCCGATCTCGGGCGCCATTTCGGCGCTGATCTGTATGCAAGCGAAGTCCGCTATCTCATGCGCGCCGAATGGGCGCGGAGGGCCGCAGACGTGCTCTGGCGCCGCGGCAAGCTGGGGCTGCGGCTCTCCGCCGACGAGCGCGAGGCGCTCGACGACTTCATGCAGCGGGAAGTCACTGCGGCCGCCTGATCCGTTTTCCCTATAAGAGCAATTGTTTGCGGGCCGACGCGGAATCAATACTGCAAGTTCAGCGTTGGAGCTTGAGTCACTTTCACAGAACCACGTCGTCATCCCGGGCTTGAACCGGGATCCATGCCAGAGCGCTTCCGAGGAAGGTTCCGGTATGGCCCCCAGCTCTCCGCAGCGCTGCGGCGAGCGTTTCGGTAAAAATCGGCACGGCGTCAGAAGCCGCAGATCTCCACGAGCCTGTCCTGCGTCTTCGAGCCGGGAACGCCGTCGACCTTGAGTGGCGGATAGGTCTTCTGGAAGGCCTTGACCGCTTTCGTCGTCTTCGGCCCCTTGATCCCGTCGACGGGTCCTGCTCCGAAGCCCAGCGCGTTCAGCCGAAACTGGACTCCGGTCAACAACGCGGCCTTCGGCGCAGCCTTTTCGCCCGCCTTGATCACCATTTCGGGCAGCTGGATGACGGTCTTGCCCCGCTTGCGTTGCTTGAAGGCATCGAAGCTCGCCTTCACGACCTCCGGCGGCGCGGGGTCGGATTTCGTGGGCGCGGACGTGGCCGCCACGACCACCGGCGCTGCGAAATCGACTCCCTCGAGCGTCTCGATCGCGGTCATGCCTTCGATGACGAAGGCGACGCCCTTGAACAGCGTGATCCCTTGCTCCATCAGCCCGGTGACGCCCAGCGTTTTGACCGCTCCGATCGCCTGCCCCTCCATGAGATTGATGCCGGCCTTGTTGACCGCCCCGTAGTTCAGGCTTTCGACGAGGCTCTCGAGCGTGGCGTGATACCGACCGCCGTAATCGGCGAAACGCACCCGGCCCAGCGCATCGCGCACCGCGATGACGGTATGATTGATCGGCTCGCCTCGGGTGGTCACGCAGCGGATTGCGAAGACCGTGACGCCGTCCTGGGACTTGGCGAGCTGGGTAACGCCCTGGATCGACCTCGCCTGCAGCTGCCTGACCTTAACGCCCTGGGCGATCATGAAATCCATCGCCTGCTTCACATGCGCGCCAAGCTCGTCGACACCGAACTGGTCCTTCGTGATCGACTTCAGCGGCCTGCCGACGGCCTTGGCCATCTCCTTCAGGGTTACGAAGTAGCTCCTCCCCCGCGCGATCGACATGGCGTTGTTGACCGCCTGGAAGGTGCAGGGTCCGGTCACGCCCTGGACCTGCACCGCAAACCGGATCCGTTGCATATGGATCAGCCGCGAGAACATCCCGCCCGCCTTCCCCATCGGGCCGAGCAGGGCAAGCAGGCGCAGGCCGTCCTTGCCGACCCCTGCCAGGCCGCCCTCCGCCATGCCCTGACCGAAGCGCAGCACATCGACATAGCCCGCTCCGAGGTCCATTGAGGTCTGCACGGTGGTGGCAACCGCGACCGCCCACCATTGCGGGTTGTCCTGGACCCATTCGCCCAGTATTTTTTCGGTTTCCCGCTTCTGCTTGTCCCACCAGTCGGCATATTCGGAGAAGGCCATCGTCGCTTCCTTGTCGTGACGGTCTGCTCCTCTTTGTCGATGTCGGACGCCGATCGGTTCACGCCACCTGATAGGCGAAGGCGCCGCCCTCGACGGAAACCCTCGCCTCGGTCAGCGGCTTCTTCTCGAGCTGCAGGTTGAGGATGGCGCGCGAGAGCGCGGGAAGCATCGAGTTGGTGATGATGTTGTCGATCATGCGCCCGCCTGAATCCGGGTCGTTGCACTGGCCGACGATGTGCTCGACCACCGCGCCGTCATAGACGAAGGCCGCCTTGTGGTTCTCGGCCAGCCGCTTGCCGATGCGCCCGAGCTGCAGCCGCACGATGCCGGCCAGCATGTCCGACGACAGCGGATAATAGGGAATGGTCACGAGCCGCCCGATCAGCGCCGGTGGGAAGACCTTGAGCAGCGCGGGCCTGAGGCTCACCGCCATCTGCTCGGGATCGGGCTTGGCCGCGCCGTTCGCCGACATGCTCATGATCTCGTCAGTGCCGACATTCGAGGTCAGGATGATCAGCGTGTTCTTGAAATCGATGCGCCGGCCGGTGCCGTCCTCCATCTGGCCCTTGTCGAAGACCTGGAAGAACAGCTCGTGCACGTCGGGATGTGCCTTCTCGACCTCGTCGAGCAGCACTACCGAATAAGGCTTGCGCCGCACGGCCTCGGTCAGCCGTCCACCCTCGCCATAGCCGACATAGCCGGGAGGCGCGCCCTTCAGCGTCGAGACGGTATGCGCCTCCTGGAACTCGCTCATGTTGATCGTGATGACGTTCTGCTCGCCGCCATAGAGCGCCTCCGCCAGCGCTAGCGCCGTCTCGGTCTTGCCGACGCCGGAGGGGCCGCAGAGCATGAAGACACCGATCGGCTTGTTCGGGTTGTCGAGCCTGGCGCGATTGGTCTCGATGCGCTTGGCGATCATGCCGATGCCGTGCCCCTGCCCGACCACGCGCTTGTTCAGCGTCTCGGCGAGGTTGAGCACCGTCTCGATCTCGTCCTTGACCATCCGGCCGACCGGGATGCCGGTCCAGTCCGAGACGACCGAGGCGACCGACTGCTCGTCGACATGAGCGTAGATCATCCGGTTGGCCGGATCGATCTCGCCCAGCGCCGCGAATTTGGCGTTGAGCACGGCACGCGCGTCCTCGGGATCAGCCGCGAGCTCGGCGGCCGGGGGCTCCGCTTCGGTAGGCGCAGGCGCGACGTTCTCGTTCGCCTCCGGCTTGCCGTTTTCCGTCTTCGCCTCCCCGCCGGGCGCCTTCTCCCCGAGCTTCGCGCGCAGCGTCTTGATCTCCTCGACGATAGCGAGCTCGCCCGCCCAGGCGCCTTCGAGCGCCGCGAGATTCTCCTGCCGCTCAGTGATCTCCGTCTCGATCTCGCCGAGCCGCTTGGTGGCATCGGTGCCGAGATCGGCATCGGCGGTCAGCGACGCCTTCTCCTGTTCCAGCGAGGAGATCGCGACGCGCGCATCCTCGATCGCGGCCGGCGTCGCGCTCTGGCTGACCGCGACGCGGGCGCAGGCGGTATCGAGCAGGCTCACCGCCTTGTCGGGCAGCTGGCGCGCCGGGATATAGCGCGAGGAGAGCTGGACAGCTGCGACGATGGCAGCATCGGAGATGCGGACCTTGTGGTGCTTCTCCATCGGCCCGATCAGCCCGCGCAGCATGGTGCAGCAGCGCGCCACATCGGGCTCGTCAACCTGCACCGGCTGGAAGCGCCGGGTCAGCGCCGGGTCCTTCTCGAAATATTGGCGGTATTCCGACCATGTGGTTGCCGCGATGGTCCTAAGCGTGCCCCGCGCCAGCGCCGGCTTGAGCAGGTTGGCGGCGTCGCCCGTGCCGGCCTGTCCGCCCGCGCCGATCAGCGTATGCGCCTCGTCGATGAACAGGATCACCGGTGTCGGCGAGGACTGCACCTCGTCGATCACGGAACGTAGCCGCTGCTCGAACTCGCCCTTCATCGAGGCGCCGGCCTGCATCAGGCCGATATCGAGCGCGCAGACCTTGACGCCTCGGAGCGGCGGCGGCACGTCGCCGGCCGCGACGCGCTGCGCGAAGCCCTCGGCGATCGCGGTCTTGCCGACGCCGGCCTCGCCGGTGAGAATCGGGTTGTTCTGGCGTCGGCGCATCAGCACGTCGATGACCTGCCGGATCTCGTCGTCGCGGCCGAGGATCGGGTCCATCGTGCCGGAGCGGGCCTTGGCGGTGAGGTCCTGCGAGAAGCGGTCGAGCGCTGTGGTGCCCTTCGGCCCCTCAGCGGCCTCGGCACCCGCCGTGCCGGCTGCTCGCAGGCCTGAGCCGTCCATCGGCCGCAGGTTCTCTTCCTGCGAGCCTTCCCAGATCTTGCCGTAGCCGGCGGCGAGTTCATCGACCGGAATCTTGCCGAATTCCTTGGATAGCCCCGAAAGCGCCCTGCGCAGATCGTTCGACTTCAGCGCCGCGACGAGCAGATGGCCTGTCCTGATCTGCGTCTCGCCGAAGAACAGCGTCGCGTAGTGCCAGCCACGGTCGAGGATATCGACGATGTGGTTGGCGATGCCGGGCATCTCCGTCTCGTTCCGGCGGAAGCCTTCGACCACGCCGCCCAGATCCATCAGCAGCTTCGCGCGGTCGAGCTTGTAATGGTCCGCCGTGAGGGTCAGGTCATTGGCGCTGCCCTGCAGGATCTGCAGCAGCCAATGCGCCAGCTCGACATTGCGGTTGCCGGCGCCCTTGGCCTGCCTCAGCGCCTGCAGGAAGGTGTCGTAGCCGACCCGGTTGAGCTTGCCCGTGACGGCTTCGAGGCTGATATCGGCCATGGTCGTCCCCTTGGAGTATCGGTTAGGCGGCGCTGCTGCGCTTCAGGCGCATGCGCTCGGCGGGATGGAAGCGGGCGTCGCGGCGTAGCGCGCCTTCTTCGATAGTCCAATTCGGCGCCATCCAGCTCGTCCAGCCGAGATGGCCGGACTGGCCGAGCCTGACGGGCTTCACCTCGCCCACCGGCAGCGCCAGCTCGACATCCCATTCGAACTGCTCACCGAGATGCAGGAACACCGCGTCGGCCAGCGGCGCGCAGCGGTCGCCGTTCGGCAGGAAGCGCTGGAACTCACCGAGGTCACCAGCCACGATCTTCACGCGGAACTTGTCCTCGACACTGTAGACGCTGGCGCCGAGCAGCGCGTCGCCGCCAAGCGTGCAATGCGCCCCGCCGAGCCGCGTCCGGTCGGCCGGATCGAAGACGAGACGCATGCCGACGAACTGCTCGATCTCGACCTCGGCCTTGAACAGCCCGGCGAGGAAACGCTGCAGGCGCGAGGCGGATTTCGCTTGCGCGCCGATCAGCCCGGCATGGGCGAGCTTTTCGGCATCGGGCACGCTGTCTCGGGCGAGATAGGGCTTCGAGCCCACGCCGATCATGCTGCCGATATAGGCGGCGAAGCGGTCGAGATCGGGCCTGTCGTGCTGCGCGATCGGCCGTGCATCCGCCCAGGCGCGGTAGAAGAGCTGCAGGAAGCGGTGGTTGAAGATGTCGAGGAAGCGCGGGAAGGCGTCGTCGCGCGCGATCTGCCAGTGATAGCTCTCCTCCGTCGTCGCCAGCGGCAACGCGCCCTGCGGGCCGAGCAGGCCGAGGAACTTGACGAAGAGCCTGAGCCGCCCCTGCGCGTCGCGATCCGCCTCTGCGATGCTCGAGGCCGGGAAGTCGAGAAAGGCCTGCTCGCCCAGCGCGACATATTCCTCCCGCCGCGAAGCGACATCGCCGATGCGCGGACGCTCCGGGAAGCTGCGTTCTAGCCGGCGCATCACCGCATAGAAGTCGAAACGCCAGGGCTCGGCTTCAAGCTGCGCCTGATAGTTCGGCGCCTTTTCCAGCGGAGTGGGGGCGTCTTCCGTCACAGGATGCGCCTCGAACCGGCACGCGGCGGAAAGCGCATGACTTCGCCGCGCTCCACCGTGCGGATCACCGTCTGGGTGAAATGGTTCATCGCCGCGTATTCGGCGAAGAAGCGATCGAGCACCGCACCGAGCAGGAAGACGCCCGAGCCCTCGAAAGCTTTCTCGTCGAGCAGCACGGTGATCTCGAGCCCGCGCCCCGCGCCTGTCCCGGCCCGCTGCGGAAAGCGGCGCACGACGGGGCGGCTGTCGACGCTCTTGATCCCGCGGATGCGCCGCTCGGTGGCGCTGTCGGCGAGATCGGCGAAGAGCGAGAGCAGCTCGCGCAAGGCCGCGCCATTCTCGCCCGCGCCACGCTGGACCAGGCCGAGCTGGTTCAGGCTGATCAGATTGATTAGCCGCCAGGTCACGACGCCCGTCGAGGCTGTCTCGGCGCGCAGCTTGAGCTGCGAGACGACCGGCTCGCGCGGCGGGGTCGGCCCGGCGAGGCAGGCGACGTCGAGCGAGACATTGTCGATCAGGCGGAAATCGGCGCCGCCGACGCCGGTCGGCAGATGCTCGGTCAAATGCCGGTTGGAGCAGAGCGCGCGCACGCTGAGCTCTGCCACCGAGGCGCTGTCGTTCACGCCTGCCGATTCGACCAACGAGATGAACATCTCCGTGCCGGTGTAGTCGGAGGCGCGCCCCTGGCGCCGCTCGGCCGAGGAGCGCCGCCGTGGCAGGCGCCTTTGCGTGTAGTGCAGCCCGTGCAGCGGCGACGCGCCCTCCGGCGAGGAATAGAGCGGGTGCACCGGCTGCTTCTCACGCCCGCCAGCGTAGTGGGCGTGGACGGAGAGAATGCTGTGCGGCTCATAGTCGAGCGCGCGGCTCCGATCCGGCACGACATGAAACTCGTGCTGGTTCGTCTTCACCGGAATGCGATCGGCGGTCTTCTCGAACAGGTTGACCGCGGGCGCGGCATAGAGCGCGAACATCTCCTTGCGCACGGCGCCGGGCAGCCGCGTATTGACCTCGTCGAAGACGAAGATCAGTTCGACCGTCTTGGCCGTGAGCCTCGGCATGATCCCGCCCAGCCCTTCCAGCCGGAAGCCGAGGAACTTGCGCGGGAACCAGAACAGCTCGCGCAGCAGCTCGAAGCCGCGGAAGACGCGCGTATCGGCCGGCAGCATCGCCTCGTCCTCATCGAAGCCGATCTGCTCCAGCCCGCAACCTTCGCCCGGCGTCACCACCGGATCGCCGAACGGGTCGAGATGGCGGAAATGGATGCCGATGCAGTTCGCGAAGAGCTGCTCGTAGAGCGCAACCGCATCGCCCTCGCCGCCGAGCAGATGGAAACTCAGCTCCCGCGCGCGGCAGCCGGCAAACCAACTCGCCGGGTTCTTGAGCGCGTCGGCCGCCGAGGGTTCCTGCACGGGGTCGGCCATGACGCGATGCGTCAAGGTCAGGCGCAGGCCGGCCAGCGCGCGCGGCCCGGCCTTGATGCCGAGCGCCTGCAGCGGCCCCGGCGCGGGAACGTACTCCGCCGCCGTGATCTCGAAGGGCCAGAGCGTGACGTCCGCGCCAAGACGGTAACGGCAGGCGACACGCCGCTCGCGTTCGAGATAGGTCGCATCGACATAGGAGCCACGCGGAATCCGGACGCCCTCGCGCAGGCCCGGATCCGAGTAAGGCGGCGTGATGCCGGCCAGCAGAGCCGAGGGCGTCGGCGCGAGGTAGTTCGGCAGCAGCTGTTCGAGGAGGTTGTTGGTGAACTCCGGGAATTCGTGCTTCAGCTTGAGCTGCACGCGCGCGGCGAGGAAAGCGGCGCCTTCCAGCAGTCCGGCGACCATCGGGTCCATGCGCTCACCGGCAAGCCCGCCGAGCCGCTCGGCGATGCCGGGATACTCCTCGGCGAACTCCTTGCTGTGCTCCATGAAGAGCCGGAGTTCCTGGTTGTAGAGGTCGAGAAACTCCCGGTTCACCGCGTCAGCGCCCCTTGATCGCGATCTTGCCGGTATCGAGTTCGAGATCCGCGACGAACTCGACGGGCACGTTGAGCGGCTCGCAGTTCAGATCGGCGCGGACGAGGAAACGCACCTTGAGCTCGGCCGGATCCAGCGCGTGGTCGCGCTCGACGGCGATCGACTTGCGGATCAGCCGTGGCTCGTAGCCCATCAGCACACCCGCCAGGTCCTCACGGATCGTGTCGACGCGCTGCTCGTCGATCGACAGCCGTGTCATGTCCGGAAAGCCGTGATTGAGGATGGAGCGGCGCACATCCTCCAGCCCCGAAAGGTCGAGCGCGGATGCGAGGTTGACGGTATTCACCAGCGCATCGAGATCGATAGCGATCTCGCGCCTGAGCTTCTGTTCGGTGATGGCAGCCCGCGGCGCCGCGCGTCGGTTCGCAATCACGCGTTCGCCGCCCTCGTCCCTCAGGTCGAGCGCGGTCTTCGCATCCTTTTCCAGATGCGCTTCCCGAAATGCGAACATCAAAGGCGGCCGCAGCCGCTTCTTCGCAATCGGATCGGTCATGTCGCCTCGCCTGCCACGGAAAGGCGCCGGTTCCGGCCGGACCGCCTGACGTCCTCGCGGACGCAGAATGGCGATCCAGCCCTTTGCCGAGGCATCGGATGGGTCCGAAAAGCGCGTTCCACTTTTCGGTCCGATGCCGGCGGAACCGGCGCATTGCACTTCACTTCGCGTTGGCCTTGATGTCCCAGGTCATCGTCATCGCCGCATCAAGATCGCCATCGGCCTTCTGCGGCTTGTACTCGAACTTGATCTTGGCGTAGTTCAGCGAGAACTGATCTGTCGGGATGCTGTTGCCGCCGACTGCATCGCCGGACTGATAGCTCGACACCAGCAGGTCCTCCAGCGTCACGACATAATAGTCCTTCTGTTGCTCGCCCTGCTTGCGGACATAGAGCACGGCCTTCTTGATGTGCTTGCCGCTGGCGCAGGCCTGCGCAAGGTTGGTCGAGGCCTTGCCGACCTGCGAGGTGAAATGGACGTCCTGGAAGCTCGCCTTGCCGGCGCCGCCGCCGGCATTCGCGGCATGCGAACCGGCGTTCGAGATGCCCCAGGAGAAGGAATCCACCTCGATCGTGTCCTTGTGGGTCTTGTCCTTGCTTTCGCCCTTGATGCCGTCGATCTCGAGCAGGAAGTCGGTAGCCATGTTTACCTCCAGAGTGTGAATGGTGGGATGCTCACTTCCGTGAGCGGACCGGTGGACGCACCTCTCCTGTCGCGCCGCCCGGGCGGGCCGGCGCGCCGAAGATTCTCGTTGCCGCCGTCACCTGACGATCAGGTGGCGGTCACTGCTTGGGAGCTGGCAGTCGCGAGACCAGGCTCAGGCCGATATCCATGCCTTCGAGCTGGAAGTGCGGCCGCAGATAGAACTTGGCCGAGTAGTAGCCAGGGTTCTCCTCGTCCTCGAAGACATCGATGCGCGCATCGGAGAGCGGGCGCCGCGCCTTCGTCTCTTCGCTGGAATTGACCGGATCGCCGTCGACATATTCGGTGATCCACTCCTGCAGCCAGCGGCGCAGAGGCTCCTTTTCCTTGTAGGAGCCGACCTTGTCGCGGACCATGCACTTCAAGTAGTGCGCGAAGCGCGAGACGGCGAACATGTAGGGCAGCCGCGACGACAGGTTGTCGGAGGCGGTCGCCGCCACACCGTCCGGCCCCGAGAAGGCCTTGGGCTTGTAGAGCGACTGGGCGCCGATGAAGGCGGCCTTGTCGGTGTTCTTGCGATGGATCAGCGGGATCAGGCCGGACTTGGCCAGCTCCGCCTCGCGCCGGTCGCTGATCGCGATCTCGGTCGGGCATTTCAGATCGATGCCGCCATCATCCGTCGGGAAGGTATGCGTCGGCAGGTTCAGCACCTCGCCGCCCGACTGGACGCCGCGGATGCGGGTGCACCAGCCATATTCCTTGAAGGCGCGATTGACGTTCACTGCCATCGCATAGGCCGCGTTCATCCAGGCGTATTTCTCGCCGCGATGGCCGTCGGTGTCCTCCTCGAAGGCGAACTCCTCGACCGGCTCGGACTTGGCGCCATAGGGCACGCGGGAGAGCACCCGCGGGAGGCACAGGCCGACATAGCGGGAGTCGGCCGCGTCGCGCAGCCCCTTCCAGGCGGCATAGTCCGGCGTATCGAAGACCTTGCCGAGATCGCGCGGGTTCGACAGCTCCGTCCAGCTGTCCATGCCCATCAGGGTCGGATCGGCGCCAGCGAAGAAGGGCGCATGGGCCGCTGCCGCAACCTTCGACAGATCGCGCAGGAGCTGCACGTCGGTCGGGACATGGCTGAAGTGATAATCGCCGACCAGACAGCCGAAGGGCTGGCCGCCGAGCTGACCGAACTCCTGCTCATAGACCTGCTTGAAGAGGGGGCTCTGGTCCCAGCGCGCGCCGGGATAGGTCTTGAGATTGCGGGCGAGCTCGTTCTTCGAGACGTTCATCACCTTGATCTTCAACTGAGCATCGGTCTCGGAGTTGAAGACGAGGTAGTTGAGGCCGCGCCAGGCGCTCTCGATCTTCTGGTATTCGGGTGCGTGCAGCACCTCGTTCATCTGCTCGGTCAGCTTGGTATCGAGCCGCGCGATCATCTCCTCGATCGTGTCGATGACATCGCCCTTGATCAGGGTCTGGTCCGCCAGAGCCTGGTTGACCAGAGTCGCCACCGCGTTCTCGACCTCGGTCGCCGCCCGCTCGGTCTTGGGTTTGAAACTCTGCTTCAGGATCGCCGAGAAATCATCGATCTCGCGGGTCTCTACAGCCGCGCCACCGGGCTGCTGGGTTTGTGCTTCCGCTGCCATTGCCGCCTCGCTCGCTTAACCGCCTGGCGGACCCTTGATCCACGCGAGAGCATTGCTTCTGCGAAAACCGGTTCCCACGTTTTCGCGCATGCTCACACGGCAGGTCCGTGCACCTGTTCTCAGTTCGCCGTCTTGCCTTCGGAAGGTTCGCTCTTGCCGAGCCTGTCCTTCAGCGCCGTCATCAGCTGCGGATCGGCGAGCAGCGCCTTGATCTGGTCGCTCGCTGCCATCTTGCCGTCCATGTAACGCAGCAGGTTGGCGAGCTGCTCGCGCGCTTCCAGGAGCTTGGCCGTCGCCGGGACCTGGCGGGCGATCGCCGCCGGGTTGAAGTCCTCGAACTTCTTGAACTTCAGCGCGACCGAGAGCTTCTCGCTGCTGTCCTCGCCCAGCTTGTTGGGCACGTTGAACGACACGGCGGGCTCGATCGCGGCCATGCGCTGATCGAAATTGTCCATGTCGAAGTCGAGGAACTTGCGCTGCGAAATCTCCGGCTTCTCGATCGCCGAAGCATTGCCGGAAAGGTCGGCGAGAACGCCCATGACAAAGGGCAACTCGATCTTCTGCTCGGCGTTGTACGGGTCCTCATACGTGATGTGGACCCGAGGCGGCCTGTTGCGGCGGATGAACTTCTGTCCTGAATCTCCGGCCATGACGTGCCCTCTGCATCCGTGCCACGTCGACGTAACGTGACATCTTACCCAGTTTCACCCATTATCGATATAGTCGTACCATCGCGACGGAAGGTTCAAAGAAAAGGCGAAAAACTGACCTAGCTGTCGCTCTCCGGAATCTGTGCGACATCGGGCAGGATATTGCCGAGAAGCGACATGAAATCCTGCTGTGCCAGCCCGCAGGCCTTGTCCATCAGCAGCGGCGTCGGGTGCGACGGCTCGACCTGGCGATAGAAGGCAGCAACCGCTCTCATCGCGCTGACCGCGTCGGCACGGCTGCCGATCGCGATCGCCGGCACCGCCTCGGCCGGCGGACGCGCAGCCTCTATCGGCTGCACCTCGGTGGCGCCGCCACCATCTTCCGCGACCCGCGCGTCAGTGGGGCTATCCTCGTCCGCATAGCCGCTATCATCAGCCTCTTCGGCATAGCCCTGCTCTGCGTCGTCCGTTGCCTCGTAGCCATCCGGCGCCGGCAACCGCTCGAGCGGCAGCCGGAATCGACGCAGCTCGCCGATCTCGATCACCGCCTTGTCGACATGCTCGGGAAACATGATCTGGATGACCTCGATCAGTGACTTTCCGATCAGCTGCTGCGCTTGTCCGATCAGCAGGACGGCCGGGCTGGAAGGCTCAGTTTTGCGAAAGTAGCCGAGGCATGCGGCAAGCGTATCCTTCACTTGAAGGATGTTCGAAAGGCCGCCGGGACCGAAGCTCGCAGGGCTCGCTGCCGGCACTGGCGCGTCGTTCGCCGCTGGCGCCACCCCGGCCGGTTGATGGCCCGGAACGCGCCGCGCGATCGCTGCGTCGAGGAAGGCAGCGATCTGGTCGAGAAGCGCCGCCAGGCGCGGAAAGCCGAGGGGATGATCGACACCGACCTTCTCGAGCCAGACCATGCCGATGCGGGCGAGCGCATCCCGCGCCGCGCCGATATGGCCGAGGGTGGCGGTCAGTTGGTCCGGGTCGATCTCCGCCAGCGTGGCATTGATCGCACCCGTGTCGGGATGCTGCTCCCCTTCGACCAGCTTCGTCTCGCCGCTGGCGACGAGCTGGCTGCGGAAGATGAAGGGGCCGAGGCGGCGGCTGACGAAGAGCGGCGCATGCTGCAGCGGCAGCACCACGGTCGGCAGCTCGTCGAGCCCTTGCAACGCGACCTCGCGCATGACGAAGTCGCCGTCCATCGCCCGCGGATGGACCTCCGCCCAATAGCTGCCGAGGAGATCGGCAATGGCTGAAAGGCTGGCCGCGAAACCCGCGACGTCCCGGTTGAGGATCGTCAGCTTGGCCGCGAGCACGAGCAGGCGCAGATCGCGCGAGCGTTGCAGCAGCTTGCCGAGATCGGAAAAGGCGACCGGAAACTCGATGCTGGTGCGATCGAAGGCGACCTGGCGGCCCTCGTCGTCGCGGCGGAAATACGAGGGCGGCAGCGCGACTTCGAGCCGTGCCATGACGTTCATGAAGTCGTTGTCGTCCTCGAGGTCCGGCCCGCAGGGCTCCTCGGCCGAAACGAGCTTCGTCAGTTCGGCAAAATTCAGGCCCGCCATCGCTCTCCCCGCTCACAGGCTGGGCAGTGAGGGCGGAGCCCGCATCGCCCCGTTATTCAGATCCAGCGTCTCATTCGGTGCGCAGGCGGGTTTCCACCCGGCGGTTGTCGCCGGAGAGCGGATCGGCGACGAGCGGCCGTTCCTGACCGTAGCCCTTGGCGACGAGCTTGGTCGGACTGACGCCCTGCTGGCCGAGATAGCGGACCACCGCCTGCGCCCGGCGCTGCGACAGGTTGAGATTGTAGCCGGGGGTGCCGGCGGCATCGGTGTGCCCCTCGACCATGAAGGTCTGCGCGGCGAGCTGCGGCGTCTTCAGAGCCTTCGCGAACTCGTCGAGATTGACCCTCGCCTCCGGCTCCAGCACGTCGGAATTGTATCTGAACTTCACCACGAGATCGAAGGCGCTCGGCGGCCTGGCGACCTCGACGGCATGGCCGGCCTTGGCGCATTCGGCTTCCGTGCCGACGCAAAGACCGCGTGTGAGGCCGGGCTTGGGCGCCGCCGTCGGCCCGAAATGCTTGACGATATCCTCGGCCTTGTAGGTCTGCGCCGCCGCCGGTGCGGCTGCCGTGAGAACCGCAGCGCCGGTCAGTGCGACAAAGGCCATGAAGCCGGACTGCTTGCGCATGGGAACCCTCCCGATAAATGGCGCCATTCGGCGAACGAAGACTTGAGGAGCCGACGATGACTCCCGTTGTTAGTTGCGTCAAGGCGAATTTAAGTTCAATCGGCGAAGGATTTCGTTGATGTCCGCCAATCTAGGGCAAGCTCAAAGAACCGCTTCATTCACGACACCATCTGGTCAAGATAAATTTGCACTTATCAAGTTCGAAGCCAGCGAAGCTTTGAGCGAGTTATTTACCTACAACATCGAAGCAGCAAGCAAAACCGAGAATGCCGACCTGCAAAGTATCATGAGCGAAAAATGCTCGATCAAATTCACGCTCAAGAACAAGAGCGAGCGGGTCCTGAACGGCACGCTGGTCGATGCGCAGTGGCTCGGCCAGCAGGATGACCTCCAGATCTACCGCTTCACTCTGAGGCCCTGGCTCTGGCTGCTCTCGCAGCGGGCAGACTGCCGGATCTTCAAGAACAAGACCGCGCTCGACATCATCAAGGAGATCTTCGGCAAGGAAGGCTCGGCCAGCTTCGAGGATCGGACCAGCGAGACACTCCAGCCGATCGACTACTGCGTGCAGTATCGCGAGACCGATCTCGATTTCGTGCTGCGGCTGATGGAGCAGTACGGCGTCTACTACTATTTCAAGCACAGCGACGGCGACCACAAGCTGGTGCTCTGCGACTCCCGCTCCGGCCATGACGAAGTCGCGGCGGCAGCCGAGCCGAGTTTCCAGGGAGCGTCGTCGGCCTACGCTTTCGTCCCGCAGGGCAACCGCTTCCCCCGCTCGCAGGTCGAGCACCTCACGCATTGGTCGACGATGCGCCGCCTGCGGACCGGCAAGTTCGAGCTCAAGGATTACGACTTCGAGAAATCGGAATCCGACCTCACCGCCCGTGCCGAGGAAGGCTTCCCGAAGGCCAAGTCCTACGAGGCCTACGACTACCCCGCAGCCTACACCAAGCGCGACCGCGGCGAGCATTTCGCCCGCGTCATGGCGCAGGCCGAGCAGGCCAAGGACGACCGGCGCCATGCCGGCGGCGATGCCGCCAGCCTCTATCCCGGCGCGCTGATGAAGCTCTCCGACCATCCGACCGGCTCCGAGAACGCCGAATACCTCGTCGTCAGGGCCAGCCATGCCTACGGCATCCAGAGCTACCGGTCCTCAGGGCGGCAGGACGAGGCGCTCTATCACGGTTCCTACGAGCTGCAGAAAAGCGACCGGCGCTTCCGCGCCCCGCTCGTCACGCCGCGCCCAGCGATCTACGGGCCGCATACGGCCAAGGTCGTCGGCGAGCGCAACCGGGGCGAGGAAGGCGATATCGACGTCGACGAGTACGGCCGGGTCTGGCTGCGCTTCCATTGGGACCGCGAGGACGGCTCGACCTCCTGCCGCACGCGCGTCGCGCAGATGTGGGCCGGCAAGAACTGGGGCGGCCAGGTCATCCCCCGCATCGGTCAGGAGGTGATCGTCGAATATATCGAGGGTAACCCCGACCTGCCGATCATCGTCGGCGCCGTCGTCAACGACCAGCACAAGCCGCCCTACGATCTGCCGGCGAACAAGACCCAGTCGGGTCTCAAATCGGAATCGACCGACGGCGTCGGCTTCCCGGATTGCTACAACGAGATCAAGTTCGAGGACCGCAAGGGCCAGGAAGTCTTCGAGATGCACGCGGAGAAGGACCACAAGGTCGTGGTCAACAACATCGAGACGCGTGAGATCGGCGACAACTTCCAGAGCGGCGGCTATTCCCGCAGGACCACGCTGAAGAAGGGCGACGACAAGCTCGACGTCGAGAACGGCAAGCTCGATATCGAGGCACTGACGGAGATCAATCTCAAGGTCGGCGAGAGCCGGATCAAGATGACGCCGGGCAGCATCGAAATCACCTCGCCCAGCATCAAGATCAAGAGCGTCGGCATGACGGAGGTCGGCAGCGACGGCACCGTCGTGATCAAGGCTCCCATGGTGACGATCAACTGAGAGAGCGGCCGGACATGTCACGCCTGCGTTTCAGCACCGCCAGCGAGGTGTTCGAGACCTTTCCCTCGGCGCATGAGGCCGTCACCATGCCGCCGACAGCCGAGCCGCCGCTCTCGTTCCTGGCGCGGCTCGCCAAGGGTCCGGCGCCGACGGAGGCGATCGGCTTCTGCGCCTTCCTGCTGCCGCGGCGCGAAGCGGTCTGGTGGGGGCTGCAGGCGGTGCGCGCCATGCAGCCGCCCGGCGCGCAGGACCCCGGCCTCGCCGCGGCCGAGGCCTGGGTGCGCGAACCCGGCGACCGCACACGCTTCGAGGCGCTGAAGCTCGCACAGGCCGGCGATCGCGCCCGGCCCGGCACCTGGGTTGCCTGGGCCGCCGGCTATTCCGGTGGCAGCATGGTCKAGAGCCACGGCGTGCCCTGCCCGCCCGACCTCACCGCCAAGATGGTACGCATCGCCGTGCTCAACGCGATCAATCGCCTGCCCTCACGCGAGCGCGAGGTCGCCTTGCATCGCTGCATCGAGGCGTGCATTCGTTTGGCGGAAGACGATGCCGGCAAGCGCTAGCGACGGTTCGAGACCATGGCGCTGACACTGACGATCGAGAACGAGACCTCCCTGCCGGATGGCGGGCCGCTGAGCGTGACCGCCAGCGGCGGGCGTGGCCTCGACATCGGCCGCGATCAGCATCTCGACTGGGCGCTGCCCGATCCCTCGCGTGCCGTCTCCGGCCGCCACTGCGAGATCCGCTTCCGCGACGGCGCCTGGTGGCTGCGCGACATCTCGACCAACGGCACCTATGTCAACGGCGGCGAGCATCGTGTCCAGTCGCCCTATCGGCTCCAGAACGGCGACCGGCTGGAGATCGGCCACTACGTCATCGCTGTGACGATCGATGATGAGGGGAGGCAGGCTCCCCCGGCGTCGTTCTCCTCGCCGCCCTATTCGGCCCGCCCCGAAGCGCTCTGGGAGGCGAACGAGGAAGCTGCCCCGCCCATTGCCCGCCGCGACCTGATGCCGCCCAGCCACGCGAAGCCGGTCCACGCCAGCTTCATCGACTGGGCCGCTGACATCCCAACGCCGGATGCCGGGCCACTCCCACCCGTATCCGCCCCACCCCGCCCCTCACCGGCCTCGCAGAGTGACGACTTCGCCTGGGCGCCCCTGCAGCCGCCACCCGTCCCGCCGGCCGAGCCTGTGGCGCCGATCCCGACGCCCCGGCGCCCGCCCGTGAGCCCTGCGTCGGCAAACCCGTGGGATGAGCCCGTGCCCGACGCCGTACCCGCCGAAGTCTCAAACGCGCCGCCGGAGCCGGCCTTCACGCCCGTGCCGACCTTCCCGTCGGAAGCGCCCGTGCGCGCCGCAGCACCGCCGCCGATCTCGATGGGCGAGTTCATGCAGCGCTTCGCCAAGGGCGCCGGCGTCTCGCCACAATCCCTATCGGCGCAGGATCCCGGCGCCTTCGCCGAGCAGCTCGGCGGGCTGATGCGCCTGATCGCGGAGGAACTGAAGGGCCTGCTCGCCGCCCGGGCCGAGACCAAGCGCATCGCCCGCAGCACCAACCAGACCATGATCCAAGCGCAGGACAACAATCCGCTGAAGTTCTCGCCGACCGTCGATGACGCGCTGCAGCTGATTTTCGGCCAGCCGCGCAGCGGCTATCTCGATGCGAAGCGCGCCTTCAACGAGAGCTTCCGCGACCTCAAGGCCCACCAGATCAAGACCTATTCGGCCATGCAGCATGCGCTGAAGATGCTGGTCGAGGACCTCGATCCGCAGGCGATCGCGGAAGCCACGGCGCAGGATGGCGGTCTCGGAGGCCTGATCGGCTCGCGCAAGGCGAAGATGTGGGAGGCCTATGTCGCGCGCTGGGAAGCCAAGACCGCGCCTTACGAGAACGGCCTCGTCGACGCCTTCATGATCTATTTCGCCGAGTGCTATGATCGCGGCGGGAAATGACGGCGGCTGACACCGTCATGCTCGCCCTTGTGGTGAGCATCCACGTCTTGGACACGTCACGCGGCAAGGAAGACGTGGATGGTCGGGACAAGCCCGACCACGACGCCGCCGGAGAGCGCACAAGAAGCTACCCCTTCGCCGCCACGGCGGTGATCTCGATGCCATAGCCGGGCGAAGCCAGCTTCGCCTCGACGGTCGCGCGGGCCGGCGCATGGCCGGGCGCCACCCACTTGTCCCAAACTGCGTTCATCTCGCCGATCTTGGCGATGTCGGTCAGGAAGATCTGGACGCTGAGGATGCGCTCCTTGCTGCTGCCGGCTTGTGCCAATGTGTCCTCCAGCAGCGCCAGAACCTCCTCCGTCTGCTCGGTCAGCGAAGCGCCTTCGGTCTTCTCGGCGACATGGCCGGCAAGGAAGACGATGCCGTTGAAGATGGCGGCGTCGCAGTAGCGGGCGGCCAGTCCGATGCGTTCGATGGTCATAGGCTTGCGTCCTGTCGGCGGAATGGTTGGGCCGCCGGCTTCGCCCGCCCGCCCCGGCAGGTCAAGCCGCTGGCAGCGCCAATATCTCGCGGATCGCGCGCGGCTGGAGCTGCCGCGGCAGCTCGTCCATCGCCGCCTGGTAGTAACCGAGAATGCTGAGCTGCTCATAGGTCGCCCAGATCGACTCATCCTCAAAGGCCGCGACGCGCTCCTCGAGGTTCAGGATCATGCCGTATTCGAGGCCGCCCGGTTCGCCATAGACAATCGGCGGGGGCGTCGGCTTGCTGCGCTTGCGTGCCTCGGCCGCGGCGAAGGCCGCGAGCGCACCGGGCTGCCAGATCTGATTATAGGCGGCCGTAACGTCACCAACCGGATCGCCCCTCACGGCCAGGATCTGCCGGCAGGCGGCGGCGAAGGCATCGGTGAGGCCGTTCGCCTCGGCGGCAGAATCCGCCTTGTTGTAGTCGGCGCCGAGCGGCTCGACATAGGCGAAGAGGTTCTCGAGCTGCCGCGCCGCCGGCCCAGACAGGAACAGCCAGGGAAAGGCGCCGTCGATCGAGAGCTGCCCGGGCAGGAGATGCGCCGCCTGTTCGCCGTCATCGGCCCGGAAGAACTGACGTGTCGCCGCCGTGCAGCTCACATGCGGGACCGGCAGCATCGGCCTCTTGCGCCGCGCCGGATCGCGGATCAGCGCCATGAAGCAGAGCGCCTCCGCCACCCGGCCGTTGCGGGCCATGCCGTGGTTCAGCGCCCGGCGCTGATCGGAGGAGAACCGCTGCACGATCTTGTGGCGGAAGCGCTCGCTCTTCGCCTCGCCCCGGTCCGGAACCGTCCGCCTGTTCTTGCCCATCGCGTCACCGGAATAGGAAACGATTCGCAATCAACGGCTTACGCCGTTTTCTTGAATCAGTTCGGGCTCAACCGCCGATCACCACTGTAGGCAGGCCCATTGCGATCTTGTTCGGCGGCCCCAGCGCCTCGATGATCGTATCGCCCATCCGGCAGGCGGGCAGGTTGTTGATCAGCACGGTCTGCGAGCCGTCGATGACCACGCCAGGGCCGTGCGGCTGCGGGGGCATCGGCGTCAGGCAATTGTGGATGTCCGCTCCGCCCGCGGCGCCGGTAATGGTCGAGCTCATCGCTGAAAGCGCCGCCGTCTTGGCCGCCTCCTCCGCAGCCTTCGCCGCGGGAGCGCCAGGCGTTCCCGCGGCAGCGAGCGTTGCAGCCGCGGCCGCCTGAAGCGTCGCATCCGATGCAGCCTTGGCCGACTGGATCGCGGCCGCCGCCGCTGCAGGCACGCCGCGCCAGGCCGGCAGGCTCCCGATCAGCACGTTGGGGCTGCCCGGCCCCGGCTGCAAGATCGGCGGCAGGGGGTGGATCACCGGGTCGGTGGTGCGAGCTGCAGGCCCTTTCGGCATGATCGCTCCCTTGATGACCGCTCCTTGGCCGGAACGGATTCGCCATCGACAGGACTGCGCCGAATTTCTCCGCCCGGCATCCTTCAAGTCAATGACGGCGGCGCGCGCCCCGGAGGCTTAGTATTCCCTTGGTGACGCTCGGTTATCTCCCGGATAAGCTCACCATGCCTGCCTTCGAGTGAGCGAGACCGGAATGTCGTGGTACAGCAAGGTCGTCTGGTCGGAAGGGCTTTTCCTCAGGCCGCATCACTTCCAGCAGAGCGATCGCTACCTCGAGAATTTGCTGGAAAGCCGCGTCAGGAACGTCACGCCCTATCCATGGGGTTTCTCCGTGCTGGAGATCGACCGCGACCTCGCCCAGCAGAGCCGGATCGGGCTGCGACGCGCGGTTGGCGTGATGCCGGACGGCACGCCCTTCGCCATGCCGGACAACAGCCCGCTGCCCGCCGCGATCGAGGTGCCCGAGAACGCCGCCGGCCAGCTCGTCTGGCTCTCGCTGCCCCTTGCCGCTGCCAATACGCGCGAGGTCGAGGACACGCTGAACGGCTCGGCCAGCCGCTATGTCCCCGCCAATGAGATACTGATCGACTCCACTGCTTCGCTGCGCACCGAGGAAGAGATCGACGTCGCCCATCCGCGCCTGACACTGGAGCTGCGCAAGACCTCGAAGGCCGGCTATGTCGGCCTGGCGCTCGGCCGCATCCTCGAAGTGCGCGACCGCGCCGTACTCTTCGACGAGAAATTCGCCCCGCCGGTGCTGGTCTTCTCGGCCTATCCGGTGATCGAGGGCTGGCTCGACCGCGTCATCGGCTGGATCGACAACAAGCTGGAGGAGCTCGCCCGCTACGCCGCCGATCCCACGGCGGGCGGCGGCCTGCAGAGCGCCGACTATTTCGTGCTCCAGCTCCTCAATCGCAGCATCCCCGTGCTGAAGCACATGCGCCGCTCGCGCTTCATCCATCCCGAGCGGCTGTTCACGGTCTTCGTAGCGCTCGCCGGCGAGCTTGCGACCTTCACCACGGCCGAGCGCCGCGCCCGCGACTACCCGGCCTATGACCACGACGACCTGGAGAACTGCTTCGCCCCGGTGGTGCGCGACATCCAGGACTTCCTCTCGGCCAATCTCGGCCGCCGCGCCATCCGGCTGGAGATCGTCGAGCGGGCGCAGAACGCTTTCATGTCGACGATCCGCGACCGCAGCCTCGTGCGCAATGCGACGCTGGTGCTGGAAGTGGCGGCGCGCCGGCCATTGACCGAGATCCAGGCGCAGTTCCCGCAGCTCTTCAAGGTCGGCCCCAACACCAAGATGAACGAGATCGTCCATGCCCATCTGCCGGGCATCAATCTCGTCCATCTGCCGACGCCGCCGCCGCAGATCCGCGCGCTCACGGATCATGTATACTTCTACCTCGACCGCACCTCGCCGCTCTGGCCGGAGTTCAGCACGGCGAGCTCGATCGGCATGCATTTTTCCGGTGACTGGCCCGATCTCGAACTCGAGCTCTGGGCCGTTCTGGAGGGCAGGCGATGAGCGATCCGGGTTCGCCGTCCGACCCGTTCGGCCGTTCCGAGCGGACCATCATCCGGCCGAACCCCGGCGGGCGCCGCGCGTCCCTGCCACCCGCTCCCGCCACGCCCTCGCCGAGCGCGCCACAGGCGCCCCAATCCTATCAGCCGCCGCAGGTGCCCTCGCCCGGCGTGCCCGGCGGCGGCGACGAGTGGATGTCGAACCCGGCGCCGATTCCGCAGCGGCAACAGGCCCCGCCGCCTTCGGGCGGCGGCCAGGCGCTGCCGCGCCGCGAGCAACTGCTGACGCCCAACGCCAATCCGCTGCTGCGTGCCGCAGGCCCGCTCCTGCTGTTGCTCGGGCGGATGCGCGCGAACCTCTCCAACGCTCCCTTCGCCCAGCTTCTCGGCCAGGTCGGTGAGTCCATCGAAGCGTTCGAGCACGAAGTACGTGCCGCCGGCGTCTCGGCCGAGACCGCACAGACCGCGAAATATGTGCTGGCCGCCACCGCCGACGACATCGTCCAGAACATCCCCGGCGACGACCGCCATGTCTGGACCCAGTACAGCATGCTCTCGCGCTTCTTCGGCGAGCGCACCGGCGGCGTCCGCTTCTTCGAGGAGCTGGACAAGGCCAAGGCCGACCCATCGGTCAATTACGACCTGCTGGAGCTGATGCATGCCTGCCTGGCGCTCGGCTTCCAGGGCATCCACCGCACCTCCTCAGGAGGCGCCAACAACCTGCAGATGATTCAGCGCAACCTCTTCGAGACGCTGCGCCGGGTGAAGCAGCCCGACCCCGAGCTTTCGCCGCGCTGGCGCGGACAGGCTATCGCGGCAACGGTCGCGGGCTTCAAGGTGCCGGTCTGGTCGGTGGCGGCGATTGCGGCCGTCGCGCTGCTCGGCGTCTATTTCGTCTTCCGCGCGTTGCTCTCGGGTAATGCCGAGGCGGCCTCAACCGCTCTGCTCTCGGTCCATCCCAAGGGCGAGATCGGCATCATGCGCAAGGTCTTCTCGGCCCCGCCGCCATCTCCCCCGCCTCCGCCGCAACCGCCCAAGGTCTGCGCTGCGGTGCAGCCGCCAATCGTCTGCCTGGTAACGCCGAACGTCGTCATCGTCCGCCTGACCGGCATCACCCTGTTCGAGCCGGGGCAAGCCACAGTGCGCGTGGAGTTCCAGCCGCTGATCGAGCGCATCGCCGCGGTGCTGGAGCAGGAGGGCGGCGCGGTGAAGGTCGTCGGCCACACCGACAACGTGCCGATCCGCACCGCCCGCTTCCCGTCAAATGTCGAGCTGTCGCAGGCCCGCGCCAAGGCAGTCGGTGACCTGCTGAAGACCAAGCTCAGCAAGCCCGATCGCATCGGCTTCGAGGGCAAGGGCGCCGACACGCCGATCGCGCCGAACAATACCCCCGCCGGCCGCGCCCAGAACCGGCGTGTCGAAATCCTGATCCAGCGGCAGGGCTAGGGAGGCGAACCGATGAACCTCGCCACCGGGCTGCGCATCCTCGCCATCCTGATCGGTGCGCTCGCGCTCGCGGCGCTGGTCTGGTTTGGCGGTCCCTTCCTCGCCTTCGGCGAAGTCCGTCCCTTCGAGTCGCTCTGGGTCCGCCTGCCCATCGCCGTGCTGCTGCTCCTTGGCGCGCTCATCTGGATCGGCTTCATCGTCGTCCACCGCCGCAAGGCCACCGCGGCGCTGACCGAAGCGCTGGAAAAGGAGGAGTCGACCGGCGACGGCGCGGCCCTCTCCAGCGCCATGAAGGACGCGCTCGCGACCCTGAAGAGCGCGCGCGGCAAGGGCGGCGGCGACTATCTCTACGACCTGCCCTGGTATGTCATCATCGGCCCGCCCGGCGCCGGCAAGACCACCGCTCTGGTCAATTCCGGGCTGAAGTTCCCGCTGGCGCGCGGCGCGACGCCGGCCGCCATCGCCGGCTCCGGCGGCACGCGCTATTGCGACTGGTGGTTCGCCGAGGATGCGGTGCTGATCGACACCGCCGGCCGCTACACCACGCAGGACACCGACACCAAGGCCGAGAAGTCGAGCTGGTTTGCCTTCCTCGACCTGCTCAAGACCAACCGCCCGCGCCAGCCGATCAACGGCGTGCTCATTGCGATCAGCGTCGAGGATCTGCTGACCTCCTCGCCGGAGGAGATCGCCGCCCATGCCGACGCGATCCGCTCGCGCCTGCTCGAATTGCACGAGCGACTGAAGGTCGATTTCCCGGTCTATGCCATCTTCACCAAGGCGGACCTCATCGCCGGCTTCAACGAGTTCTTCGGGGCGCTGACCGAGCCGCAGCGGCGCATGGTCTGGGGCCATACCTTCCAGACCGCCGACAAGACCCGCATCATGATCGGCGACGTGCCGCCGGAATACGATGCGCTGATCGAGCGGCTGAACGAGCGCCTGCCCGACCGGCTCCAGGACGAGCACAACCCGACCTCCCGCGCCCAGATCTTCGGCTTCCCCAGCCAGATGGCGACGCTGAAGCGCTCCATCGTCGATTTCCTCACCCGCGTCTTCGAGCCGACGCGCTACCACGCCAATGCGACATTGCGCGGCTTCTACTTCACCTCGGGTACGCAAGAAGGCACCCCGATCGACCAGTTGATCGGCGCGCTCTCGCGCAATTTCGGCTCGGACCATGCCGGCGCCGCCTCCTTCTCCGGCAAAGGCAAGAGCTATTTCCTGACCGAGCTGGTGCAGAAGGTCGTGATCGGCGAATCCGGCTGGGTCTCGACCGATCTCGGCGCCGCCCGCCGCACCACCGCGCTGCGCATCGCGGGGTTTGCGACCGTCGCGTTCCTGTCCCTTGCCGCGCTGGGCCTGTGGTGGACGAGTTTTTCGCGTAATAGCGACCTGATCACCGCGACCAATTACGGGCTTTCCGACTATCGCAGCGCCGCCGCGCCCGTGCTGCAGGAAACCACGATCTCCGACCGCAATTTCAGCCGCGTCCTGCCGCTGCTGCACAAGCTCAGGAACATGCCGGCGGGCTACGCCACCCAGGACGAGCCGACGCCCACGCTCGCAACCTTCGGCCTCAACCAGCGCGAGCGCCTGCAGAACGCGACGGAGATCACCTATCAACAGGCGCTGGAGCGGATGCTGCGCCCACGCATCATCTTCCGGCTGGAGGAGCAGCTCGAGCAGAACGCCAACAATCCCGGCTTCGTCTACGAGGCGCTCAAGGTCTACATGATGATCGGCGGCCAGGCGAAGCTGGACCGCGACCTCGTCACCTCCTGGATGCGGCTAGACTGGGCAGAGAACCTCTTCCCCGGCCCGGCCAACGCCAAGGGCCGCGAGGCGCTTGAAGAGCATCTCACCGCCATGCTCGACCTCGACGAGGGCGACACCGAGCCGATGGTCAAGCTCAACCAGTCGCTGATCGAGCAGAGCCAGCGGACGCTGCGCCGCCTCAGCATCGCCGAACGCGCCTATGAACTCCTGAGGACGCAGGCCCGCAGCGAGAGCGCGAAGGACTGGGTCGCCTCGCAGCGCGGCGGCTCTGATGTGCGGCTGGTCTTCGAAGGGATCAGCGGCGAGGACCTCGACCAGATCCGCGTGCCCTATTTCTACACCTATGACGGCTTCCAGACCGCTTTCATCGGCAGGCTCGGCGATATCGGCGACCGCATCGAAAGGGAGCGCTGGGTGCTGGGCGAGAATGTCGACCAGCAGGCGATCACCGCCCAGTACGCCACGCTGTTCCAGGATTTGATGAAGCTCTACAGCCGCGACTATGTCGCGACCTGGCAGAAGACACTGCGGCGACTGAAACTCCGGCCGCTCAACGCAGACAAGCCGCGCTATGTCGCGCTCAGCGCCATCTCGGCCGCGACATCGCCGTTCAAGCAGGTGCTGGAATCCCTGCGCGACGAGACGCAGCTCACCAAGGAGCGCCCGAACGCGAAGAAGGCCGTCGCGCAGACCGCCGCGAAGAACGCGGCGCAGACGCTGGACGAGCGCGCCAGCCAGGCGCTCGGCCGTCTCGGCGCCAACCTGCCGATGGCTTCGGCCGGCGTCGACCGCGTGCTCGCCGGCAGCAACGACGTCTCGCTCGGCGCCGATATCGAGGCGCAGTTCAAGCCCTATCATGTCCTCGTCGACGGCGATCTCGGCCGCCGGCCGGTCGACCAGCTCCTCCAGACCTTCTCGGAGATCAGCCAGAACCTCGCCATCGCCGCGACCAATCCGGCCCAGTCGGCGGCGGCGAATGCGGCGCTCGTGCCGCTGATCGCAACCTTGCGCGCCAATTCCTCGCGCTATCCCGCGCCCTTCGACGGCATGATCGTGCAGGCGGTCAACGATTTCGAGGGCGATGCCACAGGCGCCACCGTCGCCCTGCTGCGACAGGCCCTGGCGGAACAGGTCACCGGCGTCTGCAACGAGATCGTCACCAACCGCTACCCCTTCACCAAGGCCAGCGCCCGCGACGTGCCGCTCGCCGATTTCGCCAGGCTTTTCGCGCCCGGCCAGATCATGGACAAGTTCTATAAGGAACGGCTGGAACCCTTCGTCGATACCTCGAAGCCGCAATGGAGCTGGCGCGTCGACAGCCGCGTCGCGCGCGCCCTCTCGCCGACCACCCTGCGCGAGTTCCAGCGGGCCAGCGAGATCAAGGAGGCCTTCTTCCCGACCGGCGGCAACCTGCCCTCGTTCCAGATGGTGGTGACGCCGACGGCGCTCTCGGCCGACGCCTCCAACGCCAAGCTCGAGATCAACGGCTTCACGGTGACGAGCCAACAGGGCGTCAACACGCCAGCCCCGGTGATGTGGCCAGGTGGCGGCGCCGGCAAGACGGCGGTGACGCTGACGCTCGGCGGCGGCAGCAACAATTCCGGCGGCATGTTCGGCGGCGGCTTCTTCTCCTCGGGCTCGCAAGCGCCGCAGGGCGAAGCCAAGCTCTTCGAGAAGGACGGCACCTGGTCCTTCTTCCGTCTGCTCGATGCCGGCTCGGTGCTGAAGCAAGGCGACAATGTCGGCTTCACGCTGAGCGCCGGCGGCCGGCAGGTCGGATATTCCTTCGGCGTCGGCTCTCTCAAGAACCCGCTGATCCTGCCGGCGCTGCGGGAAATCCGCTGCCCATCCGGGATTTGAGCGCGTGCCCTGCGGCCTCTTCGGCAAGCTCCCCGCCAAGCGCGACTTCATCGCGCTCAACGCTCCCTCCGGCTTCCTGGCAGTCTACGAGAAATGGCTGCAGGGCGGGCTGACCGCGAGCCGGCTTGAACTCGGGGGCCGTTGGCAGGAGGCCTATCTCA
Organism: Allobosea sp. 05L423; assembly: GCF_056397745.1. Taxonomy (NCBI): domain Bacteria; kingdom Pseudomonadati; phylum Pseudomonadota; class Alphaproteobacteria; order Hyphomicrobiales; family Alloboseaceae; genus Allobosea; species Allobosea sp. 05L423. The sequence continues at coordinate 773,328 of NZ_JBFTOA010000001.1, read as the reverse complement.
ACGCGCCGATCTGGCGCTTCTGGCTCGGTGGCGCTCATGGCGGCCACACGGTCGCCGGCGCCTTCATGCCGTCGGTCGACGGCGTCGGCCGCTATTTCCCGCTCACCGTCTTCTTCGCCGCGGCCGCCCACGGCGCCGCCATCCCGCCGCCGGAACTCGACCCGCAGGATCAATGGTTCGCGGCGATCGAGGACTTCCTGCTGCAGGCGCTGGAACCCGATGCGCGCTACGAGGCCGTCGCCCAGCGCCTCGCCGCCCTGCCCGTCGCCACCGACCATCTCCTCGCCGCCCCGCCGCAGGACATGGTGCGCCTTTCGGACGGCACCATCGTCAGCGCAGCGATCGCTTCCAGTTTTCCGGAGCGGCTTGCGGCGCTACGCGTTGAGGACCATGCCCGTGCCTACGCGCATGCCTGCTACCTCTGGACCGTGGGCGGGCCGAATTTCGAGCCGCTGGCGCTCACCGGCCAGGCCCTGCCGGATCCCTATCTCTTCTCCGGTCTACTGACCGGCCGTTTCGATGCCCATCTCGAATCCAAGCGCGTCAGCTCATGAGGGCGCTGCCATGAACGACGCCCCGCGCGACAGCTCCGACTTCGAGACCGGCTGCATCAGCCACACCGGCAAGGTGCGCAAGGCGAACGAGGACAATTTCATCCTGCGCCCGGAAATCGGCCTCTGGGCGGTGGCGGACGGCATGGGCGGGCACGAGAACGGAGCGCTCGCCAGCGCGACCGTGGTCGCGGCGCTGGAAGCGGTGGGAACGGCGAGTTCGGCGCCCGATCTGCTGGCCATGCTGGAAGACAGCGTGCTCAACGCCAACGAGACTCTGCGCGCGGAGATCCGCCGGCGCGGCACCACCATGGGCGCGACCCTCGTCGCCTTGCTGATCCATCAACGCCATTTCGCCTGCCTCTGGTCGGGCGACAGCCGCATCTACCTCGTCCGCGGCGGGCACATCGCGCAGGTCTCGCGGGATCATACCGAGGTGCAGGACATGGTCGATCGTGGCCTGCTGACGCCCGACGAGGCCAAGCGCTCGCCGCGCAGGCACATCATCACGCATGCGATCGGCGTCCATGAGCGCCCGGAACTCGATCTGGAAAACGGCGAGATCGCCAATGGCGACGCCTTCATCCTCTGCTCGGACGGATTGACGGAGCATGTCGCCGATGGCGAAATCCTGCAGGCCGTCGAGGCCGGCGGAGCGCAGGCCGCCTGCGACGCCCTGCTCGCGCTGACGCTCGACCGCGGCGCGCGCGACAACGTCACGATCGTCATCGTCCGCTACCGGCAGGGCGCGACGGAGAAGACGCGCTGGATGCCGAGCCGGCGCGCGCAGGGCGCCAGCCCGCCAGGGAGCACCACGCCATGAGCGACGACTCCGAGCGCACTGTCTTCGCGCCCCGCGCCAATGCCCGCCTCGGCACGCGGCTCAACGGCATCTACGAGATCGAGAGCCTGATCGCGGTCGGCGGCATGGGCGAGATCTATCGCGGCCGCGCCATCCAGACTGGCGACGCGGTGGCGATCAAGATGATCCGCCCCGACATGGCACGCGACGAAGCCGTGATCGCCCTGTTCCGACGCGAGGCGGCGGCGCTGCACAACCTCTACAACGAGGCCATCGTCCGCTATTACGTCTTCGCCATCGATCCCGTGACGGAGACGCCCTATCTGGCGATGGAGTTCGTCGACGGCCAGCCACTCTCCGAGCGCATCAAGGAGCGACCGCTGTCGATCCAGGAAGCCGACATCCTGCGCCAGCGCGTCGCGCCGGGGCTGCACGCGGCCCATCGGCTCGGCATCATCCACCGCGACATCTCACCGGACAACATCATCCTGCCCGGCGGCGATCCCTCCCGCGCCAAGATCATCGATTTCGGAATAGCTCGTTCGAGCATCCTCGGCGAAGGCACGGTGATCGGCTCCGGCTTTGCCGGCAAGTACAATTATGTCTCGCCCGAGCAGCTCGGCCTCTACGGCGGCGAGGTCACCGGCCGCTCGGACATGTATTCCTTCGCGCTGGTTCTGGCGCAGGCGGTGACGGGCCGCGCCATCGACATGGGCGGTTCGCAGGTCCAGATTCTCGACAAGCGCCGCCGCCTGCCCGATCTCTCGGCCGTCGATGCACGGCTGCGCCCCTTGCTCGCCCGCATGCTCGCGCCCGATCCGAAGGACCGCCCGGCCGACATGGCGGAGGTCGCGGCCTGGCAATCATCCGCAGCGGGCCGGAAAGCTGCAACCTCCTCCGGCACGACCGGGGAGAAACGCTCCCCTGTGGCACTCGTTGCCGGTGTCGCGGTGCTGGCAGTGCTGGCGGGCGGAGGCCTCTACGCCTGGAGGACCCTGCAGCCCGACCAGGCAGCCCACATGGCGCGGCTGCAAAAGGCCGCCCCGCCTTCCCTGTCCGAGCAGCCGTCGGCGAGCGCGGGCGGCAACGCCGCCAGCAATGGCCCGCCGCCTTTGACCGAAGCTCCCGCTGCCTCGCCGCCCCAATCCACAACCGCCCCGAGCACCGCGGCCCAGGCCCCCGCATCGCCGGCCGCTGCACCGCCTCCGACGTCGTCACCTTCGGCACCGCCACAGCAGAACTCCGGAAAACCGCAGATCGCCACCAACCTCGAACCGGTGCCATCTGCGCAGCCTTCGCGCCCGCCCGTCGCCGAACCCGCCGCCAAGTCGCCGCTACCAGAGGCGAAGCCCGCCGAGAAGCCGCTGGCCGCGGTCATGCAGCCGCCGCCTTCCACGCCACCCGTGACGCCGCCCGCCCCCCAAGCGCCGCCGGCCGCGGCGCAGGAGCCAGAGCCGCGCACGCCCGCCGAACGTATCGAGCGCTATGTCCGCGACTATGATGGCGGGCCCTGCTTCTTCCTCTGGCCGCAGGAGATCGGCGACCGCAAGGCAACGCTGGAGGGCTTCGGCAGCGCCTCGGCCCCCTTCATCGCCTTCGACAACGCCTTCAAGGCCGAGCAGGGTTTCGAGGCCCAGATCAACCTGCGCCCGGTCACCAACGCACAATGCCCGATGGTCGATTTCCTGCGCCAGCCCGGCATCGGGATCGATCGCAGCCCGCGGCTCCAGATCGGCGCCTTCAACATGAAGAGCGGCGATGTCCTCAACGGCTCGGTCGACGCCGGCGGCGGCCAGAACCTCGATGTCGTTCTGATCGGCGACGACGGGCTGGTCTATAATCTGGAGAGCTTCATGAAGCGCGAAGGCGGCAAGGTCACCTTCAACCTCAAGCTCGAATCGACCGGCGGCGCGGCTCGTCCCCAGACCGTGCTCGCGCTCGTCAGCCAGGAGCCCTTGCCGGCGTTGGCCGGCCCGAATCCTGCGCCGGCCAGCGAATTCTTCGCCAATCTCAAGCTCGATCTCGCCCGCCAGACCGGCAAGCTCGGCCTCGCCATCAAGTATTTCCGGATCGAGTAGGTTTCGGCGGGCGCGTCGTTCTCGGGCGCAGCGAAGCGCACACCCGAGAATCTCTCCCCGGAGATGCTCGGGTCGCGCCCGATCATGGCGGAGCGTTGCTTCTCCTACTCCTCCCGGTAGAGCACACCCCACTCGTCCTGCCAGACGTCGTCGACATCCGCGACGACGATCGGCGCCCGGAGCTCGTTGGCGAGGCGGATCGCGGTACGAAAGGCGTCCTTCGCCGGGAGCTCGTCGCTGACGAAATCATTGACGAGATGCCCGCTGGCGAGCTCGGCCGGGCAGAGCACACGGCCGAAGGCCTCGCCGCCACGCTCGCTCAGGCTGAGCGTGATCGCATCGGCCTGTGGCTCGTCGACCTGCTCGAAACGGTTCCCCGGCATGAGCTCTCTCCTTTCAATGCCTCCCGAAGCGGGAGGAGATGGCCGCAGGCGGAATCGCACGCGGCGAAACACGTCACTTCTTCGGCTGCGGGCGCGCCAGTCCCGGCCCCATTGTCGGCCTCACGGCGCTGTAGCGATCGAGCCTGACCTTGATCATGTCGTTGAATTTCTTGTGGACCTCGGACACCGAGAGCGTCTTGGTCTCGCCGCCGGCGTCGGCATAGAAGATCGGCCGGTTGGCCTGGGCAGGCTTCGGCAGCAACTCCGCCGCCTTGACGCCCGGCGTCTCCTCCATCGTCTCGATGAAGGTCTGCGCCGCATCCGGGCCGAGAAAGTGGATGAGGTAGATCTCGCCGCCGGTGAGATGGCGCCCCATCGCGCGCTCGAGCCGCAAGGTGTCGCGCTTGAGCATCTCAGCAGCGAGCAGCGCCGAAATATAGGGTTCGCGCCGCATGTCGAGGATGCGCTGGCGCTGCCCCCCGTCCAAGATGATGAATTGCCGGCCGGAGCGGCCGATCAGCTTCGCTTCCGAAGCGAGCCCGTGCTTGGCCCCGAATTCGTAGATCACGCCGAGCCAGGTCTGCTCGATGAACTGGTAGAGCCCCGTTGCCGATGACGTCTGCGCCTTCACAGCCGTCGAGAAAGAGGATTCCTTGTCGGCGACCGCCATCAGCAGCGTCGGATCAGCACCGACGATCTTGCTCGCGCGCACGATCGTGTCGACCAGATGCCGGCGGATCTTGATCGGCCCGAAGGTCAGGATCTGGTCGGGATCGCCGCCGGAGATCTGCGGCGGCGGTTGCGGGGCGCCGCTGGACGTGGCCGATCCCGTTGGCGCGCCCTGCATCTTCGGCGGCACCAGCAGGATATTTGAGGGGAGCTGCAGCTGATTGACCGGCACCTGCTGGGTCGGCGCATCCTCCTGCGGCCTGATGGCGGCGAGCGACGGATCGTTGTCGAGTGCGAACTGGGCCGCCTGCCGGGCGCCCTCCAGATCCTGCTCGACCGAAGACAGGATGAGCGAGGGGCGAGCCGGGCCGTCCTTGAGCGCGGGGGCGTCCGTTGACGCGACGTCCTCTGTCGCAGCCTGTAAGGGCCGGTCCGGCGGCCGCAGGCGCGCATAGGCGAGACCGAGCACTGCTAGCGCGATACAGGCGATGCCGCCGCCCACGGCAGCGATCGCCACGCCTCTGGAAGGCCCGTGCCTGGGCGCCCGAGCCTGGGCGGGTTCTCCGTCAGGCGACGCTGCCTTCTTCGCCCCAAGTGCCGGAGAACCGACGGCCGAAGCCGGCGCCGAAACCGACGACTGCGCCTTTGCAGCCGGTCCGGCGGCTCTGACGGGGCCAGCCTTCCCAAGCGGCGCAATGGCTTGCGGCGCTGATGGCTGTACGCGAACCGGCTGGCTCGTTGACGAGCCTACCGCATTGCCGACCGAGTGGCGCAGGCTTGCGAACCAGGCCGCATCGCTCCGTTCACCGAGCGCCGAAAGCTCGTCGACGAGCCGCTGCGCCGTCATGTGCGGGACATTGGCCTCCCGCGCGATCGCCGCCGCCGCTCCCTTGCCGGGCTGCTCGGCGAGCGTTTTCAGGGCAAAGAACCAGAGCTGCAGCGGCGTGCGCCGGCTTTCCATCGGCGTGCCGGCGGCGGGATGGATCATATAGTGGCAGTGATTGCAGGCGAAGCCGCGCAGCTTCGGCCGCATCGCGAACGAGGTGCCGCGCCCACAGGCCGGGCAGGCCATGATCGTGCCGCCATGGCGCAGGCGCATCAGCTCGGCGAGGCAGGCCTCCTCGGGAAACAGCGCCTGGAATTGCCGGAAGCGCTCGCTCATCCTGACGGTCCGCGCCTCTTCGTCCCTGACGCAAGGTTACGCCCCGAGCCGCGGGGCAACAATCCTCATGCCCGCAGCAAGGCGAGACGGGCGACATCCTTCAGATGCATCGCCACTTCCGCTGCCGTCGCCCGCTCCGGCAGGTTGGTGACCGCGATGCCCGCCGCCCTCGTCTCGGCCAGGAAGGCGTTCATGTCGTCGAGCAGCGTATCCTGATCGCGCGAGCCATCGAGCAGACTGACGAATTTCCGGACGACGAGGCTGTCGAGCTGGACGGTGCGGTGGCGCAGGTCCGTCACCTCGAAGGCGCTCGAGGCCTGCCACCGCGCGATCTCGCTGGCGGCTGGCTTCTCGCTGATCTGCGTCGTCAGCGCCGGCGGCTCCAGCCGGATGTCGAGCAGCCCCGCCTTGAAGATCGCGATCAGCGCCTCGTCGAGCCGCTCCACCTCGTGATCGAGATCGGGACCGAGCTCGCCGGCCACTTCGCGGCAGGAGCGCGCGACCAGTTCCTCCCAGGCGATGCTGGCCGGCCAGATCGCGCTCATGATGCCGAGCGCCGCCTTGCACAGTGGCAGATCGACCGAAAGCCGCACGCCCTCGTCGAACTCGAAGCGCTCGACGCCAGGCCTCTCCTCCTCCGTCGCCTGCGCGGCCAGCCTTGCATTGGCCGCGAGGTAGTAAGGCCTCAGCGCATCAGCCCGGATGCCCCGCCGCAAGGGCAGTTCGGCCCGGCAGAGCAGTGTCTCGCGGAAGGCGCGCCCGATCAGCAGGTCGAGCATCTGCTCGCGCCGCGCCGCCGCCTCGACCGGGATTTGCGCCAGGAGCTGCTGCGCGGGGCCCTTGGCGGCGCCGTAGAGATTCGGGAACGACGCTTCCGCCAGGAATTGCAATCGGTGCCCCTCCGCAGCAGACAGAACCTCATGCAGCGCGAAAGCCCGCGCCCCCGGATTCAGGTCGTCATGGTAGAAGACATTGTCCGGAAGCTCGTCGATCTGCTTCAGGCGCTGGCGCAGCGCCGCACCGTGATAGCTGTCGGGATCGCTGGCTTCGGCGACCTCCTTGAGCGCGGCGCGCGCCGCCCGCACCCGCTCGCACGGCTCGTCGATGTCGCGGACCGCATAGAGCATGACGTCCCGCGCAAGATCGCGCAGGCGGCAGCCCGGCAGCGCGTTGTAGCTGACATAGGCGACGCCCTGCGGCGCCAGCAATTCGCCGAACAGGGCGATGATCCGCTCTCGTACCGGATCAGGCACCCAGGAATAGACGCCGTGGACGATGATGTAATCGAAGCGTCCGAGGTCGGATGTCAGCTCCAGGATATCCTCCTGCCTGAAGGCAACATTCGACAGGCCGAGCTCTGCCGCATTGGCATTCGCCTGCCGGATCGAATCCCCGCTGAGGTCGATGCCGAGGAAACGGCCCTGCGGATACTGCGCCGCCATCGGGATCAGGTTGCCGCCGCGCCCGCAGCCGAGTTCCAGCACGCGCATCTGCGACGGCAACGCCGGACTCATTCCGTGGAAATGCGCAATGGTCGCCAGCCGCGCCGGGTGGGTCTGCGAGAACGAATGGCCGGGATAGGCCACCGCATCATAGGGGTTGATCGCTGAAGCGCTCGTCATGGCCGCCGCCCGGCTGCGTTCAGCCCATTCGAGCCCAGCCGCCTCTCCGGCGCCTCATCCATTTGAAGGAGCGGCCAAACCATCCTGCTCCAAGCATGTCGAGCGATGGGTCGGCCATGCCGGAAAATCGGCGAGATCAGAAGGGCTCGATCCCGCCCGGCAATTCCCAGGCTCGGACGATATCGTGAAGGCCTGCTTCAACTTCGGCTTCTGAAAGGCGCGTGAACTGGCTAGGCTGCCGGCACACGTCAATCCTGCCGGGTCCCGTCGATGCGCAGCCAAAAGATCATCCATGTCGTCGGCTGCCATGCCGCGGGCGAGGTTGGCGACGTCATCGTGGGCGGCGTCCAGCCGCCTCCGGGCGAGACGATTTGGGAGCAGTCGCGCTTCATCGCCGCCGACGAAACCCTGCGGAACTTCGTGCTCAACGAGCCGCGCGGCGGAGTCTTCCGCCACGTCAACCTGCTCGTTCCGCCCAAGGATCCGCGCGCCCAGATGGGCTGGATCATCATGGAGCCGGCCGACACGCCGCCGATGTCGGGCTCAAACACGATCTGCGTCGCGACCGTGCTGCTCGACACCGGCATCCTGCCGATGCAGGAGCCGCACACCGATATCGTGCTGGAGGCGCCGGCCGGGCTGATCGAGATCCGCGCTACCTGCCGCGACGGCAAGGCCGAGGCGATCAGCCTGCGCAACGTCCCCTCCTTCGCAGCCCGGCTCGACGCGACGATCGAGGTCCCCGGCCTCGGCACGCTCACGGTCGATATCGCCTATGGCGGGGACAGCTTCGTCATCGTCGACGCGGCGCGTCTCGGCTTCGCGATCGCGCCCGACGAGGCCCGCGAGATCGCCGAAACCGGCATGAAGATCACCCGCGCGGCGAATGAGCAGCTCGGCTTCGTCCATCCCGGCGATACCGCCTGGGATCACATTTCCTTCTGCCAGTTCGCAGCCCCGGTCGAACGCATCGATGGCGTCCTGACCGGCCGCAATGCGGTGGCGATCCGCCCCGGCAAGATCGACCGCTCGCCGACCGGCACAGGCTGCTCGGCGCGGATGGCCGTGCTGCATGCGCGCGGACAATTGGGCGTCGGCGAGCGCTTCGTCGGCCTGTCGATCATCGGCTCCCGCTTCGACTGCGAGATCGAGGGCCTGACGCGCGTCGGCGATACGCCGGCGATCATCCCGCGAATCACCGGCAGCGCCTGGGTGACCGGCACCTCCCAGCTCATGCTCGATCCCGACGACCCCTGGCCCGCCGGCTACAGGCTCTCCGATACCTGGCCAAAACTCTGAGATGACGCGAGACTGACTGGGAAACGGTACAGCAGCCCTTGACACCTGCCGGTGCGATAGGGAATTTGGCCGCCGATGCGGGTGTAGCTCAATGGTAGAGCAGCAGCCTTCCAAGCTGAATACCCGGGTTCGATTCCCGGTACCCGCTCCAACTCCCTTCCCGACTGCATAAGCTGAGCCCGCCGCCCTCGGCGACGGACTGCTCCCTCCGCGGCCTCGGCTGTGCGGACCGCGCGTGCTTCGGCCTTGAGGCGGCCGCCCCGCCGGGCGCCGCCCCGGCCGACGAACGGAATTCTCCCGCCGAAGCCCCTGTCGTGGCGCTTTCCACCTCCGGCTCAACTGATCTTTGAAAAGCTGTTTCATTGACCGCGGGTCTCTCCGCAGAAACAATGACAGTATCGAGCGATATTCCTCTCGCTCCTTCGCGGGATTTGCTGGAGCAGCTTGCGCCGCGTCAACAACGCTAAAAGCACCACGATGAAATCGTGGGCTCCGAAGCACGGAGACACGCCGGCGATGCCGACCAACGTCACAGTCAGTTCTGCTGCCCCGCCGCGGAGGCGATGTTCCTGACGGAACGCCGGCGCCGCTGAGCGCCTGACGACTTCCTTTCCGAATTCGTTTTCCCTGCGACGCCGGCCTGCCGGCGAAGGAGACCTCATGTCTCGTGCGAACACCGACAGCAGCGCCGAAGCGCCCAACCGGCTCTCCCCCGCAACAGAAGACGGCCGGGTCATCTCCCTTCCGGCTCGCCGCCATCATCCGACAGCGCGTCAGGCTCCCCCGCCCGCCGCCCCCGATCCGCAGTCTCCGTCAGAGGTTTCCATGGCGATCGTCTCGCTGACCCCCCCGGCTTCGCACGCTGCCATCCGACCAGCGGCGAGCGCTTCGCCGCCTGCGAGGGACGTCAGTCGCGAATTCAGGTCGGCGCTGCGCCATCTCGCCGGCGGCGTCTCCGTCATCACGACGGGGCGTGGCGATGACCGGACCGGCCTGACCGTGACCTCGCTGTCCTCGCTTTCGGCCGAGCCGCCGACCGTGATGTTCGGCGTCAACCTGTCGTCCTCCTCCTTCCCGGTGCTCAAGCGTCACCGCAGCTTTGGCGTGAACTTCCTCACCGCCGCGCAGAAGGAGGTCGCCGACCGCTTCGCCGGCCGCGCCGGCGAAAAGGGCCCCGCCCGCTATGCCGAGGCGCGGTGGAGCGAAGGCCGCACCGGCGCGCCCCTGCTCGAAGGCGCGCTGGCCGCACTGGATTGCGAGCTGGAAGAGCTGATCGAGCGGCACTCGCACGCCATCGTCATCGGCCGGGTGCGCGAGATCAGGCTCGGCGCCAACGATGCCGCCCTTCTCTACTGGCGCGGTGACTATGAGCGGCTCGGCTGGATGGCCGAGGAAGCTCGCACCGCGCTCGGCCTGCGCTCCCTCTGACCTTCTCGATACGGCTTTCCGACATGACCTATAGCCTCAGCCTGCTCGACAAGAGCCCGATCCTCGAAGGCGAGACCGCCGCCACGGCGCTGCAGCGCACGACGAGCCTCGTCCAGGCCGCCGAGCGTCTCGGCTATCGCCGCTTCTGGCTGGCCGAGCACCACGATTTCCCCGGTCTCGCCAGCCCGGCCCCCGAGGTGCTGGCGGCCTATCTGCTGGCGCGCACGCAGCGCATCCGCATCGGCACCGGCGGCGTGCTGCTGCCGCATTACAGCCCCTACAAGGTCGCCGAGATCTTCAACCTCCTGGCCTCGCTGGCTCCCGGCCGCGTCGATCTCGGCATTGGCAAGGCTCCCGGCGGCCTGCCCTTCGCGACCAAGGCCTTGCGGGTGCTCCATGATCCGGCGCGCTCGCCCTCGTTCGAGGCTCTGCTGGACGAGCTCGACACTTTCCTTGCCCCGCCAACCGAGGCACCCGGCCCGCAGGAGAAGGCCCGTGCCTTCCCGGTACCGCCCGTGACGCCGGAGCGCTTCCTGCTCGGCGCGAGTCCCGACAGCGCCCGGCAGGCCGGCGAACGCGGCTGGCACTTCGTTTTCGCCGGCCACCACAATGGCGACCCGAAGGCGATCGAGGTCAGCCTGAACGCCTATGCGAAAGCCGGCGGCCCGGCTGCACTGCTGCTCGCGGTTGCCGCCTTCGCCGCCCCGACGGCCGAGGAGGCACTCAGCCTGACGGAGAACCATCGCGTCGTCCGTCTCACGCTCGACAACGGCCAGAACCTCAATCTCGGCAGCGAGGAACAGGCGGCCGAATACGCCCGCCAGGCCGGCGCCTCCTCCTACAGCACAGAGATCCGCAAACCACACATCCTCGCCGGCACGCCCGAGCAGGTCCGGCGCGAGCTCGACGCGCTGCATGCCCGCTTCGGCATCGCCGAATTCGTCATCGACACGCCGGTGGCCCTCACCGCCCGGCGCCTCGCCTCCGTGACGCTGCTCGCCGGTGAGACGCCGGCGCTGGCGGCCTGATCCCTCCCTCCCGAAAGGACACATCCATGTCCCGCACCCGCCTCACCTTCGGCCTGATGCTGCAGGGCGCCGGCAGCCACATGAACGCCTGGCGCCACCCGAGCAATCCGGCGGATGCCAGCGTCAATCTCGACTTCTTCATCCGCAACGCCCGCAAGGCCGAGGAGAACGGCATCGCCTTCGCCTTCGTCGCCGACGGGCTCTACATCAACGAAAAGTCGATCCCGCACTTCCTCAACCGCTTCGAGCCGCTGACCATCCTCTCGGCACTGGCGACGACGACCAGCAAGCTCGGCCTCGTCGGCACGGTCTCGACCTCCTACAGCGACCCCTTCACCATCGCCCGGCAATTCGCCTCGCTCGACCTGCTCAGCGGCGGCCGCGCCGGTTGGAACGCAGTGACCTCTCCGCTGGAGGGCTCCGGCCGCAACTACAGCCGCCCGCATCCCGAGCACGCGCTGCGGTACGAGATCGCGCATGAGTATCTCGACATTGCCAAGGGCCTCTGGGATTCGTGGGATGACGATGCCTTCCTGCGCGACCGCGAGAGCGGCCGCTTCTTCGACCGCGAGAAGCTCCACGCGCTCAATCACAAGGGCCGCTTCTTCCAGGTCGAGGGCCCGCTCAACATCCAGCGCTCGCCGCAGGGCCAGCCGGTGATCTTTCAGGCCGGCGCGTCCGATGCCGGGATCGGGCTCGCCGGCCGCCATGCCGATGCGGTCTTCGCCAACCATGTCCCGTTGGAGGAAGCGCAGAGCTTCTACCGCAGCATCAAGACCAGCGCCGTCGCCCATGGCCGGTCGGCCGACGAGGTCAAGGTCTTCCCGAGCGCCGGCCCCATCGTCGGGCGCACGCAGGCCGAGGCCGAAGAGAAATACCGGGCGATCCGTGACCTGATCTCGATCGACGACGCGCTCGCCTATCTCGGCCGCTTCTTCGACCATCACGACTTCAGCGCCTATCCGCTCGACGCCCCCTTCCCCGAGCTCGGCGAGATCGGCAAGAACAGCTTCCGCTCGACCACCGACCGCATCAAGCGCAACGCCGCCCTCAAGGGGCAGACTCTGCGTGAGGCCGCGCTGGAGGCCGCGACGCCGCGCAGCGACTTCATCGGCTCGGCCGAGGAGGTCGCCGACAAGCTGATCGGGCGCGTCGAAACGCAGGCAGCCGACGGCTTCATCCTCGGCTTCCCGGTGATCGGCCAGGGCCTCGACGATTTCGTCGAGCTCGTCATCCCCGTGCTGGAGGCGCGCGGCGTCTACGACCGCAACCTGCCCGGCGCGACGCTGCGCGACCATCTTGGCCTGCCCCGCCGCGAGAGCCGCTACGCGGCGATCTCGGACCTCGCGCCGACGCGCCGCGCCGGCTGAGCCGCCCCGCAACGATTTCACGGAAGGGCTCACGCCATGGCCGACGCGTTTTTCTACACCACCCCCCTGCATCCCCTCGCCCAGCCGCTGGTCGAGCAGCTCACCTGGGAATACGCCACCCGCTACGGCAGCTATTTCGGTGAGCCGCCGGGCGCCGAGATGAGCCGCTACCCGGCCGAGCTCTTCGCCCCGCCGGACGGCAATTTCGTGCTGCTGCTACGTGACGGCCACGCCATCGCCGGCGGCGCCTTCAAGCGCTACGACGAGCGCACCGCCGAGATGAAGCGCATCTGGACCCATAGCGACTTCCGCCGCCAGGGCCTCGCCCGCCGCATCGTGGTCGAGCTGGAGCTGCAGGCCATACGGCAGGGCTACGGCAAGATCTTCCTGACCACCGGCTTCCGCCAGCCGGAGGCCAAGGGCCTCTATCTGGAGGCGGGCTATACCCCGCTCTTCGACGTCTCGGCCGATCCCGAGACCTATGGCAAGCTGCCTTTCGAGAAGGAGCTTTCCGTCCTGCCGGCCTCGCTGCCGCGCCGGCCGGACACCCGCTCCTCGCTCAGCGCTGCCTGACGGGCCGCTCCTCCTTCTCACAAAACAAGAGCCAGCCATGACCCTCGCCAGCGACTTCGCGGGCTTGCCCGCGCACGCCCAGACCCCGGCACCACACCGAGATTTCAGCCGCTATCGCATCGTCCCGGCGCGCTATCCGGCACGCACCATCGGCACCATCTTCGCGGCCGTCGTGCTGTTCGCCGTCCTGAATTCGGTGCTGTCCAATCCGCGCTGGGGCTGGGACGTCTTCGCCGAATGGTTCTTCGCCGAGCCGGTTCTGGCTGGGCTTGGCCGCACGCTGCTGCTCACCCTGCTCGGCACCGTCTTCGGTTTCCTGCTCGGAACCGTGCTGGCGCTGGCGCGGGTCTCGGGCTCGCCGCTGCTCGCCTCGCTGTCCTGGGGCTATGTCTGGCTCTTCCGCTCGATCCCGCTGATCGTGCTGCTGCTGATCCTGAACAATCTCGGCTATCTCTACAGCACGATCTGGCTCGGCATTCCCTTCACCGGGATCAGCTTCGGCTCCTGGCAGACGACACAGCTGATCACGCCCTTCCTCGCCGCCGTGCTGGGACTGACGCTGAATGCCGCCGCCTTCTCCTCGGAGATCGTGCGCGGCGGCATCCTCTCCGTCGACCAGGGCCAGTTGGAAGCCGCTGCGGCGCTCGGCCTGCCGCGCCGTCGCCAGGTCTCGCGCATCGTGCTGCCGCAAGCGATGCGGACAATCCTGCCGACTGCCTTCAACGAGGTCATCACCCTCGCGAAGGGCACCTCGCAGGTCTACATCCTCGCCCTGCCGGAGCTGTTCTACACCATCCAGGTCATCTACCGGCGCAATCTGGAGGTGATCCCGCTCCTGATGGTGGCGACGGTCTGGTACCTCGTCATCCTGAGCGTCCTCTCCTTCATTCAGCACCATGTCGAGCGCTATTACTCGCGCGGCGCCCTGCGCAATCCGCCGCCGTCGGTCATCGACCGCGCCCTGCGCTGGCTGGGCGGCAGCCGCATCGCGGCGGCGACGGCCGCTGGCGGCGTCGCGGTTCCGAGCCAGGCTGCGGCCTCGCAGGGCAAGGTCTCGCTCGCCACGCTCTCCCCGCGCAGCGGCGGCGAGATCCGCATCAGCCATGTCTCGAAGAGCTTCGGCCCGCTCAAGGTGCTCGATGACGTCAACCTGTCGCTGCGCCCGGGCAGCGTCACCGCGATCATCGGCCAGTCCGGCTCCGGCAAATCGACCCTGCTGCGCTCGATCAACCATCTGGAGCGCGTCGACGAGGGCTTCATCGCCATCGACGGCGAGCTGATCGGCTACCGGCAGGACGGCGAGACTCTCTACGAGCTGAAGGAGAAGGACATCCTCGTCCGGCGCGTCGACGTCGGCATGGTCTTCCAGAACTTCAACCTCTTCCCGCATCTGACCGCGATCGAGAACATCGTCGAGGCGCCGGTGACGGTGCGCGGGCTCTCCCGCGATCAGGCGCTGGCCGAGGCGCAGGAACTCCTCGTCCGCGTCGGGCTGGCCGACAAGGCGCAGGCCTATCCGCGCCAGCTCTCGGGCGGCCAGCAGCAGCGCGTCGCCATCGCCCGCGCCCTCGCGCTCAAGCCGAAGGTCCTGCTCTTCGACGAGCCGACCTCGGCGCTGGACCCGGAGCTCGTCGGCGAGGTGCTCGACGTGATCAAGGAGCTCGCCCGCTCCGGCACGACACTGGTCATCGTCACCCATGAGATCGGCTTCGCCCGCGAGGTCGCCGACCAGGTCGTCTTCATGGAGGCCGGACGCATCGTCGAGACCGGCGCCCCTGCCCAGATCCTCGGCACCCCCGATCACCCCCGCACCCGCGAATTCCTCGCCAAAGTGCTCTGACCTCCCCCCGCACAAGGAAACCGACCATGATCACGCGACGCGATTCATTGAGCCTTCTCGCCGGCGCCGCCTCGGCCGCCATCCTCCCCGCCAGGGCCTTCGCCCAGCAGGCGATCGACCTCTCGCCCGAACAGGCCGGCCGCCCGCGCGCGCAGATTGACGAGGAGGCGATCAAGCTCATCGCCAAGGATGCGAAATTCGCGAAGGACGGCGTCTTCACCATCGCCAACACCGCTGGGCGCCTCCCCTTCGGCAGCTACGCCAACGACACCCGGACGATCATCGGCTCGGAGCCCGACATCGGCCAGCTCATCGCCGATGCGCTCGGCCGCAAGCTCGAGGTCGTACCGACCGCCTGGGCCGACTGGCCGCTCGGCGTCACCTCCGGCAAATACGACGCGGTGATTTCCAACGTCACGGTCACCGAGCAGCGCAAGGAGAAGTTCGACTTCTCGACCTACCGCAAGGACCTGCTCGGCTTCTACGTGAAGAAGGATAACGAGATCGTCATCCGCGAGCCGCGGGACGTCGCCGGCCTCAAGGTCATCGTCTCGGCCGGCACCAATCAGGAGCAGATCCTGCTGCGCTGGAACGAGGCCAACATCAAGGCGGGGCTCAAGCCCGTCGAGCCCCAGTATTACGACGACGACGTCGTGCTCTATCTCGCACTCGAATCCGGCCGCGCGGACGCCTATCTCGGACCCAACGCCCTCCTGAGCTTCAAGGCAGCGCAGGAAGGCAAGACACGGCTCGCCGGCAACTTCAGCGGCGGCTGGCCGGTCCTCGCCGAGATCGCGGTCACGACGCGCAAGGGCGCCGGCCTGGCCGACGCGATCACCCATGCGCTCAACGGCCAGATCAAGAATGGCAACTACGCCAAGGCGCTCGCCCGCTGGAACCTCTCGGCCGAAGCCATCGAGCAGTCCCGCACCAACCCGCCCGGCCTGCCGAAGGCGTGAAAGCCTTCGAAGCTGCTGACCATTCACAGCCCTCGTCCTGAGGAGCGGACGAAGTCCGCGTCTCGAAGGGCGCTCCAGATGCCTCTCGAACCTCCTGAAGCATCCTTCGAGACGCCATTCCAAGGGAATGGCTCCTCGGGATGAGGGCTCGAAAAAGTCATCGGCGTGGCCTGATCGCGCCCCATCTGAAGAATTGGAGACCATCATGATTCCGCGACGGACACTCCTGTCGCTTCTCGTCGGCGCGCTCGGCGCCACGAGCCTGCCCGCCTTCGCCCAGCAGGCGCCCTTCGATCTTGGCCCCGAACAGCCCGGTCGTATCCGCGCCGAGAAGGACCCGGCCGCCGTCGCCGCCGTTCCGAGGGGCTTCACTTTCGTCGAGCCCGGCGTGTTCACGGTCGGCATCAGCCCTGGCGGGCCTCCGCTTTCCACCTATGCCACCGATGCCAAAACCGTGGTCGGCGCGGATCCCGACTTCGCTCAGCTCGTCGCCGACAGCCTCGGACTCAAGCTCAACCTCGTGCCGCTCGCCTGGGCCGACTGGCCGCTCGGACTGGCCTCCGGCAAATACGACGCCGTCATCTCGAATGTCGGCGTCACCGAGCAGCGCAAGGAGAAATTCGACTTCTCGACCTATCGCCAGGGCCTGCACGGTTTCTTCGTCAAGGCCGACAGCAAGGTCACCAGCATCAAGGAACCGAAGGACGCGGCGGGGCTGAGCTTCAGCGTCGGCGGCGGCACCAACCAGGAACGCATCCTGGTCGAATGGAGCAAGCAGAATGTCGCTGCCGGCCTGAAGCCGCTGGAGCTGCAGCTCTTCGACGATGAGGCAGCGCGGCTCGTCGCGCTGCGCGCCGGCCGGGTCGACGTCGTCGTTCAGCCCCATGCCCAGCTCGTCTTCGTCGCCGCCCGCGACAAGGACATCAAGCGCATCGGCACGCTGAGCGCCGGCTGGCCGCTCAAATCCGATGTCGCGATCACCACCCGCAAGGGCAGCGGCCTCGTCGACGCGCTGACGCTCGCCACCAACAACCTGATCAAGAGCGGGAAATACCGGCAGGCCCTCGCCCGCTGGGGCATCGAGGAGGAAGCCGTGGAGCGCTCCGAGACCAACCCGCCCGGCCTGCCGAAGTACTGACATGACGAAACGACTGACATGACCAAGCTCTCGATCCGGCACATCGCCTTCCTGACACCGGGCAACTACGACGACGCCGATCCCCGCAGCGGACTCGAAGATTCGCTCTCGCTGTTCGAACATGGGGAAGCTGTCGGCTTCGACAGCGCCTGGGTGCGCCAGCGCCATCTCGAACCCGGGGTCTCCTCAGCGGCGACCTTCCTGGCCGCCGCGACGCAGCGCACGCGCCGGATCGGGCTCGGCACCGCCGTCATCCAGATGGGCTACGAGAATCCGTTCCGGCTGGCGGAAGACCTCTCGCTGGTCGACGTCCTCTCCGGCGGCCGGCTGAACATCGGGCTCAGCGCCGGGCCGCCGCCCTTCGGCAAGCTGCTGGGCCAGCGTCTCTTCGACGGTGATCCGGCGACGATCGATTTCTCGCATGCCCGTGTCGCGCGGCTCGCCGCGAACATCGAGGGCGGCTGGCTCGGCGATCCCGATACGCGCATCACCTCGGCCGCCGGCGAGCATCGGCCGCGGCTGCGCCCGCACGCTCCCGGCCTGCGCCAGCGCCTCTGGTACGGCGGCGGCTCGCTGCGTTCAGCGCGCTGGGCAGCGGAGAACGGCTTCCACCTGCTGGTCGGCAACATCAACATCGGCGAGGAAACCGATGATTTCTTCGAGGCGCAGCGGCGCCATATCGAGACGTTCCGCGAACTTTGGCGCGGCGCAGTCACACCGCGGATCGCAGTCGGCCGCGTCATCGTCCCGATCGACGGAGCAGACGCCGCGACGCGCCAGCGCTATCGCGACTACGCAGCCAGCCGCCACGCCCGCACCCTCGCCCCGCAGGGCGAACGGCGCACGCAATTCGCGCCGGATTTGGTCGGAACGGCGGCCGAGCTGATCGAACGGCTTGCGGCGGACCCGATCCTGCCGCTCGTCGATACCTTACGGCTGGAGCTGCCCTACAACTTCCGCATCGACGACTACCGCCAGATCATTGGCGACTTCGCTGCCCTCGTCGCGCCGGCGCTCGGCTGGCGCGGAGGAGCTGAGCTGAAGGGAGCTGCCTGAACGGCTACCGCTCCTCGATAGCGAGCACAGCGAAGGTCGCGAGCCAGTGCTCGCCCATATAGTCGCCGGCGATATGCGGCAGACCGGCTTCGAGATGCCGCCGCCCGGCATCGTCGATGACCGGGCGCCGCGCATCGCCCGCCGGCAAGGCCGCGGCGAGCGCGCTCCAGCACCAGGCCCGGCTGAGATTGAGCCCGTCGAGATGCGCGATCTTGCCGTCGGTCCGGTCGCTCACGGTGGCCGGCTTGAACAGAATGGCCGGCTTGCTCTGTGCGACATGCGGCAGGAAGCGCTCGAACCAGGGTAGGAACCGTTCCGCCGGAAGCAGGCGGCGCATGCATTCCGCCTCGATCAGGGCCGAGGATTGGAAATCGTCCCCGCTCGGCTCGCCCCAGGCCGGGCAGTCGACATCAGCGCCGTACCAGCGCAGCGCCGTCTCGCGCAGCAGCGTCAGGAACGCCCCATCCTCAGTCGCCGCCGCATAGTCGGCAGCCATCCGCAGGCCGAAGGCGGTGTTGAAATGCGTGCCGACGCGGACCGGATAGGTCGCGATCGGCAGGAAGTCGCGGAAGCGCTGCGCGAAGATCTCGGCGAGCGGCGCCAGTGCCCTGCCCCAGCGCCCATCGTCTAACCCGTCCAGCTCGGCGGCGAGCTTCAGCAGCCAACCCCAGCCATAAGGCCGCTTGAAGCCGCGCGCCGTCGGGGCAGCGAGATAGGCGCATTCGACTGCGATCTTCTCCGGAACGAGCTGCGCATCAAACAAGGCCACGATGTCGGCGGCGGCCTCCATGTTTGGATAGCGCCGCAGCAGGCGGGCCAGCATCCAGTAGCTATGCACGCAGGAATGCCAGTCATAGCTGCCGTAGAACACCGGATGCAGCGCGCTTGGCGTGCGCGCGTCCTCCGGCCCGGCCAAGGTGTGGTCCGGCTTGTTCGGGTACTCCCGCCGGACATGGCCGAGCGCGATCCGGGCGAAGCGCAGCGCAATCTCTTCGGTCAGGGCGGGGGCGGTCATGGCTTGGCTGTCTCCGGTTCGGCGCGACGCATCACGAAGGCGATCAGGCGTGGGGTCATGTAGATGGGAAACTGCGTCGCCGCGAAGAAAAGCGCCATCGTCGGCGAGGTCGCGGCGCCGAGCGCGGACCAGACCAATCCGACATTACGGTTGCCGAGGGTCAGGCCGACGGTCAACCGCGCGGCGAGGCTGCCGGGCGTCAGGACGACGCCGAGCCCCTGCAACGCGATGTTGCAAGCGAAGGCGAGCGCAACGCAGGACAGCGCCATAGTGGGATCGGCCTCGATCTGGACTCGCACTCCGGCCATCGCGGCCAGCGCGAAGATCAGCAGGGCGCCGAGAACGGTTGCATCGACCGTAGCTCCATGCCGGCCCAGCGCCGCACCCGCATGGCGGCGCAACAGCCAGGCGAACGCAGCGGCTCCGGCCGTCAGAGCGAACAGCCGGAATGCCAGCTCATAGGGGTCGAAACCGATACCGCCGAGCCATTGCGCGAGGAGCGGCACCGTCAGAGGCGCGGCCGCCATCGACAGCAAGGTCACCGTAAGCGGCAGCGTCGGGTCGAGGCCAAGCAGCCGCGCCACCGCCGCGTTTCCGCCGGAAGGCGGTGCGCAGACGGCGAGCACCACCGCCAGTGCAAGCTCAGGCGCCAGCCCGGCACCGCGCACCACCGCCGCGACGAGCAGCGGGCAAACCAGCATCACTAGCCCCGGCAGAAAGAGCGACAGGCGCGGTCGCCGCAATGTCATCAGGAAGGCGTTGCCGTCGACCCTGAGCAATGTGCCCAGGACGATCACGAAGATGGCGGCAGCCATTGCCGGGCGCACAGCATCGGCCAGCGCCGGAATCGCGAGGCCTGCGAGCACCCCGACCATCAGCAATGTCGGTCCACCTGGAATGCAGCGCGCAAGAGAGGGGGACATCGCAGCTATCGGCCCGTCGGTACAACGGATGCCGGTGTAGATACCTCCACGACATTCTTGAAATCGATTGTTCGTATATGCATCATTGTCTGCATGAATTTAGCGTCGATCGATCTCAACCTGCTGGTGGCCTTCGAGGCGCTGATCGAGGAGCGCCACGTCACCCGCGCCGCCGGCCGGATCGGCCTGGCGCAGCCCTCGATGAGCAGTGCCCTGCGGCGTTTGCGCGAGTTGTTCGACGACGAGCTGTTCCTGCGCACCGCCTCCGGCATGCAGCCGACCGAGAAGGCGCTGGCGCTTGCCCGGCCGATCGGCGCCGCGCTCGAGCAGATCCGGCAAGCGCTCGCGCCCCGGCAAGGCTTCGAGCCCGCCACATCGAACCGGCGTTTCGCCGTTGCCGTGACGGACTATGGCGATCTCGTCGTCGTCCCCACCCTGGTCAGGCTGCTGCGTCGAGAGGCTCCGGGCGTCGACCTCGCCGTGCGGCCGATCACCGACGCAGGAGACGCTCTGGCGCGGCTGGAGCGGGGCGAACTCGACGCCCTGATCGGCGGCCACCTGCCCGATTCAGCACTCTGCCTGCGCCGGCGCCTGATCGAGGAACGCTTCGTCTGCATCCGGGACCCTGCGCGCGCCGGAGGCGGAGCCGATATGACGCTGAGCGAGTATGCCGCCCTGCCCCACGCCCTGTTCTCGGCGGCCGGTGGCGACGGCCTGCCGAGCGCCATCGATATCGCCCTTGATCAAATGGGGCTGAGGCGCCGCGTCGCCGTCACCCTGCCCCATGTCGTCGCGGTTCCCTTCGCGGTAGCCGGCACCGATCTGGTGGCCACGATGGCCGAGCGGGTTGCCCGCCGCTTTGCAGCAAGCGCCGGCGTCGCAGTGTTGCCGCTCCCCTGCGAAGTGGCCGCCTTCGATATCGACCTGCTGCACGCACGGCGCGCGCTGGCGGACCCCGCGCTGCGCTGGCTCATGAATGCGATCGCCACTGCGGCCGCGGATTGATTCCACGGCTCGCGGCGCCGGAAGCCCGACCGCCTCACTCGATCTTCACATTCGCCTTCTGCGCCACCTCGGCCCAGCGCTTGGTCTCCGAGGCGATATGGGCGGTGAACTGCTCCTGCGACGAGCCGACGGGATCGACGCCGAGCTTCTTGAGCTGGTCGATCACCGCCTGCTCTTTCATGATCGCCTGCGTCTCGGCCGAGAGCTTGGCGACGATCTCTTTCGGCACGCCGGATGGCGCGAAGAAGCCGTGCCAGGAGCTGGCATCATAGCCTGGAATGAACTCGGCCAGCGCCGGCAAGTCCTTGGCGACCTCCAGCCGCTGCGGTGTCGCGGTAGCCAGCGCCCTGATCTTGCCCTCCTGCACATGCGGCCAGGCAATTGTGATGTTGTCGAAGGTGATCTGGATCTGGCCGGAGAGCAGGTCCTGCGTCAC
This sequence comes from Allobosea sp. 05L423, assembly GCF_056397745.1. Classification (NCBI taxonomy): domain Bacteria; kingdom Pseudomonadati; phylum Pseudomonadota; class Alphaproteobacteria; order Hyphomicrobiales; family Alloboseaceae; genus Allobosea; species Allobosea sp. 05L423. The sequence goes on along the minus strand of NZ_JBFTOA010000001.1, from coordinate 751,991 downwards.
CTGCCCGCTCGACCGATAAGGCACATGCGCCATGTCGGTCCCGGTCGCGACCTTGAACAGTTCCGCCGCCATATGGGTCGAGGTGCCCGCCCCAGACGAGCCGAAGGAGTACTTGCCGGGATTTTTCTTGAGCAGGTCGATCAGTTCGGGAACCGTCTTGGCCGGCAGATCGATATTGACCATCAGGATGTTCGGCACACTCGCCACCTGTGAAATCGGCGCGAAGTCCTTGGTGTGGTCGAAGGGCAGCCTGGCATAGACAGCCGGGTTGATCGCATGGGTCGAGACAGTGCCCATGGTCAGCGTGTAGCCATCGGCCGGCGCGCGTGCGACGGCAGCAACACCGGTATTCCCGCCGGCGCCCGGCCGGTTCTCGACGATGAATTTGCCGCCGAGGCGCTGGCCCAGCCGGTCAGCCAGAATGCGCCCGAGCAGGTCGGTGGTGCCGCCGGCCGCGAAGGGCACGACGATGGTGACGACCTTGCTGCCCGGATAGTCGCCTTGCGCGAAGGCAGGCCCAGCCGCAGCCAGGCAAGCGGCGGCGATGATGATCGTTCTGCGGCTGATGCTCATTGGTCTTGTTCCTCCCCGTCACGGACATTCCGCCTTGCGCCTCGTTCTGGGCGCTTGCCCGAGGGATATCACAGGATTGCAGATTTGAAATCTGAAATTTCAGATTGCCGGAACAGGAGGATTGTGCTGTTTGATGCCGGTGTGCGGCGCGGGTCGTTATCCGGCTTTGGTGGATGTTGACTGGCCGCTTCGGAATGATGATGTTGCAGCCTGCCGTCGAACCCGTCGCCCCCGATCTGCTGCGTTCGCTGCGCGAGCACGTGCATGAGCGCCTGCGCCGCGCCATTGTCGCCGGGCGCTTCCGCAATGGCGAGCGGCTGAACGAACGCCAGCTCGCCGAGATGCTCGGCGTCAGCACGACACCGGTGAAGGACGCGATCCGCAAGCTGGAGAGCGAAGGGCTGGTGCGGACGGAGGCGCGGCGCGGCGTCTTCGTCGAGTTCTCGCCGCGGCAGGCGCTGGAGATGGCGCTGGGCCGCGCCGCGCTCGAAAGCGTCATGGCCCATATCGCGGCAAACCACCTGACCGGGAGCGACGAAAGAGAGCTCGCCCGGCTGATCGCCGAGATGGAGCAGGCGACCGAGCATGGCGACCTCGAGGATCTGGTCGCGCTCAACGAGACTTATCACCGCGCGATCCATCGCATTTCGGGCTGCACCTATCTGGAGCGCCGGCTCGACGGCCAGCGCATGTACGATCACGCCCAGCGCATTTCGCTTCATTCGGAGCTGGCCGAACGCCGCCGCGGCTTCGAGGAGCATCGCGGCATCTACGAGGCGCTCCTGGCGCGCGATCCCGCGCTCGCCGAACTCAGGATGCGCCGCCACATCGTCCGCTCGGCGAAGGCCCATGTAAGGCTGGTCTTCGGCGCGGATGCGGAGGGACTGGACTATGACGAATGACAAGGTGCGCAGCGCGCTGCGCGGCATTTCCGGCGTCCATGTCACCGCCTGGAAGGCGGATGGCGAGGCCGACTGGGGCCTGACCGGCAAGATAGTCCGGCGCATCGCCGAGGCCGGCATCCACAATATCGTCTCGGCCGGCAACACCGGTGAGTTCTACCCGATGACGACGGCGGAGGTGGAACGTTCCCACGCCGTCGCAGCCGAGTCTGCCGCCGGCAAGGCGCTGGTCACCGCCGGCATCGGCAGGTCCCTGCGCGAGGCGGTAGCGACCGGCAAGCTCGCCGCCAGGGCCGGCTGCGATGCCGCGATGGTGCATCACCCGCTAGACCCCTTCGCCGCGCCGCAAGCCCAGGCCGACTACATCCTCGCCATCGCCGAGGCGCTGTCGATCCCGCTCGTCGCCTATATCCGTTCGGACGCGATCGGCGTGAAGGACCTGATCCGCGTCGCGACGCATCCGAACGTCGCCGGCGTCAAGTTCGCTTCCAACAACATGATGCTGCTCGCCGATTGCGTACGCGAGACCGAAGGCTCCTCGGCCAACTGGATCTGCGGCCTCGCCGAGGGCTGGGCCGCACCCTTCTATGCGCTCGGCGCGCGCGGCTTCACCTCCGGTCTTATCAATGTCGTGCCCGAGCGCTCGCTCGCTGTCTGGCGTGCGCTGGAAGCCGGTGACTATGCCGCGGCGCGCCGGGAGGTCGATGCCATCGCCGGCTTCGAGAAGCTGCGCACCAAATACGGCAACGGCGCCAACGTCACCGTGGTGAAGGAAGCACTCGGCCTGCTCGGCACCGATGTCGGCCCGGTCAGACTGCCCGGCCTGCCGGAGCTGAACGAGGCCGAGCGGGCGGAATTGCGCGGCATCGTGTCGGGCTGGGGCGCCGTGAAGGCCGCGGCTGAGTGACAGGCCGTCATTCTCGGGCGGAGCGAAGCGCAGACCCGAGAATCTCATGACAAGATGGCACTGGTTTCCGGGATGGTCGGGTCAAGCCCGACCATGACGCCAGAACCGACTAGAACGACAAGAATTCCGAGGAAACGCCCATGTCCCGCCCCCGCAAGACGCCCGAGACCCTGCGCAGCTGGCGCTGGTTCGGGGCGAGCGATCTGCGCTCCTTCGGCCATCGCTCGCGGGCGCTGCAGATGGGCTTGGGCCATGAGGAATTCATGGGCAAGCCGGTCATCGGCATCATCAATACCTGGTCAGAGATCAACCCCTGCCACACGCACCTGCGCGACCGCGCCGAGGCGGTGAAGCGCGCGGTCTGGGCGGCCGGCGGCTTCCCGATCGAAATCCCCGTGATGTCGGTCTCGGAGCAGTACCAGAAGCCGACGACAATGCTCTATCGCAACTTCCTGGCGATGGAGACGGAGGAATCGATCCGCTCCCACCCGCTCGACGGCGCGGTGCTGCTCGGCGGCTGCGACAAGTCCACGCCGGCCCTGATCATGGGCGCCTGCAGCGCGGGGCTTCCCTTCATCTTCGTCCCGGCCGGGCCGATGCTGCGCGGCAACTGGGCCGGCAAGGTGCTGGGTTCCGGCGCCGACGTCTGGAAGTACTGGGCCGAGAAGGAAGCCGGCAACATCACCGACGATCAGTGGCGCGATATGGAAAGCGGCATTGCCCGCTCCTACGGCACCTGCATGGTGATGGGCACGGCCGCGACGATGATGAGCCATGCCGAGGTACTCGGCCTCACCTTGCCCGGCGCCTCCGCCATCCCTGCCGCCGACGCCGCCCATCCACGCATGGCCGCCGCCGCAGGCAAGCGCATCGTCGAGATGGTCTGGGAGGATCTGACGCCGGACCAGATCCTGACCCGCAAGAGCTTCGAGAATGCACTGACGGTCCACATGGCCGTCGCCGGCTCGACCAACGCGATCATCCATCTCGTCGCCATGGCCGGTCGCGCCGGAGTGCCGCTGACACCGGATGATTTCGACGCCTTCTCGCGCACGGTCCCGGTCATCGCGAATTTGCGCCCCTCGGGCGACTTCCTGATGGAGGATTTCTTCTATGCCGGCGGCCTCCCCGCCCTGCTGAAGCAGCTCGAGAGCAAGCTCCACACCGATGCGATGACCGTGACCGGCAAGCCGCTGGCGCAGACCATCGCGCTCGCCAATGTCTATGATGACAACGTCATCCGCCCGCTCGACCGCCCGGTCTCGACGGCCAATGGCCTCGCCGTGCTGAAGGGCAACCTCGCCCCCGATGGCTGCGTCATCAAGCCCTCCGCCGCCGAGCCTCGCCTGCTCAAGCATTCCGGCCCGGCCCTCGTCTTCGAGGATTACGACGCAATGATGCGGGCGGTGAACGACGAGAACCTCGACGTCAGCGCCGACCACATCATGGTGCTGAAGAATTGCGGCCCGGTCGGCGGCCCCGGCATGCCGGAATGGGGCATGCTGCCGATCCCGAAGAAGCTGCTGAAGCAGGGCGTGCGCGACATGCTGCGTATCTCGGATGCCCGCATGTCCGGCACCAGTTACGGCGCCTGCATCCTGCATGTCGCGCCGGAGGCCTATATCAAGGGCCCGCTCGCCGCGGTGCAGACCGGCGACATCATCAGCGTCGACGTCGAGGCCCGCAGCATCTCGGTCAACCTCACCGAAGCAGAGATCGCCGCCCGCCTCGCCGTCTGGACGCCGCCCGACCGCGACTATCCGCGCGGCTGGGGCAAGATGTCCGCGGCCCATATCCGGCAGGCCGACAAGGGCTGCGATTTCGACTATCTCGAAGGCACTGCCAAGGTGGCGGAACCCGAGATTCACTGACGCGAGCAGGAGGCGTCATTCCCGGGCCGCGCCCGGCGCGGAATCGAGAATCTCGAGCCGAGGGAGGCTCCAGAGCCCACTCTCCCGGAGATGCTCGGGGCAAGCCCGAGCATGACGCGCTGCCCTAAAACTCCGCATCGAAGGCGATGGCGTCGAACGCCGCCCGCACCCGCCCCAGCGTTTGTGCGGTGACATAGGCATAGGCACGCTCGGGTGATTGGGCGACAACGCCGCGATCGCTGCCTTGCACATTGATTTCCGAGGACACGGTGAAGCCGACTGCCGGCGTCGTTCGCATTGGTACGGGCATCCCGATGCTCTGGCGAGCGCCCGCCGCCGCAGCCTGGTAGGCGTCGATCAGGATCTGTCCGTCCGGGCGCCAATGGTAGCGTCGGCACAACATTTGCTCGATCGCCAGCGCGCGGGCTCCCCATCCAGTGGCGACGCCGCCCCGCTCCAGCTTGATGCGGGCGAAGCTGACCGTCCCGGCGCTCGGGGACAACCGCACCGTCAAGGCCCCCGTGTCGCCCACAGCCGGGGTCAACGTCACCGAACGCCGGTCTGCGCCTGCCGTAATCGTGCCGGTCTGGCTACCGATGGCGACCGAGAGATTGCCGCCGCTCAGGCCTTCGACGGACAGCGTCAGCGACAGACCGGCGAAGGAGGCAAGGCCCCACAGCGCCGGCTCGACGACCTGCACGATTCCACCTGAGTTCAACGTGATAGCGAAACCGCTGCGCGAAAGATTGGCGCCGCCGCTCGCCGCCTTCCAGCGATCGAACCCGTAGTTTCCCGTCGCAAGCGCTCCGCCCGCGAAGCCGCGCTGGTTGATCTGCATGTCGCCATTGATCAGGAGGTCCGTGCCGCAAGCCCAGGCCGAGCCTGGCAGAACCACGCTTCCCGTCCAGCGATCGATCGCGATTGCATCGTGCCAGGCCGAGCCGTCCCCGCTGACCTTCACCCGGAATTCGTCGTCTCCGGCCAGGCCGAATTCGGCGCGCCCCGACCAGTTGGCCTGGAACAGAACGCTCGCGGTGTTGCCCGCAGCGCCCTTGTTGATCTTGAGGCGATGATCGCCGCCGGCATGGTTGAACAGGCTGGCCTCGGAGGAGACCGCGAGCCGGTTGGTCGCATCCGCAGACGCGTTGATGCCCCAGCGTTCGGCGCCGAGGCTGCTGAGCGGGCTGGCGCGGCGCCATTCCGTCCCGGTCCAGAGATTGTGCTCGGCTTCGTCCGCGACCCAGGCCTGCCAGCCCGCACGCGGCGTCAGGAAGGTCCAGCCGCCATCCTCGAACAGCGCCAGCTGATCGGCCCGGCCGGCGAAGGCGCCGGTGCCGCCCGGGGGCACGATATAGGCGGAAAGCTCCGTCGGCGAGGCCGGCGGCGCGGTCTGCGTGCGACTGTCGACGACGAGGTGGATCAAGGCATCCAGTCGCGTCAGCGCGTCGTTGTGGGTGACGTGCTTCTGCGCCTGTCCGGCGGCGAGCAGGGGTAGGGAAAGTCGGGGGGTGTCGGTCATGTGGCCTCGCGAAGGGGATGCAGCGCCGGGCTGTCGCGAGGGGGATTATCGGGCGATTGCCGAAGCCGGGGATAAGTCGGCCGGCTCAGCCGAACGTGCCATTGCCCATGTCGCCGGGAATGCGTGGAAAGCGCGCCTCCGGCATCAGGTGCCGAGCGGCATGCCATGGATGGCCTTGCCGCCCGGCGCGATCCGCGCCGCCGACGACGCGGCAGAACTCTCCAGCATGAAACCTCTCCCGTTCATCGCCGACATGTTGACCCGACGCCCTTACGACAGCATAGCCGGCGCGAAGACATGACACAGATTTCACCTATGCCATTGCTTCGCCGTTTTTACATTGCCATAAGGGCATAGCTGGGCATCGGCGCGAAACGATTCTTACAGTGCTGGCCTAAATCTTGCTATGCGCCCCGCCAGCATTCGGAGTTCCGGTTTGAACGCCTCCCTCGACAAGCTGCGCCGCGCCGCCGTCCTGATCGGCTGGACCGCCCTCCTCGTGATCGTCGTTTCGACGCTGTCGCCGATCGATGCGCGGCCCCACCTCATGGACCTGGGTGCGGATACCGAACGCTTCCTCGCCTATCTTGCCGCCGGCGCATTGCTCACCTTCGCTTACCCGCGCCAGCGCTGGCTGGTGCTGCCCGGCCTGATCGGTCTGGCCGCAGGTTTGGAATGGCTGCAGACGCTGGAGATGACCCGTCACGGGCTGCCTCATGACGCGCTGGTCAAGATCATGGGGGCGCTTGTCGGCTCCGCCATGGCGAGCTCCTTCGAATATATGCTCCGGCGCTTCCGCAACGCCATCTGAACGTGGAACCCGCCAGATCCAGTGTCTCGATCTGGGCCACCTGTTGGCGGCACAGGCATTGCCACCTCAGCCTTCACGACGGATCCGCTGTGAGCCTGCGTCCCGCTTTGGGACGAGGCGTCGCTGCCGCTCGGATCTGAAGGCGGGGTGACATGAGCGTCAACGATCTGGACAGCACGCTGCTGACAACGTCCGAAAGCCGGCCGCGCCTCTGGCGGTACTGGCTCGGGCCGCTCACTGCGGCGAGCGACGCGATCATCGTCGGCTCTCTCGTCGGTGCGGCGTCGGCCGCCTATTACCTGGTAACTCAGAACGAAATCGGCATGGATCGCGCTGCCCCCGAGCTGGCGGCGATGCTGATGACGATCTTCGTCTTCATCAATCTGATGCAAGGGCGCTATCAGCTCAAAAACTACCTCTCGCCCCAGGGACAGATCGCATCGGCCTTCTCGGTCTGGAACATCACGATGGTCGCTTTCCTGGCGCTCATCTTCGTCGCCAAGATCACTGGTCACTATTCGCGAATCGTCATTTTCACGACCTATTTCGCCGGAATACCGGTGATTGCGCTGTCGCGCTCGCTTCTTGCCCGGTGGGTCGCAGCCGGTAGCAAGGCAGGTCGGATCACGTCCGAGCGCGTGTTCCTGATCGGGCGGGAAGACAACGTGATGTCCTTCGTCGCCCGGCACAAACCCTGGCATGTCGGTTTCGCGATCGCAGACGTTGCGTTCCTGAAATCGGGCCGGGATGGCAATCCGGCGGAACTCTCGGCCAATCTGGCCGCCGCCGTGGCAAATTGCCGGGCCAGGCGGCCCGATGCCGTCCTCATCGCCCTGCCCTGGTCGGAGCAGAAGACCATCGAGGCCTGCGTCGGCGCCTTCACCAATCTTCCGGTCGCGATCCATCTCGCGCCTGAGCCGATCATGGAGCGTTTTGAGACGCCGCATTTCGTTCGCTCCGGCTCGTTTTCCAGCCTGCGCCTGACCCGTCAGCCGCTGTCCGGAGCGGAGATCGCCACCAAGCGCGCGCTCGACATGGTTGCTGCCGTCTCGGGTTTGGTCCTGACCCTGCCGCTCCTCATCATGATCGCCGCGTTGATCCGGCTCGACTCGCCCGGCCCAATCCTCTTCCGGCAGCGTCGCTATGGCTTCAATCAGCAGGCGTTCCGCATCTTCAAGTTCCGGACCATGACCACGACCGACGACGGCCAGGTCGTCGTCCAGGCCAAGCGCAACGATCCCCGGATCACCAGGGTCGGGCAGGTGCTGCGCCGCTACAATCTCGACGAACTGCCCCAGCTTCTGAACGTGATTGCCGGTGACATGTCGCTGGTGGGGCCGCGGCCGCATGCGCTCGCCCATGATGTCGAGTTCCAGTGCAGGATCGCCAACTACGCGCGCCGTCACAACGTCAAGCCGGGCATAACCGGCTGGGCTCAGGTGAACGGCTTTCGGGGCGAGACCGACACCGACGAGAAGATGGCCAAGCGCGTCGCCTATGATCACTGGTACATCGACAACTGGTCGTTCTGGCTCGACGTCGCGATCCTGTTCCGAACGGTGTTCAGTCGAAAGGCTTTCACCAACGCGCGCTAGAACCGGGTCCGGCCAGGTTGAATCAACCTGCTCGGAACCTCCTCTAACTTATTGAGAGAGAACGCATGATCCGGTCGGATTGCGGCGCAATCGGATCGGTGCGTGCTCTGACGCAAGCGTTGCGCGGCCCCGCTCGCCAGCCAGTGCAGCCGGCGCGCAGTCCCTCAGGTCAACAGCCGCCAGACGGTGCGCCCGAACCAGACGGCGCAGCCGAGCATGATCGCCAGCGCCGCCACCAGCGCCACGAGGATCACGAACCGCCCGACGAAAAAGCTCGCCATGCTCGCGGGATTTTCGGGAACGTTGTCGTTCGCCGCCCGCGGCATCCGAGCCGGGCTGGAGATGCGGAACGGGGTGGGGATTCGAGGCACGCGCTCTGGTCGCATGACACGGGCTCGTAGCGTTAAAATTGCGTTAATCCGACACCATGATAATCGACTGAAATCGATCTGCGCAAAAGCTCTAGGTGAGATTTCAGGCGAGTTTGACCGAACAAGATTAACCTTGGGTCAGCCCCAAGGCCGACGCGCCACGCGAGGCGCTACTCCATCACCATCGCGTGGTCATCAGCCGGCGCAGCCGCCTTTTGGCGAGGCGTGCGCAACAGCGCCAGGAAGGGCAGCGCTGCAAGGCAGAGGATCATCAGCAGCTTGAAGTCGTCGACATAGGAAATGATCGTCGCCTGCCGTGTCACGACCTCGTCGAGCGCGGCGCGCCCCGCCAGCGTCAGCGGATCCCAGGCCTCCTTGATCGCCGGCATATCGAAGATGCGGTTGAACGGCGTGACATAATTCGCGATCTCGGCATGGTTCACCTGCACGTTGCGGGTGAGCAGATAGGCGACCAGCGAGATGCCCACGCTCGAGCCGATATTGCGCGAGAGGTTGTAGAGGCCGGTGCCGTCGCCGCGATACTCGGCCGGGAGCGTCGCGAAGGTGATCGTCGTCAGCGGCACGAAGAGCAGTCCGAGCCCCGCCCCCTGCAGGAAGCCGGTCACCATGATGGTCTGTTGCGACACGTCGGGCGTCCAGCCGGCCATATCGTACATCGCCCAGGCGCTGACCAGCAGGCCGGAACCGAGCAGGATGCGTGTATCGACCTTGCCGATCAGCTTCCCGACCATGAACATGCAGGCCATCGTGCCTAAGCCCCGCGGCCCCATGACGATGCCGGCGGTCACCACCGGATAGCCCATCAGCGTCTGCAGATAGGGCGTCATCAGCGCCAGCGACGCCAGGTAGCAGATGCCGACGATGAAGATGAAGATCAGCCCGACGCAGAAATTACGGTCGAGGAAAAGCCGCGGCTTGATGAAGGAATTCTCGGCCGTGAACGTATGCACCACGAGGATATAGAGCGCCGCGACGCAGACCGTCGCCTCGACGACGATCTCGAAGGAGTCGAACCAGTCGAGCTGCGCACCGCGATCGAGGAAGAGCTGCAACGCGCCGATCGCGATGCTGAGCGCGCCGAAACCGACCCAGTCGAGCTTCGCCGATGCACTGGATTTCGTCTCGCTGACGAAGATCGAGACGCCGACCAAAGCCAGGATGCCCAGCGGCAGGTTGATGTAGAACACCCAGCGCCAGGAGATGTTCTCGGTCAGCCAGCCGCCGATCACCGGGCCGAGCACCGGCCCCACCATCACCGAGACGCCGAACAGCGCCATCGCCGAGCCGCGCTCCTCGGGCGTGTAGATGTCGAGCAGGATGCTCTGCGACAGCGGCACCAGCGCCGCGCCGAAGAAGCCCTGCATCAGCCGAAAGCCGACGATCTGGGGGAGCGACTGCGCCGCCCCGCACAGGATCGAGGCGACGACGAAGCCGATGATCGCCACCGACAGCACCCGCTTGCGCCCGAAGCGCGCGGCCAGGAAGCCTGAGGGCGGCGTCATGATCGCGGCCGCGACGATGTAGGAGGTCAGGACCCAGTTGATCTGGTCGGCGCTGGCCGAGACGCTGCCCTGGATATAGGGCAGCGCGACATTGGCAATCGTGGTGTCGAGCGCCTGCATGATCACCGCGAGAATGACGCAGGCGGTGATGGCGCCGCGGTTGGCGACCGGGGTCGCTGCCGCGGCGATGGCGCTAGCCATGGTTGTTCTCTGTCTTCTTGTCCATGCTCGGGTTTTTGCCCGTGCCCGGGTTCTTGCTCATGCCCATCGCCGAGCCAATGAAGTCAGGCATGCCGCGCGCATGGCCGGTGTCGACATCGAGCGTCACGCTCATGCCGGCGCGCAGTTGCGGCCGGTCGGGCGGCGTCTCGATCTTCACCCGCATGGCGATGCGCTGGACGACCTTGACCCAGTTGCCGCTGGTGTTCTGTGCCGGCAGCAGCGAGAAGCTTGCCGCCGAGGCCGGGCTGATGCTGTCGACCGTGCCGCTCCAGTTCGCGCCTGGATAGGTGTCGACATAGATTTCGGCCTTCTGCCCCGGCCGCACCCAGGTCAGCTCGGTCTCCTTGGGGTTCGCCTGGATCCAGACATGGTCCGTGGAAACCAGGCTGAAGGCGTTGGTCGCCTCTGCCAGATATTGCCCCTTCTGCAGCGAGGGCACGTTGGTGACGATGCCGTCCATCGATGCGCGCACCACGGTATGGTCGAGCTGGCGGGCTGCCTCGGCGCGGGCGGCGACGGCGTCGCGGTAGCGCGGATGTTCCTCGATCGGCGCATCGGGCTTGCCGTTCAGGCCGGCGGCGATGCCGGCGAGCTGGGTCTGCAACTGCACCAGCTTCTGCTGCGAGCCGTCGAGATCGTGCTTGGCCTGATCGTAGGTCGCCTGCGACGCGACGGATTTCGTGGCGAGGTCCTGCTGGCGCTTGAACGTGGTCTGGAAGAACGCGATATCGCTCTCGGCCTGGGCGATCTGGCTTTGCATGCCCTTGTAGGTCGCCTTCAGCGCCGCGAGATCGTTGCTGACCACGCCGATCTGCGCGTCGGCCCGCTCCAGCGCGAAGCGGAACGGCTTGTCGTCGAGCCGGAAGAGCACTTCGCCGGCCTTCACCGGCTGGTTGTCGCGGACATCGACCTCGCTGACGATCCCCGCGACATCCGTCGAGATGCCGACGATGTCGGCCTGCACGTAAGCGTTGTCGGTCGACATCACCTGACCGCCGGTGACGTAGGTATATCCGCCCGCGATCAGCGCGACCGGCAGCAGCGCGAAGAGCAACTGGCGCTTGCGGTTGCGCGCGGGGCGCGTCGGCGAGGGAGCGGAAGCGGCGACCGGCGTCGTCTCGGGCGTATTGCCGGCGGGCGCAGGCGGCGCCTTCATCTCTCCCGCGCGCTTGATCTCGGTCACATTGTCACGCGGCTCGGGTTCGCGAGCATTCTCCACGCCGGCATCGGTTCTTCTGGCAACGTCATCCATGGCGGACCTGTCCTTCGGCCGCCGGCGATTGGCAGGCGGCCACAAGATTCTCTTTCATGGTTTCGAGGAGGCCGAGCAGTCGCGCGCGCTCCGCTTCAGGAATCGTGCCGAACGCCTCTGCCCGCGTGACTTCGCCGAGCGCGCGCATCGTTTCGAGCGTCGGCCCCGCCTTCTCGGTCAGGTAGAGCTGCCAGCTGCGCCGGTCGTTCGGATTGGGCCTGCGCTCGACCAGCCCGCAGCTCTCAAGCTTGTCGACGATCCGGCCGACGGTGATCGGCTCGACGTCGATCAGCTCGGCGAGCATCCCCTGCTGGATGCCGGCATTCCGGTCGAGATAGGCGAGCACCTGCCATTGTGAGCGCGTCAGGCCAGTGTCGCGGGCGTTCTGCTCGAAGCGCTTGCGCAGCAGACGCGCGACGTCGTGCAGGAGGAAGCCCACGGTCGGCGGTGGCTTTGTAGGCATGCTTGTCATAAGCATCTATATAATATTTCGATACAGCTATGCACAACCGCCTGTGCCGCAACCCTCCGTCGCTTCACCTGCATTGCCAGCCCGGATGTGCGGCGACTACGGTTCCGCATCGGAACATTGTCGGCGAAACGGCCGGACGGATCCGAGCGAGGGGGATAGCCAGTCGTGACGCGTTGGATTCGCAGGCAGTTGTCGTCGCTGTCGGGCGTAGGCTTGGTCTTGGGAACGCTGCTGTTCGCAGCAGCTCTGACGCCGACTCTCGTACCGCGCAGCTATCTCACGCAGGGTGCGCTCGCCGGCATCTGCTTTGCGATCGGCTATGGCCTCGGCGTTCTGTCGCGACAGCTCTGGCGCTATCTCGAACTCCCCGAGCCGTCGGACCGGCTGCGGCGGCCGACCAATGCCGTGGCACTTCTCTTGTCCCTGCTGATCGCGCTGCTGTTCCTGTGGAAAGCGGCCGAGTGGCAGAATTCCGTTCGCGCGGTCGTCGGTCTGAGTCATTTGCCGAGTTCTCACCCGACCAAGCTGTGCCTCATGGCATTCGCGACCTTTGTGCTGGTGCTGGTCATCGCGCGCCTGTTCAAGCGGCTGGCCGACTGGCTGGTCGGCGTCACCCGGCGCTTCATCCCTGCCCGGCTCGCCACCGTGATCGGCGTCGGCCTGGCCGCGCTCCTGTTCTGGTCGCTGGCGAGCAACGTCCTGGCGAGCGCGGTCTTCCGCATGCTGGATTCCTCCTATCGCGAACTGGATGCCCGGCTCGAGCCCGAGCGGCCGCAACCCACCGCCCCGAACAAGACCGGCAGCCCGGCCTCGCTCGTGAACTGGCAGGAACTCGGCCGTGCCGGTCGTGAATTCATCGCCGCTGGCCCGACCGCCGCGCGGATCAGCGCCGAGACCGGGCATCCGGCAATGGAGCCCATCCGGGTCTATGTCGGTCTGCGCGGCGCCCAGACGGCCGAGGCGCGGGCCAGGCTCGCTCTGGAGGAACTCAAGCGCGTCGGCGGCTTTTCGCGTTCGACGCTCGTCGTCGTGACGCCGACGGGCACCGGCTGGGTCGATCCTTCCGCGATGGATGCGCTGGAACATCTGCGCGATGGCGATGTCGCCAGCGTCGCGGTGCAGTACTCCTATCTGAGCAGCCCCCTCTCGCTCCTGACCCAGCCGGAATACGGAGCCGAGACCGCCCGCGCGCTCTTCCGCGAGATCTATCGCCACTGGACCGCCCTGCCCCATGACGCGCGGCCGAAGCTCTATCTGCACGGCCTCAGCCTGGGCGCGATGAACTCCGAGAAATCCGCCGAGCTGTTCGAGATGATCGGCGATCCGATCGACGGCGCGCTCTGGAGCGGCCCGCCCTTCGAGACCCGGAACTGGCGCTCGATCACCGAGGCCCGCAATCCCGGCACCCCGCAATGGCTGCCCGAATTCCGGGACGGCCGCATCGTGCGCTTCATGAACCAGAACGGCCCGACGGTCCCGCCCGATCGACCCTGGGGGCCGATGCGGCTGGTCTATCTGCAATATGCGAGCGACCCGATCACCTTCTTCGACTATCGCGATGCCTATCGGCAGCCGGACTGGATGAAGCAGCCGCGCGGGCCGGACGTGTCGTCCGAGCTACGCTGGTATCCGATCGTCACGATGCTGCAGCTAGCGCTCGACATGGCCGTGGCGACCAGCACCCCCATCGGCTACGGCCATGTCTATGCGCCCGAACACTATGTCGAGGCGTGGACGGCCGTCCTCGGCACCGGCCGCTGGTCGGCTGAGGAACTCGCGGCCCTGAAGCGGCATCTGGCCGAGCGGGCGCGGGCTCGGGCAGGCGCCAATCGCCCCGACGACGACCCATACGACAACCGGGGCGGATAGCTCCGCGGATGAAAGAACGGCAAAGGGGGCTTGATCCTGATCGCGTTTGCGGCTGTGCTGCTGCATCTCTGGCCAGGGGGCCCTCCGGGAAGCCGATGGACGCCACGCGATCACCAGCTCCAGGATCAATGACAGGGGCCATGCTGTCCTAGCATCGGCCACCCCTTTGCCTTTCACCATGATGCATCGCTTCGACTCTGACCAATCGCGATGGAGGACCGATGAGACAGCTAGGGTTTAGGGCCGGAGGTTCCGGTGCCGGAATCGGTTCGTTGAGTGGAAGCCTGCTTCTGGCGCTGTTGCTCTCAGGCTGTGGCGGCGGCGAGGCGCTGTCGCCGGTGGCGAGCGTCGCGGACGCCGCCCCGCCCCCGACCAATGTCACGCGTGATGCGCTGGTGGGCCGCTGGGGCATCGCCTCCTTCCACACCGAAAAGGACCGCAAGCGCACCGAGGCCGAAGCGCGGGCGCAATGCAAGCAGCCCTATACGATCACGAAGGGCCCCGGCGACGGTGTGATGATGCATGTCGCCGACGACCCCAAGCCCTATGAGCTGCGGCTGAAGGCCGGCCCGGGCGGCAAGAGCTATGTCGGATTCGAGGCGCCGGCCGGCGATCCGCAGGATCGCGAGCTGCTTTCGGTATCGCAGAAGGAGCTGGTGATGCGCTTCGTCGATCCGGACGCGAACCGGCGCTACGGCACCTTCGTCTACAGCCGCTGCTGATCTGGAGCTGACGGGACATGAACCTCTCAAAGACCCTCGCCGGCATCGGCCTTGCTGCCGGCTTCGCCTGCCTGCCGCTGCTAGCCCTCTCCGGCGCCTCCCTCGCGCAGCCGCGCGCCCCGGCGGGGATGAAGGAGACGATGGATATCGGGGACGAGCCCGGCCGTGTCTCCACCGAAGAGGTCAGCATCACCGAGGGCCCCTATGCCCGCCAGATGGTGCTGTTCCGCTCCAGCGAGGCGCCCGGCACCGTCGTGATCCATTCCGGCGAGCGCTTCCTCTATGTCGTCCAGGGCAATGGCCGCGCGTTGCGCTACGGCATCGGCGTCGGCCGCGAGGGCTTTACCTGGTCGGGCCAGGTCCAGATCAGCCGCAAGTCCGAATGGCCCGATTGGCGCCCGCCGCCGGAGATGCTGCAGCGCCAGCCCTATTTGCCGCGCTTCATGGCTGGTGGTCCCGGCAACCCGATGGGCGCGCGCGCGCTCTATCTCGGCTCGACCGTCTTCCGCATCCACGGCACCAACCAGCCCGAGACGATCGGCGAGGCGATCTCGTCCGGCTGCTTCCGGCTCGCCAATGGCGACATCGTCGATCTCTACGAGCGGGTCCCTGTGGGGACCAAGGTGATCATCCGCCACAACGCCACGCTGTGACTGGCGCCGTGCGCAACCGAATCCGAAGGGAAAAGAGAGCCATGTCCAAGGCCTCATGGTTTCGCCTGCCCGGCCTCGCCGCCGGCGCCGCGCTTGCCGCCACTCTGGCGGCTCCGGCCGTTGCAGGCACACTCGATACGGTGAAACAGCGCGGCACGCTCCAATGCGGCGTGAGCGAGGGCGTGCTCGGTTTCTCGGCAAAGGATGCCGAGGGCAAATGGAGCGGCTTCGACGTCGACTTCTGCCGCGCCGTCGCGGCCGCCGTCCTCGGCGATGCGAACAAGGTCGCCTTCACGCCGCTCTCCGCCAGCGAGCGCTTCGATGCGCTGAAGGGTGGCAAGGTCGACCTGCTGGCACGCAACTCGACCTGGACACTCGGCCGCGAGGCCGAATTGGGTCTCGCCTTCGCAGGCATCACCTATCACGACGGCCAGGGCTTCCTGGCGAAGCGCTCGCTCAAGGTCGACGACGCGTTGTCTCTGGACAAGGCGAAAATCTGCGTCGAGGCCGGCACCACGACCCAGCTCAACCTTGCCGACTTCTTCAAGTCCAATTCCATGACCTATGAGGAGAAGGTCTATCCGAGCGCGGCGGAAGCCTTCGCCGCCTTCGAGAGCGGACAATGCGACGCGCTGACCCGCGACCAGTCGGCTCTGCATGGCGAGCGGCTCAGGCTGGCGAAGCCGGCGGACGCGATCGTGCTGCCGGATGTGATCTCGAAGGAGCCCCTGGGTCCGGTGGTGCGCAGCGACGACTTCCCCTGGTTCAACGTGGTGAAGTGGGTGAACTTCGCGCTGGTCAACGCCGAAGAGCTCGGCATTTCCACCGGCAATGTCGACGAGGCCCTGAAATCGCAGAAGCCCGACGCACGCCGCTTCACCGGCGCGGAAGGCGGCTTCGGCAAGGCGATGGGGCTCGATGCGGACTGGGCGATCCGGGCGGTCAAGGCGACCGGGAACTATGCCGAGATCTACGAGCGCAACCTCGGGACCGGCTCGAAGCTCGGCATCCCCCGCGGCCTCAACCAGCTCTGGAGCATGGGCGGCGTGCTCTACGCGCCCCCGCTGCGGTAAAATACGCGCGACCTTCGACGGGAGCGGGCACAGGCCCGCTCTCGGCACGGCATCAGCGGCAGAAGCTGAGCAATTTCAAGTTTCAAGGAGATGGGTGGTGGGGGAAGCAGGACTCGAACCTGCGAAGGCATAGCCAGCGGATTTACAGTCCGCCCCCTTTGCCGCTCGGGACATTCCCCCGCCTGCGCCCATGATCGGCCTGTGGGGCCGAGGGCCGCCGATATGTCACTTTCGCGACGACCGGCAGGCGCGGCCGGACTTATGGTGACCGGGCCGCCCCCTGTCAACGGCAAAACGACCGAAGGCGCGAATTCCCTGTGAAGCGCGCCCGGCTGAAATCGCTCAGCTCGCAGCGCCGAGGCGCTTCAGGATGAAATCGACTCGGGTTTCGACGCTTTCCTGGGGCAATTCGACGAGATCATAGCCATAACGAGGATAGGTCCGGGCCATCGCCTCATAGGTCCGCTCGGCCTCGGCGAAATCCTGCTTGCGCTCGGCATCCTGCCCGAAGATGGCGGGCCATGGCGGCGCGATGAACACCGTCCTGCGATAACGGAATCGTTCCGCCGCAGCCCCGGCATACGGCGGCACCGGAAGCCCGCAGAGCGCGAGATAGCCCACGATGTCGGGCAATCCACGGTCGAAGAAGACAAGCTCGCCTCGTCCACACGCCTCATCGTAGCTACGCAGATCGGCAGCGAGCATCAGCTCCGCGAAGAGCGCGCGATTCTTCCACGGCAATCCCTCGCCGCCGATCGCCTGCTGATCGCGGATGATCGCCCGGCCGGCCTCGGGCCGCACGGCATGGCCGCGTTTCGCGAGCGCCTCGATCAGGGTCGTCTTGCCAGAGCCGGGCCCTCCCGTGAGGACGATCAGCCGATCTGTCCTGTCTGTCATGGTCGATCCTTTCCTCTGCGATCCGTCCACGTCCTGCGCTTGGCTCTGGCCAAGCGCCTCGCGCCATGGCACGGCACTCCGGTCAATCTGGAGAATGCGATGGCCCCGCCATTCCGCCCGAAACAAGCCAGGCCTGCCAGCGGCCGCCCAGGCGCCCCCCGCCGCGCCGGTGGCCCACCGCCGCATCGGCCCGGCGATATCGACGAGGCCGTGCTTTACGGCGTCCATCCCGTGGTCGAGGCCCTGCGCAACCCGGAGCGCCGGCACCGGCGCCTGCTCGCCACCGAGAACGGGTTGCGGCGGCTGCAGGAAGTGGTGGGCACGCTCCCTCTCGAACCCGAGATCGTGCGCCCCTCCGAGATCGACCGGCTGCTCACGCCTGATTCGGTGCATCAAGGCCTTTATCTGGTCTGCGATCCCCTGCCCTCGCCCGAGCTCGACGACCTGGCGGACGACGCCGTCGTCCTGGCGCTCGACCAGATCACCGACCCTCACAATGTCGGCGCCATCCTGCGCTCTGCGGCAGCCTTCGGCGCAGCGGCGGTCATCGTCACCATCCGCCATTCGCCCGCGGCCACCGGCGTGCTGGCGAAATCGGCCTCCGGCGCGCTGGAGCATGTGCCTGTGATCTCCGTCCGCAACCTCGGCGATGCGCTCGAGACGCTCGGCAAGCGCGGCTTCCTGCGCATCGGCTTCGATTCGGATGGAGACGTCGCGCTCGACGAAGTGACGCTGAAGCGGCCCCTCGTCATGGTAATGGGAGCGGAAGGCAAGGGCCTGCGTCAGCGCACCCGCGAAATGTGCGATCACGTCGCGCGGCTTGAAGTCCCGGGTGCGATTACCAGCCTCAACGTCTCGAACGCCACGGCGATCGCGCTCTACGTCGCAAGCCGCCGCTAGCGACGAATTTGAGGCCTATCTCTGGCCCGAAGATTGGTTTGGGCGAACACCCGATCAGCGGCGCGGCACCGTCAGCAGCAGCGCGCCCGTCTCGGCATGGGCGTATCGGCTGCGGGCGCCTTCTCGGGCATCGTCCGCGCCGCCAATCCGGATAATTCGAGCGACGGGACGCGAGCGTGGCCCCTCTAGCCGGTAGATCGTTGGCTCCGGCGTGGGCGAACGTTGGATTCCGGCCCGCACGGGCAGATTCTCGAACGCATCGGGATCGATCGTCTGCAGCGCCTCGGCTTGCTGCTCGATGACGGTGACACCGCCCGACGCCGTTGCCCCGCCTGCATCGTACCAGGGCCAATCATAGCCCGGCGAATTCCAGCCGAAGCGGCGATGATGCCAACCATGCACTCCGCGGACTGCACCGCGCCACGGCCGGACGCCCCGAACGGGATACCCGGCGATGGCTCGCCCGTGACCTATCGATACGGGCGCTGCGTGTCCGCCGCTGCGCCCGGCGGCCCAGGCGCCCGTCGACAGCGTCGCAGCAACGAAGAAACCGCAGGACAAGGTGATCGCAAGCCGCGACATGGCGCGCCTCCTCAACCGCATCTCGTCAGGCCTCCCGAAGAGGACTATAATGCCGCCGCGCCCGCTGGAAAGCCACTGGTTTTCCACAGTCGTTGGCCTCCCACCCGCCTCGTCGATAGTCTTAAGACGAACGGTGCAAGACCAAGTGCTCGATTGCCCCTGCGACAATACGCGCGCAAATCTCTGAGCCAGTCTGGCGTGGCGGAATTTGTCTGCCAGCCGGCATCGCGGTCATCGCCACATCAGAAGTGCGAGCCGCGTTGAAGGAACCGGCCGGGACATCCCGGCTTGAGGGCTTTACCAGGGGAGACAAGCGCCATGAGCATGGCATCGCAAACATCGGACTCGAGGGCTGCGCCTCGGCCGATGACCAAGGAAGAGAGGAAGGTCATCATTGCCTCGTCGGCCGGAACGGTCTTCGAGTGGTATGACTTCTATCTGGCAGGCTCGCTCGCCGCCAACATCGCCCAGACCTTCGTGCCCGGCGACAACGACACGGCGAAGTTCATCTTCGTGCTCTTCGGCTTCGCAGCCGGCTTTGCGGTCCGCCCCTTCGGCGCCCTGTTCTTCGGCCGCCTCGGCGACATGATCGGCCGCAAATACACCTTCCTCGTCACCATGACCGTGATGGGCATCTCGACCTTCCTCGTCGGCCTGCTGCCCAGCTTCCAGACCATCGGCTACGCCGCGCCCGTGATCTTCATCGCCTGCCGCCTGCTGCAGGGCCTCGCGCTCGGCGGCGAGTATGGCGGCGCCGCGACCTATGTCGCCGAGCATGCCCCGATGGGCCGGCGCGGCTTCTATACGTCGTGGATCCAGACGACCGCG
The DNA here is from genome assembly GCF_056397745.1 of Allobosea sp. 05L423. Classification (NCBI taxonomy): domain Bacteria; kingdom Pseudomonadati; phylum Pseudomonadota; class Alphaproteobacteria; order Hyphomicrobiales; family Alloboseaceae; genus Allobosea; species Allobosea sp. 05L423. The sequence continues at coordinate 732,449 of NZ_JBFTOA010000001.1, read as the reverse complement.
ACCGTCGGCCTGTTCCTGTCGCTGATCGTGATTCTCGGCCTGCGCCTCAGCATGACGCCGGAAGCCTTCGCCGCCTGGGGCTGGCGCGTTCCGTTCCTGCTCTCGATCATCCTGCTCGGCTTCTCGATCTGGATCCGTCTCCAGCTCTCCGAATCGCCAGCCTTCGTGAAGATGAAGGAAGAAGGCACCCAGTCGAAGGCGCCGCTCTCGGAGGCCTTCGGCACCTGGCAGAACGCCAAGATCGGCCTCATCGCGCTGTTCGGCGGCACCGCCGGCCAGGCCGTCGTCTGGTACACCGGCCAGTTCTACGCCCTGTTCTTCCTGACGCAGACGCTGAAGATCGACGGTACCACCGCCAACCTGCTGATCGCGCTCTCGCTGCTCGCCGGCACGCCGTTCTTCATCCTGTTCGGCTGGCTCTCGGACAAGATCGGCCGCAAGCCCATCCTGCTCGCCGGCTGCCTGATCGCGGCGCTGACCTACTTCCCGCTGTTCACGATGCTCGCGAGCACCGCCAACCCGAAGCTGATGTCGGCGACCGAGAACGTGAAGCTTGTCCTCGCCGCCGATCCGGCCGAATGCGGCACGCTGTTCGACCCGGTGGGCGTGCGCACCTTCACCAAGCCCTGCGACGTCGTCCGCCGCACGCTGGCCACCAACTCGATCCACTACGATCTGGTGCCCGGCCCGGCCGGCTCGCCGCTCAAGGCAACGATCAACGGGGCTGCTGCGCCGAGCGGCGCGGCCGATCTCGTCACCGCCGCCCAGGCGGCCGGCTATCCGAAGGCGGGGGATGCGACCATCCTGAAGACGCCCTCGATGGGCCAGGTGCTGAGCGACGGCCGCGCCATGAAGGCCGTGGGCATCCTGTTCGTGCTCGTCCTCTTCGTGACGATGGTCTACGGCCCGATCGCGGCGCTGCTGGTCGAACTCTTCCCGACCCGCATCCGCTACTCCGGCATGTCGCTGCCCTACCACATCGGCAACGGCTGGTTCGGCGGCTTCCTGCCCCCGACCGCCTTCGCCATCGTGGCCGCCAGCGGCAACATCTTCTCCGGCCTCTGGTATCCGATCATCGTTGCGCTCGGCACCTTCGTGATCGGCTTGCTCTTCCTGCCGGAAACCAAGGACCGCGACATCCTGAAGTGACCCCCACTTCAGGCGATCATCTCGGCCCCGCTCGCAAGAGCGGGGCCTTTTCTTTGCCGCTCGAGGCCGTGACTTCTCTCGCTGCCCCAAAGCCGCTTTGCCGTGCTGTTCCGCCGCCCGCTGTGCTATCGTAACGTCAAGGTCCGGCAGATGGCAGGAGCCATCCCACCAGCGGCGACGATCAAGCCGCCGCCCGATACTTCCGATGAACAGGCCGGGCCGTTTCAGGGAGTAGCGCGATGACAACCTACATCATGCTGGCCAATTGGACCGATCAGGGAGCGCGCCACGTCAACGCCTCGCCGAGCCGTCTCGACGCTGCCAAACAGGCGCTCAAGGAGATGGGCGGCGAGTTCAAGGCCTTTTTCATGACGATGGGCAAATACGACATGGTGATCGTCTGCGAGGCGCCGGACGATGCGGTCCAGGCGCGCTTCTGCCTGCAACTCGGCATGCTCGGCAATGTCCGCACCCAAACCCTCAAGGCCTTTCCCGAGGCGGCCTATCGCGAAATCATCCGCTCGATGAGCTGAGCCCGTCAGCCAGACGATGAGGCCAGGCAGACGTTCCTGAAACGGCCTTTCCACGTCATTGCGCACGAATGCCGCGCAACGGATCGGCGGCAGCAGCATCGGAGATGCTTGCTCTCGCTGTCATCGGCTGGTAACCGCTACGGCACCGCCGACGAGAAAATTTCCGTCGGCGGCAATCCTGGCCGAGCAGTCAGGGATGCCGGTGTAGCACAGCGGTAGTGCAGCGGTTTTGTAAACCGAAGGTCGGGAGTTCGATCCTCTCCACCGGCACCACGAATTCCAGAATGGTTTCAAGATGTTGATACGAGGCGCCGGATGCAGTCCGGCGCCTCGCTCCTGCCGCCCTCCAGAGGCGAGCCGGATTGCGTCGAGATGCCCCCGTTTGGGGGCTGCKGACTTTCCTCGGATCAATTGAAATCGGCCGGTTGGAGCGTGGCGTGAGGGGCCAATGTTCGAGAACGGCGAAGTATCGGCAATCGTCGCCGCCGTAGTGCCTCACTGGCTGCTGACGGCGATCAATATCATGGGCGCCCTGCTGGCCCTGGCTGCAGCCTCGTAAGCTCCCGGCGTCTCATTGTCCCGGCACGGTCGCAAGCCAAGCCAGTACGATCGCGAAACCTGCAGGGCGGCCGCTGGCATGGCATCGCTGCCTTGGCAGGTTCGCGTGGAACCGTGTTTCGGGATTGACATCCACCCGCTGCGGGAACGTTTTGGCGCAGCGGGTCAGTTGTCCGCCTCGACAGGCCGGGAGGCTCCGATGAAGGCCATCGCTCTCACGCTCGTTCTCGCGCTGAATGCAGGCGCCGCACTGGCACAGGCGCGCCCCTCCACCGTATCGCGCCCTTGTGCGGCCAGCCAGAGGGATGTCCAGGTGCATGGCGCGATCGTGCTCGGCACGGGCGGCTTCACCTATGACCGCTTTGTCCGCGACCGGAGCTTCTGCCAGTTCGACGAATCGCTCGATCCGGCCTGGGTTCCAAGTCGCGACCAGGAGGCCTGCTTTGTCGGCTACCGTTGCAAATCGCAGTCGCGCTGGTTCGATTGACCGCGGCGCTTGCAGCATCGGACCGAGAACGGGACTCCGCTTTTCGGAAACATCCGATGCGGTAACAAATGCATAGATCGCCGTTGCCGCGTCCGATCGGGCGCCCGGCGATTTAGGTGGAACTTGAGCCGCGACACAACGTTCAGCGTGTGGGGTGAGTCCCGTTCTCCGGGGAGATTCGCATGCGTCGCTCTCTGCTTCTCGCTGTATCGGTTGCGTCGTCGCTGCTAGCCACTGGATTTTCAGCGAGCGCTCAATATCGTTTCGGAGGCGGAGGCTTCCGCGCCGGCGGCTTTCACGCTCACGGGATCGGCATGAGGCCCTACGGGATTCGCCCCGGCTACGGCACCGGTTGGCGTGGCGGCTGGGGCTGGCGTGGCGCCGGCTTCTACCCGCGCAGACCCGTTTACTGGGGTGGCTATTATCCCTATCGGCGCTATTGGGGCGGGGGCGGATATCCTTACTGGGGCGTGGCTTCCGGCCTGGCCGCAGTCGCGACGCTCGGCGCGGTGGCTGCCTATCCGGCCTATGCCTACCCTGCCTATCCCGTTTATCCGGCCTATGAGGTGGTGCCCACCGCAGATGGCGGCCAATGCAGCACGCCGGTGAGGATCTGCACCCTCTACGCGCCCGCCCCTCTCGGTACGGGTTGCTCCTGCCGCGTGCCCGGCGGTCACGCGCGCGGCGCAGTCGTCGGCTACTGAAAGCCCGCTATAGCATCTGACCGAAAGGTGAAATCCACCTTTCGGAAAGATCCGGCGCGATAACAAACGCGTGGACCACCGTCGTCGCGCCCGATGGGAGGCACGGCGATCCTGGATCGGCCGGCCCGTACAGATGGCTGGCCGGCACGCGCCATCATGAGGTAGATGTTCGGTCACGCCGTCGCCGCCTGGCGGCGTTACCCCTGATCGATCCTTGTGCGAACCCGGAATGGACGACCGGACTCATCTTTTGACATTGGCCGCGCGCTGCGAGACTTCCAGCAAGCCCGACCGGGAGCTGGATGCCGATATCTACGAAGCGCTCGGTTACACGGTGCGGCGCAAGCCGACACGACTCGCCACCCGCCGCACCCCGGCCGGCGGCATCTATCAGCATGGCTCCTTCTGGAAGACTCTCGGCGCGGTCAGCGCCGACATTGATGTCGCCGTCTCGCTCCTGCGGCAGAAGGCTCCCGACTGGAGCTGGAGCCTGCAATGCCTGGCAGGCGACGATGCCATTGCGTTCCAGGCACTCGTCGCCGATTGCTCGGGCCAGGGCGTGATGGGCTCGCTCGCCCTTTGCGCCGCGATGTTGCGCGCCCTCGCGCGGCGCGATTCCGCGGGCCGGCAGGGTTCCGAGACCGCGGAAGCCGCCGGTGCGACCGCTCCCGTCGGCCGCCTCACGGAAACTTGACCTATCGACACATTGTCGCGGTTGAACGGTCACCTGCCCCCGCTAGTCTGCCTGCGATCTGAGGGGAGTAAACGATGCAGGACATAAGATTTTCGCGCCGGACCGCGATGGCGGGTGCAGGTGCTCTCGTCGCAGCTGCAACCCTGGACCTTCCGGGGCTCGGTCTGGCCCAAGCGCAAGGAGTTCCCGTGAATCAAGCTCCCGGTTTCTATCGCTACAAGGTCGGCGATGTGACGGTGACCGCCATCAATGACGGTTTTGCCAAGCGTCCGCTGGAAGGCTTCGTCCGCAATGCCGAGCTCGCCGACGTCAAGAAGGCCATGGATCAGGCCTTCCTGCCGCAGGACGCGTTGAACATCACCTTCACGACGCTGGCGATCCAGCACGGCGGGAAGCTCACGCTGATCGACACCGGCAACGGCGATTCCGGCGCGCCGACCTCCGGCACCTGGATGAAGAACTTCAAGGCTGCCGGCTTCGAAGCGAAGGATGTCTCGACAGTCGTGTTCAGCCATTTCCATGGCGATCACATCAACGGCTTCCGCCTGAAGGACGGCACGGCCGTCTTCCCGAATGCGGAAGTCATGGTGCCGGCGGCCGAATGGGCCTTCTGGATGGACGACGCCAAGATGAACGCGGCGCCGGAAGCCATGAAGGGCGCCTTTGCCGGCGTGCGGCGTGTCTTCGGCCCGGTTTCCAAGGACGTGAAGCAGTTCGAGCCGGGCAAGGAGATCCTGCCGGGGCTGACCCCGATCGCCGCACCCGGACATACGCCCGGCCACACTGTCTTCGCCCTCACCTCTGGGAACGGCAAGCTGATGATCATGTCGGACACGACCAATCATCCCGCGCTCTTCGTGCGCAATCCCGACTGGTCGGCCGTCTTCGACATGGACGGGACCCAGGCCGCAGCCACCCGCCGCAAGCTGCTCGACATGGTCTCGAGCGATCGGATGCAGGTCGCCTTCTACCACGCGCCCTTCCCGGCCGTCGGCTACATCGCCAAGGACGGCAACGGCTTCGAGATGGTGCCGGTCCAGTGGACTCCGGCGATCTGACCGGCACCGCGCATCGCCTCTCGTCAAGGCCGGGCGAAAGCCCGGCCTCTTTCGTCTCGGGGGTTTGTCGTCGGCGTAGTCTCGCCGCCCGCCATCCGGTCGTGTTAAGCCTGCGCCGATGCCGCAGGGCCTGCCCCTTCAGGACACGCTATGACCGACCGATTCGGCGCGATCTCCTTCGTCGCCAGTGATACGCCTGAGGCGCAGGCGGCGCTCGACAAGCTGGTCGAGCGCTATGGCAACGCCAATCCAGCGGAAGCCGATGTCGTGGTCGCGCTCGGCGGCGACGGGCTGATGCTGCAGACGCTCCACCGCTTTCTCGGCACCGGCAAACCGATCTACGGGATGAATCGCGGCTCGGTCGGCTTCCTGATGAACGAGTTCAAGGAGCGCGGCCTGCGAAAGCGGCTGGAGTCCGCCCAGCGCAGCATCGTGCACCCGCTGTCGATGCAGGCCGTCGACCGCAATGGCGCGACGGTGCAGGCCAAGGCGATCAACGAAGTTTCGCTGCTGCGCCGTTCCTACCAGGCCGCGAAGCTGCGGATCTCGGTCGATGGCCAGGTGCGATTGTCGGAACTGATCGCCGACGGGCTTCTGCTCGCGACGCCTGCGGGTTCCACCGCCTACAATCTCTCGGCCAATGGGCCGATCCTGCCGCTCGATGCACCCCTCCTCGCGCTGACGCCGATCTCGGCGTTTCGGCCCCGTCGCTGGCGCGGGGCGCTCCTGCCGGATCACGCCAAAGTCTTCGTGGAAGTGCTGGAAGCCGATAAGCGGCCGGTCAGTGCCGTTGCCGATCACACCCAGATCGACGAGGTCACCTCCGTTTCGATCGAGATCGACCGCGCAGTCGATCTCGTGATGATGCACGACCCCGGCCACAGCCTGGACGAGCGCATCCTGCGCGAGCAGTTCGGCTACTAGCTTACCTTCGTCTCAGGCGACGTCGCGCAGATCGCCCGCTTCGAGCTCCACCAGGAAGGCTGGGTCGGCTTCGATCAACAGGGCAAGTGCCGCATCATCGGCGAACGAATCCGCCAGAACCTTCGCCTCGTCGCGGGCAGCTTCGGCATCCATGCGCCGCAGCAGCGCCATGAGCGAATCGGCCTCCGAACCCTCCATCGCCTCGCAGGCGATCAGGACGTCGCGCAACAAGTCACGGTCGATGCCGTGCCGTGCGCCGCCCGCATCGAAGCCACGAGCATTGAGAGCAAGGATCGCGGCCGTGAAGGCCGGTTCCAGTGCAGTCGGCAATCCGGCCTTGCGGCACAGCGCCTTGAGCCCGGCACCACGTCTGTCGCGCAGCAGCGCTGCGACCCGCGCAGCTGGCAAGTTGGCAAGCGAGACGAAGGCGGCCTCCGCCAGCGCCGGTTCTCCGCTCAGCAGAGAGCGCAGCATCAGGCCGGGCGTCAGCCGCCCGGTCGCGCGCAGAACCTCGACCACCGCCGGCGCATCTGTCGCCTCTCCTCCCGCCGCAAGCGCCACCGCGACGCGCTCGGTGGCCTCGCGCGCGAGGCGGGCGCTGCGCTCGGGGGTCAACCAGCCGCAACCGGCGACGAAGCTCGCCAGCGTGTCCGACACGCGCGCGGCGATGCTCTGCCGCAGCCCGGCGGGCAGGTCCGCCCGCTCCAACAGCGCCTCGCGCAGCGCACCGCTGTCGCCGCGGCGCTCGACCATGCGCTCAAACGAGAAATCGGGGATTTCTGCAGTACGGTTGCCTGCGAGCGTGATCAGCGCTTCTTCGCAACCGACCTCCGCCAACGCCGCGCAGACGCTGACCGGCAGGCAGCGGCGCATCGCTATCGCGCGCTGCGCCAGCGTGTCGCCAACCGCCGCCGCGTCGACCAGATCGGCCTCGGTCAGCACCGGCGAATGCGCCAGGACCAGCGCCGCCACATCGCTCTGATCGGCGATCAAGCCGAGCGCGAGGTTGCGCGGCGTGCGCATCGAGGGAGCCATTTCTTCTGCAATAGCCCGCCGAACCAGCGGCGAGGGGTCGTCGATCAGCGCGATCAGCGCCGTCTCCGCCTCGCGTCGATCCTCGTCCGACATTCCGGAGCGCAGATAGGCGCCCGCAAGCGCGGCAGCGCCCGAGGCGCGCGCTTCGGCCGGTGCGGTCCGAGCCCAGAGCAGGAAACGGCGAACGATCATGCTCCCCCCCGCCGGATCATGAAGGAGGACAGGTCGAGCGGGCCGCGACGTGCTTTCCCTGCCGCCACCGCCTGCGGTGCCGCAGCGGTGGTGGAGGACAGCTCGCTCGGCCGCGAGGGCGGCAACGGCGCGTTGACGACTTTGCCTGAATCGGTCGACGCGAGAGCGTCGGTCGGGGAGTTCGCATCGGACGCCGACGTCGCGTCGCTCTGGCCGGGGCGCGGAAAATAGCGCTCCCCGCCATCGAGCGACGCCATGCGCGTGCCGCCCCGGCTCGGCGTCGTCCAGAGATTGGCGACAGCCTTGGAGACCGGATCGCGCGAGCCATTGGTGGAGAACAGGCCGACGAGCCCCTTCGCGCGGCCCGGACGCAGCGCAGCGGCGATCTCGGTTTCCGGGATATCGCCCTGCCCCGCCGGAGGGCCTTGCGTGGCGCTCGCCGCAACCTGGGTGTTGGCATGGCTCGCCGCCAGCACGCCATAAACCTCCTGGACACTGCGCGCCTGGCCCGCCTTGTCGTAGAAAATCGACCGGTTGGCCGCCGCGGCCTCCGGGAAGTCGCGCGCCGCGACGCGATTGGGATCACTGGCTGCCGCCTTGATCAGGTCGGAGGCACCGCGCGCACCGAGCACATGCGCCATATAGAGCTCTCCCGCCTGCGGCTGCCGCCCGAGGGCGCCGGCAAGCTGGTCGCGATTCTTCTGCGTCAACGCGCCGGCCATCAACGCCGCCACCTGCGGATCGTTGCGAAGCTGCAGGATCTTCTCCCGCGCAGATGGGTCGGAAACCGTCAGCCGCCCGCCGCTCTCGGAGATTGCATCGGCATATTGCGTGAGACCCTGCTTCGGCCCCTCCTGCTTCACCATCGATAACCAGGTCTGCTCGATGAACTGGAAGAGCCCGGTCGCGCTCGACGTCTTGGCCTTGGCCTCCGGCTCCAGCGAGGATTCGCGCTGCGCCGTCTTGAGCAGGTAATCGAAGCCCGCGCCTGTCCGTTCCGCGCCTTGGCGGATGGCGCTGACGACCGGATTAGCTGGCTGCGCGTCGCGGGTCTGCGGCGTGGTGAACAGGAACATCTGGAGCCTTCGGCATGCGGCTTTCGTGAATTGCGGAAAGCGCAATCCAAACAATGCTCCATTATGGTAAGCGAACCGTTAAGCGCCCCCTCCCGAAGCTTAACGCCGCGCTTTCCGCTTTCCTCCCGGCGGATGGCATTCTACGACTTCTCGTGCCGGCTCAGCGGCGGGCGAGGCGAAGGCGGAGGCGTCGATGGCGGATGTGGTGCGTCACAAGCGTGGCGGAATCTATTTCGAGGATTTCCAGGTCGGCGCGGTGATCGAGCACGGCCTGACCCGAACCGTCACACAGATGGACAACATGTTGTTCTCCAACATGACGCTCAACCCGCAACCCCTTCATATCGACGCACATTTCTGCGCGACCGAGACCGAGTGGGGCAAGCCGCTGATGAACTCGCTCTTCACCCTCGGGCTGATGATCGGCATCTCCGTCAACGACACCACAGTCGGCACCACCATCGGCAATCTCGGCATGACCGACGTCGCTTTCCCCGCCCCGCTCTTCGAGGGCGACACCGTGAACTGCACGACGGAAATCGTCGCCAAGCGCGAGTCGCGCTCGCGGCCCGATGCCGGCATCGTCGACTTCCTGCACAAGGCCTACAAGCAGGACGGCACGCTCGTCGCCCAGTGCCGTCGCCAGGCCTTCATGCGCAAGCGGCCCGTCCCCGCCACGGTCGCGGTCTGACGTCATGCGTTCGCTCCTGTTCGTGCCGGGCGACAGCCCGAAGAAGCAGCTGAAAGGCCTGGAGAGCAGCGCCGACGCGCTGATCCTGGATCTGGAGGATTCCGTCGCGCTCGACGCCAAGCCGCAGGCGCGCGAGATCACCCGCGCCTTCCTGGACGCCACCCGCCCGCTGCCGAAGCGCCCGCTGCTGATCGTGCGCATCAACGGCCTCGCCACGGGGATGAGCGACGCCGATCTCGACGCCGTCATGCCCGGCGCGCCCGACGCGATCATGCTGCCGAAATCGGAAGGTGGCGCCGATGTCGGCCACCTCGCCGCCAAGATCGCGGTGCGCGAAGCGGAGTCCGACCTGCCCGACGGCACCACGCGGATCGTGCCCATCACCACCGAGAACGCCAAGGGCATCTTCGGGCTCGGCAGCTATAGCCGCTCCTCCCACCGGCTGATGGCCCTGACCTGGGGAGCCGAAGACCTCTCAGCCGATCTCGGCGCCGAAGCCAACCGGCTGGAGGACGGCTCCTATACCGATCCCTACCGCCTCGCCCGCGCGCTGACGCTGTTCGGGGCAACGGCGGCGCAGGTCGAGGCGATCGACACCGTCTTCACCAATTTCCGGGACGAAGCCGCCTTCCGCGCCGAATGCCTGGCGGCGCGGCGGGACGGCTTCACCGGCAAGATGGCGATCCATCCGGCCCAGGTTGCGCCGATCAACGAGATTTTCTCGCCCTCGCCGGCAGCACTGGCCAAGGCGGAGCAGATCGTCGCGCTGTTTGCGGCCAATCCCGGAGCCGGCGTCATCGGCCTCGATGGTGAAATGCTCGATCGTCCCCATCTGGTCAGGGCGCAGCGGCTTCTCGCGTGCGCTCAGAAACTGGCTGAATGATCGGCCCGAGGCGATTCGGATGACTCAGGTTTTTGCGATTTCGGGCATGCATTGCGGCGGCTGCGCCTCGCGCGTCCAACAGGCGGCCACGGCGCTTGTCGCGGGCGCGAAAGTCACGCTCGACCCGCCGCAACTGACTTTGCCGGATGGCGTCGACCTCGACGCCGAGGCGATCAACCGCGCCCTCTCCCCACTCGGCGACTACCGCGCCAAAGGGCCTCTGGCGCAGGGCTGAAGCCGGCAGTCACAGAGGGCCACGCTCGGGCGCGGCCCGAGCATCTCCGGCCGAAGGAGGCCTGGCATCCTCCTGTCACGAGATCCTCGGGTCTGCGCTTCGCTCCACCCGAGAATGACGCCGGCCCGACGACCGCCCTACCCGCCCGCCGGCCGCTGGATCGAGAACAGGCTCGTCACCTCGGCATAATCGGCATAGCCGCAGCGCGCGATCGGGTTGGCGCCGGCCGTATCGAAGCGCCCGTCCTTGACGAAGGCATCGTCGACGAAGGTGCCGACGACCTGCCCAAGCACCATCCAGCGCGGCACGGCGTTGCCGTCGAGATCATGAAGTTGCTGGATCGAAAGCAGCTTGCACTCGAGCGCAGCCGGCGTGCCTGCGACGCGCGGCGGCTTGACGAAGCGCGACGGCGCCATTTCGAGCCCGGCATGGATGTACTCGTTCTCGCCGCGCGGCAGCGGCGCCGAGGTCAGGTTCATCTGCTGCGCCAGCACCTTCGTCACCAGCGAGCAGGTGAATTCGCCGGTCTCCTCGATGAAGGAGACCGCATCCTTCTTGTTCTCCGAAGAGAACATCACGATGTTCGGCCGCGACGAGATCGCGTTGAAGAAGCTGTAGGGCGAGAGATTGACCTCACCCTTCGCGCTCAGCGCCGTGATCCAGCCGATCGGCCTTGGCGCCACGATCGCCTTGAACGGATCGTAGGTGAAGCCGAGTTCGTCCTTCGTCGCGGAGTAGTAGCTCACGTCAGGCACCGTAATAGCTGACGATGTCGGCCATCACCGGGCGGTCTCGATCGGTGATGGGCGCGGTCGGCGTGCCGATATGAATGAAGCCGGCCATCCGCTCGTCCTCGGCGAGCCCGAACGCGGTCATCACCTCGCGGTCGAAGGAGAACCAGTTCGTCAGCCAGGAGCCGGCATAGCCCATGGCATAGGCCGCGACGAGCAGGTTCATGCAGACGGCGCCTGCCGAGAGCTCTTGCTCCCAGAGCGGGATCTTGACGTGCTCGCGCGCCCGCGAGACCACCCCCACGATGACGGGCGCATGCAGCAGGCGCTTGCGCTCGAACTCGACCTGATCGTCGTTCGCCTGGGGGTTCTTCTTCCGGAAGACGCGCGCGACCACCTCGGCCGCCTCCTCGCGCGCCGCACCGGCGAAGATGATGAAGCGCCATGGCGCCAGCTTCCCGTGATCCGGCACACGCGCCGCGATCGCCAGCAATTCGTCGAGCTCGGCGCCTTGCGGCCCCGGAGCGGAGAGGAACTGCGGCGGCACAGAGCGACGCAGCTTGAGCAGAGAGAGCGTATCGGTCATGAAACATCCGGATGATGGCGATAGGATTGACCTATTCCTTCGCCATGATGAGGACAAGCGTGCCTGCTCATACATGGCCGCAGGGGCGTCGAGGACGGAAAGCATGTTTGAATTGGATGGTTTTGAAGCTGGCCGCCGCCTCGCCGGCGTCGTCTTCGCCATGGCCGTCCTCTTATCGCCGGCATCAGCCCAAACCACGACGCCCGACGCCGGCCCCGGCGCGGACACCCAGGCCCCCGCGATCCCCGGCGCTCCGAGCGCACAGGCCAGGCTCAGCGTCTCCGCGCAGTTCGCAAGCGATCGCAGGCCGATCAAGTCCGGGCTGAACTGGCGCATCCTCAGCGAAACCGTGGACGGATCGGCCCCAAAAATCATCGCGCGCTCCTCCGAATCCGAACCCAGCTTCTCGGTGCCACCGGGCAACTACATCGTCCATGCCGCCTACGGCTTCGCCAGCGGCACCAAGCGCGTCAGCGTAGGCGCGCAGGGGCTGCGCGATCAGGTGCAGATCAGCGCCGGCGCGCTCTCGCTGGCGGGCTCGATCGGTGACGCCCCGATCCCGGCCGGGCAGCTCACCTTCTCCGTCTTCGTGCCCCTGCAGGGAAACTCGGAAGGGCGGCTCATCACCAGCGGCGCCAAGGCCGGCGAGATCATCCGCCTGCCCGAGGGCACCTATCATGTCGTCTCCACCTACGGCGACTCAAACGCCATCCAGCGCGCCGACGTGAAGGTCGAGACCGGCAAGGTCACCGAAGCCACGCTGCATCACCGCGCCGCCAAGGTCACCCTGAAGCTCGTCGCCAGCGCCGGAGGCGAGGCCTTCGCCGGCACCGCCTTCAGCGTGCTGACGCCGGGCGGCGACGTCATCCGCGAGGCCATCGGCGCCTTCCCGCAGGTCATCCTGGCCGAGGGCGACTATGTCCTGATCGCCCGGCAGGAGGGACAGGTCTATTCGCGCGACTTCAAGGTCGAGTCGGGCTCCGACCGCGATATCGAGGTTCTCGCGAAGTAGTCGGGCTTCGCCAGCGCTCAGTTCACCGGCTTCATCTCACGGCCTGCCGTCTCGATCCGGACATTGCCGATGCCTGAGACGATCCCGTCGGCGAGGCGCAGGCCGAGGCAGCGATAGCCGGCATCGACGAGATGCAGCCCGTCCATGCCGAGCAGTTCCTCCGGCGTGAATTGCCGCGAATTCGACCAGCCCTTCATCAGCGCATAGCGCGGGAAGAGCGAGATGCCCTGCTCCTGCGCCGTCCGCATCAGGACCGCGCGATAGTCGTCGTAATGCGGATAGCGCCCCTCGCGCGGCAACCACGGCAGATCCATCAGCACCATGTCGATCCCGGCGGCGCGCGCCTTGCCGATGCCCTTGTTGAGGATCTTGGCGAGCTTCTCCTCGCCGATGTCGCGGATCGCGTCGTTGATGACGGTCTGCCAGATCACGATCGCGGGCTTCTCGTCGATGACGTCCGCCTGCATGCGGAGCAGCATGTCGTACGCTGACTGGCCGCCGACCCCCTTGTTGACGACATTGACCTCGGCGCCGGGCAGGCGGCGTCTGAGTTCGGTCTGCAGCACCGACGGATAGCTCTTGTCCTCAGCGCTGGCTCCGGAGCCGGCCGTCGCGGACGAGCCGAGCGCCACGATCGTCAGCTTGCCGGTTTCCTGCAGTGCCTTGCGCGCGGCTGGCAAATTCGGCTGGAAGACGGGCTTCGTCGCATCGGCGCGGCAGCGTGTGTCGGACAGCGCCGGCATCGGCACCGCGATGGCGGATGAATTCAGCGCGAGGAAAAGGAGGGCCGCGGCGCCTGCGCGCCACGGGCCGGGACAGGTTCGGCGCTTGCGCCGCGTTTCGTGATCGAGTGGTACCACGACAGGAAAATCCCTAACCCTGCCAAAATAGTAATGCCCGCTGTGCAAATCAGCAACTGAATGCCCAAAGCGAAGGACGTTTCCGCCAGGACGATCTGCCCGATGATCGAGAGCACGATCCCGACGCAGAACACGTGGAGCGAATTCTGCCCCGTCGAAGCCAATGCGCGCCCGACTGCCGGCTTCGCCATCGCCCCGCCCGTCGGCAGCCAGCGGATCGCGAGCCACGCCAGCGCGCCGATATGCATCAGCCGGGTCCAGGCCAGATTGGTCTTATCCGAGCCGAGCTGGACGGAATCGAACCAATCATTCAACGCGCCGATGCCCGTCGGGTTGCCTGACGAGATCTTTACCACCCAGGCGAAGGCGATGAACGCGACGGCAGCCACATCGAGCCACAGCAGCCGCGGCGCGGCAACGCCGAGCTGCGCCGCCCGGCCGATGATGATCCCGACCGTGAAAACGACTTGCCAGGCGAAGGGGTTGAAGAACCAGACACCGGCACTGCCGTTCGGCAGGTTGAGCTCGAAGGCGAGCGCGACCTGCCAGATCGTCAGCGAGATGGCGAGCGCCAGCAGCGGGCTGATCCGCACGGCATAGTAGATCGCCGGGAACAGCGCGAGCAGCACGATGTAGAGCGGCAGGATGTCGAGATAGGACGGCTGATAGGTCAATGTCAGCGCGCCGATCAGCGCCTCGACCGTGTCGCGGAAGAAGGGCTGGATATTGATCGTCTCGATGTAGAGCGGGTTCTGCGTCTGCGTAACCGCGGTGGCGACGACCCCGCAGACGAGCACGAACACCGCGATATGAGCGATGTAGAGCGTCCATATCCGCCCGCCGAGCTTCAGCGCTGCGAGCGACAGGCCACGTTGCTCGATCAGCCCGCCATAGGCCAGGGTAGCCGAGACGCCGGCCAGCAGGACGAAGATATCGGCCGCGTCCGAGAAGCCGTAGCTGTGCGGCATATAGGCCGAGACCACGTTCCCCGGCATGTGGTTGATGAAGATGATCAGCAGCGCGAGCCCGCGCACCACGTCGATCCGCGCATCCCGCCCGCCGGCAGAGCGCACCACGCCGTCGGCCCGTTGGCCGAGAAGCAGGAAGCGTCTGAAGGAGGGGATGGACGACACGGGGCTGTCCTTCAGCAGCGAGGAAAGGCTCGGGCGGAACGCAGGCGGCTGGTCGCGGTTCCCCGTCGACGGGCCTTGAGATGAACATTCCCTGTCGAGTCTGTTCATCTGCCGTTCATATAACTGAAGAGGATTCCCGTCACGCGGCGCGTTGTCACAAGCGCGTGTGGCGACCGTTCTGCCGCTTTGCGGCGGAGGTGAGACAAATCGCCTGCGAGCGTCTGGCAACACGGCAACGTGATGCGCCCCAGCCGCTGTGCAGCTGTCAGAGCGCCGCTTCAATTCCGCGCAATCGTTGATTGGCGGACTGCCCGCCCGTCAGTAGGGCGGTTCCTGATAGACCTGCTTGCCGTCGATCAGCAGTCGCTTGATCGCGGCCTCGCCCGACGGCGACACGGCCGCGACGACCTCGATGCGGGCCTTTTCGGTGGTCTCGATCGCCTTGCCCTCGCCCTGGGGCACGAAATAGCTCTCGAGCCCGTAGGCGATGCGCAGGCGGCTGCCGCTTCGGTTGCAATCAGTCTGGCCGTTGGCGTTGATCGCGCAGCCTCCGATCGACGTCACGCGCCCGGCGATCACGACCGCCTCGCCGCTGCCTTTCGGCCATTCGCGCGAGACGCCGAGCGCCCGCGCAAAGCCCTGCTCGTCGCGGCCGAGCGTGACGAAGACGCTGTCGCCGCGCTGGTATGGCCGCGCGCCCTCCGGCCCCGTCTCGACCATGCTGATCGGATAGGCGAGCACGACATAATCACCGCGGAAGAGATCGCGCGGATCGACGGGCACCGTCTTCAGCCGCACCTCCGTGCCGTTGCGCAGGATGCGCGCCCGCTGCTCGACCAGTGCGAGCAAGGCGAGACCCAGCACCAGCGCGGCGGCGACCGTGCGCCAGAGCAGTGGCACCTTCACGGCAATCCCATCGGCCGAGAACGGACGCATCACGCGGCCTCCTTCCCGGCAGGCGGGTTCAGCCGCGCGAACAGGCGCCGCGCCCCGGAGGCAACGGCCAGCAGCGCCGCCCCGGCGACGAGGAAGAACAGCGACTGGTCGAGCAGCGTGCCGATCGTCTGCCAGAGCAGGATCAGGATCGCGATGCCGAACAGGATGGAACCCGCCATGACGAGCCGGCGAACGCCCCCCGCCGCCCCGGCGACCATGAGAGCGGTAGCCGAGAGGAGGATGAGGCTTGCCACGGCAATCTTGCCGGGCATGCCGGTGGCGGTGCCGCTCCAGAACACGGCGGGCACCAGCAGCGACAGCACGAGCGCTGCCGCCAGCGGCCAGGTGAAGCGCCGGTCACGAGCTGTTACCCCGGCCAGGATCGTCAGCGGGACCGCGACGGCATAAGCGTAGAACACGAAGAGGAAGGCATGCCCGGCGCGGGCCTCGTCATTGTCGAGGATGCGGATCAGCTCGGCATTGAGAACGACCACGAGTCCGAGCAGGCCCCAGGGCAGGCAGGCCGTCAGCAGGCCCGGACCGCCCCGGTCGAGCGCGATCGCGCCCAGCGCGACATAAAGTGCCGAGACGGCCAGCCCATAGGCGAGAAGGCCGTAATCGAAGCGCTCGAACAGCCAGTAGCCGGGCGCCATGCCGATCCAGAACGCGCCGGTGAGCACGGCAAGATGCTGGATCAGCCGGTTATTGCGCGACAGGGCCAGCCACAGCGCCGGAAGATAGAGGATGAAGAACTCGAAATGGGCGCCGCCGCGCGCTTCCTCCCAGCGCCCAAAGCTCCAGGCGCAGATGGCGACGAAGGCGATGGCGAGAGCTCCGCTCGACCGCATCAGGAAGGCGACCGCGAGTGCTCCCAGCGCGACCAGCACGGCCCCACCTGCCCAATCAGCCGGCAGATGGTACATCTGCCCGACGAGCGCGACCCCGGCGCCGAAGATCAGCACGCCGCAGGTCACTGCCGCATCGCTGCCGCGGGCTGAGCCCCCGCGCTCCAGCCGGAAGGCGAGCGCAAGGCAGACCGCGATGCTCGCGAGGATCATGCCGAGCTTGGCGAGGCGCGGGATCGCCTCCCAGTTTGCAGCGACGAAGGCCGCGACGCTCGATGCGATCAGCAGCCCGCCAAGCAGGCCAAGCAGCGCCGGCAGGCCGAAACCGCTCTGCTCACGGGCAACGGAGCGGCGGATCGAGCCGGCGCTCTCGGCGCTGAGCAGCCCGCCATCGACCCAGCGGATGAGATCGGCCTCGAGCCGCTTGCGATAGGAACCCGTCAGCATCGCCGGCAATCTGGCATGAGCGAAGCGGCTTTAGCTAGAGGTACGCTCCAACGACCGTCATTCTCGGGCGAAGCAAGGCTTCGACCCGAGAATCTCTCAGGGGACAGGAGCCTCTCTTTCCCGTCATGCCCGGGGCAAGCCCGGGCATGACGGAGGGACAGGTCACGCCGCCTTGGCTGCCTTCGTCCGCGCGACGTCCGGCGCCGACGCCTCCTGCGTCAGCGTGGCGAGCGCTTCCGAGAGCGGCATCACCGTCTGGGCCTGGCTGCCGAGGCGGCGGATCGTCACGGTCTTCTCCTCGGCCTCGCGCTTGCCGACGGCGATGATGACCGGGACCTTCGCCAGCGAGTGCTCCCGCACCTTGTAGGAGATCTTCTCGTTGCGCAGGTCGGCGCGGGCGCGCAGGCCGGCGCCCATTAGAGCCATCGTCACCTCCTCGGCATAGCCGTCGGCGTCCGAGGTGATCGGCGAGACCACGATCTGCTCGGGCGCCAGCCAGAGCGGGAAATGCCCGGCATGGTGCTCGATCAGGATGCCGGTGAAGCGCTCCAGCGAGCCGCAGATGGCACGGTGGACCATGACCGGCTGCTTCTTCTCGCCATCGGCGCCKATATAGAAGGCGCCGAAACGCTCCGGCAGGTTGAAGTCGACCTGCGTCGTGCCGCACTGCCAGTCGCGGCCGATGGCGTCGCGCAGCACATATTCGAACTTCGGCCCGTAGAACGCGCCCTCGCCCGGATTGATCTCGGTCTTGATCCGGTTGCCCGACTGTGCCGCGATCTGCTCCAGCACCTTGGTCATGACGTCCTCGGCGTGGTCCCACAGCTCGTCGGAGCCGACGCGCTTCTCGGGCCGGGTCGAGAGCTTGATGACGAGGTCGTCGGTGAAGCCGAAATCCGAATAGACCGAGAGGATCAGGTCGTTGATCTTCAGGCACTCGGCCGCGAGCTGCTCCTCGGTGCAGAAGATATGCGCGTCGTCCTGCGTGAAGCCGCGCACGCGCATCAGCCCGTGCAGCGCGCCGGACGGCTCGTAGCGATGGACGTTGCCGAACTCAGCGAGGCGGATCGGCAGGTCGCGATAGCTCTTCAGCCCGTGCTTGAAGATCTGGACATGGCCGGGGCAGTTCATCGGCTTCAGGGCGAAGACGCGATGGTCGCGCTCGGCATCGGCCGGGTTCTCGAAGGCCGCAGCCGACTTCACCGCGAACATGTTGTCCTGGTACCAGCCCCAGTGGCCGGAGGTCTCCCAGAGCGACTTGTCGAGGATCTGCGGCGCATTCACCTCCTCATAGTCGGCAGCGAGGCGCCGGCGCATATAGGCGATGATCTCCTGGAAGAGCCGCCAGCCCTTGGAGTGCCAGAACACGACGCCCGGCCCCTCCTCCTGGAAGTGGAACAGGTCCATCTCCCGACCAAGCTTGCGGTGGTCGCGCTTTTCCGCCTCCTCGAGCTGCTTGAGATAGGCGTCGAGTTCCTCCTGCTTGGCGAAGGCGGTACCGTAGATGCGGGTCAGCATCGCGTTCTTGCTGTCACCGCGCCAATAGGCGCCGGCGGTCTTCATCAGCTTGAAGGCGTTGCCGACCTTGCCGACGGAGGTCATGTGCGGGCCGCGGCAGAGGTCGATCCAATCGCCCTGCGCGTACATCTTCAGTGTCTGGTCGGCCGGAATTGCATCGACCAACTCGACCTTGTAGGCCTCGCCCTTGTTGGCGAAGAAGTCCTTGGCCTTGTCGCGGCTCCAGACCTCCTTGGTGAAGGGCTTATCGCGCGCGATGATCTCGCGCATCTTCTTCTCGATCGCCGGGAAGTCCTCCGGGGTGAAGGGCTCGTTGCGGGCGAAATCGTAGTAGAAGCCGTTCTCGATGACGGGGCCGATCGTCACCTGCGTGCCGGGGAAAAGCTCCTGCACGGCTTCGGCGAGCACGTGCGCGGTGTCGTGCCGGATCAGCTCCAGCGAACGCGGGTCTTCCCGGTTCAGGAACTCGATCCTGGCATCGCACTCGATCGGATCGGCGAGATCGACGACCGTGCCGTCAAGCGCCATGGCGACGGTGCGCTTCAGGAGAGAGGGGGAAATGCCCTTGGCGATATCGACCCCGGTGATGCCGGAGGGGAATTCGCGCTTGGCGCCATCGGGAAAAGTCAGGGAGATCGTCATCGATCGCGCTCCTGCTCACTCGGGGATACGAACCCCGTAAGTCAAGGCCGGCTGCCTGTCGGAAGAGCGCGCGGGCCCGCAGCCGGTTCGGCGCGCGCGAGAGGCCCTCGCCTATACGACGGTGCGGCAGCGCGCAATCACGGAGAGCCGCGAGCTTGCCGATTTGTCACGCCATGGTCAGGCCCCCACAAACGTGCTGCAATCACCCTTGAGGCTCCTGAATCCCATCCGGAAAGGACCGCCCATGATCCGCATCTCGCTGGCTGCCCTGCTGTTTGCCGTTTCCGTCCCGGCCCTCGCTCAGGATCAGGCTGCGGTGCGCGCCGCCTGTCAGGCGGATTTCGCGAAGAACTGTCCCGCCATCAGGCCCGGCGGCGGCCGTCTGCTCGCCTGCATGCACCAGAAGGAGGCTTCTTTCTCGGATGGCTGCAAGGATGCGCTCAAGGCCGCCCAGGCCCAGCGTCCAGGGAAATCCTAGGGCCCGGCGCAGCGAGCCCTGCCGATTCAGGCACGCGGGTTCCACGCCAGCGGCCGTATCGCCACGGACGAAACCAGTTCGCACCCGCCGGCAGTTGCTCGCAGACGATATCGATGCCGCTCGTTCCCCATGGGTTGCAGCGACAGATCCGCGCAAGGCCCACCCAGCCGCCGCGCCACAAGCCGAAGCGCTGGATCGCCTCGTCGGTATAGACGGAGCAGCTTGGCCAATGCCGACAATGGCGTCCGACCAGCATGGAGAGACTGAGCTGATAGCCGCGAATTGCGAAATGTGCAGAACGGCGCGGCAAAAGCGCAAGGCTTCGCAAGCGCGAAAATCTTTGCTTAACAAAGAGACGCTGGAATAGATCGTCTGCTTCGTCTTGTTCAGTCGCCACCAGAACCCGCTTTCCATTCCCGCCTTCAATTGCCTAGTACCGGAAACATGATGCGCGCCGCTCGCTTTCGCCATGCCCTCCTTCGCCCAGTCCACCTGCGCAATACTCTTGCGGGTTTCGGACTGGCGTTGAGCCTCGGCCTCGCCGCGCCGGCCTCGGCCCAGCAGCGGCCTTACCTGCTCTGGCTCGACGGCGCGAAGATCGACGTCGCGCATATCATCGGCCTGCCCCCGGCGCAGAACAGCCCGGAAGCCAAGGCCGAGTTCGAGCAGGTGCAGCAGCTCACGCAGGGCCGCACACCGGAGCGCGAGAAGCAGGCGATCGCCGACCAGCGCCAGGGGCTGGTCAACTTCCTGAATGGCATGGAAACGAACTATGTCGACAGCACCCATCGCGAGGTGCGGCTGTTGTTCCGCGAAGCGCAGGTCGAGCTTGGCATCCTGCTGAAGAGCGTCCACCGCCTGACGAGTCGCACGCGCCCCTTCCAGCTCTGGTCCAAGGTCCGCGTCAAGCCCTGCCCCGGTGCGCGCCCGGAGGGTACGTCCTTCCCCTCCGCCCATGCGGCGACGGCTGCGCTTTATTCGGAACTGCTCAAGACGGCGGTCCCCTCAATGGCGGACAAGCTCGAAGAGCGCGTGAAGAGCTATGACGAAAGCCGCCTGATCTGCGGCTTCCACTTTCCCAGCGATCTCGCCGCCGGCGACAAGGTCGGGCGTGCCGTCGCCAAGGCCCTGCTGGCGGAACGCGCCTTCAAGGCCCGGTTCGACGAGACGATTCCGGAGATCAAGGTCGCCTTCGGCGTGAAGTGATCAGGCAGCGGCCTCGCGCCGCCGCGCCTCGATCTGGTCGATCGCATCAACCACCGCATCGAAGGTCAGCATCGTCGAGGCGTGGCGCGCCTTGAAGTCGCGCACCGGCACGAGCACGGCAAGATCGGCCCATTTGCCCTCCGGCGGCTCGGCATTCTCCTTCAGGATGGCGCGGGCCTGCTCGCGCACCCGGCGCAGTTCCTCCGCCGTCGAGCCGACGACATGCCGTGCCATGATCGAGGAGGAAGCCTGTCCGAGCGCGCAGGCCTTCACCTCATGGCCGAAGCCGGTGACGACGTCGCCCTCCATGGTGACATCGACTGTCACGGTGGAGCCGCATAGCTTCGAATGAGCCCGCGCCGTGGCGTCCGGAGACGGCAGCCGCTGCAGCAGGGGGATGTTGGCCGCAAGCGAGAGGATGCGCTTGTTGTAGACGTCGTCCAGCATGGCTTGGTCTCTCGCCGATCTGGAATGACCGGCCTGGGAACCCAATATAGGGTTGATCGCCGCGAAACGGGAGGGCATGGAAACCTCTTCCGCCTGAGGGCGTGAAACTTGTCGCAACGGCCTCGCGGTCGCGGTCGCTTGGCCGCCGGGCGCGTGGCCCCCACCGTCCCAACGGGAGGCACCACATGATCCCTGTGGTTAAGTCCTTGTCCGTCGAGGGGGCCATCGGCCCCTCCGCTGACAAGTTTCTGGTCCGCAAGCCGACGCGGGAAGAGGCCGAGGCCGCCGTCCGCACGCTCATACTCTGGGCCGGCGACGATCCGTCGCGCGAAGGTCTCCTCGAGACCCCCCAGCGCGTCGCCAAGGCCTACAAGGAACTCTATAGCGGCTATGCCGAGGACCCCCATGACATCCTCGACCGCGTCTTCGAGGAGGTCGACGGCTACCAGGACATGGTCTTGGTGCGCGACATTCCGTTCTATTCGCATTGCGAACACCACATGGTTCCCTTCGTCGGCAAGGCGCATATCGGCTACTACCCGTCGAAGGGCGTGGTCGGCCTCTCGAAGCTTGCCCGCATCGTCGACGTCTATGCCCGGCGCCTGCAGACGCAGGAGACGATGACCGCACAGATCGCCGATGTGATCGAGGAGGCGCTGGAGCCGCGCGGCATCGCAATCCTCGTCGAGGCCGAGCATATGTGCATGTCGATGCGCGGCGTGCAGAAGCAGGGCTCCTCGACCATGACGACGCAGTATCGGGGCGTCTTCCGCGATGATCCGGCCGAGCAGGTCCGCTTCTTCACGATGGTGAAGTCGCCGGGACTGTGATCCCGACGGTTGGCGTCACCCGGCCAGTTCCCTACAAGGCGCGTCGGATGACGCGCCTTTTCCACGATGGAGCCGCCAATGAGCCTCTTCCCCGCTGCGGCCGACAAACGCGCCCTCGAGGAGGGCATGGTGCTCAGCCCCCGCTTCGATGCGAATGGCCTCGTGACGGTCGTCGCCACCGAAGCCGACAGCGGCGCGGTGCTGATGGTCGCGCATATGAATGCCGAGGCGCTGAAGCGCTCGATCGAAACTGGCGAGGCCTGGTACTGGTCGCGCTCGCGCCAGGAGCTCTGGCACAAGGGTGCGACCTCGGGCCAGATACAGACCATCGTCGAGATGCGGGTCGACTGCGATCAGGACGCGATCTGGCTCAAGGTCAGGGTCGGCGGCGATGGCGGCTGCTGCCACACCGGCCGCTGCTCCTGCTTCTATCGGGTCCAGCCGCTGCGCGAGGATGCGCAGAAGCCACTCGTCCTATGCACCTGAAGCCTGCGCGCATCGGCAATGCCGCGGCGGCGCCTTCACGGTTTCGTCAAATGCAGGCGATAATGCCGCCTGTCATGCCGTTCACTATTCACTCATCGGCTTCTGAGACCCTAAATCCCTACGGAGGAATGGGTCCATGTTCTGGGACGATGCCGCGCGGCGGGCCTTTGGTCTCGGCGGAGGTGGTGCCGCAATGAACGAGATGCGTTCGATCGAAGAGCAGTCCTTGGCGGGCAGGCCGAAGATTGGCCTGGCGCTCGGCGGCGGCGCGGCCCGCGGTTGGGCTCATATTGGGGCGCTCGAAGTCCTGATCGAAGCGGGCTTCGCCCCCGACGTGATCGCCGGCACCTCGATCGGCGCCGTGGTGGGTGGCTGCTTCGCCGCCGGCAAGCTGCCCGAACTCGCCGAATTCGCCACCAGCCTGACCAAGCGCCGCATCGTCGGCCTGATGGATTTCCATATCGGCGGCGCCGGCCTCATTTCCGGCGGACGGCTCAAGCGCCTGCTCGACCAGCATGTCGACGGCATCCGTATCGAGGAATTGTCGAATCGCTTCGTCGCCATCGCGACCGAGCTGGGGTCCGGTCACGAAATCTGGCTGACGCACGGCCCGCTGGTTGAGGCACTGCGCGCCTCCTATGCCCTGCCCGGCGTATTCGACCCGGTGAAGCTCGGCGGTCGCTGGCTGATGGACGGCGCGCTGGTCAACCCGGTCCCGGTCACAGCGGCCCGCGCACTCGGTGCCGACATCGTGATCTGCGTCAATTTGAACAACGATCTCTCCGGCCGCGGTACGATCATCCAGAACCACGGCTCTGATCCTGACCCGCTCGTCCCCGAGCTGGAGATCCGCCCCGAGCCACGCTGGTATGACGGTATCAGCGGCGCGGCCAAGCGCGTCCGCAACATCGTCGGCCGCCCCTCCGAGAACCGTCCGGGCCTCGCCGGCGTCATGATCGACGCCTTCAATATCACGCAGGATCGGATCTCGCGTTCGCGACTCGCCGGCGATCCCCCGGACGTGATGATCGGCCCGAAGCTCGGCCGAATCGGCCTGTTCGATTTCCATCGCGCCGACGAAACCATGGAGTTCGGGCGGCAGGCGGCGCAGCGCGCGCTCGACGATATCGCCGCCCTCGTCGCCGCCAGCCATATCGCGCCGGAAAGCTGAGCCGGACGCGCTGGATCACCGTGCGTCCCACCGGACGCGACAACGGCGATCCATGTATTCGTTATCGTATCGGATTTTTCCGAAAAGCGCGGCTCCACTTCCGGTCCGATGCAATACCCGTCAGGCCATCGCGATATAGTCGCGCATCGCCTGGCTTTCGGCCTCGATCGCCGCGACGCGATGCTTGACGACGTCGCCGATCGAGACAATGCCGGTGACGCGCCCGTTCTCGACCACCGGGATATGGCGGAAGCGGCCCATCGTCATGATTTCCATCAACTCATCGACGCTGGTCTGCGGCCGGCAGGTCACGACCTTGGACGTCATCGACCGCGACACCGCGCTCTCCAATGCCGTGGCACCATGCTCTCCCAGCGCACGGACGATGTCGCGCTCGGACAGGATGCCGACCAGCGCTCCGTCGGCCCCCATGACGACCACGGCACCGATGCGCTTCTCGCTCAGCGTGCGGATCGCCTCGGCCAGCGTCCGGTGCGGCAGCACCGAGATGACTTCGCGTCCCTTGTCGCCCAGCAGCTTCTCGACATTCATGGAAGTCCCTCCTCGCAGGCGCGCCAATTGCCGGCGCGCGGTTCCGCTGGAACCCCGCGAGCCACCGGCAACCTCGCGATGCCGGATCGGCTCGAAGAGTGCTTCGCAATGATTGAGAGTGTGGGGGAAGAGACCGGCGCAGGCAAGGCTCGCCAGCCGTTCGCCGAACGCTATCTCCCTCCGGATCGAACCCCGCCGCTCAGCGCCTGAGCGTGCCTCGATCGAACAGCGGAAACAGCAGCAGCCCGACGACGAAACCGCCGATATGGGCCTCCCAGGCGATGCTCGTCTCCTCGCCGAGGATCGGCACCAGCCCCGCCCCGAACAGGATGTTCGTCGCGAACCAGATGGCGATGAACAGGAGCGCGCGCGAATTGCGCCAGAGCTGGCCGAGCGGTTCGGCCGGGATCGCCCGCACCACCTCATCGTTGCCCAATTCACCGAAGCGCAGGCCTGGAGCGAAGACGAAACGAATCGCCGCCGCGGTGGCTCCGGAAACGCCGGCCGACGCGCCGACCAGCGGCAGGACGTCGAGTTCGCGCGACCACCAGTGCAGCAGCGCACCACCGATCGTCGAAAGTGCCATCAGATTGAGGAAGCGGCTCGTCCCGAGCCGCCGCGCCACCGGACTGCCGAACGCCGCCAGCCAGACCGCATTCGACACCAGATGCAGCCAGGAGCCATGCAGGAACCCGTAGGTCAGCAGGGTCCAGAGCCTGACGCCGCCGTCGGCGAGGAGCAGCCGCACGAGCTGCAGCCTCTCGACCACATCCTGCCCCGCCGTGGATTGCGCCATCGCGCCGACCACGTCCTCCAGCCGCCCGGGCGAAAGCCACAGCGTCAGCCGCGCCGGCACGAAGGCCAGCCACGACATCAGGACGTAATCGTCATAGTCGGACAGCAAGGAACGGCCCGCCTGGATGAGCGCCAGAGCGGCGAGCAGCCAGACGACGGCCGGAGGCAGGTTGAGCGCCGGCTCACGTGCCGGCCGGGGAGGATCTTGAAAAGCCATGCGGCGTCACACTTGCCGAAGCGTCCATGCCACGCAAGCACCGCCTGCACATGATGCAACGAAAAAGGGGAGTGGCTCGCGCCCTCCCCTTCTCCGCAGGCTGTGACGCCGCCCGGTAGGACCGGCCGGCAAGGTCACGCCCCCTTCCACCTCGCATTGCGGGCAGGCTCCGCGCCCGCGAATTCCGAAGCATTTTATACGCATTCTAGCGATCTTCCACAAAGGTAAGATTTGGTTAACCCTAATGCCCCCGCCTGCCTCCCCCGACTCAGACGACGGTGGCAAGACGGCATGGCGAATGCGTCTTCGGTAATCAGGGGAAGCGATTCGTCCCTCTTTCGAACGGTTCTGCGCCAATCTCGGTCGCCGCACCGTCCCGGGGGGCGCAGCCGGCAGCATGGGCGCAGGATGAAAAACACAAGCACACGTCTGGTTTTCGAATATTGGGACGCGCTGCGTGGCGAGCGGGCCGCGCCGGAGCGTGGCGAGATCGAACCCGGTGCGTTGCGCCCTGCGCTGGCCGACACCTTCGTGCTGGAGAACGAGCCCATCGGCCCCGTCTTCCGTCTGGCGGGAACGCGCCTGTGCGCGCTGATCGGGCACGAGCTGAGGGGGCGGGCCTTCACGGCGCTCTGGCCGGATGTCGAATCGCAAGGCGACATGCGCCGCCTCGTCCAGACCGTGATGGACGAGAGCGCCGGCGCCGTCGCCGGTCTCTCCGGGGAATCCAGGACCGGCGCGCCGATCTACCTGGAGTTGCTGCTGCTGCCGCTGCGCTATCGCGGCCGTACCCATGCACGCATTCTCGGCGCACTTTCGCCGGCGGTCTCGCCCGACTGGCTCGGCCTCGATACCATCGAGTCGATGCGCATGATCTCGCTGCGGATGCTTTGGCCCGCCGCCGCCTCGCGTCCGCCCGCGGCAGCACGCCGAGCGGAGCCGCCGCGTCTCGTCGTCCTGCCGGGCGGACGCGCCTGATCGGAACGATCCGTTAACCAGACCGCGCCTACGATCCGCCCGAATCTAGGTCGGTCATAGATGCTGAGCGCGCTCCAAACGCCCCGAACGGCTGCCATTCCTGCTGAGCGCAGGCGGCATCACCGTATGAAGGTGGTGCTGCTGGGCCGCTACATGCTGCCCAACCGCATGGAATATCCCTGTCAGACGATCGACATCTCGCCCGGTGGCGTGCACATGGCCGCTCCGGCCAAGGCCAAGCCGGGCGACCGCGTAATCACCTATCTCGAACATCTCGGCCGGATCGAAGGCACCTGCGTCCGTACGACGTTGGAAGGCTTCGCGATGACCATCACCGCGACAAGCCGCAAGCGCGAGAAGTTCACGGCCCAGCTCACCTGGCTCGCCAACCGCGAGGAGCTCGGCCTGCCGGAAGATCGCCGACACGAGCGTGTCGTGCCGCGCAATCCGCGCTCCATTCTCACGATGGAGGACGGCTTGGAATACGTCGTCCGCATCGTCGACATTTCGCTCTCGGGCGCCGCCTTTTCGAGCGATCTCGATCTGCCGATCAACACTGCGGTGCGGATCGGTTCGACGCCGGCGCGGATCGTGCGCCGCTTCGACGGCGGCTACGCGGCGGAATTCCGCTTCCCGCTCTCCGCCGATCTGCTCGACGAAAACCTCGAGCTCTGAAAGCCGGCCCGGCCGGCCGCTTCGCGCAAACCGCCTGAGCGGCCGAATTTGCGCGGCCACGTCGTGCGGCGATCTCGGCATCCTCTTGTGAAACTGGAACTCCGTGGCGGCGTCGCAGCCGGAGCGCAGGCAGCTGGCGCGCTGGCTCCACACCCCCCGCTTAAGGGATGCGTAAGTTAATGATCCTCTACCGAACAACAAAGAATTAATGGTTAACATCCCGTTGTGCGATTGATACGAATCGTTACTTCCCCATTCCAGCAAGATTGATACTGATCTATTCTTCGCTGACCGCTCGGTCGAATACATAAATTTGTACGTTTCCATTTCAGCCGGAATCCATTTGCCTGCACGCATCGTCAGCCCCGGGACAGAAAGGGGACGACATGCTCTCAATTCATCGCAATCTGATTGGTACCGCACTCGCCGCTCTGGTCACGCTCGGTGGAGCAACCGTGGCGAATGCTCAAGGCTCGGTCGGCATCCCGGTCGCGAGCCTTCCGGCCGAAGCCTCTGGCGATGCCCGCGCGCCCTATGCGTGGACGGACTTCTGCAAGCGCACACCGTCCGAATGCCGCACCGACACCCGCGAGCCGGAGCGCGTCGAGCTGAACGCCAAGCTGTGGAAGACGATCGTCACCATCAACAACAGCGTCAATCGGGAGATCGAGGCCGTCACCGACGACGAGCACTGGGGTGTCGTCGATCGCTGGGACATTCCGACCGACGGCAAGGGCGATTGCGAGGACTACGCGCTGCTGAAGCGCAAGCGCCTCGCCGAAGCCGGGCTGCCGCGCCGCGCCATGCTGATGACCGTCGTGATCGACGAGGAGAACGCCGGCCATGCCGTGCTGATGATCCGCACCGACCGCGGCGACTTCGTGCTCGACAACAAGCGCAACGCAATCCTGCCCTGGAGCCAGACTGGCTACGTCTACGTCAAGCGCGAGTCGCAGTACCGCACGGGCTGGACCTCGCTCGGCGGCGCGCAGACCCCGACGGTCGCCTCGGTGCAGCGCTGATGAAGATTTCCGCGGCCACCAAGCGGCTGCGGCGATAGGACGGCGAGGCTCGGTCACGTCCCCACCCACCCGTCCCCAAGGATCGGGTTTCGCCAGGGCCGGCTTTCCTCCCCGGAAGGCCGGCCCGCTTCTTTTTTTCAGTCCAGCCTTTCGAGACCGGCCGCGAATTGCCGCCAGCGCCGGACATAGGCCTGGGCTGAAGCGGTGATCCCTGCCGCGGCCGTTTCGTCCAGCGTCCGCACCGCCCGCGCCGGCGCGCCGACGATCAGCGAATTGTCGGGAAACTCCTTGCCCTCGGTCACCAGCGCATTGGCGCCGACGAGGCTGTTGCGGCCGATCTTCGCGCCGTTCAACACGGTCGCGCCCATGCCGACCAGGCTGTTCTCCCCGATCGTGCAGCCATGGAGAATCGCGCGATGGCCGATCGTGCAATTGGCTCCCACGGTCAGCGGAAAGCCCATATCGGTGTGCAGAACGCAGCCTTCCTGGATGTTGCTGCCCTCGCCGATGGTGATCCACTCATTGTCGCCGCGCAGGACGGCGCCGAACCAGATACCGACATCGGCAGCGAGCCTTACGTGTCCGATCACATGCGCATCGGGCGCCAGCCACCAGGCCCCCTCGCCCGGCACGTCGGGTCTTGTTCCATCGAGCGCGTAGAGCGGCATGAGCGATATCCTGATGCTTCGGCCGCCTGAGGATTGCAGACGACAGCCCCTCGCCGTCAAGCGCCGAGCATGTGCAGCAGATCGAGCACCACCCGGCCGGAAGCCATGCCCCAGACCCCGGCCGTCATGCCGGCGATCATCACGAACATGAAGGGCCGCCCTTCGATCTGCCGGCTGCGCGCGGTATCGCGCAGGATCAGGAAGGGCGCGCTGAAGACCACGACCGGCACGCTCGCGACAGCAGCAAGACCGCCCATTTCCAACAGCTTGAAGTCGGCCCGATGCGAGGTGAACAGCTCAAACGCGCTGGCCAGCAGCCCTGCGAAGGCAAAGCCGATGAGAAGCGATTGGAGCGCCTCGGTCGCGGCAGGCTGAATGGTCACGAGCGCGGTCCCTCCCCGGAACGACGCGCGAGAGCCTGCCGCATGGTTTACGAACTGTGAAGGCAAGTCTTTACCGATAGTTAACGATAAGCACCCGGTTATGGTTTACGCGCCGTTAAGCCGGTGGTGTTTCAGTGATGCGGAGCCGGTCCGAAGGATCGGGCGAGAGTATCCGGAATGACTGCGTCTCTGTCCCATCACCGGCCCGGCCAGCAGGCCGCCCATCTCACCTCGATGGTGCGCACACGCTTGCAGCGGCCACGCGCGCCCCTGCCGCGTGCTGATGGCGCCCTGCTCAGGGTCGCGCTGCTGATCATGCTAGCAGGCGCGCTGGCAACCGGGCTCGGGCTCTATCTGACCCATCGCCGCCCCGAGGAGCCCGCCGCGCTGCAGCCGGCCCGTGTCGGCAATGTCGCTCTGCTGATCCCCAAGGATCTGACCGGGCTCGACGAGGACGATGACACCAGCCGCCTCGTCGGCATGGCTCGGTTGCGGCTCGGCTGGCCGAACCTCGGCCCGGCTCAGCCGCAGAACAGGAAGCGCCTGCTGATCACGCTGAGCCCGCCCGACAAGGTCAATGAGCCGGCGCGCCAGCTTGCGACCTATGCCCGCTTCCTGACGCCGACTGTCTGGTCGAATCCCGGCGGGCTGGTCGTGCGCGGCTTCCGCAAGGGCTCGCCCTTCGAGGGCGACGAATTCTATGTCTCGGTTCCGGACGGGAAAGGCTTCGCTGCGCGCTGCCCGATCGAGACCGCCGCCCATCTCGACGAGCCCTGCCGCATCACCTTCCAGCATCGCGGCATGGATGTGAACATCCGCTTCCCGCGCAGCATCATCGCCGACTGGGCGCTGATGCTCGGCGGCGTGCGGCAGACGCTCGACGGGCTGATCAGATAGCCCGCCGCGCTGCGGCCTCAGTCTTCGAGATCGACGTCGAGGATCGCCATGGTGAAGTTGAAGGAGCGGTCGCCATCCTCATCGTCCACATGGATGATGCCGATGAACTCCTCGCCCAGATAGACCTCGGCCGAGTCGGTCTTCTTCATCCGGGCGCGCACGCTGATCGCGTGGTTGTTGAAGGTGCGGCGCAGATAGGCTTCGAGCTTGGCGAGTTCTTTCTTGTCCACGATCAGGGTCCTTTCGATTGGCCGGGAGCGATGCCACGGCAGGCCGTGAAGGGCAAGCGAAAGCAGCCGCCCCGCACATGGCCGCCCTACATCTCCACGGCTTGCCGGCAGCCCGCGGAATCATGCGATGCTGGCCACCTGCCGCAACCGTGCCGGATGCCGACCTATGAAGCCATGGCTTGCCCCCGCCCTCGCCTATGTCGCGAGCTGGCTTGAATTCCAGCGCCGCTACCATGACCAGCCCGGCTGTGCCGTCGCGATTGCTAGCGGCACGGAGATCGTGCTCGAAGCCGCCTTCGGCAGCGCGAACCTCGCGACTGGCGAGGCATTGACGCCGCGCCACGGCTTCCGCATCGCCTCCCATTCCAAGAGCTTCACCTCGGCCGGCATCCTGCGCCTGGTCGAGGAAGGCCGGCTGCGGCTCGACGACAAGGTCGGCCGCTTCATCGACGGGCTGCATCCCGAGATCGCCGACGTCACCATCGAGCAGGTGCTCTCCAACAGTGCGGGCCTGACCCGCGACGGGCCGGACAACGGCCAGTTCCTCGACCGCAAACCCTATTGCAGCAAGGCGGAACTGCTCGCCGATCTCGCCGTGGCTCCGGTCTATTCCGGCTCGCAGCGCTTCAAATACTCCAATCACGGCTTCGCCCTGCTCGGCCTCGTCATCGAGGCGGTGACGGGCCTGAGCTACGATGAGTGGATCACCGACGAGGTCGTCTCCAAGGCCGGGCTGCTCGAAACCAAGGCCGATATCGAGCTCCGGGGCCACCGCCCCATGGCGAAGGGCCATAGCGGCACGCAGCCGCTCGGCCGGCGCGTCGTCATCCCCGCCGACAATCCCGGCCACGCCATGACCTCCGCCGCCGGCTTCGTCGCCACGGCCGCCGATGTCGCGCGCTATTTCGCGCAGCTCTCGCCGAAGGCTGAGACCAGCATCCTCTCGGCCCTCAGCCGCCGTGAGATGACGCGGCGCCTCTGGCCGGACGACGAGTCGAGCCTGGGGCGCCATTACGGCCTCGGGACCATCTCCGGCGGCGAAGGCGGCTGGCGCTGGTTCGGCCATTCCGGCGGCTTCCAGGGCTTCATCACCCGCACCTGCGTCTTCCCCGAGCAGGACCTTACCGTCGCGGTGCTGACCAACGCCATCGACGGCCTCGCCCACCCCTGGCTCGACGGCGTCGCCCATATCCTCAAGACCTTCGCCGAGCGCGGCGCGCCGCCGGCGGAAGCGCGGGATTGGGCCGGCCGCTGGTGGACCATCTGGGGCGCGAATGATCTCGTCCCGGTCGGGAAGCAGGTGCTCGTCACCGCCCCGGCCCTGCTCATGCCCTTCCTCGACGCCCCCGAGATTACGCTGGAGGCGCCCGATCGCGGCCGCATCACGCGCGCCTCCGGCTTCAGCAGCCCCGGCGAGACGGCGGAACTCCAGCGCGACGAGACCGGCGCCGTGCGTTCCGTTCGCCTCGGCGGCGGCCGTCTCGTCGGCGAAGAGGAAATGCGCGCCGAGATGCTGGCGCGCTATGAGCCCCCTAAGGGAGCCTGACGGCATCCGCACATTCGGGTCTCGAGCCCGGGTCCCTGCCCCCTTCATGCTCGCCCTGTGGGAGCAATCGGTCGTCGTGCGTCACTGTCGCTCTCGCGCATCGCCATTTCCGATGCGCCAGAGCCTCAATTTTGCGTATGCCATGCCCGCATCCCATGACCGCTCTCAGCTCATCTCGGGCATTGCCGGCGTCCGCTCTTGGGCAGAAGCGCCGTGCGCAAGGCGCGCCCTGCCCCTGGCTGTCGAAATCTTGCCGTGGCGGCCTGCATGAGCAATTGAAAGGCTCATGTCGCCCAACAACGACGCGGGCGCTCGCAAAACTTCGCCAGGTAGCCATGGCCTCTGCTGAACCGACACCCATCTCCGTCGCGAAATTCGACGCCGACCGCGCCGGCGAGTATCTCATCCAGAGCCGCATTGCGCTGGCAGGTTACGAAGCTTGTCATGAGCTTTCGGCCTGCATGCTGGCGGCGACGCTAGGTCCGGGCAACGCAGCCCGAGTGCTCGCCGTTGGAGCTGGTGGCGGCGGACAGGAGATTGTCAGCGCCGCATCTCTCGAACCGGGCTGGAGATTTGTCGCCGTCGACCCATCCGCACAGATGATGGATGTTACGGCGGGGCGGTTGCAGGAGCTCGGATTCCTTGATCGGACGGAGATCGCGATCGGCTATGTCGAAGAGCTTCCCGCCGTGCGCGATTTCGACGCCGCGACGCTGATCGGCGTGCTGCATCATCTCCCGGGAAGAAAGGCCAAGGGCGACATTCTCGACTCCATTGCGTCACGGCTGAAACCCGGCGCTCCACTCATTCTTGCCGGCAATCGCTTTGCCTACGCCGCCGAACCTCTGCTGCTGGCGGCCTGGGCAGAGCGCTGGCGCATGCACGGAGCAAAGCCCGCCGAAGTCGAAGCGAAGCGCGCCAAGATTTTGCAGGGCGCCGATCCGCCCGCATCGGAGAACGAGGTCGCTGCTTTGCTGGAGGCTGCCGGATTTGGGCCGCCAACATGGTACTTTTCCAGCCTGTTTTGGGGCGCCTGCCTGGCTACGTACCGCGGCTAATTGCGAGCCGGCAGGCAGATGGTGTCCGCTTGCTGGCAGATCGCCAGTGTCGGCTCTCCGCCCGCTTCGGACATTGCCGCTGGACCGCGCACGGCCCTCGACCTGAACCCGCACATGCCGAGGTCGATAGCCACACAAGACCTGGATGCTCGGCGCACGGCCGAGCCCGGTGGTGCGGCACGCTGACGGCACAGCCTGGCGCGAGCAGCGCTTTCCGGCGATGGCGCAATCATCCGCGCCACCCGCCACGCATTCGCCGCCTTTGCGCCGCATTTTAATTGCGAGGGCCGGCCGATGCGTGTGATCGCTTCAATCGCCGTGGCGGCTTTGCTTGCCTTGGGAGCGACGCGCGCATTCTCCCATCAGGCGCCAAGCCGCTGGGACTACCCGTTCTACTGCTGCTCCGGCGCCGACTGCGCGCCGCTGGAGGCAGAGGCCGTGCGGGAAGTCCATGGCGGCTTCGTCGTGACAGTGCTGCCGGGCGAACACCCGATGTGGCCGAAGGAGCGCCGCGTGCCCCTGAAGCTCGAAATCCCCTACGACAAGGCCACGCCGTCGCCTGACGGGCATTGGCATCTCTGCATCAACGATGCCGGCGAATTGCTCTGCTTTTTTGCGCCAGTTGGCGACTCCTGACGACTGCGCGGCAAGGGCATTTCCGCGCTTTCTCGAAACGCGGAAATGGGCCGCCTTCAGCCGAAGGCCGGGTGGTAACGCACCTCGCCACGCGGCGCCGCCGCCTTGAAGGCCAGCCATTGCAGAGCGGCCGGCGGGGCATCGCCGAACCGCAACTCGCCATCGCTGGCAAAACCGAAGCGATGGTAGAAGGCCGGATCGCCCATCACCACGACGCCGGTCGCCCCGCTCGCGCGCAACTGGGCGAGGCCTTCCTCGATCAGCGCTCCGCCGATCCCGCGGCGCTGCCGCAGGGGCGAGACCGAAACCGGGCCGAGCCCGTACCAGGCGCCCATCACTTCCGCGATCTCGATTGGTGAGAACGCGACATGGCCGATGACGCCGCCGCCCTCGACGGCGACGAGCGACAGACTCAGCGCCCCCGCCTCCCGCAGGCCGGAGACGATCGCCGCCTCCGCGCCGCTGCTGTGTTGCGCCTTGGCAAAGGCCGCCGTGGTGATCTCCGCGATTTCAGCCTCGTCGCCCGGCCGCTCGAGCCTGATGTCGATGCTCATGAGCTCCTGCCTCCGGAACCCATCCTAGCGCATGAAATGCAGTTCCCGGAATCGTCCGCGGAAGGCCGTCACGTCCCTCGCCACGGCCGCGGCGGAGCGTGCGCCGTTGAGGCCTTCGGCGATATAGCCCGCCAGCTCCGGCATATCGGCTGCGGTCATGCCGAAGCGCACGATCTCGGGCGTGCCCAGCCTGAGGCCGTTGACGTCACCAGCGACTGCCGGCAGCGGCAGGCCGATGCCGCAGGACAGGATGTTGACCGCGCGCAGCTTCTTCGCCGCGGCCTGCCCGCCGCCATAGGGCGCGGCCTCGATCGCGAACTGATGCGAGGTTGTCATGCCGCGGTCGCGGGCGAAGACCGGCACCTGCCGCTCGGACAGCGCTTCGGCCAACGCCTTCGCGGTCTTGGCCATCTCCTGAGCATAGGCGCGGCCATGCGCTTTCCAGTCGAGCAAGGAAACCGCGAGCGAGGCCGATTTCGCCGCGTCGAAATTGGCGGTGAGGCCTGGATAGGCGATGGCGTCGAGTTTTTTCGCGATCTCGGCATCGTTGGTGAGGATCAGCCCGGAAGGCGGCCCGCCCAGGCTCTTATAGGTGCTCATCGTCATCAGGTGAGCGCCCTCCTCCAGCGGTTGCTGCCAACCATGGCCGGCGATCATGCCGGACATATGCGCCGCATCGAACAGGACGAGCGCGCCGACCTCGTCGGCAATGGCGCGGATCTCGCGGATCGGATGCGGAAACAGGTTGAGGCTGCCGCCGATCGAGATCAGCTTCGGCCGGAGCCGCAGTGCATCCGCCCTGAGCTTTTCGACATCGACCGTGTAGTTCACCGGGTCGATCGGCGCCGGATGGGTGACGATGCCGTAGAGCCCGGCAGCGCCGGCGCCGTGATGGGTGACGTGGCCGCCGATCTCGCCCGGCGGCGCGATGATGCAGTCGCCCGCCTTGGCCGCGACCATGAAGGCGTAGAGATTGGCGATGGCGCCCGAAGGCACCCGGATCTCGGCATATTCAGCGCCGAAGACCTCGGCCGCCAGCTCGGCGGCGATGATCTCGATCTGCTCGATCGCCTCCAGCCCCATTTCGTATTTGTCGCCGGGATAGCCAAGCGAGGGCCGCGCCCCGATCCCCGCCGAGAGCAGCGCTTCAGCTTTCGGGTTCATGACGTTGGTCGCGGGGTTGAGGTTGACGCAGTCGCGCTCATGGATGGCGCGATTCTCCGCCGCGAGTGTGTCGATCCGCGCCGCGATCGCCTCGAGCGGCTGGCTCGCCGTCTCGCCGGCGACCTTGAGCACATAGTCCTCGCTCGCCTGCGGCACCCAATTGCGCCTGCCCAGTGCCGTCATGCCACCTTCCCTCCGCTGTCGCCTGCCTTCTGGCATATCAGCGGTTTGCCGCGTCGCGCGCAAACGAGTATTCCTCGCTCGCAGGCTGAGAAAATCTCAGCCTCGAACCGGATGCTCGCCGTGCCCGTCAAACCGCCCCGCCCGCGCCTGCCCTCGCTCAACGCGCTGCGCGCCTTCGAGGCGGCGGCGCGGCTGGAGAGCTTCACCAGGGCGGCGGACGAACTCGGCGTCACGGCCGGCGCCGTGACTCAGCAGATCCGGCAGCTCGAAGCGACGCTCGGCTTCCCGGTCTTCCGCCGGCTGGCGCAGGGCGTCACCCTGACCGATGCGGCGCGCGAGGCCCTGCCGAGGCTGACGCGCGGCTTCGACATGCTCGGTCAGGCCGTTCAGGCACTGCGGGAGGCGGAGCCGCATCGTCCGCTGGCTATCACAGCCCTGCCCTGTCTCGCCCAGCTCTGGCTCTCGCCGCGCCTGCCGGCGCTGCAGCAGGCCTTCCCGGACCTGCAGATCTCGCTCACCGCCATGGAGGAGCCGCCCGATCCGCGCCGGGAGCCATACGATCTCGCGCTGTTCTACCGGGTATCGGCCGAGGCGGGAGCCCAGCAGCTCGGCGACGACGCCATCCTGCCGGTCTGTGCCCCGACTCTCGCCAGCCAGATCTCGTCCGCCGCCGACCTCGCACGGCAGACGCTGCTGCACGATGCCGTCTGGCGCAACGACTGGGCGCGCTGGCTTGCCTTTGCGCTTCCGGAAGCCCGGATCGACTCCGGGCGCGGCCCGGCCTTCTCGCTTTACAGTCTGGCGCTGGATGCCTGCCTGTCAGGCTCGGGCGTGCTGATGGGCCGGATGAGCCTCGTTGCACCCCATCTCGCGAACCGGCGGCTCGTCGCGCCCTTCGCACAGGCCATGGCGACGCCGGACCGGCCAACGCTGACGCCGGCTATCGGCCCCGGCGCGCATGCCCGCCGGGGCGAAATCATGGAATGGCTGGCGCGCTCGGCACGGGAAGATTCTCCAAGTGCCCTCGCGGTCTTGTGAGCCCCGATCCTGAGGAGCAGCGCGACCGGCGTCTCGAAGGATGCTCCAGCTGGTTCCGGAGCCTCCTGAAACATCCTTCGAAACGCCATTCCCAACGGAATGGCTACTCAGGATGAGGGCTACCGAAAATAGGGGCCTGGCTCAGATATAGGCGCCGCAATTGCCTTCGAGGATCTGGTCCATCGAGCGCGATGGCTCGGCGCACCCGGCCTCGCCGACGACCTTGGCCGGCACGCCCGCCACGGTCTTGTTGCGCGGCACCGCTGTCAGCACCACCGAGCCCGCCGCGACGCGGCTGCACTGGCCGACCTCGATATTGCCGAGGATCTTGGCGCCCGCGCCGATCAGCACGCCCTTGCGGATTTTCGGATGGCGATCGCCGCCCTGCTTGCCGGTGCCGCCAAGCGTGACGCCATGCAGCAGCGAGACATCGTCCTCGATCACCGCCGTCTCGCCGACGACGAGGCCAGTGGCATGGTCGAGGAACACGCCCTTGCCGATCTTTGCGGCCGGGTTGATGTCGGTCTGGAAAACCTCCGAGGAGCGCGCCTGCAGATAGAGCGCGAAATCGCGCCGATCCCGCGTCCAGAGCCAATGCGCCAGGCGGTGGCACTGCAACGCGTGGAAGCCCTTGAAGAACAGCACCGGTTCGAGCACGCGGTAGCAGGCCGGGTCGCGGTCGAGCACCGCCATCACGTCGGCACGCATGCCGGCGCCGATCGTCTCGTCATCGGCCATCGCCTCGGCGAAGCCCTGCTCGATCAGATCGGCCGTCACTGCCGGATGGCCGAGCCGGGCCGCGACGCGATGGGCGACCGCGCATTCGAACGAGGGTTGGTTGAGAATCGAGGCGACGATGAGAGTGCCCAGCGCCGGCTCGGCCGCAACGGCCGCCTCGGCCTCGCCACGCAGGCGAGACCAGACGGGGTCGAGCCGGTTGAGGCCGGTCGTGAGATCGCGTGCTTCCACGGCAGAGCGCCCTGACGGCATGATCATTCTCCGGAAAGGGTCGTCAACAGGAGGACAGCCTAGCCACAAGCTGGCGTCCGCACCAAAGGCTCAAGCCGACCAAAGTTGAATCAAAAAGCGAGGCAGCGGATTCAGTTTTTCAGGGAATGTCGACAACACATTGGCGTCGCCCGCTTTTCCAGATTGCCTCTATTCATCCGCGACGTTCTCACAAACGCGCGAGAAAGTCGAGGACGGCCTGCTTATGGCTCTTGTCGCCGACCGCGAGGTTGTGGTCCCGCCCTTCGATCGCGAAGGATTCCGCGTCGGGAATGAGCTTCGCCAGCTCCGGGCCGGAGCCTGAAACATCGTCCTTCGTGCCGACGCTGATCAGGGTCGGCATCGCGATCTGCCCGACCTGCTCGGCCGTGAGAGTCTGGCGCGAGCCGCGGATGCAGGCGGCGAGCGCCCCGAGGTCGCTCTTGGTCTGCTCGGCGAAGGCGCGGAACATGCGCTGCATCGAGTCGGTCAGCACGTCGAGCGACGGCGCCTCCATGGCGTCGGCGATGCCGAGCGGCAGCCCGACGCCCTCGACGAGATGGATGCCGAGCCCGCCGAGCAGCAGCGCATCGAGCCGGCGCGGATGCGCCAGCGCCAGATGCGCCGAGATGCGCGCGCCCATCGAATAGCCCATCACGGCCGCGCGCGGGATGTCGAGATGATCCATCAGGCGGCGCACGTCCTCGGCCATGATCTCCGAGGAATAGGCAGCGGGCTCATAGAGCTTCTCGCTCTGGCCATGGCCGCGGTCGTCGAGCGCGACGACGCGGTAGCCGGCATGGGTCAGCGTCTTCGTCCACTGGGTGTTGACCCAGTTGGTCATGTGGGAGGAGGCGAAGCCGTGGACCAGCACCACGGTCCGGTGCTGCGGCGTGTCGCCAGTCGGGGCCAGATCGATGAAAGCGATCTTCACGCCGTCGGAGGAAAAGCTCTGCATGCGGATCTCGGAACGAGGCGGGATGACGAAACCGGTTGTTGCCCTTCCCTGCCATGCAGGTCGGGCTTTGGGTAGCCGCTGCGGCGCGGCTTGCTTATGAACTATCGCCATGAGCCAGACCGCCAACAGCGCGCCACCCCCCTCCGCGACGACGCAATCGCCCCGCTTCGCTTTCGTCGACGTCGCGCGCGGCATCGCGTTGCTGGCGATGTTCGTCTACCACTTCGCCTATGATCTCTCTTTCTTCGGGCTGATCGAGACCGACGTCGTCGCCGAGCCAGGCTGGCGGATCTTCGCGCGCTGCATCGCCGGCTCCTTCCTGATCGTCGTCGGCTTCAGCCTCGTCCTGGCCACGCGCAAGGGCCTAAACCGCCCCGCCTATCTGAAGCGCCTCGCGATGGTCGCCGGTGCCGCCGCCCTGGTTTCGCTGGGCACCTGGTTCGCGATCCCCGGCAACTTCATCTTCTTCGGCATCCTCCACCACATCGCGCTGGCGAGCGTGCTGGCCCTGCCCTTCCTGCGGCTGCCGGTCGCCGTCGTGACGCTATCGGTGGTGCTCGCTTTCGCGCTGCCGCGCTTCGTCGCCCACCCGCTGCTCGACGCCCCCTGGCTGTCCTGGCTCGGCTTCTCGCATGCGCCGCTTCAGACGGCCGATTTCGTACCGGTCTTCCCCTGGTTCGGCTGCGTGCTCACCGGCATCGTGCTGGCGCGCCTGCTGCTGCCCCCCCTCGAAGGCACGCGGCTCGCAGCCTGGCGCCCTCGCATGCTCCCGACGCGAATCGTCGCCTCTGGCGGGCGCCACAGCCTGCTCGTCTATCTCGTCCACCAGCCGGTCTTCATCGCCGCCCTGACGCTGGTGACCTTCGTTGCCCCGCCGCCTCCGCCGGCCGAGCGTGCCTTCCGGGCCGAATGCCAGCGCAGCTGCGGGCCCGACGTGCCGGAGCAGCTCTGCCGCGCCGTCTGCGGCTGCACCATCGACAAGCTCAAGCGCGAGCAGCTCTGGCAGAAGGCGCTCGACGACCTGCTCTCACCGGACGAAGGCGCCCGCGTGAGCGCGCTCGCTCAGGCCTGCCTCCGCGAGCGTTGATGCAAATCCCGGACTGGCGTCGCGCCGGCTGACGGGATAGGTTGCGCCCGAATTCCAGCTTCTGAAGAGCGACGACCATGGCCGCGACCGGCATTCCGCATTTCCACAACGACCCCGGCGTCGCCGTCGTCCATGTCGGCGCGCACGAGTTCATGTGCATCGGCGCCAAGCCGCCCTTCGACCACCCGCATGTCTTCCTCGACATGGGCTCGGACAGCGAGATCATCTGCCCCTACTGCTCGACGCTGTTCAAATACGAGCCGTCGCTGAAGGGCGCCGAATGCACCCCGCCGGAATGCGCCTGGCACGACACCGCCAAGGCGGCCTGAAGCCGGCTCCGCCGAAGCGCGGGTTCTGAGGGGCACCCGCGCCCTCCCGGCGCCATCGATCAAGGGCATCCTTCGTGTCTGCTCCTCATTTCGTCATCGCCGGCGCCGGCATCGGCGGGCTGACCATGGCGCTGTCACTGGCCCGCCGCGGCATCGCCGCCACCGTCGTCGAGAAGCGCACCGGCTTCGGCGAGACGGGCGCCGGTCTCCAGATCACCTCCAATTCCGGCCGCGTGCTCGATGCTCTCGACCTGACGCTGCCGCTGAAGCGCGTCAGCGTCTCCTCGCACGGGCTGATGATCCGGCGCTGGCGCGACGGCTCGCAGGTGTTGGAGATGCCCTCCAGCCCGGAGCACATGCCGACCCCGTTCCGCATGCTCAGGCGCAACGACCTTCACACCGTCCTGCTCGACGCCGCGCGCGCCATGCCGAACATCCGCCTGATGGTCGGCCGCGGCGTACAGGAGGTGAGTCAGGACGCGAACGGCGTCGCGGTCAGGCTCGGCGGGCAGAACGGCAGCAGCGAGACGATTTCCGCGCTCGGGCTGATCGGCGCCGACGGGCTGTGGTCACGCGTGCGGGACCTCTCCGGCGATGCCTCGCCGCCAGTCTTCACAGGCT
This sequence comes from Allobosea sp. 05L423, assembly GCF_056397745.1. Classification (NCBI taxonomy): domain Bacteria; kingdom Pseudomonadati; phylum Pseudomonadota; class Alphaproteobacteria; order Hyphomicrobiales; family Alloboseaceae; genus Allobosea; species Allobosea sp. 05L423. The sequence continues at coordinate 692,324 of NZ_JBFTOA010000001.1, read as the reverse complement.
ACGAAGCCTGGCGCGCCGTCGTGCCGGCCCGCGCCGTCGATAAGCCGCGCGTGACGCTCCATCTCGGCCCCGGCCGGCATGCCGTGCATTACCCCGTCGCCGGCGGCAGGGAGATCAACGTCGTCGTCGTCCGCCAGGCCAAGGAAGCCCGTGAGGGCTGGTCGCGCGACGGCGACGCCAGCGTCGTCACCGAGCATCTCTCCGGCGCTTCCCCGGCGCTGCGAGAGCTTACGGGTGCGGCGCAGGGCTGGCAGGTCTGGTCGCTGTTCGACCGCAAGCCCGCCGCCATGGCCGGAGGGCGCATCGCGCTGATGGGCGACGCCGCCCACCCCATCCTGCCCTTCCTCGCCCAGGGCGCCTCGCTCGCGATCGAGGATGCCGCGGTGCTGGCGCGCCTGCTGGCCGAGGCCCTCGGCCGCGACGGCGCCGCAGGCGTCCCCGCCGCCTTCGCCGCCTATGCGGGAGCCAGGGCCCGGCGCGTCGCCCGGGTGCAGGACGAAAGCCGCGGCAACGGCCGCAACTACCATCTCGGCTGGCCGCTCAGCATCGCCCGCGATTTCGCCCTGAAAAGGCTCGGCCCCGAGGGGCTGCGCAACCGCTATGGCTGGCTTTACGACTGGCGCGACATATAGCATCGGACCGAAAAGCGGAATCCCCTTTTCGGAAAAATCCGATGCGAAACAGATAGATAGGTCACCCTTAGCGCGTCCGGCCGGACGTGCGGCGCTCCAGCTGATCTCGTCATCGCCGCATTCCATCCCTATCTGTAGGTCCGGAGAGGGATGAAAGAGAGATGATCCGCGTCAACCTTTACGAGCAACTCAATGGCCGGGCCCGCGCGATGCCGCGCTGGGCAGCATGGCTCGCCATGGCGGCGAGCTTCGTCGTCGGCATCACCCTGTTTCTGGTCGCGGCGAGCCTCGCCCTGATCTTGATCCCGATCGTCGCCATAGCCGGCGTGATCGCGGTCTGGCGCCTCAAGGCCAAGTTGAAGGCGGCCGGTTTCGACCGTGCCGATCCCTTCGCCGGCGGACCGCAGCGAACCGAACGGATCGAGGTGATCGATGCGGAATACCGCATCATCGAGCCGGACGAGCCGCGCCGCTAGAGCATTGGCCGAAAAATGGAATCCACTTTTCGGAAGAACGCGATGCTTTGACAAGGGGACAGATCGCCACTTCGCGTCCGAAGGGACGCAAGGCGATCTGGAACCCGTTCCGAACAGCCTGCCGGTGCAGGCTAATCGGTAAGACGGCTCTGTATTTTGAGTGAGAGCCGGCTTTGGAGGCTCACTCGATCCGGCTGACCAGAATCTTGTCGATGCGGCGGCCGTCGAGATCGACGACCTCGAAGCGCCAGAACCCCTTGTCGAAGCTTTCGCCGACATTGGGCAGATGGTTCATCTCCGCGAGGATGAAGCCGGCGACCGTCTGGAAGTCGGCGTCGCGCGGGATCGGGATACCGAGTTCGTGCGAGAACTCGTCGACCGGCATCCAGCCCGCAACGAGATAGGACCCGTCGGCGCGCGTCACGATGGCCGGCTCGTCCTCCTCCTCTTCCTGGAAGGCGCCGATGATCGCCTCGAGCACGTCGCCTGGGGTGATGATGCCCTCGAAATGGCCGTACTCGTCGAAGACCAGCGCCATATGCACGCGGCTGGAGCGGATTTCGCGCAGCACATGCAGGGAGTCGGCGGTGTCCATCACCATCGGGGCATCCTGGACACGTCGGCGCAGCTCCTCGATGTCGCCCGCGGCCAGGAAGTCGATCAGATCCTTCACCAGCACGACACCGATGATCGAATCCGACTCGCCGTCCTGAACCGGCAGGCGCGAGCGGCGGCAGTCCTTCAGCTGCTGGCGGAGTTCCTCGGCGCTATCCGACAGGTCGATCACCTCGACCTCGCGGCGCGGCGTCATCAGGGCGCGCGCCGAGCGGTCCGCCAGTCGCATCACGCCAGCGATCATCTCGCGTTCGTCGCGCTCCAGCACGCCGGCGGTCTCCGCCTCGGCAATGATGGTGCGCACCTCCTCCTCGGTCACCTTCTCGTCAGTTTCGCCCTTCTGGCCGAGCAGTGCGAGCACCGACTTGCCGGAGACGTCGAGCAGGAATACGAGTGGCGCGCCGATCTTCGACATGAACAACATCGCGGGAGCGACGCGTGCCGCCACACGCTCGGGGTCGCGCAGCGCGATCTGCTTCGGAACCAATTCGCCGAGGATCAGCGACAGATAGGTGATCGCGACGACGACGATGCCGACGCCGAGCGTATCCGACACCGATTGCGAAAAACCCTGGGTGCCCAGCCATTCCGACAGGCGCGCGCCCAGCGTGGCGCCGGAGAAGGCACCGGAGAGCACACCGACAAGCGTAATGCCGATCTGAACAGTGGAGAGAAAGCGGCCGGGGTCTTCGGCCAGGCGAATCGCGGTCGCGGCGCCCTTGTTGCCCTGGTCGCTAAGGACCCTGAGGCGAGCCGGCCGCGACGAAACTACCGCGAGCTCGGACATGGCGAGAAGTCCATTCACGATCGTCAGCGCCAGGACGATCAGGATTTCGGTTAACAAAACCAATCCGTTTGCTGCGGCGCTGCGACATTTGGCAGCCCGCTTCCACGCTCCTTATAGCGGATCGTTGCACTAACGCGATAAGCCAGACGAAAGAATCGTGAGCGAATGATGACGAAGTCGAGGTTCTGGCAACCGACGCAGGGCGAACATGCGGGCATCGACCGCCGCTTGCAGGCACCGGCCGCCGAGCGTAATCGCGATGCGATCCTGGACGTGTTGCGCCATGTGCTGCCGCCTTCCGGGCTTGTGCTGGAGATCGCGAGCGGCTCCGGAGAGCATGCCATCCATTTCGCGGCCGCCCTGCCCGCCCTGACTTTCCAGCCGAGCGATCCCGCTCCCGACGCGCTGGCGAGCATCGCAGCCTGGACGCAGGCATCCGGGCTAACAAACATCCTGCCGCCGCTGATGCTCGACGCCTGTGCCCCACAATGGCCGGTCGAAGCTGCCGACGCCATTCTCTGCATCAACATGATCCATATCTCGCCCTGGAGGGCCACCGAGGGCTTGTTCCGCCAGGCGCGGCTGCTGCTGAAGCCGGATGGCCCACTCTATCTCTACGGCCCCTATCGCCGGCCCGGTCGGCCGCTCGAACCGAGCAACGCGGCCTTCGACGAAAGCCTGCGCGGCCGCGATCCTGAATGGGGCCTCCGCGACCTCGGAGAGATTACGACCCTTGCCGCAGCGAACGGTTTCGGCACCCCGCAAGTCATCGAGATGCCAGCCAACAATCTGAGCGTGATCTTCCGAGCCGGTTGAGAGAAACCGCCGTCGAAAGCTCCGCAGGCGCCTGCCAAAGCCACCCCCGCAAAGCCTCTGTCTCGTCCATTCGTCGGGCTGGCGAATCCGGCGAGCGCTGGATTACGCCGGCCACTGATCCAAGGGGGCGTTCATGATTAAGCGTATTCTATGCCTAGGCTTTTTGGCGTTTGTTCTTGCTGGCTGCGTCACCATGCAAAACCCGCTGTCGCAGCGGGACGTCGAAACCTTCCGCCTCGCCAGCATCCATGTAGAAACCGACGTTGCAGCGACCCTGTGGTGGGGGGACGGGGACCGCGCCTATGCGAGATCCAAGGGACGGTCGGAGGCCGAATCCGAAGAACTCTCCAAGACGCCTGAAGCGCGCGCTTTTGTCGCCAAGCTGGCTTCCGCGAAGATCGGCAACGCTCTCGAGGAGCAGCTGAAGCCGGTCATGACCGGTCACCGCCCGGTGAAAATCAGGATCAATCTGCGTCGGCTCTACATCGCCTCGGCCATCCAGCGGGTGGTCGTGGGCGGAGGCCACGAGATGGTCGCCGATGTCAGCGTGACAGACGCCAAAACCGGAGCTGTCCTCGTGAACTATCCGGAGTTCAGCGCGATCGCGCTGGCCGGCCAGGGAATCGGCGGAACAATGCTCGATGCGGCCTTGATGGCCGATCCGATCGATCGTCTGGCCCTGAACTTCGCCACCAAGTATCGCGACTGGTTGGCGCCGCAACACGCTCCCTAGACCGGGCTGCTGATGAATCACCTCGCGGCCAGCTTGGTGCGGACGGCGGGACTCGAACCCGCAAGCCTTTGAAGGCGCAAGATTTTAAGTCTCGTGCGTCTACCAGTTTCGCCACGTCCGCAGGCGTCACAGCGATAGCGGGCGGGCACGGTGCGCGCAAGCCTCCGGCCCGCCTTCGCACAGGGCGATCGCAGCGTTCCCTCAGTGCGGGCGCGCCGGCTTGTACCATTCGACCCCGTCTGGATCGACATAGAGCCCCGGCGGCACGTTCGAACCGATGCTCTTCTCCTCCATCGGAACGCGCACCGTGTCGTCGCGGTCGCCGCGTTTCACATAGGTGCCGGAGGCCTGTTCGGAATGGCGGTGTGCGCCGCGCCCGACGCTGCTGGCAAGCCCGATCACGCCCTGCCGGCCCCCAACCTTGTCCTGCAGTTCCGTCACCGGGCGGCCGACGAAGGCGACCTTGGCGCTGCCTTCGACCACGGGCAGGGCCCGCCTCGCTGCGCCCTCGCCCGTCACCCTGACGCCGACGAAACGCGGCACATAGGTCGCGCCACCCTTGCCGAAGGATTCCCAGCCGCCGGCCGAGACGACCTGCGCCCCGCAGCGCTTGTGGGCACGCTCGCAGGCCGTGCGCGTGGCGTAACGTGGCGCCCGTTGCTCGAATTCGGCGCGTGCGTTGCGATAGGCGAACTCGCATTGCTCTGCGCTGAGCAGGCCGCCTGCGATGCATTCGTCGCGCCGGACATAGGTGTTTCCGGGGCTCTGGGCCGCCAGATCGCCTGGGCTCGCAAGCGAGAGGGCAGGCGCAAGCGCGGCGACGCGCAGCGTAACGAGAATCGAGGCCGGAATCATCATGCGGTGAAACAACATTACAATTATGGCTTTACAGCAGCGCGCGCCGCGAGGCGGCGAGCTCCCGGGTTGCGCCATAGTCGATTTTGCCATTGCCGAGCACGGGGATCGATGGCGTCACCAGGATGGCGCGCGGCACCCACAGCTCCGGGAAGCCTTGCGCCTTGGCCGCCTCCTGCAGCGCCGCACGGTCTGCGTCGGGCTTCTCGGTGACGAGGATGAGCTGCTCGCCTTTGCGCGGATCGGGCAGGCCGACCACGACATGGTTCTGGTCCGGCCAGAGCTTGGCGATCATGGTCTCGACCGCTGCGAGCGAAACCATTTCGCCGCCGAGCTTCGCAAAGCGCTTGGCCCGGCCACGGATCGCGACGAAGCCGTCCTCGATCACGACGATGTCACCGGTGTCGTGCCAGCCGCCCTCCGGCGGGATGACGCGACCCGGCTGCTCCGGGTCGAGATAACCGGCCATGACGTTCGGCCCGCGCACGGTAAGCCGGCCGCCCTCATGGATGCCCTCGACGGGCTCCAGCTTCGCCTCGATGCCGGGCAGGAGCTTGCCGACAGTGCCCTCCCGGATCGCCGCCGGCGTGTTGACCGCGAGCACCGGCGAGCACTCGGTACAGCCATAGCCTTCGAGGATGGTGGTGCCGTAGGGCTCCCACATCCGCTTCGTCTCGGCCTTGACCCGCTCCGCCCCGGCGACGACGTAGCGCACGCTGCCGAGATCGTTCTTTTCCGCAGCGCGAGCGTATCCCTGCAAAAACGTATCGGTCGCCAGCAGGAAGGTCGCCTTCATGTCGCCGATCAGCTTCGGCACCTGCTTGTAGTGCAGCGGGCTCGGATAGAGCACAACCTTCATGCCGTGCAGCAGCGGCACCATCATCCCGGCGGTCAGCCCGAAAGAGTGGAAGGCCGGCAGCGGATTCATGAAGACGTCCCGCTCGGAGATCGCGCCGGCGGCATGGGCAAAGACCTGCCGCGCATTGGAGACGATGTTGGCATGGCTCAGCGCCACGCCCTTCGGCTTGCCCTCGGTTCCCGAGGTGAAGAGGATGACGGCCGTGTCGTCCGGCTTGGCCTCATAGGAACGATGGACGAGCCCCGGCAGCAGGCTCTGCAACGCGCCGAGCGCCTTGTCGAAGCTGGTGATCTGCTTGCGGAGGTCCTCGAGATAGACGACGCGCCGCCCCTCGCCGAGCGCCGCGACCTCCTCATCCAGCTTGCCCTGATCGACGAAGCGGCGCGAGGTGACGATGGTCTTGAGCTGCGCGACCTCCGCCGCCGCCCGCAGGTTGCGGACGCCGGCCGTGAAGTTGAGCAGCGCCGGCACGCGGCCATAGGCCAGGAGTGCGAACAGAGTCACCGCCATGCCCTGCATGTTCGGCAGCAGCACGCCGACATGCTCGCGCTGGGCCGTCAGCGCCGCAAGCCTGCGGCCGAGCACCAGCGCGCCCAGCACGAGCCGGCCATAGGTGATCGGCTGACGCTCGGGGTCCTCCAGCGCGATGCGGCCCTTGCCGTGGCGCGCGATGGTCTGCAGCAGGGCGCGAAAGATCGTGATCCGCGCGCCCGCGGCGTCGAAGCTGGTGGCGGCCATATCTGGCGCGTCTCCCGGTCAGCATGTCCTCTGCCGGTCAAACTAGTGAGATCGGCGCCGGTTTCAACGCTGCTTCAGACAATGCGCGGGTGCCACAGCCGTCATGCTCGCCCTTGTGGCGAGCATCCACGTCTTGAACACTGCCCTCGAAGAAGAGAAGACGTGGATGGTCGGGATAAGCCCGACCATGACGCGCGGGGCGCGGCAGCCGCCTCCCGGCATTACCCGAAGGCCCCGATCTCGTGCTGGATCGCCCCTGAAATCTCGCGGATCAGCGCGAACAGCGCCAGGATCGGCGCGAAGACGTCGCGGTGCAGGGCCTCGTAGGTGCCGCCTTCGCGCGGACCCGGAGGCTCGCCGAAATCGAGGCCGATGGTCGGGTCGGGATCGCGGGGGAATATCTCGGCCAGGAAAGCGAGACAGGCCGGCACATCGAGGCGCAGCAGCCGCTCGATCAACGCCTCGCGCGTCAGCCCCGCATGCGGCCGAAAATCCGGGATATGGGCGCAGGCAAGCCAGATCCGGTGCATCGCCGCGAGCCTGAGAGCATGGAGCGCCGCAAGCCGCGCCGGCATCTGCGGGGTGTCCTCCGCCGCCACCTTTAGCTTCAGCGCATCGGCCGAGAGCCGCCAGAACAGGCGGCGCAGCGCGGGCGCCAGCTCCAGCCGCGACAGCGCTTCCGCCACCGCCAGCAATTCCTCGCGCCGGCCTTCGCGCACCGTTCGGCGTGCCCGGTCGAACCAGCTGCCGGGGTCGAGCGAGTCGAGATAGGCCCGCAGCACGTCGAGGTCGCTATGCGCCATCGCATAGGCTGCGAGCCGATAGGCGCGATCGAAGCGCTCGGAGCGCTCGCGCATGGCGCGGAAAAGATCCGGCGAGCGCGAGGCCGCGTGGCCGACGCCGTGCATGCTGTTCGCCATCCAGCCGAGCTGCTGGAGGATGGCGTTGTTGGGGATGGCGCGCAGCTCGCGCGGATGCCGGATGCGTGTCGGCCCCGTCCCTTCCGACTGGCGCGCGGCCGGGCGCGAGCCGGTCTTGTCGAGCAGCGAGGGGCCGAAGGTGCCGATCAGGGCGGCGTAGCCGGGGTCGTCGACCAGTACGTTCATCTCCTCGCGCACGGTCTGGAAGAACTCGCTGGCAAAATCCGGCTCGTCATAGATCGGGTCGTCCACCTCCTGGGTCGGCGCGAACACCGCTTCGGCGATCCGGCCGACCGTCGCACCAGCGAGCTGCGAGGTGCCGAACAGGAGATAGCCATCGCTGCCCTGGAAGCTGGTCTCACGTACCGTCCTGATGCCGGCGCGCGCGAAGGCCTGCCGCGCATAGGCCGGGTCAAGATAGGCCAGCCGGTCCGACAGGCTGTCGGGATGGGCGCCGCGCCCGACCGACTCGCCATGGGTGTCGAAGATGACGAGCTCGACATCCTCGAGTTCGTAGCGCGCGAGCAGCTCGCAGATGCGGATGCGCAGCCGCTCGACCCAGAAGGTCGAGGCGACCTGCCCGATATAGCGCCCGGAATCGGAATAGCCGAACTGGATACACAGCCGCCCGTGGCGCTTGAGGTATTCGCGGAAATGCGGGCTACGGAGTGCCTCGTCGATGATGCGCGGCCCCTGTTCCAGCGCGTCCGAGGTCTCGAACAGCGGCGAGATCTCGATCCGGTCGGCGATACCGAAGCGACTGGCGAGCCAGAGCGCACAGAGCAGCGTGTAGCCGGTCTCGGTTTCCGCGATCAGGAAGCGCACAGGCTTCGTGCCGTCGATATGCTTCACGATCTGCGCGATCGTCATCATCATCCGCGCCGCCGAGGCCCGCTCGGCCGCCAGCGCCCCGAAATCGACGGCAACCGGTTCGACCTTGCCGAGCTCGGTATTGGCCGCAGCGAGGAAGGCGCGGCGTTGGGCGGGCTGGCCTGGCTCCTCCTCCAGCGGAATGACCGAGCGCAGCGCGTTGTGGAGCTGCGAGGCGTTGAGCCGGAAATGCGGCAGCGCGATCGAGACGCCATGGGCGAGGCAGCCGGCCCGGATCTGTGCAAGTACGAGCCGCGTCTCGTCGTCGGCGGCATCGGCCAGGGCTGCGTCGAGCATCTCGATCAGGCCGGAGGCCTCCGGCAGCGCGGTCTCGCGTTCATGCACCAGTGAGAGCGCGAAGGCCTGCAAGGCCTGCAGCGAGGGCTGCGTGCCGATCGGCGGCGCCAGCGCGAGCTGGCGCTCCACTGCCGCCAACGCCGTGCCGACCAGCGCGTGGACAGGCCCAGCCACCGGCACGTTCGGCAGCTTTTCGAGGATGCGCGCGAACTGCCCGCTCTTCGATTCCAGCCGGTAGCGCAGCGTGTCCCACCAGCCGATATCGGTGCGCCCGTCCGTATCGCAGCCGACCCAGGAAGCGAGCGTGATCGGCTTCGGCGCAAGCTCGGTCCAGCGCTCGGGCCAGCGTTCGAGGGCGATAGCAAAGAACGCGGCGTTCAGCCGGTCGAGGGCATCGCGCGCATGGCGCACGGCGTAGCGCGCCTGCTCGAACTCGTCCTGCAGCGTGATCCGGCCATCGGGGCGGAAGCTCAGATCGGCCTCTCCGACGACCGCCTCCCCCGCAGTGCCGCCGGAGGCGAGATCGGCGAGTGCATGGCAGAGCCGGCGCGCCATGCCGAAGGTCGGATGCGCGGTGAAGACGGCGGCAAAGCGCGCCCGCTCCACGGCCTGCCGGAAATCGTCGAAGGACGCGGCCGCACCGGCCACTCCCTCCGCCAACCCGGAGAACACAGTCGCTTCATCCTTGTCGAGCCCGACATAGCGGGCGACGCGCACGGCCCGCTGCCGCAGAGCCTGCCGCCCGAGCTGACGAACCAGTTCGCCTGCCCCTTCCACGGTCAGTTCGCTGCGGTCCATCAGCCGGGTCAGCCAGAGCGTGACCCGCAGCACCGGGTTGCCAAAGGGGTCGTCGCGAGAATCCCGGCGCGCCTCCTCGATCCGACTCAGCAGTTCGTCTGCGAGCGCCTCGACGCCGGGAACTACCGGGCTTTCCTGCGCGATCTCTGCAGCCATGACCGCCCTCCCGTGGCGCGTCCGGCTTCGTAGGCACAGCCGGTTCGTGCTGCATTGCAGCATCGGATGACCGCAGCCGCAAGCCGGAACGGTATCGCCGACTCGGATAAATTTTACCCGGATCATATTGCGCGGACAAAACTACCCGGATAATAAACCCTCCGTCGAGGAGAACAGATGTCCACCAGCCTGCCCATGCACTGCACCGCCTTCCATGACGCCACCCGTATCGCCGGGGGGGCGCTGCCCGACGTCGCGCTCGCCGTGAAGGCGGCGCTGGCAGCCGATGCAGCAGCAGCGATCCTCGTCTTCGACGACGCAAGCGGAAAGGTCGTCGACCTCGATTTGCGCGGCAGCGATGCGGAGATCGTCGCACGGCTTGCGCCTCAACCAGACAAGGCCTCGAACACCGCTTCGGAAACAGGCGGTGCCGAAGCGCCGCGCGGGCGGGGCCGGCCCAAGCTCGGCGTCGTCGCGCGCGAGGTCACACTGCTGCCGCGGCATTGGGACTGGCTCGCTCTGCAGCCCGGCGGCGCTTCCCAGGTCCTGCGGCGCCTCGTCGACGAAGCGCGCAAGAACAATGGCGGGCGCAGCCGCGCCCGCGCCGCGCAAGCTGCCGCCTATGCCTTCATCTCCGCCATGGCGGGCAACCGCGAGGGCTTCGAGGAAGCCTCGCGCGCCCTCTTCGCCAGCGACGGCGAAGGTTTCGCCACCCACAGCCGGTCCTGGCCCGCCGATATCCGCGCCTACGCGCAAAAGCTGCTTGCAGGTTCGGCCGATCCGGAGCCGCGCCCGTGACGGCCTATCTCGCTCCGAGCTGGGAATCCGGCCGCGACCTCTTCAAGCGCAACATCGCCGGCGACGTCGTGATGCTCAATCTCCTGCGATTGCGGGAAATTGCCGACTACTCCGCCACGCCGCAGCTGGCGCCGGACGAACCGATCAGCGGCGCGCAGGCCTTCGAGCACTACGTCGCCCACACCCTGCCCTATCTGGAGGCCAGCGGCGGTTCTCTGCTCTTCATCGGCGAAGGCGGTCCGTTCTTCATCGGCCCGGAAGCCGAGCGGTGGGATCGCGCCATGCTGGTCAGGCAATCCTCCGTGCAGAACTTCCTCGCCTTCGCCAGCCACGAGGCTTACCTCGCCGGCTACGGGCACCGCCTGGCCGCCATCGAAGATTCGCGCCTGCTGCCGCTGGTCCTGACGCCGCCGGCGGCAGGCGGCAACCGCGCGGCATAGGCGGCACGCCGGGGCGGGCTGCGCTCAGCGCCATTGCCGGGCCTTGCGCCCAACGGCATAGCGGCGGCACTGCGCTCGCCGCGCCCCGCCCGGATCTCACAAGGCCGCCTCGACATGACCACCCGCGCGCAATGGCTCGGCATCCTCTGCGGGCTGCTGACCTCGATGATCTGGGGGGTGCAGGCCGTGGTCTCGCGGCACGCCATGCTGATCGACCTAACCCCTGCCGACGTCACGATCCTGCGCTTCGTCTCGGCCGGAGCCGTGCTGCTGCCCTGGGCGCTGAAGAACATGCGCCCCTTCCCGGTCGGTTCGCTCGGCTGGCCGCGGGCCTGGGTCATGGCCCTGCTGATCGGCCCGCTCTACAGCCTGATCCTCGTTGGAGGCGCCCATTTCGCGCCGGCCCTGCATTCATCGATCATCTCGCCCGGCCTGATCCCGGTATTCACCGCCCTGCTGGTCTTCCTCGTCACCGGCGAGCGCGCCGGGCGGATGCGGCTGATCGGCCTCGGGATTCTCGTCATCGGCATCGGCATCTTCTCACGGGACGCGCTGGCGGTGACGCCGTCGCGGCCGGACGCCTGGATCGGCGATCTGCTCTTCGTGCTGATCGCCTGCCTGTGGTCGATCTTCGGGTTGCTGGCCAGGCGCTGGGGCGTGAGCTCGCTCGAGGTCACCGCCGCCTCGTGCCTGCTCTCGGTGCCGCTGCTGGTGATCGTCGCGCTGGTGCTACCCATTCACATGGCGCGGGCACCCTTCGCCGAACTGCTGCTGCAGGCGCTCTATCAGGGCGTGCTCGTCGGGGTGGTCGCGCTCTATCTCTACGCCCGCACGGTGGCGACGCTCGGCGCGGCGAAGGCAACGCTGTTCCTGCCGCTCGTGCCGATCGCGACCGCTACCGCCAGCGCCCTGCTGCTGGCGGAAACCCCCACGCCGACGGAGCTCGTCGGCATGGCCGTGGTGGTGACGGGTATGCTGATCGCCTTCCGCTCACCCTCCGTCGGCTGAGCGGGCGAGCGTCTTCTCAGCCCTGATGCCCCTTGGCGATCGGCTCGACATAGGTGAGAGCCATATCCCAGGGGAAGTAGATCCAGGTGTCCTGGCTGACCTCGGTGACGAAGGTGTCGACCGTCGGCACGCCGGCCGGCTTGGCATAAACCGTGGCGAAATGCGCGTTCGGCAGCATTTCGCGCACGACGCGGGCCGTCTTGCCGGTGTCGGTCAGGTCGTCGACGACCAGCACGCCCTTGCCCTTGCCGTCGCCGATCGCCTTGATGTTCGGCGCGATGTCCTTGAGCACCCTGAGTTCGGACTGGTTGCGGTAATCGTGATAGCTCGCGACGCAGACCGTCTCGATCATGCGCAGGCCCAGCTCGCGGCAGATGATCGCCGCCGGCACCAGACCGCCGCGGGTGATGCAGACCATCGCCTCGAAGGGTCCCTTTTCGGCGAGGCGCCAGGCGAGCGCGCGGGCATCGCGGTGGAACTGATCCCAGGAAACCGGGAAAGCCTTGTTCGAGGACGGTTCGGCCATGGCGTCGCGCTCCGGGCTGGTGGCGGCGCAGGACGCGCCGGTTTTAAGTCCGAAAAGCCTATCGGCGCGCGCCTGACAAGAGGCACGCGCCGAACATCCCCAGCCGAGCCGGCGATTGCGCCTCAGAATTCGGCCCAGCCATCCGCTCCGCCGCCGGACGCCACTCTCCGGCCACGGGGGATGGACACCGCCGACGGCACGGCGCGCAGCGCCGGTGCCGCAGCGCGGATGGGCTGTAGCGCCGGCCTGGAATGCTCGCTTCCAAGCCTGAAAGACGCCGCCATCGTGCTCAATTGCTCGGTTTCCAGCTGGAGGTCGCGGGCAACCCGGGCGCTCTGTTCGGCAAGGAGCGAGTTCTGCTGCGTGATCTCGTCCATATGCGCGACCGTGCGGGCCATCTCGTCGATGCCGTTGGCCTGCTCGGTCGTTGCCTGCGAGATCTCGCTGACGGTCGAGGCGACTTTCGAGGCCGCATCCACGATCTCGTGCAATGTCGTGCCGGCATCCTTGACGAGGCCGACACCCGCTTGAATCTGTTGCGCGGAATTCGCGATCAACGCCTTGACGCCGTTGGCGGATTCGCTGCAGCGGGCAGCCAGCGCACGCACCTCGGTCGCAACCACGGCGAAGCCGCGTCCTGCCTCGCCGGCCCGGGCAGCCTCGACCGCGGCATTGAGCGCCAGCAGATTGGTCTGGAAGGCGATCTCGTCGATCATCGAGATGATCTCGGAGATGCCGGACGAGGCCTTCTCGATCCGCCCCATCGCCTCCACCGCCTGCGTGACGATGGCGCCGCCGCGCGCGGCAACTGCGCTCGCATCATTGCCGAGCTGCACCGCCATTTTCGAATTGCCGGCGCTGTGCTTGACCGAAGCCGCAAGCTCTTCCGTCGTCGCCGCCGTCTGCTGCAAACTGGCGGCATTGGCCTCCGTTCGCTCCGCCAGCTGCTGGCTGTCGGAAGTGATCTTCAGCGAGGCGCCATCGATGCGTCCTGAGATGTCGCGGACCGAGCCGACCACCTCCGCCAGCGTATCGAGCAGATCGTTGACCCCGTTGCAGAGCGTAGCGACTTCCCCGCTCTTGCCGTCGAGCGGCACGCGGCCGGTCAGATCCTTGTTCTTGGCGAGCGCGATGACCTCGCTCGTCTCCTTCACGGCAGCTTCGAGCTGCTTGCCCTTGAAGGTCGCGGTGATGTCGCTGGCGAACTTCACGACCTTGTAGGGCCGTCCCTGCGCATCGAGGATCGGGTTGTAGCTCGCCTGGATCCAGATCTCCTTGCCGCCCTTGCCGATGCGCCGGTACTGCCCGGCGTCGTATTCGCCGCGTCCCAGCCGCTCCCAGAAGGCGCGGTAGGTCGATGATTCGCGCTCTGCGGGATCGACGAACATCCTGTGGTGGTGGCCGACGATATCCGCAAGTTCATAGCCGAGAACGCTCAGGAAGTTCTCGTTCGCGTGCAGGATCTTGCCGGAGAGATCGAACTCGATCACGGCCTGCGCCTTGTCGATTGCGGCGCGCTGCCCTTCGAGATCGGCAAGGCGGTTCTTCTGTTCGGTGACATCGAAAGCGTATTTGATCACCCCGATCGGCTTGCCGCCGGCGCCCATGATCGGATTGTAGCTCGCCTGGATCCAGACTTCCTTGCCGCCCTTGCCGACGCGAAGGTATTGCCCACGCGAAAATTCGCCTCGCCCAAGATCGACCCAGAACTGCTGGTAGCTCGCGCTGATCTTTTCTTCCGGCGTCACGAACATGCTGTGGTGCTGACCTTTGATTTCGGCCAGCGTGTAACCCATCGTAGCGAGAAAATTTGCGTTTGCGTCCAGTATTTTCCCGTCGATATCGAATTCGATGACCGCTTGCGATCGGTTGATCGCCTCAAGCTGGCCCGCGGTATGCTTGTTCGAGAATAGGCCGGAAAAGAGCGACATCAATATCCCCCCTTTTGGCGCGGCCCCGCGCATCAGGCTTCGTCTCGGGCCAGCGCCGTCATGAAAGCCGTCATCGAACGCCCGCCACGCGAAAACGTAGCGACAAGAGCCGAATTCTTTTCGGCTACTGGGGGATCATGGCGTCAACTGATTGATGAATGATGTATATGTAGTTCAATATGCCATAAGACATAAAATAAAGAAATATTCACGTATAAAATACTGCTACAAAACAATAAGAAGACAGGCCATTACCCTATTCCGCATCGTTTTGGAGCAGAAAACAAGAGTTGAATCGCGCCCTAGCCGCAAAGGCCGAAACACTTATTTATCGTCTTTCCTACTTTGATTTTCGAAAGCAATCATAGCCTTCACATCGCCCATGGCAGCCTGGAGCTTGTCTGCTTCGCGCGACCGCACGACGATGTTCGTGTCCGGCCCGGTGTCCGACCAAAACGGATAGGAGCCGATCGAGACCGCCGGATGAGCCCTAGCGATCTCCGCCAGCGGGCCGCCTATATCGCCCTCGCGGAGACCGGCGCGGACGGTGTCGGAGAGGATCTTGGTCCCGGTCCGCAGCGTCGGTGCCACGACATCGAGCATGGCTTGCATGATCGCCGGAACGCCAGCCATCACATAGACATTCCCGATATTGAAGCCCGGCGCCTTTGAGATGGCATTGGCGATCAGTTCGGCACCGGCGGGAATGCGGGCCATCCGCATGCGCGCCTCGTTGAGCTCGGCCGGCGAGAAGCGCTCCGACAGCATCGCGACCGCGCGCGGATCGTAGTCGATGTCGACGCCAAAGGCGGCCGCGACCGAATCGGCCGTGATGTCGTCATGGGTCGGCCCGATACCGCCGGTGGTGAAGACATAGCTGTAGCGGTTCCGCAGGGCGTTGAGCGCCGCGACGATCTCCTCGGTGACGTCCGGCACCACCCGGACCTCGCGCAACTCGATGCCGATATTGGTGAGGTACTCGGCGATATAGCCGATGTTCTTGTCCTTCGTGCGCCCCGACAGGATCTCGTCGCCGATCACCAGGATCGCGGCCGTCACGATGGCGGCGGAGGAACTGGCTTCACTGGCGGTCATGGCGGCGCTCCTGGCTTGCAGCACAAGAGCTATAGCATCAGGCCGAAAAGTGGAATCGACTTTTCGGAAAAATGCGATGCGATAACAGATAGATAGAATACCACCGCCGCGTCCGGCGGGACGCGCGGTGGTCTATGGCATATTTGCGCGGTGCTCAAGCAGCTCCGCAGACGCGCCCCTGCGCGGCACGGACGCGCCGGTTCAGGCGCGCTTGCGCTCGAAGGCGAGATTGAGCCGCGTCTGCGAAACGAGTTCGTAACCGCTGCGCGTCAGCAGCCCGACGAGGTCGCTCTGCCAGCGCTGGCGCGAATCCTCGATGATGATGAAGCTCGGCCAGAGCGCCTCCGGCGCATCGCGCAGGAAAGGCTCGAGAATGATGTCCTCGGCGCCCTCGACATCGAGCTTGATCGCGTCGATCCGCTCATAGCCCTCGCCCTGGACCAGAGCGAGCAGGGTCATCGCCGGCACCTTCAGCGCGGTTCCCGCGCTCGAATTGATGATACGGACGCTCGACTCGCCGCGATTGGCCTGATCGATGAACAGGGTCAGCTCGCCCGGCTTGTCGGCCAGAGCGCAGGCCACCGCCTTGATCGTGCCGAACGGGTTCTGCGCGATGTTGAAAGCGAGCCGCGCGAAAATATCCGGCTGCGGCTCGACCGCGAGGATGCGCGCGCCGCGCCCCGCCTGCGCCGCCACGAACAAGGAATAGGCGCCGACATTCGCGCCGACATCGATGAAGGTGAAGCCTTCGCGCAGCCGCGCCGTCAGCATCTCGCGCTCCGACACGTCGAAACTCTGCGGCGTGAACAGCACGCGCTTCTCGCAGATATTGCCGTTCGGATGGAGCCGCATCCTGGCGCCGAGCGCCTCGATGTCGACCGGGGTACCGTCGAGCGCGCGCACGGCGATGCTGCGCAGCGCAAGGGCGAGCTTGCGCCCCAGGAAGCTGTTGGTGGTCGCGCGTGTCCAGGCGATGATGCGTGCGACGAAGGCTTTCGGGGCAAAGGCGCCGTAAGGCCGCTCCTCGCCAGCGGATTGATCGATCATGGTGGCCATCGGGCCAGCCTGATACACCTCGCGGCGCCGGGACGCCAGTCGTCAGGATACACAATCGCCTGACGTCACCGCGCGTCGGCGAAACGCGAATGGATCTCGCCGAACAGGGGCGCGATCTCGATGAAGACATCGACGAGCCGGGGATCGAACTGCCGCCCACGTTCGCTCAGGATCACGGCGACCGCCTCGTCATGCGTCATCGCCGCCTTGTAGACCCGCTCCGTGACAAGAGCGTCGTAGACGTCGGCAATCGCCATCAGCCGCCCCGCCAGCGGAATGGCCTGGCCGGCAAGACCTTGCGGATAGCCGGCCCCGTCCCAGCGCTCATGATGCGTATAGGCGATTTCCTTGGCGAGCCGGAGAAAGGAGCTCGATCCGCCCAGATGGCGCTCGGCATTGGCGATGGCGACACGTCCGAGCTCGGCATGGGTTTGCATCACGGCCCGCTCTTCCTCGTCGAGCTTTCCGGGCTTCAGCAGGATGCTGTCGGGAATGCCGACCTTGCCGATGTCGTGCAGCGGAGCCGACTTGAACAGCAGGTCCAGGGCCGCGTCGTCCAGTTCCTCGGAGAAGAGGCCTCGCTCCCGGGCGCCCTCCGCAAGCGCTCGCAGATAATGCTGGGTGCGGCGGACATGATTGGCCGTCTCGTTGTCGCGCGTCTCCGCGAGCGACGCCATGGCCAGGATGATGGCATCCTTCGCCCGCTCCGCTTCCTCCAGCGCGGCCGAGAGCGAATTCACCAGCGCGATGTTCGTCATGGCGACGGCCGCGCTGTTGGCGATCCGCCTCAGGGCCCGGATCACCTCGGGCTGGGGACGATGACGGCGGGCCCAGTAGGCACCGATCGCGGCGACCGGGTCGTCCTGCCTCACCGGCACCATGACCAGGCTGCGCACGAAGGTCGGACGATAGGCGGCATGGGGAACGCGGTCGTCCGCGTAGATGTCCTCGATGACGACGATCTCGCCGTGCCGCATGGCCCAGCCGGAAATGCAGGCCTCCATCGGAAAACGCTGGCCTTTCCAGAGCGGCGTAACGGCGTCCTCGTCGGCATAGTAGCAACGGCCGTTCTCACGCAGGACGAAGCTGATGCCGTCCGCGCCGGTCAGCCCCCGCGCGTTGCGGCGCACCACGGCCATGACCTCGTCGAGGCCGCGGGCCATTGCGAGATCGACGACCAAGGCATCGAGCGCGCTGAGCGTCGGGTCGGGAGTATCGGCGGCCAGGCTGGAAACAGACGCTTGCATGTGTCCAAAGGGAAGCGAGCCGGTCGAATCGAGGGTGCGGCGACGAATTGCCTCAAAAAAGTTACAATCCCGCAAATCCCGAAGCAACAATCATTCGCGCGCCACGAACCTTACGGCATCACGGAAGCTGCATGCCCGCACCCGCATGCCTCCCGCATTCAACCGGCTTGCGCCTCCCACCAAACGCAATAGATATGGGGGGAGGAGTTTTCCGCGCGCGATGACATTCGAAGACACCATCGGCCGCTCGCGTTCGCGCGAGCCCGCCATCAAAATTCATGGCCCCGAAGCCTTCGCGGCCATGCACAAGGCCGGGCGCCTGACGGCGGAGGGGCTCGACATGCTCGGCTCTTATGTCAAGCCGGGCGTCACCACCCAGCGCCTCGACGATCTCGCCTTCCAGTTCGCCATGGACAACGGCGCCTACCCGGCAACCTTGTTCTATCGCGGCTACACCAAGTCGATCTGCACCTCGATCAACCACGTCGTCTGCCACGGCATTCCCGACGACAAGCCGCTGCGCGAAGGCGACATCCTCAACATCGACTACACGCTGATCGTCGATGGCTGGCACGGCGATTCGAGCCGCATGTACGGCGTCGGCGAGATCTCGCGGAAGGCCGAGCGGCTGATCGAGATCACTTATGAGAGCTTGCTGCGCGGCATCAAGGCCGTGCGCGCCGGCGCCACGACCGGCGACATCGGCTTCGCCATCCAGCGCTATGCCGAGGCCGAGCGCTGCTCGGTGGTGCGTGACTTCTGCGGCCACGGCATCGGCCAGCTCTTCCATGACGCGCCGAACATCCTGCATTACGGCAGCCCCGGCGAAGGCATCGAGCTCAAGCCGGGCATGGTCTTCACCATCGAGCCGATGATCAATCTCGGCAAACCGGGGGTGAAGGTGCTTTCGGATGGCTGGACTGCGGTGACGCGCGACCGCTCGCTCTCCGCCCAGTTCGAGCATCAGATCGGCGTCACCGAGACGGGCTGCGAGATCTTCACGCTCTCGCCGGCCGGCCTCGACAATCCGCTCGCCGCAAAATGAGCGCCGGCGTCGGCAAGGGACCACGCAAGGCACCCTCGCCTGACGTCTTTGCCGAAGCCCCTGCCCCGCAAGCGCCGGCGCCGCATTATCACGGCCACCGCGAGCGGCTGCGCGCCCGCTTCCAGGAAGGCGGGGCCGACGCGCTGCCCGATTATGAGCTGCTGGAGCTGCTGCTGTTTCGTTCCATCCCGCAGCGCGACATCAAGCCGCTCGCCAAGGAGCTGATCCAGCGCTTCGGCTCCTTCGCCGAGGTGCTGGCCGCGCCGGCCTCGCGTCTCACCGAGGTGAAGGGCGTCGGCGAGGGCGTGGCGCTCGATCTCAAGATCGTCGAAGCCGCGCTGAAGCGCATGGCCAAGGGCGCGGTCTCCAAGCGGCCCGTCCTGTCCTCCTGGTCCTCGGTGCTCGATTATTGCCGCATGGCGATGGCCTTCGCGGAACGCGAGCAGTTCCGCATCCTCTTCCTCGACAAGAAGAACGCACTGATCGCCGACGAGGTGCAGCAGACCGGCACGGTCGATCACACGCCGGTCTATCCGCGCGAGGTCATGCGCCGGGCGCTGGAACTCTCGGCTTCGGCGATCATCCTCGTGCACAACCACCCGTCCGGGGACCCGACGCCCTCGGGGGCCGACATGCGGATGACGCGCGAGCTCGTCGATATCGCCAAGCCACTCGGCATCGCCATCCACGACCACATCATCGTCGGCCGCGACGGCCATGCGAGCTTCCGCAGCCTCGGCCTGATCTGAGCCGCACACCACCTCCACGGGAGGCAGAGCACATGTCGCAGCTGACAGTGAAACGTGTCTACGATTCGCCGGCCCCCAGCGATGGCATGCGAATCCTGGTCGATCGGTTGTGGCCGCGCGGCATCGCCAAGGACAGGATCGACCTCTGGCTCAAGGAGATCGCGCCCAGCGACACCTTGCGGCACGAATTCCACGGCCACCCCGACCGCTGGGATGAGTTTCGCGCAGCCTATGCTGCCGAACTCGGCACAGCGCCGGCGCAGGCGGCCGTTGCCACGCTGGACGAGAAGCTGAAGGAAGGCCCGGTGACCTTGCTTTACGCTGCGAAGGACGAGCATCGGAACAATGCCGAAGCCTTGAGGCTCTGGCTGCAGGAACGATCCATTTCGACTAAAACCGCCTAGAAGCGCCCTCGCCGCGAGGCTTGGCGGCAGAAGTGCCCGCCGTCGGCGCGATTTCATCTTCGCGTATTTCCGCTCGGTTGCGCGAACACCTCACGCAATCTTGCTCATGAATTAGGCAGACCCGACCAATTGGCGGCCTCTCCCCCCTCTTCCCGAACGCCAGCGAATGCGCATAGGCTGGCCGAAAAGGGGAAGAGGGCAGCATGGTCGCATTCGATGAAATGACCGGCTCGGGCACGGAGCTGCGGCCCGCCTACGAAGCTCTCGACCGCTGGCTGAAGGAGGCCCCGCCGGAAACCCTCGCCTTGAGGCGTAGCCAGGCCGAACTGTTCTTCCGCCGCATCGGCATTACCTTCGCCGTCTATGGCGACGCCGAATCGACCGAACGGCTGATCCCCTTCGACATCATCCCGCGCGTCCTGACCAAGCCGGAATGGACCAAGCTGGAGAAGGGCCTGCGCCAGCGTGTCACCGCGCTCAACATGTTCCTTGCCGATGTCTACGGGCCGAAGGAATGCCTGAAGGCCGGCATCATTCCGCCGGATCTGGTCTACCGGAACGCCTGCTACCAACTCGAAATGGTCGATTTCAAGGTGCCTCACGGCATCTACTGCCACGTCGCAGGCATCGATGTGGTGCGGGTCGACGCGGATACCTTCTACGTCCTCGAGGACAATGCGCGCACGCCCTCCGGCGTCTCCTACATGATGGAGAACCGGGAGGTGATGCTCAGGCTCTTCCCCGAGCTCTTCGCCACGCATCGCGTCGCGCCGGTCGATAATTATCCGGACCAGTTGCTGGCGACGCTGCGCTCGGTCGCACCGCGCAGCGCCCCCTCCGACCCGACGATCTGCCTCCTGACGCCCGGCCAGTACAATTCGGCCTTCTACGAGCACTCCTTCCTCGCCGACAAGCTCGGCGTCGAGCTGGTCGAGGGCTCGGACCTGCTGGTCAAGGACGACGTCGTCTACATGCGCACGACGCAGGGGCCGAAGCGCGTCGACGTGATCTACCGGCGTATCGACGACGATTTCATCGATCCGCTCGTCTTCCGCAGCGACTCGATTCTGGGCGTGCCGGGCATCATCGGCGCCTACAAGGCCGGCAACGTCACGCTGGCCAACGCGGTGGGTACCGGCGTCGCCGACGACAAGGCGGTCTACAGCTACATGCCGGAGATCGTGAAGTTCTTCACCGGCGAGGAGCCGATCCTGAAGAACGTCCCGACCTTCCGCTGCCGCGAGCCGGAAGCCAACGCCTACGTCCTCGACAATCTCGAGAAGCTCGTCGTCAAGGAGGTCAACGGCTCCGGCGGTTACGGGATGCTCGTCGGCCCGCACGCCAACAAGGCGCAGATCGAGACATTCCGGCGCAAGCTCAAGGCCCAGCCCGAGGGCTTCATCGCGCAGCCGACGCTGGCGCTCTCGACCTGCCCGACCTTCGTTGCCTCGGGCGTGGCGCCGCGCCATGTCGACCTGCGTCCCTATGTGCTTTCCGGCGCCAACGGCATCTCCTGCGTGCCCGGCGGGCTGACCCGCGTCGCACTCAAGGAAGGCTCGCTCGTCGTCAATTCGAGCCAGGGCGGCGGCACCAAGGACACCTGGGTGCTCGACGCATGACGGACGCAGCCTCACGCCACGCCATCATGTCCCCGCAACCGACTGCCCTGCTGCGGAAAGGCTCTCGCTGATCATGCTTTCGCGTACTGCCGACAGCCTCTACTGGGTTTCCCGCTATGTCGAGCGGGCCGAATATCTCGCCCGCATCCTCGACGCGACCACCCGCCTCACCAACCTGCCCTCGACCTATGGCGGCGCCGGCACGGAATGGCAGAGCGCGGTCTTGACCGCCGGCTGCGAGGACACCTTCGCCCGGGCCTATGGCGAAGCGAACGAGCGCAATGTCTGCGATTTCCTGACCTTCAATCCCGACAACCCCTCCTCGATCCGCAACTGCCTCGCCCAGGCGCGCTCCAATGCGCGAGCGGTGCGCACGGCGCTGACCTCGGAGATGTGGGATGCGCTGAACGGCGCCTGGCTGGAACTGCAGCGCTTCGAGAAGAAGCGCATGGATCGCGAGGAATTCGCCCGCTTTCTCGACTGGGTGAAGAACGTCTCGCTGGTCTTCGATGGCTCGGCCTACCGCACCATGCTGCGCGACGACAGCTACTGGTTCTCGCGGCTGGGCGTCTATATCGAGCGCGCCGACAACACCGCTCGTATCCTCGACGTGAAGTACCATATGCTGCTGCCGGCCAACGAACAGGTCGGCGGCTCGCTCGACTACTTCCAGTGGACGACAGTGCTGCGCGAGGTTTCCGCGCTGACTGCTTATCACTGGGTCTATCGCGAGGCGGTGAAGCCGATCCTGATCGCCGATCTGCTTATCCTGAACCGCCGCATGCCCCGCTCGCTCGCCGCCTGCTACGAGAACATCTCGCGCTTCCTCGACCATCTCGGCGACGCCTATGGCCGGCAGGGCGCGGCCCAGCGCCAGGCGCGCAAGACGCTGGCGGGCCTCAGCAACACCCGGATCGACGATGTCTTCGATCATGGGCTGCACGAGTTCATCGAGGAGTTCATCACGGAGAACAATCGCCTCGGCAACACCATTTTCGAGCAGTATCTGCAATGAAAGGCTTGCTCGCGTTCAGGCTCGCCGCAAAAACGCGGCTGCGGTAACCCGCTCGGATTGGATCATGCGGATCAGGATTTCCCACACGATCAGCTACGACTACGCCGAGCCGGCGCGCCACATCACGCAGATCCTGCGCCTGACGCCGCGCGACCATGACGGCCAGCATGTGATGTCCTGGCGCATCGAGCCGAGCGTCGACGGCCGTTTGCGCGCGACGCAGGATGCGCACGGCAACATCGTCCATAGCTTCTACGCCGAAGGCCCGATCTCTTCGCTCGGCATTCGCATTGACGGGTTGATCGAGACGATCGATCTCGCCGGTGTGGTTCGCGGCGGCCTCGAACGGGTTCCCTGCGATGTCTATCGACGCGAGACCTTGCTGACCGGACAGGACGAAGCGCTCCGCAGCTTTGCGGACGAGGTGACGGCGGGCGCCGCCACGCCGCTGTCGCAGATGCATGCTCTCATGGCTGCCGTCGGCGACAGGATGAATTGCATCGATGCCAGCGGCCGCAGCGGCGTCGGCGCGATCGCGGCCTTTGCCGAGCAGGAGGCGATCGCGCAGGATATTGCCCATGTCTTCATGGCCTGCGCCCGGCATCTCGGCATGCCCGCCCGCTACGTCTCGGGCTATGTCGCGCACTCAGACGGCCTGCCACACGGCAATGGCGCCCATGCCTGGGCGGAGGTTCATCTGGACGACTATGGCTGGATCGGGTTCGACTGCGCCAACGGCCTGTGCCCGATCGATACGCATGTTCGCGTGGCAGTGGGGCTCGACTTCGCCGATGCTGCGCCGGTCCGCGGCTCGCGTCAGGGCGGCGAGGGCGAAAACCTCAACGTGCTCGTCAGCGCCCGCGAGGCCGAGGGCCGTTTCGCCAACCAGTGATCGCGCCTCCCCGGGAGTGCCGCAGATGCAAGGACAAGCCCCGTGACCTACTGCGCCGGAATCCTCGTGCAGGATGGCCTCGTCATGATCGCCGATACCCGCACCAATGCGGGGCTCGACGACATCTCGACCTTCCGCAAGCTCCACGTGTTCTCGTGGCCGGGCGACCGGAACTTCGGTCTGATGACCGCCGGCAACCTCTCGATCACCCAGTCGGTCGTGAGCTTCCTGCACGAAGGCCTGCCCAATCCGGAAACCGGCGAGGTCGACACCCTGCAGAATGTGAGCTCGATGTTCCGGGCCGCGCAGCTCGTTGGGCGCTGCATTCGCCATATCCGCGAGATCGACGGCACCGCCCTGGAGGAAGCGCGGGTCAAGTTCGACATCTCAATGTTGTTCGGTGGCCAGATCAAGGGGCAGCCTATGCGGCTCTTCATGATTTATGGCGCCGGCAACTTCATCGAATGCGGTGTGGACGCGCCCTTCCTCCAGATCGGCGAGCACAAATACGGCAAGCCGATTCTGGACCGTGCCGTGACCTTCAAGACGCATCTCTACGATGCCCTCAAGGTCGGATTGATCTCGATGGATTCGACGATGCGTTCCAATCTCGGCGTCGGCTTGCCGATCGACCTGCTCGTCATGCGGCGCGATGCCGACGATCTCGAACTCAACCGGCGGATCGAGGCTGGGGAGCCCTATTTCCACGACCTGCGCGAGCGCTGGTCCGCCGCCTTGCGGGCGGCCCACATGGCGATCCCGCGCCCGCCTTACCTCCCCTCCGAATCCTGATGCTATCGAACTGCAACGGGATATCAATAATTTCGGCTTTAGATCGCGCCAACGACCTGCCTTGGATAACGAATGCTGCAACCGTTTGCCGCGAAGATGACGAATGCGGGGGCCTCCGCTCGTATGTTCGCGAGCACGGTGGTGACTCTCGGCTGCGCGTTCCTGCTCCTGATGGCAGCCGGCATCGGCGTCGTCATCGCGATCACCCGCGAGGCCAATCGTCTCGAAGTGCAACGCCAGGCGGAACGGATCGAGGCCGCCTTCAACGCCCAGATCAAGGCCAATGAACTGCGCCTGCAGGGCCTGACCGCGACCGGCGAGCTGCCGGATGCCTTGGAGGGGGATGATCCCAAGCCCGCGCTTCAGGCGGCCTTCAAACGCCTGCGCGGTCAGTTCGCCGATTTCGACGGGGCCTATATCGCGTCCGCGCGCGGCATCGTGCTGGCCGGCATCGAGACGGACACGCAGCTGGGCCGGGCGGGTGCGGAAGGGCTGCGCCATCTCGAGATGTTGCTGCACGGTGCGAAAAAATCTCCGGTTTCCGCCGCCGTCGGCGAGGAGATCCTTCCACAGTTCGGAGCCACGCGTTCGACGATTGTCCGGGACGGGGACGAAACCCTGATGCTGACGGTCGTCGACCTTTCACGCGTCATGCCGTTCAACGCCGCGAGCACGCCGGAAGCGCTCTTCCTGCTTGCCTACCGGCACATATCGACAGGCCTGCTGGCTGAGCTCTCCAACCGCTATCGCATTGCCGACATCCGCCTGGTCGCCGCGCAGCCTAGCGACGCGCTTAACGGGTTGGCATTGCGGGCTCCCGACGGGGCGGTCTCCGGCTGGCTGAGCTGGACACCGGCTCGCCCCGGCGACGTCATGCTGCACCGGTTCCTCTGGGCCCTGATCGCAGTGGCATTGCTGTTTTCGGCGATCTTCATTTTCGTCGTTCAGCGCCTGCGCGCAGCCGCCGGGCAGATCGAACTGCGCGAGCGCCAGATCCAGCGTCTCGCCGGCCAGGACGAGCTCTCGCTCCTGCCGAACCGGCGCAGCTTCGACCTGACTCTCGACCAGACCCTCGCCGATATGCAGCAGGACGGCCAAAGCCTTGCGGTGATGCTGATCGACCTCGATCGCTTCAAGGCGGTCAACGACACCTATGGCCATACTGCGGGCGACGAGCTGATCCGGCAGGTCGCCACGCGGCTCGCAAGCGCCACACCGGCCGAAGGCACGGTCGCGCGCATCGGGGGTGACGAGTTCGGCATCATTCAGACGCAGGCCACGCCCGCCCGCTGCACCGCGCTGGCGGAACGCATCCTTGCGCGCCTTACCGAGCCCTTCCTCGTCATGGGCATCGAGGTCACGATCGGCTGCTCGATCGGCATCGCGATGGGCCCGCGCGACGGCAAGGACCGCGAGATGCTGCTGAAGCTGGCAGATACGGCGCTCTACCAGTCCAAGAACAACGGCCGGAATCGGTTTGCTTTCTTCGAAACGCAGATGAACCGGTCGCTGCAGCTCAAGCGGATGGTCGAGGATGATCTGCGCCGCGCCATCGAGAATGACGAGCTGACGCTGCACTACCAGCCGCAGGTCTCGGTCGACGGCTCCACCATCGTCGGGGTCGAGGCGCTGGTGCGCTGGCCGCACCCGGTGCATGGCATGATCCCGCCATCGGACTTCATCGCCATCGCCGAGGAACGTGGCCTGATCGTGCCGCTGAGCGAATGGGTGCTGCGGCGCGCCTGCACGGAAGCCAGGCGCTGGTCGGGCGTCCGGCTCGCCGTCAACGTCTCGCCGATCCAGTTCCGCCACAAGGACTTCGTCGCCAACGTCATCCGCATCATCGAGGAGACCGATTTCGATCCGGCACAGCTGGAGCTCGAGCTCACCGAAGGCGTGCTGATCGAGGATGCCGATGCGGCCGAGACCGCGATGATGGATATCCGCGCTCATGGCGTCGGCCTGGCGCTCGACGATTTCGGCACC
The DNA here is from genome assembly GCF_056397745.1 of Allobosea sp. 05L423. Classification (NCBI taxonomy): domain Bacteria; kingdom Pseudomonadati; phylum Pseudomonadota; class Alphaproteobacteria; order Hyphomicrobiales; family Alloboseaceae; genus Allobosea; species Allobosea sp. 05L423. Next base: position 666,169 of record NZ_JBFTOA010000001.1, on the reverse strand, counting down.
GGCTATTCGAGCTTGATCTATCTGCGGCGCTTCGCCTTCGACAAGATCAAGATCGACCGCTCCTTCCTCGAATACATGGAAGCGACCGGCGAATCCGCGATTCTGGTTCACTCCATGGCGCATCTCGGCCGCGCACTTGGCCTGCGCGTCTGTGCTGAAGGCGTCGAGACGGCCGAGCAGCATCGCTTCCTGCAGGCAATCGGCTGCCATGAGCTCCAGGGCTTCCTGTTCTCGAAGGCTGTGCCCGCCAACGAAATCGACCGGCTGCTGGATCTCAACAACCCTTTTGCTGAAGTCCTCGTTGCCGCCTGAAATCCGTCTTCAGAACAGCAGCTCGTGGATGCCGCTGAAGATCGCGTAGGCGAAACCGGCGCTGAGCAGCAGCCCCGCCGCACCGAAGACCGCCCCGATGATGATCAGCACCCCGTCGCGCTCGACGAGGCCGAGTCCGACCAGACAGACGGCGAGGCCGAGCGGTATCTGGCCGATGAACGGCGCTGCGACGATCAGACCCAGCGCCAGGACCAGTATCAGAAGTCCCAGTATCGGGACCGCGTAGGGGCTGCCCAGCATCGTCAGGCGCGGCTTGGAGAAGCGTTCGAGCCGGACCAGCGCTGGAAGCGCCCGCTGCACAGCGCGATTGAGCTCGGGCTTGCCGATGCTGCGGGTAAGCAGCGCCTGCGGAAGCCACGGCATCCGCCGGCCCATCAGCATCTGCAGGGCAATGAAGGCGAGGACCAGACCGCAGACCAACGGGATCGGCGGCGGCATCGGAAGGCAGTTCGGCAGGCCGAGCAGCACGACGAGCAGGGCGTAGGCCCGGTCCTGAAGTGCGGCGACGATCGTACCGACCGCAATCCGTTCCCCGGGCAGTCCGGCGAGAGCCGTGAGAAGTCCGGAGGTGCGCAGGGAAGATGACAAGGGAACAAAGGCCGTGCCGAAGCGGAAGCGCCCGCCTAGCATGGCCGACCGCCGCCCAACAAGCACGCCCCGCGCAGGCGTTCAATGCCCGGCGCTCAAGGCCACCCCAAGGGCGGCCTGCTCAGTGCAGCGTCAGCACGCCGTTCAGGTTGCGGATTTCGGCCGGCCGGATCAGGCGTGAATGCGCGACGGTGACCGAATGAAGCGGTCCATCGAGCTCGCGCCGCCAGAAGGCGAGAAATTCCTGAAGCACCGGAAAGCGAGGCGCCAGGTCGTATTGCTGCCAGATATAGGTCTGCAGGACGTGGAGGTGATCCGGCATACGATAGAGGATCGTCGCCGTTGTCAGCCCGTAGCCTTCCAGCTGCTTGATGAAGTCTGCCGAGACCATCGCCACCTCCTCTCCTGAAACGGAATGAAAGCTTTGCCGGATATGTCGAGGCTGCTCCCGGTTGGTTAACAAACCCTTGCAATTTTAATGCCAACCTGCTGCAATCTCAACCGGTACGTGGGTCGGCGCCCGCGACATCGCGTTATCGGGGGGTGTGCGTGGCGTATGGCTGGGGCAAGGCCAAGCGGGCCGGGCTGGTGCTTGTCGTGACAGCCGCTCCTGTCGATCTGCCTTGTGCGGAGGAGGCCTCGGAAGAGCGTTCCCCCGTCTCGGTGGTGATATTCGGCTCGATGGAAGCAGGGCCGACAAAAACCTTCGCATCGGTCGGCACGAAACGGGCGCTCGGCGGCGGGCTTGCCGAAAGTGGCTTCAGGCTCTTCCTCAAAGCCGGGGGCTCGCAGGAACAGACGCGGCGCCAGCCACCGCATGGCACCACCTACAAGGCCGAGTCACAGGCGCTGCTGGGCTATGAATGGCGCATTGGCGACAGCTTTTTCGCGCTTTATGCCGGCTCCGACGTCGAAAGCGAGCAGAGCGTCGAAACCTTCGGTCCATCGATGATCACGACGCGCTACGGCGCGCGGCTCCAGGCCGATCTCTGGGCAATGCCTGCCGATGGCATGATGCTGCAGGCCAATGCCTATGTTTCCTCGGTCAATCATCGGCTCTGGGGGCGGCTTGCACCCGGCTGGCAGATGCCGACCGGGTTCTATGTCGGCCCCGAAGTCGAGGCCTATCGCGAGCAAGACTATCGCAAGCTGCGGCTCGGGCTTCACCTCACGGGCCTGCGATTCCTCAATCTGGAATGGCGCCTGTCCGGCGGCTGGCAGAGAACAAGCGACCGGCCTTCGAACGCCTATGGCTCGCTGAGCCTGCACTGGCTCCTTTGACGCTCAGCCCTGCAGCGCCCGCAACGCCTCCGGCGTATCGACGTCGATCGCGATCGCCGGATCTTCGAAGGCGACCTCGACCACCCGCTCGCCGGCTTCGTCGAGCAGCCGCCGCGCCCCGCGATCGCCCGTGAGCAACGACACTGCCGGGAAGACCTCTCGCGCCAGCAGCACCGGGTTGCCCCGCTGCCCGAACAGCGTGGGCACGACGGCGAGCGCCTCCGGCCGCGCTCCATGCGCGTCGATCAGCCGCTCGATCACATTCGGGGTCACGTTCGGCATGTCGCCGAGCGAGACCACCGCCCCCCGCACCTCGCCGGGCAGGGCCGCGATCCCGGTTTTCAAGGAGCTCGCCAGGCCCGAGGCATAATCGGGGTTGTGCACGACCCGGACGGGCAGATCCGCAAGGGCAGCCGCGACGGCACCCTGCTCGTGACCGGTAATGACGAGGACCGGAGACAGGCCGGCTTCGAGCTGCGCCTCCACTGCGTGACGCAGGATCGGCTTGCCGCGCAGCGGCTGAAGCAGCTTGTTGCTTGCCCCCATGCGCGCCGACTGCCCGGCGGCGAGCACGATTCCGGCAATCGAGCCGGCTTCGCCATGCCCGGGCGCGCGCGGCTGCGGCCGCGAGACGATCTCCATCAGCAGCCCGCCGACGCCCATCCGCTGGACGTCCGACCGTCCGACCCGGATGCCGGCGAGGCTGCGCTGCAGCACCCAGTCGAAGCTGTTTTCCTTGGGCGAGCGAGCACAGCCGGGCGCCCCTATCACCGGCTTGCCTTCGAGCCTGCCGAGCATCAACAGATTGCCGGGGTCGACCGGCATGCCGAGATGCTCGACCTCGCCGCCGGCTTCCACCAGAGCCTGCGGAATGACGTCGCGCCGGTCGGTGATGGCCGAGGCGCCGAACACCACGATGATGTCGGCATTTCCCTTCGCCTGCTCGGCAATGGCCTCGGCGAGCGGCCGCGGCTGATGCGGCACGCGCTTGTCGGCCGCCAGAACGGCCTGTGCCGGCGCCAGACGCTCCTCCATGATCCGCAAGGTTTTGTCGACGACGCTCGGCTTGAGGCCCGGCAACAGGGTCGAGATCACCGCCACCCGCGATGGACGATAGGGTGCGACCGCGATGGCCGGCCCGGCCCCGAGCGCCGCCAGCGCCTGCTGCATCTGGGTCTCGGCAACCGCGTAGGGAATGATCTTGACCGTCGCAACGAGCTCGCCCGCCACCACTGCCTTGAGGGCCGGCAGTGTCGCGACCGTGATCGCCTCATCCACCGCGTTGAAGGCATCGATGGCGGCCACGTCGATCTTGAGAACGCCCGCCGCGGCGGCGAACATGTTGACCCGGCCGGTGAAGGGCAGCTCGGCGGTAATCGCCTCGCCGGTCATCTGTGCGGCCAGGCGCTCGGCAGCTGCGTTCTCGCCGATATCGCCAGGCTCCAGACGTACCGCGACGATCTCGCGGACACCGGCTTCCTGGAGCCGCGCCGCCATCTCCGCCTTGATCGTGGCGCCCTTCTTCACCGTCGCCCCGCCGGCGCGAATCGTATGCGCCGCAATGCAGCCGACAGCCTCGGCGATGGGGACGGGCCCGAACCTCATCTGCTGCGCCTTTCAGGCCGGCTTGCGGCGCGGGCCGCGCAAAGTCGAGACGATCTCCGCGAGGATCGCGAGCGCGATCTCCGCCGGCGAAACCGCCCCGATATCGAGCCCGATCGGCGCGCGGATGCGCTCGATCGCGGCAGAATCGAAGCCCGCCGCGGTCAGGCGCTCGACACGCTTGCCATGGGTCTTCCGGCTGCCGAGCGCGCCGACATAGAAGCAGTCCGAACGCAGCGCCGCTTCCAGGCCGGGATCGTCGATCTTCGGATCATGCGTCAGGGCGACGAAGGCGGTGTAGCTGTCGAGGCCGATCCGGCCGATGGCCTCATCCGGCCATTCCGCCAGCAATTCGGTCTCCGGAAACCGCTCGGGCGTCGCGAAGGCGGTGCGGGGGTCGATGATGACGAGGTCGAGGTCGAGCGTCTTCGCCATCGGCGCCATCGCCTGCGAGATATGAACGGCGCCCGTCACCACGATCCGCGGATGCGGGGCCTGCACGGTGAGGAAGTACTGGACACCCTCGACCTCGACCATGCCGCTCTTGCCCATGCGCAGCTGCCGTTCCAGCGGCTCGGCCAGCGGATCGCCGGTAATCGCCGCCTGCCTGACGAGCCGCTGCGCACCACTGGCTATGTCGGTGACGAGCACGGTGGCGCGGCGTGCCTGGCGCTCGGCATTGAGCGCCGCGAGGAGTGAGAGATCCACGGGCTCAGCCCCTGTCCACCGCGAGTTTCAGCCCCAGCCCGATCATCAGCGAGCCGCCGATCCAGCGTCCGAAGGCGAACCCCGCCTTGGTCTTCTTCATCGCGCCCACAACGAAGGAGGCGCCGAAGACAGTGACGAGATCGGCCGAGGAGAAGGCAAAATTGACGATCGTGCCGAGGATCAGGAACTGTACCCAGACCGGCAGCGAGGCGGCGGGATCGACGAACTGCGGCAGGAGCGCGATGAAGAACAGCGCGACCTTCGGGTTCAGGATCTCGACGATGAAGGAATCGAGCAGGGCGCGCTTCACCGTCTTCGGAGGTGCGACAGGCTGATCGGGCGCGCCCATCCGCGAGCGGATCATGCCGATGCCGATCCAGACCAGATAGATCGCTCCGGCGATCTTCACCGCCATGTAGAGTTCCGGCACATGCTTGAACACGGCGGAGAGGCCGAAGGCGGCGGCGAAGACGTGGACATAGCAGCCGAGATGGATTCCGAGCATCGCCATCAGGCCAGCCTTGCGGCCATGGCTGATCGTCTGGGCAGCGGTGTAGAGCAGCGCCGGCCCCGGAAAATAGGCGACAAGGATCGTCACCGTCGCGAAGGCGATCAGCGTTTCCCAGGAGGCCATCTCAGTTCACCTTCTCGACATAGACCTTGATGCGGCCGCCGCAGGAGAGGCCGACCTTCCAGGCCGCCTCGTCGGCGACACCGAATTCCAGCATGCGCGCCTTGCCGTCGGCAATCACGTCGGCGGCTTCGGCCACCACCGCGCCTTCGACACAGCCGCCGGAGACCGATCCGAGGAAATTGCCCTCGCCGTCGATGACGAGATGCGAGCCGACCGGGCGCGGCGCCGAGCCCCAGGTCTCGACCACCGTGGCGATCGCCACATGCCGGCCACCGCGGCTCCACTCCTCGGCAGCGCGCAGGATGTCGGTGTCGGTGCTGATCATCGCCGGGCCTTTCGCGGATGACGCGGAAACGAGATGCGATCTTATGCGCCAATGGCCGGTTCGCGTCGAGCGAACCCAGCACGGTCGTTATGCTCAGCCGATATATGTGCTAGCGCTCTGCCAAGTTCAAAGCCCTTCCCGCTCCGATCCGAGGAAATCCATGGCCGCGACCGGCCAAGACGGCGTCGTCCTGCTGCACGGCATACTGCGCCGCGCAACCTCCATGAAGCTGCTCGAACAGGCCCTCACGGCGGCGGGCTATCGCGTCCTCAATCTCGATTACCCCTCGCGCCGGCAGGATCTGTCCGAGATCGTGGAAGGGCTTCGCGACCCGATCGCGGCCTTCGAGGCCGCGCTGACCGGGCATCTCCACTTCGTCACCCATTCGATGGGCGGGCTCGTCGCCCGCGCCTATCTCAACCGTTTCCCCCCGGAGCGGCTTGGCCGCGTGGTCATGCTCGCCCCGCCGAACGAGGGCAGCGAGATCGCCGACCTGCTGCAGCGGAACTGGCTATATCAGAGCGCCTTCGGCCCGGCAGGCGGGCAGCTCGCGACGCAGCGCAGCGAAGAGCTGTGCCGTCTGCTCGGAGCGGTGGATTACCCGCTCGGCGTCATCGCCGGTGATCGCTCGCTCTATGTCTTCGCGTCGCTGGTGCTGCCCGGCCCCAATGACGGGCGCGTCTCGGTCGAGCGCACCCGCGTCGCCGGCATGAGCGACCACATCGTCCTGCCGACGAGCCATCCCCTGATCATGCGCGATCCGGAAGCCATGGCCCAGACCATCCACTTCCTGCAGCACGGCCGCTTCAGGCGCTGATCCTCGGCATCTGCGCCCGTTTCAACCACAGGCGCGGATCGTTCTCGCGCCCCACCTCCCGCGAAAGCGCCGTGCAGAGATCCGCCATGGCAGCGAGATTGTGGATCGGCCGGAAGCTGTCGACATGCGGCAGCATCGCCCGGATGCCGCTCGCCCGCGCAGCGAAGGCGTCGTAACGCAGCAGCGGGTTGAGCCAGATCAGTTGCCGGCAGGAACGGTGCAGCCGGTCCATTTCGAAGGCGAGGCTGTCGTCGAGATGGCGCTCGAGCCCGTCCGTGAAGAGCAGCACCACCGCCCCGCCCGCCAGCACGCGCCGCGACCAGACGCGGTTGAACTCGTGCAGTGCCGCGGAGATGCGGGTGCCACCCTCCCAATCCGGCGCCGCCCTCCCGGCAAGCGCCAGCGCCTCGTCCGGATCGCGCGCCTTCAGCATCCGGGTGACGTTGGTCAGCCGGGTGCCGAAGACGAAGGAATGCACGCGCCGGCGCTTCTCGGTCAGCGCATGCAGGAAATGCAGGAAGATGCGCGAATACTCCGCCATCGAGCCGGAGATATCGACCAGCGCCACGATCGGCGGATGCATCTCGCGCCGCTCACGGAAGGCCAGGTCGATCGAGCCGCCGCCTCCCCTGAGCGATTGCCGGAGCGTCCGGCGCAGATCGATCGTCCGTCCATGCGCCAGGGGCCTGAACCGCCGCGTCGGCACGCTGTCGTCCGGCAGCCTCAATTCGGCCATGAGCTGCTTGGCGCGGGCGATTTCCGCCGCGGTCATCTGCGCGAAGTCGCGCGATTTCAGCATCTCGCGATCCGAGACCGTCAGCCGCGCCGTAAGCTCCGTCAGCTCAACCGGCGGCTCATCCTCGCGGGCAGGCGGCGAGAAGGCCTCGGCCACGCGCAACGCCCCCGCCTCGGCCTTCTGCGGCTGGCGCTCGGCCCCGGGCGAAACCGGCGACATCTGCGCCATGATCTTCTCGATCAGGTTGCGGCGGCGCCAGAACAGCCGGAACGCCTGATCGTAGATCGGGCTGTCCTCATGCTTCTTCACGAAGATCGCGTGGAGGGCCCAGTAGACATCGTCGCGGTCGCCCAATGCACCATCGCCCAAGGCCTCGACCGCCTCGACCACCGCCCCGGACCCGACCGGCAGCCCGGCCGCGCGCAAGGCTCGCGCAAAATAGGCAACGTTCTCGGAGAGCTTCCCGGTCATGGGGGACAGCACATAGCTCAACCCTCCTCCTGAGGAGCGGGCACCGCCCGCGTCTGGAAGGATGTTCCAGTTCGCTCTGAAGCATCCTTCGAGACGCCGCTGCGCGGCTCCTGAGGATGATGGCCGAGGTTGATCATACCGGCTTCGTCTCCGTCATGAACACCTTCTGGACAACCTGCCAGCGGCTCTCGATCTTCAGCAGCGAGAGCAGATCGGTGAAGTAGCGCGGCGGCATCTGGCATTTGACCTTGACCAGCGCCAGCGTCGGCCCGACGAGATCGATGGTCAGGATATGGTCGTCGCGCTGCAGCCCCGCGGCGTGGGGCGAAGGCCGGTTCCGAACGAGATCGAGCCATTGATCGCGCGGGACGATGTGGATCGTGCCGTCCTCGCGGGCGGTGGTGAGCGCGCTTGTCGGATGAAATACATGCGCGAGCTTTTCCGCATCCCCCTCATAGAGCCCATCGAGATAAGTCCGCACCGTCGCTTCAACGGCCTTGATGTCTGCGTTCACGACATCCCTCCTCACGCTGCTCCGCCGATGTCGCTTGTTGTCGCGAGTTGAAGACTAGCGACCCACCTCGGCCTTGGCCTGATCCAGCAACTCCTTCACCTTGGAGCTCTGCATCGCCTGGATATCGTCCTGGTACTTCAGCAGCGCGCCCAGCGTGTCGGAGACGATGGCCGGATCGAGCGCAACGGCGTCGAGCTCGACCAGCGCCGTCGCCCAGTCCAGCGTCTCGGCCACACCCGGCGCCTTGAACAGCTCCTCCTTGCGGATCGCCTGCACGAAGCCGACGACCTGCTTCGAGAGCTTGGCAGGCGCGTCCGGCACCTTTGCCTTGAGGATGGCGAGTTCGCGCGCCGCGTCGGGATACCCGACCCAGTGATAGAGGCAGCGCCGCTTCAGCGCGTCGTGGATCTCGCGCGTGCGGTTCGAGGTCAGGATCACGATCGGCGGTTCGGCAGCCTTCACCGTGCCGAACTCCGGGATCGTCACCTGCGCATCAGCCAGCACTTCGAGCAGGAAAGCCTCGAAGGCCTCGTCGGTGCGGTCGAGCTCGTCGATCAGCAGGATCGGCGCACCGCCGTCCTGCGGTTCGAGCGCCTGCAGCAGCGGCCGCTTCACCAGATATTTCTCGGAGAAGATATCGCCTTCCAGCCGTTCGCGATCCTCGGCAACGCCGCCGGCCTCGGCGAGCCGGATCGCCATCATCTGCCCGGAATAGTTCCACTCGTAGACGGCGGAGGCGAGGTCGAGCCCCTCATAGCATTGCAGCCGGATGAGCCGCCGGCCCAGGCCAGCGGCGAGCACCTTCGCGATCTCGGTCTTGCCGGTGCCGGCCTCCCCTTCGAGCAGCAGCGGCCGCTTCATCCGGAGCGCCAGAAACAGCACTGTCGCCAGCGCGCGGTCGGCGACATAGCCCTGCGACTGCAGCAGGGCGAGCGTGGCGTCGATGGAGGCGGGAATGCGGGAAGCGTTCAGCATGACCGATTTTCTATCGCGGCGGGCAGGATGAAGGAAGGCGCGGAACGCACGGCCATGCTGCTGACATGGCAGAGCGGTAGAGAACTCCAGGCTCGATATGCCTGAACGACGGAGCGCAGATCATGACCACCGATCAGATCGCCAAGGACTTCGTTGCCCTGCTCAAGGAGGGCAAGCACCACGAGGCCGCCAACCGCTTCAACGCCGACGACATCGTCAGCTACGAGAACATGTCCGGCCCGATGGCCGTCTGCCGCGGCAAGGAAGCCGTCAGGCAGAAGGGCGAGTGGTGGGTCGCGAACCACGAGATGCACGATTTCAGCAGCGAAGGCCCCTATCTCAACGGCGACCAGTTCGCCGTCCGCTTCCATGTCGACGTCACCGTCAAGGAGACCGGCGAACGCCGCGTGATGGACGAGGTCGGTCTCTACACCGTCGCGAACGGCCGGATCGCCGAGGAACGTTTCTTCTACTGAAGCATCTCCGTAGATCGTCATTCTGGGGGCAGCGCGAAGCGCTGACCCGAGAATCTCCTGCCGGAAGAAGCACGCCTCGCCTTCACGAGATGCTCGGGTCGAGCCCGGGCATCACGGAGCATGTGCCGCCATGCCTCGGACAAACCCTCGGCCGTCAGCCCGCCTTCGCCGTCGCCTGCGCCACGGCTTGCTTGGCCATGGAGCCGATCAGGTGGGCGCGGTACTCGGGGTCGGCGTGAATGTCGCCGTTGATGCCGTCAGCCGTGTGCTTGAGCCCGTCGAGCGACTTCGGCGCAAAGCGCGTCTTGAGCGCCGCTTCCGCCTCCGGCCAGCGGAAGACGCCGCCCTCGCCCGCGCCCGTCACCGCGACGCGGATCTCGCTGCCGCGCTTGGCGACGAAAACGCCGACCATGGCATAGCGGGAGGCCGGATTGCGGAACTTGGCGTAGCCCGCCTTCGAGGCGAGCGGGAACGAGACCTTCGTGATGATCTCGCCCTCTTCCAACGCCGTCTCGTAGAGCCCGGTGAAGAACTCGTCGGCGGTCAGCTTGCGCTTGTTGGTGACGACTGTGGCGCCGAGCGCCAGCAGCGCCGCAGGATAGTCCGCCGCCGGGTCGTTGTTGGCGACCGAGCCGCCGATCGTGCCGCGATGGCGCACATGCGGGTCGCCGATATGGTCGGCGAGGAAGGCGAGCGCCGGAATGGCTTCCTGCACCTCAGCCGAGGCAGCGACCTCGGCATGGGTCGTCATCGCGCCGATGACGAGGTTGCGGCCCTTGCGGGCGATGCCCTTGAGATCGGCGCAGCCGCCGAGATCGACGAGCGCGGTCGGCGAGGCCAGCCGCTGCTTCATCGTCGGCAGCAAGGTGTGGCCGCCGGCCAGCAGCTTGGCGTCCTCCTTCTTGGCAAGCAGCGTCGCCGCCTGCCGGGCGCTGGTGGGCTTGTGATAGGTGAAAGCGTACATTTGCTCTTCCTTTCAGCTCACTCGGCCGCCATGCGGCTGATCGACTTCTGCGCCGCGCGCCACACCGCCTGGGGTGTGGCCGGCATCGCGATGTCCTCATGGCCGAGCGCGTCGGTGATGGCGTTGATGACGGCGGGGGGCGATGCGATGGCTCCGGCCTCGCCGCAGCCCTTGATGCCGAGCGGATTCGACGGGCATGGCGTCACCGTCATGCCGACATCGAAGGACGGCAAATCGTCTGCGCGCGGCATGCAGTAGTCCATGAAGCTCGCGGTCACGAGCTGGCCGTCGTCATTGTAGCGCGCGCCTTCCAGCAGCGCCTGGCCGACGCCTTGGGCGATGCCGCCATGGACCTGACCCTCGACGATCATCGGGTTGATGATGTTGCCGAAATCGTCGACCGCCGCCCAGCGATCGATCCGGGTCACACCCGTGTCCGGGTCGATCTCGACCTCGCAGATATGGACGCCGGCCGGGAAGGTGAAGTTGGTCGGGTCGTAGAACGCCCCCTCCTTCAGCCCCGGCTCCAGCTCCTGCCCGTTGAACTTGTGGGCGATATAGGCCTGCAGCGCGCAGGAGCCGAAATCGAGCTTCCGGTCGGTGCCCTTCACCGCGAAATGCCCGTCGGCAAAGTCGATATCGGCCTCATCCGCCTCCAGCACATGGGCGGCGACCTTCTTGCCCTTGGCGATGACCTTGTCGAGCGCCTTGAAGATCGCCGACATGCCGACGGCGCCCGAGCGCGAGCCATAGGTGCCCATACCCATCTGCACCTTGTCGGTGTCGCCATGGACGATCGAGACATTGTCGATCGGAATGCCGAGCCGGTCCGAGACGAGCTGGGCGAAGGTCGTCTCATGGCCCTGGCCATGGCTGTGCGAGCCGGTGAGCACCTCGACCGTCCCGACCGGATTGACCCTGACCTCCGCCGATTCCCACAGGCCGACGCCTGCGCCAAGCGAGCCCACCGCCGCCGAAGGCGCGATGCCGCAGGCCTCGATATAGGATGAGAAGCCGATGCCGCGCAGCTTGCCGTTGCGGGCGGAGTCGCGCTTGCGCTTGCCCAGCCCCTTGTAGTCGATCATCTCCAGCGCCTTCTTCAGCGAGGCGCTGTAGTTGCCGGTGTCGTACATCATGATGACCGGCGTCTGATGCGGGAACTTCTTGATGTAGTTCTGCAGCCGGAACTTGGCCGGATCCTTGCCGAGCTGGCGCGCCGTGACCTCGACCAGCCGCTCGACCACGAAGGTCGCCTCCGGTCGCCCGGCGCCGCGATAGGCATCGACCGGGGCGGTGTTGGTGTAGACCGCGTCGACCTCGCAATAGATCGCCGGGATGTCGTACTGGCCCGAGAGCAGCGGGGCGTAGAGATAGGTCGGCACCGAGGAGGAGAAGGTCGAAAGATAGGCGCCGAGATTGGCCGTGGTGTGCACCCTCATGCCGAGGATCCTGCCCTCCGCGTCGGTCGCGAGTTCCGCGTGGGTGACGTGGTCTCGGCCATGTGCGTCGGAAAGGAAGGCCTCCGTCCGGTCCGCCGTCCACTTCACCGGCCGCCCGACCTTCTTCGCCGCCCAGACGCAGACGGTCTCCTCGGCATAAATGAAGATCTTCGAGCCGAAGCCGCCGCCGACATCCGGCGCGATCACGCGCAACTTGTTCTCCGGCGCGATGCCGATAAAGGCAGAGAGCACGAGCCGCGCCACATGCGGGTTCTGGCTGGTCGTATAGAGTGTGAAGACGCCGTCTCCGGCGTCGTAATCGCCGACGGCAGCGCGCGGCTCCATCGCGTTCGGCACCAGCCGATTGTTGACGAGGTCGAGCTTCGTGACGTGCTTGGCCGCCTTGAACGCCTTCTCGGTCGCGTCCTTGTCGCCGAGATGCCAGTTGAACACGCTGTTGTCGGGCGCCTCGTCATGGACAACCGTCTTGGCGCCGATGGCCGTGGCGGTGTCGACCACCGCCGGCAGCTCCTGGTAATCGACCACGATCGCCTCTGCCGCGTCGCGCGCCTGCGCCAGGGTCTCGGCAACCACCACGGCGAGATGGTCGCCGACATAGCGCACCTTGCCCTGCGCCAGCGCCGGGTGCGGACCGGCACGCATCGGCGAGCCGTCCTTGTTGTGGATCATCCAGCCGCAGATCAACCCGCCGATCTTGTCGGCGGCGAGATCGGCACCGGTGAAGATGCCAAGCACGCCCGGCATCGCCGCGGCTGCCTTGGTGTCGATCGCCCCGATCTTGGCATGGGCATGGGGCGAGCGCAGGAAGTAGGCATGAGCCTGCCCCGGACGGTTGACGTCGTCGGTATAGCGGCCCTGGCCGGTGATGAAGCGGTGATCTTCCTTGCGGCGGACTGCGGCGCCGATTCCGGTAACGGACATGGTGTTCCCTCCTCGCACAGCGCCTCTTTCGGACGCCTCACTGCTGGAACGCATGAAGGATGAAAACCCGCGCCACGGGGCGCAGGCGGGTGCCTCACTCGGCAGCCTGGCGCACCGGCGCCGCGCTCTTGCCCATCGCCTCCGCACCGGCGGCGATCGCCTTGACGATGTTATGGTAGCCCGTGCAGCGGCAGATGTTGCCTTCGAGATCCTCGCGGATCGTCTTCTCGTCGAGCTCGTGGCCGCGTCGGTTCACCATGTCGACGGCGGCCATGATCATGCCGGGCGTGCAGAAGCCGCATTGCAGGCCGTGATGCTCGCGGAACGCCTCCTGCATCGGGTGCAGGGTGGCGCCATCGGCCAGCCCCTCGATGGTGGTCACGTTCGCACCGTCGACCGAGACGGCCAGCGTGGTGCAGGATTTGACGGCCTTGCCGTCGAGATGCACGACGCAGGCGCCGCACTGGCTGGTGTCGCAACCGACATGGGTGCCGGTCAGTCTCAGATCTTCGCGAAGAAGCTGCACCAACAGCGTGCGCGGGTCGACATTGGCGGTGACGGCTTTGCCGTTCACCGTCAGCGAAACAGTGGTCATGAGCACATCTCCTGTGACCCGTCTCTGATGCCCGCCCACCCCCTCCCTGGGTCTGGGTCAGGCTGAGCGCTTCCGGCAGCTTCGCCCCATCGGGCAGCTTTTCCTTGGAACAGCTCAAAAACGAATGTGGACCCACGATTTTGCCGGGTCAAGCGGCAGGTACTTTCAGTGTGCTATGCATTTTGCGCCGAATTAGGACGGTTTTCGTCTTGCTCGGACGCTGACCGGAAATCGTGAGCCAGCTTGCAGCGTTGGTGCTTTTTTAAGGGTATTGCCACAACATCGGCGCTCGTGGCCGCCATCCCGGCCGCGAACGAGGGTCGCCGCGTGCCCGTGTTGATGGAACAGATTCAACGCCGGCTGCTGGCGATCGGCTACGGCGAGAAGCAGCGCACACGTCTGCGCCTCTACCGCCCTTTGGTCGACGACGTGATCGACCAGTTGGTTGCAGCCGATTTCGAGCGCGCCTTTTCCATCCACAGCGAGCTTCGCAACAGCGTCGCCCCCGTATCGGAGACGCTCTACCCAGCCTCCGCCGCGCATTTCCGCCTGTTGTTCGAAGGCGATTACGACGAGAACTACGTCACTTCGGCCGAGCGGCTCTGTCTGCTCGAGAGGGAAGCCCGCGTTCGCGCCAGGGCTCGCTCCTCGATCGCTTTCTCGCTGTTCCGCGAGCTCTGCCTCGAGAGCCGCCGCCGCTCGCTGTTCACACCGCGGCAATTCGCCGAGGATCTTTTCGTGATCGAACGGGTGCTGACCTACGACGTCAACACCGCGATGACGATGAACCGGGAGTACGAGGAAGCCGATGCACGGCGGCGGGCCTCCGCCATCGATCAGACCGCCGCGACCCTGCGATTCCGAATCGGCAACCTGGACAACACCATCAGCGAAGCGGTCGAGCAGTTCGTCTCCACGGCCACCGAAACCGGTCGCGCCACCGCCTTCATCAAGGATACGGTCGGCAAGGTCGCGAGCGCATCGGTGGTCGTCCGGGAAAAGTCGATCCAGACCGCCGCCGCCACGGAGGAGATGTCGGCCAACATCGCCGATATCGGCCAGCGCGCCCGGCAGAGCTTGTCGATCACGCATCAGGCCGTGCTCGATGCCGGGCAGATGAACGAGGCGATCGCCCGCTTGCGCGAAGTGACGGGCAATATCGGCAAGGTCGTCGGCATGATCGCCGACATCGCGGCGCAGACCAATCTGCTCGCCCTCAACGCCACGATCGAGGCGGCGCGCGCCGGGGAGTCCGGACGCGGCTTCTCCGTGGTCGCTTCCGAAGTAAAGTCACTGGCGACGCAGACCGCGAACGCCACGCAGGACATTGCCGGCCAGATCGCCGAGCTGACCGCCAGCGCCCAATCCTGCAGCGCACATGCTGCAGCCATCGCCGCCACGGTTGACGCGATCAGGCAGGATTCGGAGGCGATTTCGGAAGCCGTCTCCCAGCAGAGCCGGGTGACGGCGATGATCGCTCACGATGCCTCGCTGGTCGCCGGCAGTTCGGATGTCGCGATCGAGAGCGCCAACGCCGTCAACGACAGCCTCGACATGACGCAGGGCGCCCTGGAACGGGCAAACGCGGCCGCGGCGGACGTCGCCCTTCAGGTCGGCGCGGCCGAGACGGCGGTCTCCCAGGCGCTGGACGCTCTGCGCAAGGCCTCCTGAGGTCCGAGATAGATCGCCACTTCGCGTCGGAAAGGACGCGCGGCGATCTAGCCTTCACTGACCGCCTTGGCAAAATTGGCGAAGAACTCGTCGGCGAGCTTCTTCGAGACCGAATCGATCAGCCGCGAGCCCAGCTGCATCAGCTTGCCGCCGACCTGGGCCTCGACCTCGTAGCGCAGCAGCGTCTGACCGCCTTCGGCATCGCTCAGATTGACCCGGGCCCCGCCCTTGGCGAAGCCGGCGATGCCGCCCTCGCCCTCGCCTGCGATGCGATAACCGTTCGGCGGGTCGAGGTCGTTGAGCTCGACCTTGCCCTTGAAGTTGGCCTTCACCGGCCCGAGCTTGACCTTCACCACGGCGGAGAAATGCGTTTCATCGTCCTTGTTGAGCTGCTCGCAGCCTGGAATGCAGGCCTTCAGCACGTCAGCATCGTTCAGCTTGGCCCAAACCACTTCCTTTGCGGCGGGCAGAGTCACCTCGCCGTTCATCGTCATCGCCATGGCGCATCTCCCGAGCTGTAGGCCGCGGCTCGGACGACTGCGGCCGGCGCGGTTCGAAGGCTGTCCAGTTCCTATCCATGGTCGCAAAGCGCTCGTCTGCACAAGGGGCGAGGCGGACAGGTGATTGATGGAAAGTCAGACGGAACCGAACAGCCGCTGACGATAGATCAGGCTCGCACCCTGCCCCGCCCCGCCGAGGCCCGCGACCTCGCCGATCAGGATGCGATGGCTGGCAATATCGTGCGCAGCGACCAGCCGGCAGTCGAAGGCGGAAATCGCGTCGAGCAGAACCGGCGCGCCGGTCGTAAGCGTGCCCCAGCGCGCCGTCATGAAGCGCGCATCGCCATCGATGCCGCGCCGGCTCGCGAAAATCTCCGCCAGCTCGGCGAGATGGGCCGGCAAGGTATTGATGCAGAAGGCGCCGCTTGCCTCGATCGCCGCCAGCGTGCGGCTCGCCCTTGCGAGGCAGGCCAGCACCGTCGGCGGCGAATCGGAAACAGAGGCGACCGCCGTCGCCGTCAGCCCCACGCGACCGCCAGGCCCCTCCGTCGTCACGACATGCACCGCACTGACGACCTGCGCCATGGCATCGCGGAACGCGGCAGCATCCGGGCGCTCCAGGGCGGGCGGCAGCGGGTGAACGGTTTTCGTCATGGACTAGGGCGCCGGCTCACTGTTCCGGATCAGAGGATACCTGACCATGTAGAGGTTCGGAGCCGCCAGCACCAGTCGCCGCCGGGCAAGCCACGGCCCGGGTCGTACCATCAGATATATCAGATGGAGACCGCGGTCATCTCAGCGGTCCAGCGTCGCCAGCAACCCTTTGCGAAGATGCGACATCAGCGCATCGCTCGCCGCCGTGGCGGCAAGCGAATCCGCGCCTGCGATGGCTTGGGCAAGGCTGCCATGGTGCAGGGCGGCGGGCACGAGGTCGTCCTGCCGCTCGAAATGATACCAGGCGCGCCGGATCAGCGCCTGCAGAGGCTCGACCGCGCGGGTCGCATAGGGGCTGCGCGCGGCCTGGGCCACCAGCCCGTCCAGTTCCTTGTCGAGCCGCATATAGCCCGCAACATCGCCATCCTCGGCGGTCCGGCGCATTGCCTTCGCGGCTTCGACAATCGCGATCCGCTCGACAGGCCCCGCCCGCTTCGCCGCCTCGCCGACCACGAGGCGTTCCAGCACCTCGCGCGCATCGAGAGCCGCAATGATATCGATCGCGCTGATGTCGGCGACAAGAATGCCCTTGCGCGACAGGATCTGGACAAGCCCGTGTTGCGCCAGCCGGATCAAGGCCTCGCGAACCGGCGTCCGCCCGAGCCCGACGAGGTCGATCAGCTGCGCTTCCGTCAGCACCGCGCCGGGGCGCAGAGAGAGCGTGACGATGGCCTCTTCCAGGCGCCGGTAGGCGACCTCGGCCAGGCTCCCGCCCGCTCCGGCGACGTCCGTGCCGTCACGGCCCGGATCGATGGCCTCCTTTTGCTTCATAGCTTCCCCGAGCGATGCCGTGGCACCTTGATCTCGCCTGACAGCTTGATATATCAATACAGATATATCAAGCTCGGCAGCGATCGCCGCGATTGGTTGGCAACAGCCCGACAACCGGTCCGATGGATCGGAGCGCTGCACCGACCAATGATGCGGCGGGCCGAGAAGGAGTTAGCGGATGGCCTTCGCCTGTTCGATTCCCGCCGTGCCGACCGTCCAGCAGGATGACGAGACGACCCGGATCACGCGCTGGGATTTCGAACCGGGCGCCGTGACGGGCTGGCATCAGCATGGCTGGCCCTATTTCGTGGTGATGCTCATCGCCGGCACGCTGCGTATCCATAATGGCAACGATGTCATCGATACGCCGCTGGATCAGGGGCAGGCCTATATGCGCGCGGCCGGCATCCGCCATGACGTGATGAACGGCTCCGACCATCCGATCGCATTCATCGAGATCGAGGTGAAGCAGCCTTCGGCTCTCCAGGAGCTCGCCCTGTCATGAAGGTCGCGGTTGTCGGCGCAGGGATCGTCGGCGTCGCGATCGCCCATGCGCTTCTCGATGAGGGGCATGAGGTCCTGATCGTCGAACGCCAGGAGCCGGCCTTCGGCCCCTCGCGCGGCAATGCCGGCTGGATCGCCCATACCGATATCCTGCCGATCGCCAGCCCCAAGATCCTGCGGCAGGTGCCGAAGTTCCTGGCCGATCCACTCGGCCCGCTCAGCATCCGTCCGGCCTATTTGCCGAAGCTCCTGCCCTGGTTGCTGCGTTTCGCACTCGCCTCGCGCCCGCAAGCCTATGAGCGCTCCATCGTCGGAATCGCCGCCCTGCAGAAGCGCGCCCTGCCGGCCTGGCTCGCGCGCGCCGAGCGCACGAACCTGACGCGCCATATCCATCAGAAGGGCGGACTTTACGTTTTTGACGATGCCGGGGCACTGGCCGCGGCGCGCAAGGTCGCGGAGCGCCAGGCAGCCTTCGGCATCAAGGTCGAGATGATCGGGGCCGCCGAACTGCGTCAGCTCGAGCCCGCGCTAAAGCCCGCTTTCGTCGGCGCGGCCTTCCACCCCGACGCCGCCCATATCAGCGACCCTCACCAGCTGACGCTCGCCTTGTTCGAGGCCGCGCTGGAACGCGGCGCCGTCTTCGAAAAGGCCGACGTCAGCAATATCTCCCTCGGCGATCGCCCCGCCCTGATCGGCCCCGATGGCTGGCAACGCGTGGTAGACCGCGCGGTCGTCGCCGCCGGCGCGTGGGCCACACCGCTGGCGGCAGCGTTGGGCGATGCCGTGCCGCTCGACACCGAACGCGGCTACAATGTCAGCTTTCCCGATGTCTCCGGGATCTTGTCGCGCCCGGTCGGCTTCGAGGGCCACGGCTTCGTCACGACACCTCTCGACTCGGGCCTGCGAATCGGCGGCGCGGTCGAGTTTGGCGGTCTCGGTGCTCCGCCGAATCATGCCCGCACCCGCCGCCTCTACGACAAGGCCAACCGCCTGATCGACGGTCTGCCTGCCTTCGACAGCGGCAAGCTCTGGATGGGCTTCCGCCCTTCCCTGCCCGATTCGCTGCCGGTGATCGGCACGGCGCACCGCAATCCGCACGTGATCTATGCCTTCGGCCATGGCCATTACGGCATGACGCAATCCCACGCGACGGCCGATCTCGTTGCCGCACTCGTCGCCGGGCGCCAGCCGCCGATCGATCTTTCCCCCTTCAGCCCCGCGCGGTTCTGACATGGCGAACCCAGGAGCAATCATCCCCTTCGATGAATGCCCTGGAGCGGAAAAACCGCTGACCGCCCGTCAACCGATATCCCGGGCGCACCTCCCTGAAGAGTTCCTGTTTCGAACCGCCGTTGTCGTTCGGAGCCGCTCGCCGAAGCCGTACGGCACAGATGGCGCGCGCGCATGGCGCAATCATCATGCGCCGAAAGCGCGCTGCGGCGCAGAGTATTCTGCACAATTTCGAGGCGTTTCGTTCGTAATTGCTTTTGACAGAAATTTGACGCGGAGCGATTGTCGGTGGCGCAAGCCATTGGTAGCTCTGCATGGAAATCGCATCCCGCATGCGTCAGCGTCATGCTGATGACGAGAACGGGAGCTGGTTCGAGGGGTCGGCGTCGTCAATGGAAGTCTTTCTGCAGCAGCTCATCAACGGGCTGACACTGGGATCGATCTACGGTCTCATCGCCATCGGATACACGATGGTGTTCGGCATCATCGGCATGGTGAACTTCGCCCACGGCGATATCTTCATGCTCTCCGCCTTCATCGCCCTGATCTTCTTCATGCTGGTCACGGCGGTCCTCGGCACGAGCGCCGGCATGATCCTGCTGGCGCTCGTCATCGTCCTGGCGCTGGCGATGTTCTTCACCTCGCTCTGGAACTGGACGATCGAACGGGTCGCCTACCGGCCCTTGCGCGGCTCCTTCCGCCTCGCGCCGCTGATCTCTGCGATCGGCATGTCGATCTTCCTGGTGAACTTCGTGCAGGTCGTGCAGGGCCCACGCAACAAGTCGATCCCGCCGATCCTGAACAAGTCGATCACGCTGATCGACAGCGCGGTCTACACGGTGCAGATCTCCTACAAGCAGATCGTCATCATCCTGACGACGGCGGCGCTGCTCGCGGCCTTCTGGTACATCGTCCAGAAGACGCCGCTCGGCCGCGCCCAGCGCGCCTGCGAGCAGGACCGCAAGATGGCCGCCCTCCTCGGCATCGACGTCGACCGCACCATCTCGATCACCTTCGTGATGGGTGCAGCCCTCGCTGCGGTGGCCGGCGTGATGTACCTCGTGCTCTACGGCGTGGTGAACTTCGCCGACGGCTTTACGCCGGGCGTCAAGGCCTTCACCGCGGCGGTGCTCGGCGGCATCGGCTCACTGCCCGGGGCGGTGATCGGCGGCCTGCTGATCGGCCTGATCGAGGTGATGTGGTCCGCCTACTTCACCATCGACTACAAGGACGTCGCCGCCTTCTGCATCCTGGCCCTCGTGCTGGTCTTCATGCCCTCGGGCATCCTCGGTCGCCCCGAAGTCGAGAAGGTCTGACGTCATGGCGAGCAAACCGACCACACCCACGGCCGCTCCCGGCCGCGACTTCAAGGCGGCCTTCAAGGAGGCCGGCTTCGCAGCCCTGGTCACGCTCGGCCTGTGCATTCCGGTCGTGGCCTGGGGCACGCGCCAGAACATGGACAACGTGCTGGTGCTCGATCCGCGCTGGGACGCCGTCGCCTGGGCCATCGGCATCGTCTTCGTCGGGCGCTTCCTGATCGCGCTGCGCCAGCAGGGGCGCGGCAAGGAGAAGGCGCGAGTGCGCCTGCTGCCGCACGGCACCATCGCCTTCTTCCAGCGCCATTCGCGGCTCTTCTCGCTCTTCGGCCTCGGCTTCCTCGTCAGCTTCCCCGCAATCGCGATCGGCCTCGCCGGCTGGGGCGGCGCGCTGAAGTGGATCGATAATTTCGGCGTCCAGATCCTGATCTACGTCATGCTCGGCTGGGGGCTGAACATCGTCGTCGGCCTCGCCGGCCTGCTTGATCTCGGTTACGTCGCCTTCTACGCGGTCGGCGCCTATTCCTATGCGCTGCTCGCCAAGAACTTCGGCCTCTCCTTCTGGATCCTGCTGCCGCTCGCCGGCATCCTCGCCGCCTTCTGGGGCATGCTGCTCGGATTCCCCGTATTGCGCCTGCGCGGCGACTACCTCGCCATCGTGACGCTGGCCTTCGGCGAGATCATCCGCCTGGTGCTGGTCAACTGGACGGAGTTCTCCAACGGCTATGCCGGCATCTCCGGCATTCCGCGCCCGACCTTCTTCGGTATTCCCTTCACCGCGGCCGATAATGGCTTCGCGGCGACGTTCGGGCTCGAATTCTCGCCATTGTACCGAACGATCTTCCTCTACTACCTCATCCTGTGCCTGGCTTTGCTGACGGCCTTCGTCACGCTGCGCCTGCGCCGGCTGCCGGTCGGCCGCGCCTGGGAGGCGCTGCGCGAGGACGAGATCGCCTGCCGCTCGCTCGGCATCAACACCACCAACACCAAGCTCACGGCCTTCTCGATGGGCGCGATGTTCGGCGGTTTCGCCGGGGCGTTCTTCTCCGCCCGCCAGGGCTTCATCAGTCCCGAATCCTTCGTCTTCATGGAATCGGCGGTCATCCTGGCCATCGTCGTCCTCGGCGGCATGGGCTCGCTCTGGGGCTGCGCCATCGCGGCGATCGCCATGATCGGCGGCACCGAATTGCTGCGCGAACTCGATTTCCTGAAGCAGATCTTCGGGCAGGATTTCGACCCGACGAAGTACCGCATGCTGATTTTCGGCTTCGCCATGGTTGTGATCATGATCTGGAAGCCGCGCGGCCTGATCTCGGTACGCGAGCCGACCGCCTTCCTGAAGGAAAAGAAGACGATCTCGGCCGATCTCGTTCAGGAGGGGCATGGCTGATGGCCTCGACCACCTCCTCCGGCCGTTCCCTGCTCGAAGTCGAGCAGCTCACCATGCGCTTCGGCGGCCTGACCGCCGTCAACGCCCTCTCCTTCGAGGCTCGCAAGGGCGAGATCACCGCGCTGATCGGCCCCAACGGCGCCGGCAAGACCACGGTGTTCAACTGCATCACCGGCTTCTACAAGCCGACGCAGGGCCTGATTGCGCTGAACCATGACGACGGTTCCAGCTTCCTGCTGGAGCGCATGCCGGACTTCCGCATCTCCTGGAAGGCCAAGGTCGCCCGCACCTTCCAGAACATCCGCCTCTTCGGCGGCATGACGGTGCTGGAGAACCTGCTCATCGCCCAGCACAACCCGCTGATGATCGCCTCTGGCTTCACCTTCCTCGGCCTGCTCGGGATCGGCGGCTACAAGGCCAGCGAGCGGGCGGCGATCGAGAAGGCCAAGTTCTGGCTCGACAAGATCAACCTCACCCATCGCGCCGACGATCCGGCCGCCGACCTGCCCTATGGCGATCAGCGCCGGCTCGAAATCGCGCGCGCCATGTGCACCGACCCGGTCCTGCTCTGCCTCGACGAGCCGGCTGCCGGCCTCAACCCGCGCGAAAGCCTCGACCTCAACGCCCTGCTGCTCTCGATCCGCAAGGATCTCGGCACGGCCCTGCTGCTGATCGAGCACGACATGTCGGTCGTCATGGAAATCTCCGACCATGTCGTGGTCCTCGACTACGGCACCAAGATCGCAGACGGCACGCCGGCCGAAGTGCAGGCCGACCCGAAGGTCATCGCCGCCTATCTCGGCGTCGACGACGAAGAGGTCGAAGTGGTGGAAGCGGAGGTCGGCATCTCGTGACTGTGGCCCAGCCTCTCCTCGCCGTCCGCGGCGTCAAGACCTATTACGGCAAGATCATCGCACTGAAGGGCGTCGACATCGACGTCAATGCCGGTGAGATCGTCACCATGATCGGCGCCAACGGCGCCGGCAAATCCACCCTGATGATGACGATCTTCGGCAACCCGCAGGCGCGCGAAGGCTCGGTCACCTATGAGGGCCGGGACATCACCCGGATGCCGAGCCACCAGATCGCCCGTCTGGGCATAGCGCAGTCCCCCGAAGGACGACGCATCTTCCCGCGCATGACGGTGTTCGAAAACCTGCAGATGGGCGCCGCCGTCCGCAATTTCGAGCATTTCGACGAGGATCTCGAGAAGATCTGCGTGCTCTTCCCGCGCATCAAGGAGCGCCTGCAGCAGCGCGGCGGCACGCTGTCCGGCGGCGAGCAGCAGATGGTCGCGATCGCCCGCGCGCTGATGGCCCGGCCGAAGCTGCTGCTGCTCGACGAGCCCTCGCTCGGTCTCGCCCCTCTGATCGTGAAGCAGATCTTCGAGGCCATCCGCGAACTCAACAGAACGCAGGGCCTCACCGTCTTCCTGGTCGAGCAGAACGCCTTCCACGCGCTGAAGCTCGCCCATCGCGGCTACGTCATGGTCAACGGCGTCATCACGATGAGCGGCTCCGGCAAGGAACTGCTCGCCAATCCGCAGGTGCGCGCCGCCTATCTCGAAGGCGGCCGCCACTGATGCCTGGCGGCCGGGCTTGTCCCTGCCGCTGCAACTTTTTGATGAGAGACGGCTGCGCGCCCGCCATGCCATCGCTGTGGCGACGCTGGCCGCTTCCACCCTCGCGTGAAGCCGGGAGCACGAGATGCAGGGCATCATCTACGAAGAACCGACGGTCTGGCTCTTCCTGCTGGTCACCGTGATCATGGGCGGCTGGCTCGCCTGGATGTCCGGCCGCGCCATCGCCCTGACCTGGCGGCCGAACTGGCAGCTCGTCGTCTACATGCTGATCCTCGGCCTGTTCGTGCGCTTTATTCATTTCGCACTGTTCCAGGCCACGCTGCTGACGCTGCACTACTACATCGTCGACTGCGTCGTGCTGCTCGCCTTCGGCTTCGCCGGCTGGCGCTACAACCGCGCCAAGCAGATGACGCGGCAATATCACTGGCTCTTCGAGCGCGCCGGCCCCTTCGGCTGGAGGCCGCGCCCCGGGGTCCCGATCAGGCCTGAATTGCTCTGAAGAGCTCACGAGCTTGGTGCGTGACAGACCACCGAAAAAGCGCAAGACTGCTGCTTAGGGTGACGAAAACGCACCGAGACGGGTGGACCGTCCAACCCGTTGTCAATCATAGAGGGGAGTTGCATCACATGAAGAAACTGCTGTTGGGCGGCATTGCACTCGGGGCGGTCCTCGCCATGTCCGGTGTGGCCAATGCGCAGATCAAACTCGGCGTCGGCGGCCCGATCACCGGCCCGAACGCTGCGTTTGGCGCGCAGCTCAAGAACGGCGCCGAGCAGGCGGTCGAGGACATCAACGCCGCCGGCGGCGTCCTCGGCCAGAAGATCACCATCTCGGTCGGCGACGACGTCTCCGATCCGAAGCAGGGCGTCTCGGTTGCCAACAAGTTCGTCGGCGACGGCGTGAAATGGGTCCTCGGCCACTTCAACTCCGGCGTCACCATGCCGGCCTCCGAAGTCTATGCCGAGAACGGCATCCTGATGATCTCGCCTTCGGCCACCAACCCGAAGATCACCGAGCGCGGCCTGTGGAACACCTTCCGCACCTGCGGCCGTGACGATCAGCAGGGCAGCGTCGCCGCCGCCTATCTGCTGAAGAACTTCAAGGACAAGAAGATCGCCGTCGTCCACGACAAGACGACCTATGGCCAGGGCCTCGCCGACGAGACCAAGAAGGGCCTCAACGCCGGCGGCGTGAAGGAAGTGCTCTACGAAGGCGTCAACGCCGGCGAGAAGGACTTCTCTGCGCTCGTCTCGAAGATCAAGGCGGCCGGTGCCGACTACCTCTACTGGGGTGGCCTGCACACCGAAGGCGGCCTGATCGTGCGTCAGATGCGCGACCAGGGCCTGAAGACCGTGCTTGTCTCGGGTGACGGCATCACCACCGACGAGTTCGCCACGATCGGCGGCCCCGGCGTCGAAGGCACCCTGATGACCTTCCCGCCGGACCCGCAGAAGCGCCCGGAGGCTGCCGCCGTCGTCCAGAAGTTCGCGGCCAAGAACTTCAAGCCGGAAGCCTACACGCTCTACAGCTACGCTGCCGTCCAGATCATGGCGGAAGGCGCCAAGCGCGCGAACTCAACCGATCCGAAGAAGATCGCCGACGTGCTGCATGGCGGCCAGCCGGTCAAGACCGTGATCGGCGACATCGGCTTCGACAAGAAGGGCGACATCACCCGTCCGGACTACACCGTCTACACCTGGAAGAAGGGTGCCGACGGCAAGATCACCTATATCGAGAACTGATCTCGGCGGCTGATCCGGCCCGACGTGAAGAACCCGTCCCGGACCTCCGGGGCGGGTTTTCTATTGAGGAGAGGAAGCCCAGGCGTCGGCCCGGACGATCTGCTCAAGTTCAAGAATGTTGCCTTCTGGATCGCGCGCATAGGCAATGAGAAATGGCTTCGCCGCCGTTCCAAAGTCTACGATTTCACCGACCCGCGTCCCGCCTGCTTCGATGATCTCCGACAGACCCGCGCTGATATCTCCCAACTGAAAGGAGATATGCCCGAAGCCAGGTTCATTCACCCTGGGCCGCTTCCGGTCATGCGTGACTTTGTGCTCATGTATCTCCAGGAATGGGGCGTCGCAATCGGGGAATTTCAGCCAGATCGAGTATATCTCTGAATTCGGAAGGCCGTTCCCTCGTGATACTTTCTCGCCCGACAACACCTTGGGTTCACGAAGGTGCTCGCATTTGAAGACATTCACATAGAAGGCCGCGAGCGCTTCTGCGTTACGGGCGACCAAGTTGATGTGAGCAAGTTTCATAATGTTGACGGCCTTCGTGATGGGCAGACCATAGCGACTGATGGAATTGCCGCTTGAGGGCTCTTCGGCAATAGAGTCTTGACCGGATTGGTATCCGCCAGCCAGCGCGGCGACGGCGACTGCCGCGCTGCCTCAGCGAAGGATCGATGCTCAAGTGACAATTGCCGGCATCATCCAAACTATGGAGGCAGGCGCTCGGTCTTCGCCTGGATGTTCGGCCCTGCGACGATGGCCGCTCGCCTAAGCGTAGGCGACCCAACCGCGGAACGCGAAGCCGGCATAGAAGAGGCTGACATCGCTGAACCCGGCATCGCGCAGTAGCCGCTCGTCCTCCTCGGGAGCGAGGATAGGCAGGCGCGCGGCGATCATCGACCGGGCCTTCTGCGCCTGCGATGCCTCGATGCCGGACGCCGTCGCAAAGGCGGCATAACGCGACAGCCAGAGATCGCGATCGCCTTGGGGGAAGCTGAAATGTGCGACGGCGAAGGGGGCGCCAGGTTTCAGGCGCCGCCGCACCTCTCCAAGCGTGCGCAGGCGCTCCTCCCTCTCGACGAAGTGCAAGGTCAGGATGCACGCCGCGGCATCGAATGGCCCCTCGGGCGCGATGTCGATGAGCCCATGATGCAAATCCGTGCGGGCGACGAGAGGGCCGAGGGTCAGCCGTGCGAGATCCAGCATCTCGGCGGACGGATCGACCCCGTCGAAGCGCCAGCCGGGCTGCGCCTCGGCAAATGCCTTGATTTCCAGGCCGCCACCAGCGCCGAGGACCAGCACCCGCGCATCATCCGGGGCCCGCTCCGCAAGCAGGAGCATGACCATGCGTTGCAGATCGGCAAAGCCGGGCACCAGACGCGGCGGCCCCTCGGCATAGCGGGCGACGGCCTGCGGATCGGAGAATGCATCCATGCTCGAACAGTCTCGCCAGCGAAATGCCTCTCGCGAGATGTCGCGAGGGCGGGCAGCGTGCCTACTGGCTCAACCTCTGAGGAACCGCAGTCAAGCTCTTGAGAAACCCGCCGAACCGCAGCAGGCCATCCGGCCAAGGACCATGCCCGGACTCGCTGTTGAGATGGCCGCTGTCCCCGGCATCGACGAACTCCGAACCCCAGGCTTTCGCCAGTTCCCGCGCCTCATCCTGCGTGCAGTAAGGGTCGGTCGCACTGGAGATCAGCACCGAGGGAAACGGCAGCCTCTCGCGGCGGTGCTCGATGAAGTCCGGCCCCATGCCGGGGATCGCGCGCTTGGCCGCCTCGGAAGCCGGGGCGACCAGGAACGCGCCGGCGACCTCGCCCGGATGCAGATGTTCCGCCGCATGGGCGACGGCGCTCACGCCGGCCGAATGGGCGACGAGCACGACCGGCCGCGTCGCGCTGCGCACCGCCTGCACGATGCGCCCGGCCCAGACATGGCGAGACGGCTTGTACCAGTCGTCCTGAACAACGCGGCGCGCCGTCTGGAGCCGGGACTCCCAACGGCTTTGCCAATGATCCGGGCCAGAGCCCGACCAGCCGGGGATGATGAGGATATCGACGTCGGAGGATTTCATCAGCCGTAGATAGCCCTGCCGTCGCCGAAGTCCAGACCGTCAGTTATTCCCCGAACACCCGGCGGAAGATCGTGTCGACATGCTTGAAGTGATAGCCCTCGTCGAACATCGCCTGCAGTTCGGAGGCCGAGAGCTTCTCCGCCACGTCCTTGTCGGCGAGCAGATTGGTCAGGAAGTCCTCGCCATGCTCCCAGGTGCGCATCGCGTTGCGCTGGACCATGGAATAGGCGTCCTCGCGGCTCGCGCCCGCCTGCGTCAGCGCCAGCAGCACGCGCTGGGAATTGTGCAAGCCCCCGAGGCGGTCGAGATTCCGGCGCATGTTCTGCGGATAGATCAGCAGCTTGTCGACGACGCCCGTCAGCCGCGCCAGCGCGAAATCGAGCGTCACCGTCGCATCCGGGCCGATCATGCGCTCGACCGAAGAGTGCGAGATATCCCGCTCATGCCAGAGCGCAACATTCTCCAGCGCAGGCGTGACCATGCCGCGCACGAGGCGGGCAAGGCCGGTCAGGTTCTCGGTGAGGACGGGGTTGCGCTTGTGCGGCATCGCCGAGGATCCCTTCTGGCCCGGCGAAAAATACTCCTCCGCCTCATAGACCTCGGTGCGCTGCAGATGGCGGATCTCGGTGGCCAGCCGCTCGATGCAGGAAGCGACGACGCCGAGCGTCGCGAAATACATCGCGTGCCGGTCACGCGGGATCACCTGGGTCGAGACCGGCTCGACGGTGAGCCCCATCTTTTCGGCCACATAGGCTTCGACCTGCGGGTTGATATTGGCGAAGGTGCCGACCGCGCCCGAGATGGCGCAGGTTGCGATCTCGGCCCGTGCAGCGATCAGACGAGCCTTGCATCGATCGAACTCGGCATAGGCCTGCGCGAGCTTGAGCCCGAAGGTCACAGGCTCGGCATGAATGCCGTGCGAGCGGCCGATCGTCGGGGTGAGCTTGTGCTCGAAGGCACGGCGCCTGATCGCGGCGAGCAGCGCGTCGACATCGGCAATCAGGATATCGGTGGCCCGCGCAAGCTGAACCGAGAGCGTGGTGTCGAGGATATCCGACGAGGTCATGCCCTGGTGGACGAAGCGCGCCTCCGGCCCGACGATCTCGGCCAGATGGGTGAGGAAGGCGATGACGTCGTGCTTGGTGACGCGCTCGATCTCGTCGATGCGCGCGACATCGAAGACGGCGTCCTTGGCCTTGGCCCAGATCGTCGCCGCGGCCTCCTTCGGCACCACGCCGAGCTCGGCGAGCTTGTCGGTGGCGTGCGCCTCGATCTCGAACCAGATGCGGAAGCGGGTCTGCGGCTCCCAGATGGCGACCATCTCGGGGCGGGAATAGCGCGGGATCATGCTCGTTTCAGCCTCTGCACCGCCGTCATGCTCGCCCTTGTGGCGAGCATCCACGACTTGAACACCACCCTCGATCTGCCAAGACGTGGATGGTCGGGACAAGCCCGACCATGACGGTCGGCGCCGAAAACGGCAATAATCTCAAACCCAGTCGCCGCGCGCGGCTTCTGCCGCCTTGCGGATCGCTTGGATATTCCCGGCATAGGCCGAAGGCCCGCCCTTGAACACGGCCGAGCCGGCGACCAGCGCGTTCGCGCCGGCCTTCACGACCAGCGGCGCGGTCTCCGGCGTCACGCCGCCGTCGATCTCCAGCGCAATCGGGCGGTCGCCGATCAGCGCCTTCACCTGCGCAACTTTCTCGACCACGGAGCGGATGAAGCTCTGCCCGCCGAAGCCGGGATTGACCGTCATCAGCAGGATGAGGTCGACATCCGCGATCAGTGCCTCGATTGCGCTCGCCGGTGTACCGGGATTGAGCACGATGCCGGCCTGCTTCCCTTGAGCCTTGATCGCCTGCAGCGTGCGGTGCGGGTGCGGTCCGGCTTCGACATGGAAGGAGATCAGATCGGCGCCGGCCTTGGCGAAGGCTTCGACATAGGGGTCGACGGGCGCGATCATCAGATGCACGTCGAAGAACTTCTTGGTGTGCGGGCGGATCGCCTTCAGCACATCGGGGCCGAAGGTGATGTTCGGCACGAAATGCCCGTCCATCACGTCGCAATGGATCCAGTCGGCACCGGCCGCATCGACCGCGTGCACCTCCTCGCCCAGCTTGGCGAAATCGGCCGAGAGGATGGAGGGGGCGATACGGATGGGGTGCGTCATGGCTGGCGGTTTAACGCCATGCCCCTGCCGCCGCAATCATGCCGAGCGCAGTTTCACCGGAAAGGACAGCCTTCTGTCGGCTTCCGCGATCTCCGCCGCCACCTTCGCGAAGGCCGGGCGCAGCTTCAACCGGACGAACCAACTGGCCAGCGCCTCGAAACCGTCGAGCGGCGGCCCGCCGAGCCGGCGGGAGAAGAGCACGCTCATGAACAGCGCGATATCGGCCAGCGAAAGCCGGCCGCCGAAGAACTCGCGCCCCGCCAGCTTCTGCTCCAGCACCTCGTAATGGCGCATCAGCGCCTCCTCGGCGATCAGGGCATCGGCCTCCTGCGCGATGCGCCGGTCGCGGTCGGGCGAAGGCGGGCTCGTCCGGTTCATCAGCGGCCTCAGCGCCTGCAGCATGATCTCGTCGGCATAGAGCTCGTCGAGCCGGCAGCGCGCTCGCTCGACCGGGCTGTCGGGCATCAGCTTCGGCTCGGGATAGGCCTCATCGAGATATTCGTTGATCACTGTGGAGTCGTAGAGCACGAGCCCGCAATCGCTGAGGACCGGCACCTGCTCTTTCGGGTTGAGCGCGACCACCTCGGGATGCTTGGGATCGTAGCCGGTCGTCTGGTTGAACGGCACCATGATACGCTGAAAGGCGAGGCCCTTTTCTTCCAGCGCGATCTCGACCTTGCGCGAGAACAGGCTCAGCGGCCCGGAATAGAGTGTGATCACGACGCGGTTCTCCTGCGGCGGTGAAAACCTCGCAGGACGGCGCGTCATCACCCGTCAGCAGCCTGACTGGACTCCTTGCGCCGGATTCGCGCCGCGATGCCGCCCAGCAGCCACGGCAAGAGGTAGATCGGGAACTGCGCCAGCGCGAAGAACAGGAAGGTCGTCGGCGAGACGCCGGCGCCCAGCGCCGCCACCAGCAACCCCATATTCCGCTGGCCCGTGCCGTAGCCGATCATGAAGCGCTCCGATGCGGGCAGCTTCCGCAACACGAGCCAGCTCGAGAGCAACCCCGCCGCAGAGACCGCGAAGACGCAGGCCAGGACGAACAGGACGAGCCGGGGATTGCCGAGCGCGGCCCGCGTCACACCATCCATCGCCGCGATGGCGAAGATGAAATACATCAGCACGCCGAAGCCATCGAGATTGGCCTTCATCGCCTTGATCCGCTTGGTGCCGAGCCACGCGCGCAGCGCGAAAGCGACCGCCATGCCGCCGCCGATGAAAATCAGCAGCCGCAGCATCAGCACCCCGCGGTCGAGCGGCACCGCCGCCCCCGCCAGCAGCTCGACCAGAAACGGCGCGATGAGGGGGCTCAGAATGGTGGTGACGATGACACTGGCGATGATCAGCGACGGCTCGAAGCCGTAGAGGATCGCCACCGCCGGCGAGGACATGATCGGCGGCGCCGACCCCATGATCGCGAGCCCGAGCACGATCCCCGGATCGAGGTTCTCGCGCCCGACGAGCAGCAGCGCCCCGCCGATCAGCAGCACCGGGCCGGTGATCAGCCACAGGCAGGAGGCCGCAAGCTTGGCCGGCCGGCGCAGCAGCCGGGCGGTGACTCCCAGATCGACCCGCATGAATACGACGGTCGTGAAGCAGAAGATGGTGATGGGCAGCACCGGCCGCGCCGCGGCGGAAAACTGCGGGAGCGCGAGACCGAGAAAAATGGACAGCGCGAAGCCTTGCGTGCCGTAGCGCCCGAGCCATGCGAGCGCGGCGGCGAGAAGGGCGACTGGACGCATCGGCATAGCTCTGGAATCGTTCGCGAAACGGCCCCACACTGGCCCATCGCGCCCGGGGCGTCACCTGCACGCCGAGCGGAGCGGTCCTGCGCCGGCATAAAGTTGCGCCCATACGCCTCGAATGCTGCCTTAACGGGACACTTTCACAAAGATGGCGCAGAACTTACGAAAGATACCGCGATCCGACGCAAAATCCGGTCGCGCCGCTGACAAGCCGGCGCAAACCGGTATTTTGCGGAAAAAGGGGTTGGCAGGAGTAGGTTCATGAAGGTGGATACGATCGTTCTTGGCGCCGGCATCGTCGGCATTTCGGTCGCGCTTCACCTGCAGAAGGCCGGCCGCTCCACGCTGCTCGTCGACCGGCGCGGGCCGGGCGAGGAGACGAGCTACGGAAATGCCGGCCTGATCCAGCGCGAGGGCGTCTACCCCTACGGCTTCCCGCATGATTTCGGCGCGCTCTTCCGCTACGCGATGAACAACACCATCGACGCGTCCTACCATTGGAGCGCGATCCCGAAGCTCGCGCCCTTCCTGTTCTCCTACTGGATGCATTCGCGCGCCTCCCACCACGAGGCGATCGCCCACAAATACGCGAAGCTGATCGAGCACTGCGTCACCGAGCACGACGCTCTGGCGCAGGAAGCCGGCGCCACGGAGCTTCTGCGCCGCAAGGGCTGGATGAAGGTGTTCCGCACCGAGAGGGAGCGCGAGGAGCGCCTCGCCGAGGCCGCCCGCTGGAAGCGTGAATTCGGCGTGAACTACCGCGCCCTCGACATGGCCGCCCTCAGGGCCGAGGAGCCGCATCTCGACCATGCCAGCCTGATCGGCGGCCTGCACTGGACCGATCCGGTCACCGTCATCGATCCGCTCGGCCTGTCCAAGGCCTATGTCGCACTCTTCGAGAAGCTCGGCGGCAAGCTCGCCATCGGCGATGCCGCGACGCTCGCGCAGAGCGGCGCCGGGTGGAGCGTCACCCTCGCCGACGGCACCAAGGCCGAAGCGAAGGACGTCGTCGTCGCGCTCGGCCCCTGGGCCGACGTGCTGACCAAGCAGCTCGGCTACCGGCTGCCGCTCGCGGTCAAGCGCGGCTACCACATGCATTACAAGCCGCAGGGCAATGCTGTGCTCAACCACCCGGTGCTCGACACCGAGCGCGGCTATTTCCTCGCGCCGATGCAGCAGGGCATCCGCCTGACCACCGGCGCCGAGTTCGCCGATCGCGACGCACCCAAGACCCCAGTCCAGCTCGCACGGGCCGAGCCGATCGCCAAGGCGCTCTTCCCGCTCGGCGAACGTGTCGATCCCGAGCCCTGGCTTGGCCGCCGGCCGTGCACACCGGACATGATGCCGATCATCGGCCCGGCGCCGAAGCACAAGGGTCTGTGGTTCTCCTTCGGCCACGCCCATCACGGCCTGACGCTCGCCGCCGTCACCGGCCGCATGGTCGCCGAGATGGTGAGTGGCCGGAAGGTCTTCGTCGATCCGTCGCCCTTCGCGCCGTCGCGCTTCGCCTAAGCAGCGCCGTCATTCTCGGGCCGCGCCTGCGCGGACCCGAGAATTGCCAGCCTATAGCGGCGCCTGTCGGCATGAGATGCTCGGGTCGAGCCCGAGCATGACGCGGGAAGACGGTCAGCCCTGCGCCAAGCCCCCTCGCCTGCCAGTCCGCGCCCTGCCACGATCCGGCTCCCGATTCTCACCGAGACCTCGCCATGGCCCTCGCCAAACCGCCCGTCCAGGACAATGCCTACGCCGCCGCGCTCGCCCTGCTTGACCGTGTGCCACTGATCGACGGCCATAACGACCTGCCCTACGTCATCCGCAAGGACCGCAACGCGAAGGGCGATGTCGCCGCCTACGGCCTCGACGAGGTCCACGCGGAAGGCGACACCGATATCCCGCGCATGCAGGCCGGCAAGATGGCGGCGCAGTTCTTCGCGGCCTATGTCCCGCCGAAGCAGGCCAATCCCGCCGGTTTCGCCCTTGCCCAGATCGCGCTGATGCGCGACATCCTCAAGCGCCACGCGAGCGCCTTCCGCCCCGGCCTCTCCGCGGCGGATGTCGAGGCCGCCAAGGCCGAGGGGCGCATCGCCCTGTTCATGACGATCGAGAACGGCTCTGCCGTCGACGGCGAACTCGACGCACTCGACGCCTACTACGATCTCGGCGTGCGCTTGATGACGCTCTGTCACAACGACACCACCGACTGGTGCGATTCCGCTACCGACGCCCCGCGCCACAATGGCCTCACCGCCTTCGGCAAGGACGTGCTGCGCCGAATGAACAAGCTGGGCATGGTGATCGACCTCGCCCATGTCGCGCCGAAGGTGATGCATGACGCGCTCGACGTCTCAAGCGCGCCGCTGGTCTGGTCGCATTCCAACGCCTTCACGCTCTGCGACCACCCGCGCAACGTTCCCGACGACGTGCTCGACCGTGTCGCCGGCAATGGCGGCGTCGTGATGGCGACCTTCGTGCCGGATTTCATCAGCCAGGCCTCGCGCGACTGGCACCGCCCGGCCAAGGACCAGTACGGCAAGACGCCCGAGAGCATGGACTATGCAAAGGTCGAGGCCGAGATCGTCGCCAAGTCAGGCCCGCGCCCGACCGCGACGCTGCCGGAGTATTGCGACCATGTCGAATACCTCGCCAAGCGCATCGGCCATGATCACATCGGCATCGGCTCGGACTTCTTCGGCTGGGTCAATCCGGACGGGTTGGAGGACACCACGACCTTCCCGTCGGTGATCGCCGAGCTGATCCGCCGCGGCTGGTCGGAGGAAAACCTCGCCAAGCTCGCCGGCGGCAACATGCTGCGCGTGCTCCGTGCGGTGGAAGCGGCGGCGGGCTGACGCTCCCGATAGCGTCATGGTCGGGCTTGTCCCGACCATCCACGTCTCTCATTGTCTGGCGTGGGATCAGGACGTGGATGCTCGCCACAAGGGCGAGCATGACGTATGAGCTTGCCCATCGCGCTCGGCCAGTCGGAGTGCGATGCCAGCCTCATCGCAAAGACAAGACCTGATTTCCCATGACCGGTTCCGGCACCGACCGCACCCGCCCGGCCGTCCAGGCCACTGCCCCCATTGTCATCCTGGTCGAGCCGCAGCTCGCCGAGAATATCGGCATGTGCGCCCGTGCCATGGCGAATTTCGGCCTCTCCGAGATGCGCCTCGTCGCGCCGCGCGACGGCTGGCCGGGCGGTGGCGGCCTCAAGAAGGGCGCCACGGCGGCGGCCTCCGGCGCGACGCATATCCTCGAGAATGCCCGGCTGTTCGGCAGCGCGGCCGAGGCGATCGCCGACCTCAACCATGTGCTGGCGACGACGGCCCGTGAGCGCGGCCAGATGAAGCGCGTGCTCACCCCGGCCGAGGCGATGCCGGAGGTCGCGGGCCGCATCGGCGGCGGCGAGCGCGTCGGCATCCTGTTCGGGCGCGAGCGCATCGGCCTGACCAACGAGGAAATCAGCCTCGCCGACGCGATCCTGACCTTCCCGGTCAATCCAGCCTTCGCCTCGCTGAATCTCGCCCAAGCCGTGCTGCTCAACGGCTATGAATGGTTCAAGACGACCAATGGCGAGCCGCCTTTCCGCGAGAATAATCCCTCTCCGCCGGCCAAGCGGGAGATGATCCTGTCGATGTTCGACTATCTCGAAGCCGAGCTCGACCTCTGCGGCTTCTTTCCCGCCGGCAAGAAGCCGGTCATGACCGCTAACCTCCGCGACATCCTGCACCGGCTCGACATGACCGAGCAGGAGGCCCGCACGCTGCGCGGCGTCTTCAAGTCGCTGGTCGAGGGACCGAAGAAGGCCCGCCTGCTCGCGCGGCAGGCCGAAACCTCGGAAGACTGATCGACAAAACGCACCGTCATTCCGGAATGAAGGCGCGCTCTTCTCAAGAAAAAAGCCGGCCCCGAAGGGCCGGCTCGTCTGGTCGGGGGGTCTCGAAACACCCGGTCAGAATTGATACTTCAACGTCGCCTTCACGGTGCGGCCCGGCTCGGTATAGTAATCGCGAGCCTGCGCCAGTACCCCGGTGGGAACGTTAACCGCATCCCAGTACTTGCGATCAAAGATATTATAGACGCCGATCTGCAATTCAAGGTCTGCGATCTGCGGCATCGGTCGCCACCAGGCCGAAGCATTGAAGATTGCATAACCCGGCGCCCGGAAGCCCTGGTTGGCGCCCGTCGTCGCCGCGACATCGTCGCGCTTGCCGGCGAGCTTGGTCGAAACCTCCGCACCCCAGCTGTCCGTGCCATACGCAATGGCGAGGATGCCCTGCACCGGCGGGATCGAGTTCAGGTAGGTATTGTCGGTCTGGTTCACGCCACGGGTGTAGGCGAAGGAGCCGCGGACCAGCCAGTTCTGAGCGAAGGCATATCGGCCGTTGATCTCCACGCCCTGGATCTCGGCACGCGGAATGTTGCGGAAGCCGACGATCCCGCCCTGCGGATAGAGCGCGTTCGGGGGAGCGATCTGCTGCTGTTCGATGAAGTTGTGGTACTTCGTGTAGAAGTAAGTGATCGAGCCGCCGAGCTGCTTGTCGCCGAAGCGCAGGCCGACATCGATGCCGTTGCCCTCTTCAGGGCGCAGGTCGGGATTGCCGACGCGCAGATAGGTCCCCGGCCCGCCGAAGCGGCCATAGAGCTCGTTCGCCGTCGGGGCGCGGAAGGTCTTGGCCCACTGCGCGAAGAAGGTGACGTCCTTCACCCAGGGCGCGTTCTTCAGGATGTCGTATTCGAGGCGCACCCGCGGCGACCAACCGGTATCGCTGGAGGACGCCGGCAGCCCCGTGGGGCGGGAACCGCCCAGCGTGTAGGCCGGCGTGTTCTGCGGCTTCTCCTCATACCAGTCGAAGCGCGCACCCGGCGTCAGGCGCAGGCGATTGTCGAGCATGCCGATCTCGTCATGCAGGTAAATGCCGACGAGCTTGCCATCGACCTTCGGCTGGTCGGCCTGGTTGGTGTGCAGATTGTTGCAGGTCGTGAACGGCGCGGCGAAGAGGCCGGAAGCCGGCCGCGCCGGGCAGTTGTCGATACCCGAGGAGAACTGCTCCAGCGTCGACATGCGCAGCTCAGTACCGGCCAGCACGCGATGCGAGAACGCGCCGGTCTGGAAATTCTTGATAACGTGGCCGTTGAAGCCGTAGGCGTTCTCTTCGTTCTCGTTGTCGCGCGCATAGGGGCCGACAATGCTGGTGTAGCGCCAGGCGTTGACGAGATCGTTGCGCTTCAGGCGCTGCCAATAAGCGACGGCATGGGCCTCATCGAAGAACGAGCCCGGCATGTTGTAGTCGTAGCTCAGCGAGACGCGATTGCGCTCGACATCCTCGCCGGTCTCGTAGGAACCGGGGCGGAAATTGCCGGTCAGCGAAACAGCGTTCGTGCGGGTCTGGACGCGGTCGGCGCGCTTGAACATCTCACCGGTGAGACCAAAGCGATGCGCCTCGCCGACCTGCTGATAGATCTTGCCGAGGAAGTTGTACTGGTTGAAGTCGGTCGGGTTGGGCGCCGTGCGCGCCGCACCGATGGTCTTGTCATCGCCCCGGTTGTCGGTCTCGTGCCCGTTGCGGAAGCCGCCCTGCAGCAACACGGAGGTATTGCCCATGCGCGCTGCCGCAGCGGCGCTGCCGAACCAGGCGCGGTCGGTGCTGTCATAGCCGGTCTTGGCGAGCGCGCCGTAGGAGCGGCCATTGCGCAGCAGGTCTTCCGGATCGAGCGTGCGCACCGCGAGCGCGCCGCCGAGCGCGCCGCCGCCGAGCGTGCTGGCGCCGCTGCCGCCGCGCAGCAGGTCGAGCGTCGACAGTGAATCGAAATCGAAGGCGTTCTGGGCGCCGCGATTGACGCGGGTATCGATGAGGAAGGGCTGGCGGATGCCATCGATGGTCGTCAGCACGCGCGCGCCATCGAGGCCGCGGATATTGAGCGAGTTGGTCTGGCGGTTGAGCGTGATGCCCGCCTCGACCCGGTTCGACAGGTCCGTCAGGCTCTGGATCTGCTCGCGGTCGAGTTCCTGGCGCGTCACGCGCGTCGTCGTCGGCCCGCTCACCAGCGCGCCGCCTGGCGCACCCTCCCCCTGCACATTGATCTGATCCAGCACAACCGGCGCCTCGCCGACGGAACTCGGTGCAGGCGCCGCCTGCTGGTTCCGCTGTTGCGCTTCAGCAGTCGAAACAAAAAGCACCAATGCCAGGCTTCCAAGCGCAACACTGCCGCGAAGCCGGCCGGAAAGATTCCCCATCGCCCGTATCCCGTCCTTGCCGCTCGGCCCTTCGGCCTTGAGCGGCAATTTAAAATGAGTAAAAAGAAGGCCTTATACGCTAATGCAAGGCGACAGGATCGATATTGATTGAGTCGTATACTGTCAATTGTCGGAAAACATTCGCATAAACAATAGATTCATTCCAAAAGAGAACTATTCTAATGTAGAATTACACGCGATAGATTTGTGGCCACGCCTCGCTCCCGATGTCGTGATCGTCAAAGCCGCGTCTTCCGCGCTTCCGGCCATTGCAACGTCGCAGACAGCGCGCATTGTCGTGTCATGAATCTCCGTCATGCCAGAGTGACCCGCCGCAGGCTGCTGACTGGGGGCAGCGCCATGGTCACTGCTTTCGCCGTCGCCGGCCGCAGCTCTGCCGCGACCGATGCCGATGTTGTCGTCGTCGGCGCGGGAGCGGCAGGCATTGCCGCGGCTCAGGCGCTGCGCGCCGCAGGTCGCAAGCCCATCGTGCTGGAGGCCCGCGGACGCGTCGGCGGACGCGCCTTTACCGATGCCTCTCTCGGCGCGGCATACGACGCGGGCGCAATGTTCATCCATTGGGCGGAGCGCAACCCTTGGGTCCAGATTGCCCGCGATCTCGGTGTCGAGACCGCATCGGAACCCCGGGGTGGCGGTTTCCGGGTCTTTACCGACGGCCACCCCATGGCTGACGCCGATCGCCGCCGCCGGCGCGATGCCTTCAACCAGATCGACCGGCGGCTCGAGACGGTAGATCTCGCCGGGCGCGACATGTCGATCGCAGAATTGCTCGGCGATCTCGGCCCGAACAGCGCCCCCATCGCGGCGTCGGGCCTGCTGCTCTCGATCGGCGAGGAATCAAGCCGGATTTCGGCGCGCGACTATCAGCGTCTCTGGGCCGGCGACGATCTCGTTGTCCCCTCGGGCTATGGCAATCTCGTCACGCGCTCCGCCGCGGGCCTCGATATTCGCCTCAATCAGGCGGTCGAAGCGATCCGCTGGGACGGACCGGCCGTGACGGTCACCACGCCTTCGGGCGACATCCGCGCCAATGCCTGCATTCTCACCGTGCCGGTCGGCGTGCTCAAGTCGGGCGCCATCCGCTTTGCCCCGGACCTTCCGGCAGCCACCCGCGACGCCCTCGGCGGGCTGCACATGGGAGCGCTGACCAAGATCGCGCTCAAGGTCGAAGGCGATCGCTTCGGCCTCACGCCTGGCGCGAGCCTGCTCGAGACCGGCGCACCCGAGCGCATGATGAATTTCGACATGTACCCGGACGGCAAGGACATCGTCATCGGCTATTGCGGCGGCGATTATGCGCGCAAGCTCTCCGAGGCCGGCCCGGAAGAAGCGCGCGCCCATGTCGTCGACCTCCTGGCGAAGATGGTCGGCGCCGACTTCCGCAAGACGGTCAAGGCCGCTTCCTTCCCGGCCTGGTGGACCGACCCGTTCGCGCGCGGCTCCTATTCCGTCTGCGATCCCGGCCATGAGAAGGCCCGGGAAGCCCTCGCCCAGCCGATCGGCGGGCGCCTGCTCATTGCCGGAGAGGCGACTGCGGGCGGCGGCGCGATGACCGTGGGCGGGGCCACGCTCGCCGGCCGGGCAGCAGCCGCAGCACTGGCGCGGCTAAAGGCCTGACGCCATCTCGGGCCGGAGCACAAGCTCCCAGTTCTGCCCGACCAGGTCCTGGCCAAAGGAATGGAGCCGCTCTTCCGCAACCAGGCGGAAGCCCTCCGCGACATAGATCGCGCGGGCGGCATGGAGAATGTCGTTGGTCCAGAGCGCCATGCGCCGGTAACCCGCCCTGCGGGCGAAGTCGACGGCATCGCGCACCAGCGCTTTGCCGAGCCCCAGCCCCTGCGCGCGCTTCTCGACCAGCGAGAGCCTGAGCTTCGCGGTCTCTTCGTCCTCTTCGACGACAAAGGATGAACCTGCCGGCATCCCCTCCAATTCAGCGATGAAGCAGCGCTCGCGATCGGGCTTGAATTCGCGCAGGAATTTGGCGGCAATCTCGGCGACCAGCGCCTCGAAACTCTGATCCCAGCCATATTCCTCGGCATAGAGCCGCCCATGGGCAGCAATCACCCAGCCGATATCGCCGGGCCGGTGCTCGCGGATAGTGGGACGAGGACAGGCTTGCCGCTCTCCCGAGAGAAGGCGCTGCGTCGTGGCGAGCGCGTCAACCAGGTCAGCCTGCTCGGGGAGAGGCAGTCGCGACAGGATCGACCGCGCCTGAGCGTCTGACGCACCGTCGAGCGCGGCGAAGGCGGCCCTGCCCTCATCGGTCAATTGCAGGCGCCATGCCCGCCCGTCGACCGAAGACCGGCTGCGGTCGAGCCACTCACGCGTCGCGAAGCGCCGCAGGATGCGCGACAGATAGGCCGGATCGAGGTCGAGCGCCTTGGCCAGCTCCGCCGCCTGCCAATCGTCGCGCTGCGCCAGTTCGTGGAGCACCTGCGCGTCCGCCAGCGACAGCCCGGAGCTATGCCGGCTGCCGCCGAGCGCCCCGACCCAGCGGGTATGGAAGCGATTGAACCGGCGGATCGCAGCGACGGCTTCGGTCTCAATGGCATCCATGGCTCACCTCCGCCGCGACACCAATTCAACTAGTAGACAGAATCAACTAATTTCGAGACAGGCTGACGATACGACATTGACCATCCTTTAACCGGTCTCTGGCGAAGTCGGGTTTTGATGTCTCACGGCGCTGACATGCAGGTCGATCTTCTCGCCGGAACGGGATACCGCCCCCTCGCGATCCCGCGCCCCCAACCCACCATCCTTGTCTTCGATTCCGGGCTCGGCGGCCTTACCGTGCTCTCGCGCACGACGCAGGCCTGCCCGGGCGCCCATATCGTCTACGCCGCCGACGATGCCGGTTTTCCCTATGGCCGGCTCGCGGAGGACGCGCTCGTCGCCCGCATCCTCGCCGTGATGGAGCGGCTGATCGCGCGCTGTCATCCCGACCTCGTGGTAATCGCCTGCAATACGGCCTCGACGCTGGTCCTGCCAACGCTTCGGGCGCGCTTTGCCATCCCCTTCGTCGGCACCGTGCCGGCGATCAAGCCGGCAGCAACCGCAACCAAGAGCGGGATGATCTCCGTGCTCGCCACCCCCGGTACGGTCGCGCGCGTCTATACCCGCGAGCTGATCGAGACCTATGCCGCCGCCTGCGACGTCACGCTCATCGGCGCGACGCGGCTCGCGGGCCTGGCCGAGCAGGCGCTGAAGGGCGAACCCGTCGATGATGAGGCGCTGCTCGCCGAGATCGCGCCCTGCTTCGTCGAGGCGAACGGGCGACGCACCGACGTGGTCACGCTCTCCTGCACGCATTACCCGCTTCTGCTGGAGCGGATGAAGCGGCTCGCGCCCTGGCCCGTGGAATGGATCGATCCCGCTCCGGCGATCGCGCGCCGCGTCGTCGAGTTGCTCGGCCCCGTGGGCGACGTCCCCTGCCCGAACGCCACCGCCATCTTCACTTCCGGCGCAGGGCTGAGCGGTCCCTTGCGGATCGCGCTCGCCGGCTACGGCCTCGCGCATGTGGCGATCGAGCCCATGCCGCTGGTGAGCTGACAGGAACTCTGATTCCCTCCTCGCGTTCCTTGTGATGGCGACCATCGCAAGGAAGGCATGCGCATGAGAAAATTGCTGCTTCTGTCAGTGCTTGCACTCGGCTTCGCCTTCATCGGTTTCGGAGCGACCTCCGAAGCGCAGGCGAGGCCTCACGGCTGGCACGGGGGCCACGGACATCATGCCTATCATGGCCATGGTCCGCGCCGGCACCATGGCTGGCACCGCGGCCATCACTATGGCTGGTACAACCACCACCGACATCACCACCACTATTATCGCCGCTATCGCTACTAGCGCTGAGCGGTGGTTTCCGCCGGAGCGGAATTGACTCGAAGCCGGCTTTAGGTCATAGGCCTCTCGTCACGCGGCTCCTCACGGGGCCGCGTGACTTTTTCCGCACCCGTGATCCGCTTTCCTTCGGAAGCCGGATCTGTCGCCCCGGTGCATCGGTCCGAAAAGTGGTTCCCGCTTTTCGGGCAAACCGATGCAAAGAAAATGGCAGCTTACCAACGTGGCATCCGCAGGATGCCCGGCAAGATGCCAGGGAGCAGGAGGGCGCGGTCCTCAAACTCGCGAACCATAGAGGACACGCGACATGTCGAAGCGCCATGAGGCGAAGTACAAGATTGACCGCCGTCTCGGTCAGAACATCTGGGGCCGCCCGAAGTCCCCGGTCAACCGCCGCGAGTACGGCCCCGGCCAGCACGGCCAGCGCCGTAAGGGCAAGCCGTCCGACTTCGGCACCCAGCTGCGCGCCAAGCAGAAGCTGAAGGGCTACTACGGCTCGATCTCCGAGAAGCAGTTCCGCCGCTATTACGCCGAGGCCATCCGCCTGAAGGGCGACTCGGGCGAGAACCTGGTCGGCCTGCTCGAGCGCCGTCTCGACGCGGTGATCTACCGCGCCAAGTTCGTGCCGACCGTTTTCGCGGCCCGTCAGTTCGTCAACCACGGCCACGTCACCGTGAACGGCAAGCGCGTCAACATCGCTTCCTATCAGGTCAAGCCGGGCGACGTCGTCGCGATCAAGGAGAGCTCGCGCCAGCTCGCGATCGTCATCGAGTCGGCCACGCTGGCCGAGCGTGACGTTCCCGATTACATCGACGCCGACCACAGCAAGTCGACCGCCACGTTCGCCCGCACCCCGACGCTGTCGGACGTGCCCTACGCGGTGCAGATGGAACCGAACCTGGTTATCGAGTTCTACTCGCGCTAAGCCGTTCGGCACGGGCAGAATATCCGTTTACGTTCAATGCTTTGGGGGAGGGCAAGATTTTGCCCTCCCCCAAAATGTTTTTACCTCCCTTCGGGTGGCCGCATATTCGGCGCGGCTCCCTCAAGGCGCTCTTGGAGACGCCCGGCAGAGTTCCGCAGGCTCCCCGCTCTCCTGGTAGAAGCCAGCCTTCATGTGCTCATGGCCAACGCTGCGAGGCGCTTTATCGCTGTCCAACTGTGCTGTTTAAGCGGAGCCGCCGCGTTTGGCGCGTCAAGCGGCGCGATCCGGCGCCCTCTCGGAGGGCATGCCATCCCTGATGACACTTTTGATCTGGTCACGTAGCTCGGGCGTATCCTGATGCCTGTGCACTGCGACGGCATGCTGCACCGCCGCCTCCAGGAGTTCGCCTTCAGTATCGGCACTGATCGCGATTGAGCACTTCATCTCACTCGGAAATGCCCGGCAGTCGATGAACTTGCGACCCATGGCATCCTCCCTTGGGAAACAGCAAACCCTCCGCTGCATCAGCTGAAGGCTGCGCAACTCACCATACGCTTCTGCCGAGGCCGCCGCAAAAAGATACAGCGGCAAGCGAGCCCCTCCGATCCGAGGGCAGCCGCCCGTCCTTGAGCACTCGGCGCCGCTTTCCTAAGATTCACCGATGCCAATGAAGACGACGACCGCGCATTTCGCCGGGAATCCCGATGTCCGGGCCCGCAGATGCCTGCGCGGCCGCGCTCTTGGATGGCTCGCCCTGTTGGGCTTTCTGGCAACGCTATCGACGGCGCAGGCCGAAGTGCGGTTCGGGCGTAACGTCCGCGTCGGAGGCCATGATTTCTCGAACCAGAGCTTCGACCGCAAGCGCCGCGCGGCCATCCATCTCTATGATCGGACGCCGAGCAACTCCGGCTGCGTCTGGCGTTCGGATGGACGGGGCGGAAGAGTGAAGACCTGTCACCTGCGTCGGATCAGGTGAACCGCGACCGAGCAGCCGCGGCGGGCATCTCCTAGAGATGCGAACCGACCTCGTCACGGAAGAAGTAGCAGCCCAGCCCGATGCAGCCGATCAGGATCGACAGCGCGTAGGGCCCGAAAAGGCACACGACAAAAACGGAGCCGATAAAGGCCCGCATAGCCCATGCTAACCACATCTGCTTCATGGCTAACCTC
Organism: Allobosea sp. 05L423; assembly: GCF_056397745.1. NCBI lineage: Bacteria > Pseudomonadati > Pseudomonadota > Alphaproteobacteria > Hyphomicrobiales > Alloboseaceae > Allobosea > Allobosea sp. 05L423. The sequence goes on along the minus strand of NZ_JBFTOA010000001.1, from coordinate 623,165 downwards.
TCGCATTGCCTTTCCTGACAAAACGTAAACGGCAAGCCGTGAATCCGATCTGAACGGATATGGTAAATCACGAAATCCCTATTCAGATCCGCACGTTAGCAAGTTCGGCAAAATCGGGGCGAAGCCGATGAATTCCGTTCTCAGTGTCGCCATAATGCCGTAGCGTCATCGTTGCCCTCGCTACCGCGGAGAGATTCGCCATGACCAAAACCTTGTTGATTGCCCTCGCGCTGTCCTGCTCCGCGAGCCTGGCCTATGCCCAAAGCTGCAATATCCAGGCTTCGGACAAGAAGTTGGCTGGCGCTGCCAAAACCAGCTTCCTGACCAAATGCGAGAAGGACGCGACCTCGACCTGCGACAAGCAGGCGGCCGACAAGAAGCTGGCCGGCGCCGCCAAGACGAGCTTCACCAAGAAATGCGTGACCGACGCCGTCGGCGGCTGAGCGCCTGAGCAAAGTCGGCAGCATCGCGATACGGCCGCTCGCAATGACCGGCCCGGTCAATCGGCGGTGCTGCTCTCCCAGGTCGCATGGCTCACAGCCGGCAGGCGCGCCAGCCTGTCGACGACCTGATCGAGTTCTTTCCGGTCGACCGCCGTGCTGATCAGCTTGGCAACGATCTCGACTGCGTCCTCGCCACGCTCGACCGTCGTAATGTCGCTGACCGGATATTGCGCCGCTTCGAGATAGTCGACGAGCGTCTCGCGCACCTCGGCGAGCGCCTGGGTCCTTGCGGTGACAACGACTTCGTAGGTCGCCTCGAGTGTCCGCTCGTTGAGCGGGATGCGGTTGATCGCGTTGACGAGCGGCCGCAGCAGCGTATTGCCGAGGATGACGAAGGCCGCGACGAGCACCGCCTCGGCGATCATATCCGCGCCGGCACAGGCCCCCACGGCAGCAGAGCCCCAGAGCGTCGCCGCCGTGTTGAGGCCGCGAACGTTCGTGCCCTCCTTCATGATCACGCCGGCGCCCAGGAAGCCGATGCCCGAGACGACATAGGCGATCACGCGGATGGCGCCGGGCGCTCCCTCGATGCGCATGCCGAGATCGACGAAGGCCGCAGCCCCGAGCGCGACGAGAACGGTCGTGCGCAATCCCGCAGTGCGCTGCCGATACTGGCGTTCGGCGCCAATCAGTATGCCCAGCACGAAAGCGGCCGTCAGGCTGACGACCGTGTCCAGGAAAGGCGCGAGTTCGAAGGTCTGGATGAAGCGCATGGCCGCTGGCTCGCGTGGCAGGCGGCGGTGCTTCGCATGAAGGTGCGCCTCCGGCAAGCCGGAGGCGCCATGTCGTCAGGATTCAGTGCCAGGCAGGAATTGGCGGCTGTAACCTTAGCTCACTCGTCGTCGTCGTACCCACCACGATCGCGCCGGTCTTCCCGGTCGCGCCAGCGGCGCGGCCCGCGATCGTCCTCGTTCTGCTGCCAGCCGCCGCGCCCGGCCCGCATCTCGCGGAAACGCTCACGCCCTTCCGCCACTGCCTCGCGCACCGAGCGGCGCAGCACGGTCTTCTGCTCGTCGCTGAGCGTGACCCAGAGCGGGCGAACCGTGTCCGCCAGTTCCTTGGAACGCACCGCCCGCTCATTCTGCCGCGTGGCCGCTGCATCCAGGCGCTCCATCAGATCGGCATGGCGCAGCTTTTCGCGCTCCTCGCGCATCCCCGCCATTTGCTGGACACGCTGCTCGCTCCGTCGCTTGACGAGCGCCTCGACCTTGTCGAACAGCGGGACCTGTTCGGGCTTGAGCTTGAGGTCGGCGCGCACCTTCGCCAGCCGCTCGTCAAGCCGCGCCTTGGCGCGCTCGGCACGCTGCTCGCGCCAATCCTGCCGGCGCTGGTCGCGGCTGTCGGTACGCTCCTGCTTCTGATCGCCACCTGCCGGTGGAACCGGCTGCGGCTGCGCGAATGCGAGGGTGCCGGCGAGCATCGCAATCGACGAAGCGGCGATGAGGGCGATGGGTTTCATGGGAATCTCCCTTGAGGCAGTCCGGTCGGTGTGTCGCGCAGCGGGTCTCGAAGCCGATTGGCGATGAGGTCAGCCTGCCTCCTGATGTCTGACCCGGCAATGGCCTCAAGATGAAAAGATCGTAATGTGGCGACAACGCGCGCGACGCGATTCGGTTCGCCATCGGACGTTCCATGCAAAACCTCATCACTGACGTCCGCGGCCTCCATGTCGGCCATGCCGATGACGTCGCGGCAGCGACCGGCGTGACGGCAGTCGTCTTCGAGCGCCCGACGGTCGCCTCCGTCGCCGTGCTCGGCGGCGCGCCCGGCACCCGGGAGACGGCGCTGCTCATCCCGGAGATGACGGTCGAGCATATCGACGCGATCGTGCTTTCCGGCGGCTCCGCCTGGGGGCTCGGTGCGGCCGACGGCGTGATGCGCTGGCTGGCGGGAGAAGGGCGCGGGTTCCAGGTCGGCGCCTTCCGCGTCCCGATCGTCCCGCAGGCCATCCTCTTCGACCTCACCAATGGCGGCGAGAAGCCCTGGGCGCGTGGAGACGGCGACACGCCCTATGGCGAACTGGGCGCGAAGGCCGCCGCAGGCGCATCGACCTCTTTCGCGCTGGGTACTGCCGGAGCCGGCTTCGGCGCGACGACGGCCAACCTCAAGGGCGGCATCGGCTCGGCGAGCGCCCGTGCCGCGACCGGGCAAATCGTGGGCGCCCTCGTCGCGGTCAACGCCGTCGGCACCGCAACGATCGGCGACGGCCCGCATTTCTGGGCCGCGCCCTATGAGCGTGAAGGCGAGTTCGGCGGGCTCGGCTGGCCGGCGACGATCGCCCCGGCGGACCTGGCCCTGCGCTTCAAGGGAGGCACCGGCCAGAACACGACGATCGCGCTCGTGGCGACCGATGCGGTGCTGACCAAGGCCCAGGCGCGGCGGCTTGCGCTGGCAGCTCATGACGGGCTTGCCCGCGCCCTGCGACCGGCCCACGCCCCGCTCGACGGTGACGTCGTCTTTGCCGCAGCGACGGGCCATAGCGGAGCGCCGTCCGACGCTTTCGCTCTCACCGAACTTTGCGCCACCGCAGCCGATGTCCTGGCCCGTGCCGTCGCCCGCGGGGTATATGCCGCAACGGCACTGCCCTTCCCCGAAGCCAGACCGGCCTGGAGAGACCGTTTCGGCAGCTGAGCGGCGACGCAACCACCGCGGGCACACCGCTTCCGAACCCAGCCGATTTACCAAATCGCAAGCCTGCTCCTGCAACCTGAGCGATAGGTTCAGCCTGCAAGGCCGGAAGGCTAGGGGGGCAGGATGCGGGAGATCGGCTTTGGCCTGGTCTGCGGTATTGCCGCAGCGTTAGGTGCCTTCCTGATCGCGGCGTGGCCGGTGCAAGGCCGCCCCGTCGCGGCCTTTTTCCCGGCCGGCAGTTCGGCGCACGACATGGCCGCCGCCATTGCCACTGCCGGCGGCAGCCTGATCCGGATCGACACGACACCCGCCGTCACCGTCACGCTTGGCGAGAACGACCGCTTTATTGGAGCGCTCTATCAGGCCGGAGCCTGGCTGGTGATCGATGCTGGCCTCGCCCGACTCTGCGTAGGCTCTGCCGAATGGAGCAGTCGATGAACGACGTCGCCCGGTTTCGCGCACATTTCGCCCGCCTGCTGCTCCTCCTCCTGTGGATCAATGCGACCCTTTTGGCGCTCGCCCCGCTCACCGAGCCTCTGATCAGCCGGCGATCTCTTGTTTTGGCGGGGGCGGCGCTGGCCGCGCTCGGCACTCTGGCGTGGCGTGTCTATGGCACGGGTTGGCCCACCCGGCAGATCACCAGCATCGCGACACTTTGCCAGGTCATGCTGCTGGTCTACGCCTTTGCCGGGCACCCCTATCAATCCGACATGCACATGTACTTCTTCGCCATGCTGGCCGTGCTCGCCGGCTGGCTCGACTGGCGCGTCTTCGTCCCGGCCACCATCGCGATCGCGGCTCATCATCTCCTCCTCAGCCTTCTGCAGCCGACAGGCGTCTTTCTGAACGGCAACGATATCGGCCGTGTGCTGCTCCACGGCCTGATCGTCGTCGTGCAGTCCGCAGCACTCAGCTGGCTCGTCTGGTCCTTGCGACAATCCCTCGAAATCTCGGAAACCGAACGCCGGCAGGCCGACGCCGCGCGCGAGGTCGCCGACGAGGCCCGCCGCGACGTCGCCGAGACCACAGCCCGAGCGGCGAACGAAAAGCAGCGGATCCTGCACAGCGTCGCGAATGACTTCGAGCACGCCATCGCCCGCATCGCGCGCGACGTGATAGCGTCCGTGCAGTCTCTTCGCACCGCCGCGCAGCAGATGAAGAACGGCGCGCTTGAGGTATTTGCAGCGCTCGACCGCAGCCTCGCAATCTTCGCGCCAGACCTCGTCCAACGTTGTGGCGGTGACGCAGGTCACCTCCGAGCTGGCACAGTCCTTCGCGGAGGTGGACCGGCAAGTAACGGAAACAGCACGTATCGTCGGCGACGCGACCCTGCAGGCCGGCAACGTCCTGCACACCGTCGGCGATCTCTCGCGCAAGGCCGACGAGATCCGCAATATCGCCGGGGTGATCTCGACGATCGCCAAGCACACCAACCTGCTGGCGCTCAATGCATCTATCGAGGCGGCGCGGCTCGGGCGCTCCGGCGGCGGCTTCACCATCGTGGCGCAGGAGATCAAGTCCCTTGCGAACCAGACCTGGCGCGCGACGGAGGAAATCCAGGGCCAGATCGAGGCAATCCATCGTTCGGGCTACGAGGCCATCGCAGCGATCGACGCAATGAACGCAACCATTGGCTCGCTGAACCAGATCTCCGGCACGGTCGCGGTCGTCGTCGAACAGCAGAACGTGGCGACGGCTGGCATCGCCGACAACATTCGTCAGGCTGCCGATGAAACGATCGCTGCCGCCGGCCACATCGATATCGTCAGCCGCGTCGCGGCCGAGACCGACGAGGCCGCCAGCCACATTGCCCAGTCCGCCGATCAGCTCTCGCTCCAATCTTCACATCTCGATGCCGAGGTCGCGCAGTTCCTCGGGCGCGTCCGAGCTGCCTGAAGACCGGTTTCATGCCTGGCGCGAATGCGGTATGGCAGCGCCATGTCCACTGACGATTTTCTCGCCCGCTTCGGTTCGCCCGGCGCCAGCCAGCCCGATCCCGTGGCGGCCGCCCAGCAGGCCATGCGTAATCCCCTGCCCGCCCGTTTCTACAAGGAGGCCGGCGTGCTCGAGCGCGACGGTCTGTTCCATGTCGCGCTCGACGGCCGCACCGCCCGCACCCCGGCGCGCAAGCCGCTGGCGGTGGGCTCCCGCAATGTCGCAGACGCGCTCGCGGCGGAATGGGAGCGGCAGGCCGAGCGGATCGACCCCGCGCAGATGCCGCTCACGCGTCTGGTCAATTCGGCGCTGGACGGCGTCGAGGATCAGCAGGAAGCGGTTCGCGCCGAGATCGTGCGCTACGCCGCTTCGGACGCGCTCTGCTATCGCGCCGGCGAACCGGAGGCGCTTGTCGCGCGCTACGACGCCGTCTGGCAGCCCATCCTGGAGAGCGTCGAGGCGCTGATCGGCGCCCGCTTCGTTCTGGCCGAGGGCGTCGTCTTCGCCGAGCAGCCGGCCGAGACGCTGGCCGCCGTCGCCCGGCAGGTCGGGGACATCCCCGCACCGCTCGCTTTGGCCGGCGCGCACAACGTCATGACGTTGACGGGCTCGACGATCATCCTGCTCGCCCTCGCCAGCGGGTCGATCGACGCGGAAGCGGCCTGGCAGGCTGCCCATCTCGACGAGGACTACCAGATCTCCGTCTGGGGCCAGGACGAGGAAGCCGCCGAGCGCCGCGCCATCCGCCGCCGCGAGTTCGACGCTGCAGCGCTTCTGCTGTCGAAAGGCTGAGCCGCCGTTCGTCTGCAGAATGCGCGGGCGCGCTTCGGCAAACGTCGCAATGGACTCTCAACACAGCCCCGCTTAAGCCGGCTTTCGAGACGCGATTTCCGGCCGGGAGCCTTGCCGCCATGAAGGACATCCTCGAACAGCTCGAAACCCGGCGCGAGGGCGCCCGCAAGGGCGGCGGCGAGCGCCGCATCGAGGCCCAGCACAAGCGCGGCAAGCTGACGGCCCGCGAGCGCATCGAGCTCCTGCTCGACAAGGACTCCTTCGAGGAGTTCGACATGTTCGTGCAGCACCGCGCCGTCGACTTCGGCATGGACAAGGGCGAGAAGATCCCCGGCGACGGCGTCGTCACCGGTTGGGGCACGGTCAACGGCCGCACCGTCTTCGTCTTCTCGAAGGACTTCACCGTCTTCGGCGGCTCGCTCTCCGAGACCCACGCGCAGAAGATCATCAAGATCCAGGACATGGCGCTGAAGATGCGCGCGCCGATCGTCGGCCTGTTCGATGCCGGCGGCGCCCGCATCCAGGAGGGCGTCGCGGCGCTCGGCGGCTATGGCGAGGTCTTCAAGCGCAACGTGCAGGCTTCGGGCGTCATCCCGCAGATCTCGGTGATCATGGGCCCCTGCGCCGGCGGCGACGTCTATTCCCCGGCGATGACCGACTTCATCTTCATGGTCCGCGACACCAGCTACATGTTCGTCACCGGGCCGGAGGTGGTGAAGACCGTCACCAACGAGACCGTGACCTCCGAGGAGCTCGGCGGCGCCAAGGTCCACACCTCCAAGTCCTCGGTCGCCGACGGCTCCTTCGAGAACGATGTCGAGGCGCTCCTGCAGGTGCGGCGCCTGCTCGACTTCCTGCCGGCCAACAACACGGCCGGCGTGCCGGAATGGCCGAGCTTCGACGTGCCCGACCGTGTCGACATGAGCCTCGACACGCTCGTCCCCGATAATCCGAACAAGCCCTACGACATCAAGGAACTGATCCTGAAGACGGTCGACGAGGGCGACTTCTTCGAGATTCAGGAAGCCTACGCGAAAAACATCGTCACCGGCTTCGGCCGCATCGAGGGCCGCACCGTCGGCATCGTCGCCAACCAGCCGATGGTGCTGGCCGGCGTGCTCGACTCCGACGCTTCGCGCAAGGCCGCCCGCTTCGTGCGCTATTGCGACGCCTTCGAGATCCCGATCGTCTCACTTGTAGATGTTCCCGGCTTCCTGCCGGGCACGGCGCAGGAATATGGCGGCCTGATCAAGCATGGCGCCAAGCTGCTCTTCGCCTATAGCGAATGCACCGTGCCGCTGGTCACGATCATCACCCGCAAGGCCTTCGGCGGCGCCTATGACGTGATGGCTTCCAAGCACATCGGCGCCGACGTCAACTATGCCTGGCCGACGGCGCAGATCGCGGTGATGGGCGCGAAAGGCGCGGTCGAGATCATCTTCCGCGGCATGGACGCGGATGGCATCGCGGCCAAGACGAAAGAATACGAGGACCGCTTCATGTCGCCCTTCGTCGCCGCCGAGCGCGGCTATATCGACGAAGTCATCATGCCGCACTCGACGCGCCGGCGCATCGCTCGGGCGCTGGCCATGCTGCGGACGAAGAACGTCGAGCGGCCCTGGCGCAAGCACGACAACATTCCGCTGTGAGCGGTCTGCCTACGGCCAGCGCCTGAACACAGCGCTGGCATTGACCCCGCCGAAGCCGAAGCCGTTCGAGATGGCGTGCTCCATCGCGAGTGGGCGCGCCTCCTTCGCCACGAGGTCAAGCCCGGCCGCCGCCTCGTCCGGGCTTTCCAGGTTGAGCGTCGGCGGAGCGATCTGGTCGCGCAGCGCCAGGATCGTGAAGATCGCCTCCAGTCCGCCGGCGGCGCCGAGCAGATGGCCGGTCGCCGATTTCGTCGCGCTGATCGCGATGCCGCCCTCATCGCCGAATACCGCCTTGATCGCGGCCAATTCGCCACGGTCGCCGACCGGGGTCGAGGTCGAATGGGCGTTGAGATGGGCGACATCGGCCGGCTGGAGCCCGGCCTGCTTCAGCGCCGTCTCCATCGCCCGCCGCGCGCCTGAGCCATCCTCTGGTCCCGAGGTGATGTGATAGGCGTCGGCGCTCGTGCCGTAGCCGGTCAGCTCGGCCAGGATCGTCGCGCCGCGCGCCTGCGCATGCTCCAGCGCCTCGATCACCAGCAGGCCGGCGCCCTCGCCCATGACGAAGCCGTCGCGATCCGCGTCGAAGGGCCGCGAAGCCTTCTCGGGCTCGTCGTTGAAGCCCGTCGAAAGCGCGCGCGCGGCAGCAAAACCGCCCAGCGCGACGAGATCGACGCAAGCCTCGGTGCCCCCGCAGAGCGCGATATCGACCTCGCCGGCCCGGATCAGGCGTGCCGCGTCGCCGATCGCCTGAACACCGGCGGCGCAGGCTGTGACAGGCGCACCGATCGGCCCCTTGAAGCCGTGCTCGATCGAGACATGGCCGGCGGCGAGATTGACGAGAAAGGACGGGATCGTGAAGGGCGAAAGCCGCCGCACCCCACGCTCGTCGGTGGTCCGCACCGCCTCGGCGATCGCCGGGAAACCGCCGATGCCGGAGGCGATCACCGTCGCGGTGCGCTCGCGCTCGGCCTCGCTTTGCGGCTGCCAGCCGGCCTGCGTCAGCGCCTCCTTGGCGGCGACCAGTGCGAACTGGATGAAGCGGTCCATCTTGCGCTGGTCCTTCGGCGCGATGACCGCATCGGGATCGAAGCCGCCCTCGGCATCCTCGGCCTTTGACGGCACGATGCCCGCGACCTTGGCCGGCAAGGTCTCGACGATGGCGTCAGGCAGGCGGCGCAGGCCAGAACGCCCCGCGAGCAGGCGCTGCCAGGCGATCTCGGTTCCACAGCCGAGCGGCGAGACCACGCCCATTCCGGTGACGACGATACGGCGCATGCGAAAACTCCTATGTGCGGTGGACCGGCGCAGCCACATCCCGCGCCGCCACGATGGCGAGGCGTTGCAGCATGCCGGGGCTGGCCTGCGGGCCAGCGATGACGGTGACGTTGTCGGAATTCACGGGCTGTAGGGTTTCTGCATCGGCATAGGCCGGAACGACCGGCCGCCCGCTTTCCCGATCAGCGAGCAGCAAGGCTTGCCCTTCCGGCGCGAGATGCTGGTTACCGAAGGCCACCAGCGCAGCGACGACCGGGAAGAAATCCCTGCCCCGCTCGGTCAGCACATATTCGTAGCGCTTGGGCCGCTCGCTATAGAGCCGCCGCTGGAACAGCCCGGCTTCGGTGAGATGTTTCAGGCGTCGCGCCAGCATGTTCGGCGCGATGCCGAGGCTGCGCTGGAACTCGTCGAAACGGGTGAAGCCCTGCAGCGCGTCGCGCAGGATCAGGATACTCCACCACTCGCCCACGGCCTCGACCGCGCGGGCGCAGGGACATTCGGCGAGCGGGACGAGCCGGGGCTGCATGGGCCCCAGCTAGTTCAGTTACTATCATTTTGCAAGTTACTTCGGCGATCTGCTTTTCACGCGGCAGCTCCRCTCAATCCAGCGTGTTCCGGAACCGCATCAGTGCAACGCTGGCATAAACCGGCACGAACAGGCTGAGATAGAACACCTCGTCGCCGATATCCCCGAGATCGGCGCCCTTCAGCATGATCCCGCGGATGATGCGCAGGAAGTGCGTCAGCGGAAACAGTTCGCCCAAGGTCTGCGCCCAGCCCGGCATGCCTGCGAAGGGGAACATGAATCCGGACAGCATCAGCGATGGCAGGAAAAAGAAGAAGGTGAGTTGCATCGCCTGAAGCTGCGTGCGCGCCATCGTCGAGATGGTGTAGCCGAGCAGCACGAGCGCCAGAACGAAGATCAGGACACAGCTCAGGAGAAGCGCAAGATCGCCGAGGAACGGCACGCCGAAGAGCAGCTTGGCCGCGCTGAGCACGATCACGACCTGTATCGCGCCGACCACCAGATAGGGCAAAACCTTGCCAAGCATGATCTCGCCGGCCGTCGTCGGCATGGCGAGCAGGTTCTCCATCGTGCCGCGCTCGATCTCGCGCGTCAGCGCCATCGCCGTCATCATCACCATCGTCATCTGCAGGATGACGCCGAGCAGGCCGGGGACAATGTTGTACTGCGTGATGTTCTCGGGATTGTAGCGGCGATGGACCACGAAGGAGAGCCCGTCCGCGCCGGCGGCAGCCGGGTTCGTCTCGGGCTCGCCTTGCACGCGCAGCAGCGCGCGGCTGACGATCGTCCCCAGCGCCGAGACCGCGCCGCTCGCAGCAGCCGGATCTGTCGCATCCGCTTCGACCAGGATGCGCGGCTGGTCAGCCCGCTCGACCCGCACGCCGAAATCGCTGGGAATGGTCACGAGGAAGGAGATATCCCCCTTGGCCATCAGGCTCTCCGCCTGCGCCGCGCTCTGCGGCCGCTCGCGAAAGCGATAGTAGTCCGAGACCTCCAGCGCCGAGACCACGGCGCGCGTATAGCGGTCCTGCCCGAGCGCCAGGATCGCGGCCGGCAGGCCACGCGGGTCGTTGTTGATCGCATAGCCGAAGAGCAGGAGCTGGAGGATCGGCACCGCCAGCATCATCGCGAAGGTGATGCGGTCGCGCCGCATCTGCACGAATTCCTTGGCGAGCAGCGCGCCAAGCCGGCGAATGGAGAACAGCGCGCTCATACCGCCCGCTCCCCTGCGTCGGCCATGAACTTGATGAAGACATCCTCCAGGCTGGTCTCTCCCGGCTCGACACGGAGCCCGCTCGCGCGCGCAAGCGGCGCAAGCGCGGCTTCCAGCTTGTCCCTGTCCGTCCCGACGACATGCAGCGCCGCGCCGAACGGAGCGACCTGCTCGACTCCCTCGGCCGCCGACAGCGCCGCGATCTGCGCGGGCTTCAGCGCCCCATGGACGACATAAGTGACGAGGCCGGAGCCGCCGACCACGTCATCGACGGTTCCCGTCGCCAGCATGCGGCCATGGGCGATGTAGCTGATGCGATGGCAGCGCTCGGCCTCGTCCATGTAGTGGGTGGAGACCAGCACGGTGATCCCCTCGCCGGCAAGCCGATGGATCTCGTCCCAGAACTCCCGTCGCGCCTTGGGATCGACGCCCGCAGTAGGCTCGTCGAGCAGCAGCAGCTTCGGCTGGTGCATGATGCAGGCCGCAAGCGCGAGCCGCTGCTTCCAGCCGCCGGAGAGCGTGCCGGCGAGTTGGTCCTTGCGCGAGGCGAGCCCGAGCCCGTCGAGCGTCTTCGCCACCGCCTCCTCGACCGACTCCAGCTCGTAGAGCCGCGCCACGAAGGTCAGGTTCTCGGCGATAGTCAGGTCTTCGTAGAAGGAGAAGCGCTGCGTCATGTAGCCGACCTGGCGCTTTATCGCGGCGCTCTGCGTGCGGATATCGAGCGCCAGCACCGTGCCCTCCCCGGCATCGGGCTTGAGCAGGCCGCAGATCATCCGGATCGTAGTCGTCTTGCCCGAGCCATTGGGGCCGAGAAAGCCGACGATTTCCCCGGTCCCCACGGCCAGGTCGACGTTGTCGACGACCGTACGCCGGCCGAAGCGTTTGGTCATGCCGCGCACATCGATGGCGAGCGGCGCGCTCACCGCTGCCCCCGCAACATGACGTCGACGATCTGGCCGGGCTGGAGTGCCGATTGCGGCCCGCCATCCGGGCGTGCCTCGACGAGATAGACCAGCTTCTGGCGCGTCTGCGCCGAATAGATCACCGGCGGCGTGAATTCGGGCTCCGGCGAGACATAAGTGACGCTCGCCGTCAGCCCTGCCGCGCAGCCATCGCAGTGCACATCGAGCCGCATCCCTGGCTCTACGCTCGAAATCCACGCTTCCGGCACATAGAGCATCAGCTTGGCCGCCCCGTCAGGCAGCATCAGCAAGACCGGCGCGCTCGGTCCCGCGAGCTCCCCGACGCGCCGCAGCACGTCGCTGACGCGGCCGGCCGAGGGAGCCGCAAGGCGGCGCTGTTCCAGCTTCCAGCGTGCCTGTGCCAGCGTAGCCTTCGCCTCCTCGACAGCGTTCTCGCTCGCCTTGATCTCGTCGGGACGTGCCGCCAGCTTCGCGACGGCGAGATTAGCGGCGCTTTGGCGCACGCTCGCGGCTGCCACGTCGCGCGCCATTTCCGCCTGGTCGAAATCGGCCTGGGTCGAGACGCCGCGCCGCAGCAGATCCTGTCGCCGCTCCAGCGCCCGCTCGGCCTCGCGCTGCTGCGCCTGGGCCGAGACGAGGCTCGCCTCGATCACGGCGATCTCCTCCGGGCGCCTGCCAATGCGCAGATTGTCGAGCTGCGCCTGCGCCTGGATCAGCCGGGCCTCGCTTTCCGCGACCGCATTCTGCGCATCCGTCGTCTCCAGCGTAGCCACGACCCTTCCGGCCGCGACGCGCTCGCCACGGCGCACGTCGATGCGTTCGATACGTGCCGTATCGATCGGGCCGAGCCGCACATATTCGCCCTCGACATAGCCGGCGATCGTGATCGAATCCGACACGCAGCCCGGAATGATCGAGCCCAACAGAACGACGGAACAGAGCAAGCCGAGAATCATGAGCGTTCTCCTCGCGCTGCCAGAACCGAGGCGGTGATCGTCGCGCGGATGGTGCTGGCTATGGCTTCGCTCTCGACCTCGCCGATCGCCTGCCATTCCATCCGCCGGATGACGGCGGGCCGTGCGAGCCGGAAGTAGAGGACCTGACCAATCATCGCGAAGACGGCGAGCTTGGTTCCCTGCGCTTCGCGATCCCCGCCGGTCGCCATGCCCCACAGAGCGCAAAGCCGGCCGTGAATCGGCCCCACCATGCCCTCGTAGAGCAGATCGAAGGCGGAAGACGGCTCCATCATCTCGCGAACGACGAAGCGGGCGATCGCCTCGCTCTCGGGAGCCCGGGTGGCGAAGGCGATCACGCGGCTGACCGCCATGAGCATGGCCTCCAAGGCCTCGTCCGGATGCAACGCCGACGGCAAGGGAGCGAGCTTTTCCTGCCCCAGAACCCGCTCCCGCATCGTGGCCACGATCGCCTCGGCACAGGCCCGGCGCAGACCGTCCTTCCCCCCGAAATGATAGGCGATACCGGCGCTGTTGACCCCTGCAGCCTGCGCGATTTCGCGGATCGAACTCGCGTCGAAGCCGTTTTTTCCGAACAGCTCCAGCCCCGCACGGATCAGGGCCTCCCGTGTTCCACGGTCTGCATCTGAGGTCGCGATCATCCGAATGAAAATACTCCTTGTGCGATATTCAATCAATTGATTGATTGAATATCGCACAAGAACTCCCGCGGCTTTCCCGGCAACTCCGCCGCTCCATGACATGACTTGCGCGGGAGAATGGGCTAAGGCGGCAGCCATTCCCTCACCCACCCCGCCCGATGCTTTTCAACTCCTTCGCCTTCCTGCTCGCCTTTCTGCCGCTGGCACTGGCCCTCCACTGGCTGGCCGAGCGCTTCGCGCCGCAATGGCGGCTGCCGGTGCTGGTCGTGCTGTCCTTCGCCTTCTACGGCTATTGGGACTGGCGCTTCCTGCCGCTGCTCGCCCTCTCCGTCGGGGTGAACTGGCTGATTGCCGAAGCATTCCTGAAGACGAAGTCGAGCGGGCTCATCACGCTGGCCATCGTGCTGAACCTCGCCGTTCTGGCGGTATTCAAGTACTTCAACTTCTTCGCCAGTCTCGCCGGAATGATTCCCGGTTTGCCGGCGCCGAAATTCGACATCGCGCTGCCGCTCGGCATCTCCTTCTTCACCTTCCACCACATCATGTACCTGACGGATCTGAGGCGCGGGCAGGCGCCGCGCTACGATCTCGTCCGCTACGCGCTCTACATCGCCTTCTTCCCGCAGGTGCTCGCCGGTCCGCTGGTGCGCTGGCGCGAGATCATGCACCAGTTCGACGAGCGGCCCTATCAGCGCCCCGACGCCGCCGAGCGGATCGCGCGCGGCCTGATGCTCCTGACCTTCGGCCTCGCCAAGAAGGTGCTGATCGGCGATCCGCTGGCGGAATATGCCAACCCGATCTTCGCAGCCGCCGCTGCCGGCAAGGTCGTCAGCGTGATGGAAGCCTGGCAGGCGACGCTCGCCTTCACCTTCCAGATCTATTTCGACTTCTCCGGCTACACCGACATGGCGCTGGGCCTCGCGCTGCTCTTCGGTATCGTGCTGCCGCAGAATTTCGAGGTGCCCTATCGCTCGCTCAGCATCCAGGATTTCTGGCGGCGCTGGCACATGACGCTGTCGCGCTTCCTGCGCGATTATCTCTACATCCCGCTCGGCGGCTCCCGATCCGGCCTGCCGACCCAGGTCTGGGCGCTCTTCGCCACCATGGCGCTCGGCGGCCTCTGGCATGGCGCGGGCCTCACCTTCGTCGCCTGGGGCGTGGCGCACGGGCTCGCGCTGATCCTCGCGCTGTTCTGGCGCCGCGCCGGCTGGCCGATGCCGGCGCCGCTCGGCTGGCTCCTGACCTTCCTCTTCGTGGTGCTCTGCTGGGTGCTGTTCCGGGCTTCGAACTTCGAAGCCGCGATGACCATCTACAAGGGGCTGTTCGGCCTCGCCCCGATCGGGACCGGCTTCAAATGGCGCGCGCTGGTGCTGGCCGCGGGCTTCGCCATCATCGGCCCGACCGCCTGGAACCTCGTCCACAAGCTGCCACCGGCCCGCTGGATCGCCGTGCTGACCGGGCTGCTGTTCGTCATCATCCTGCTGAAGATCGGCGAAGACGCGAATTATGAGTTCATCTACTTCCAGTTCTGAGCCGGCCGGCACGCCGGGTCAGGCGGCCAGGTGGAGGAACTTCATCGCGACGCTGCTTGCCGCGGCCGCGCTGATCTCGGCCGCCTTCCTGACGCTCGCAGTGCTGGTCGACCCCTATGATTCCGGCCGTACACCGCTTGCCTTGAAAGAGGGAGTGCGCCCGCAAGGGCCGCGCACGGCCTTGGCCAGCCGCGGGCGTGATCCACAGTTCACCGGGGCGATCTTCGGCAATTCGCAGATCCAGCTGATCTCCCCCGGGCAGTTGCGGGAGAAAACCGGCATCCCCTTCGTCTCATTGATCGCACCTGGGACGATGCCGCGGGAGATACTGGCAACGATCGACTGGTTCCTGAGACACCATCGCCAGCCCCCGGCCCGGGCGATCGTCGTCGGCATCGACAGCTACTGGTGCACCTCCAACCCGGCCCTGCCGAACGAGAGGCCGTTTCCGTTTTGGCTGCTGAGCCGCAGCATCTTCGACTATGTCGGCGGACTGATGCGCTACGACCTGATCGAGGAAATTCCGGGCCGTTTCGCCTATCTGACCTCGCGAAAGACCGAGCGCGCGCGCCCCGACGGCTACTGGGACTACGAGGCCGGCAATGAGCTACAGGGCCATGAGCAACGGCCTGAGCTTCGTGCGCGCCTGGAGCAACCGGTGGAACTGGGCGGCGGCAACGTCGACGGTCCCTTCCCCGCTGCGGCGAAGCTCGAGGAATTGATGAAGTCGGCGCCGCAGCGGACGGCCCTGATTCTCGTGCGGCCGCCGGTCTACGTCACCGCGCTCTCGAAGCCGGGAACACCGGACGCCGCGGCTGACGCGGCCTGCCGAAAGGCGTTCGCCGACCTCGCCGCTCGGCGCCCGAACACCGCTCTTGTCGACTGGCGGGTTGATCGGCCAGCCCTGCACGAGCCGAATCTGTTCTTCGATCACAACCATTATCGCGGGCCTATTGCCCGGTTGGTCGAGGCCGACATCGCGGCGGCACTCGGCAAGTTCGAAAGATAGGCCGTTAATCGCGGTTTTCTTCACGTTTTCGGCCTTTCGGCGGGCCGCGATCACGAAGCCGTTGATTGCGATGTCGGAAGCGATTGTTCCGCTTGAAACGGATCGCTATAAGGGCGCCAAATCGGCTCACCCTCCCACGGCAAAGCCGAGGGGCGCGTGAGCGGACAACTCAGAGAGCGCGCCCATGTCGAAGCAGATCATCCTCGATGCGGACTACAAGCCGAGCGATGACGAGCCGTTCATGAACGATCGTCAACGTGAGTATTTCCGCGGCAAGCTCCTCGCCTGGAAGGACGAGATCCTGAAGGAGGCGAAGGAAACCCTCGTCACCCTGCAGAGCGAGAGCGAGAATCACCCTGACATCGCCGACCGGGCCTCGTCGGAGACCGACCGGGCCATCGAGCTGCGCGCCCGCGACCGCCAGCGCAAGCTCATCGCCAAGATCGAGGCCGCCATCGCTCGCATCGACGACGGCTCCTATGGCTTTTGCGAGGAGACCGGCGAGCCGATCTCGCTGAAGCGTCTGGAAGCCCGGCCGATCGCGACGCTTTCGCTCGAAGCCCAGGAGCGCCACGAGCGCAACGAACGCGTCTTCCGCGACGATTGAGGAGCGGCGCCTCGCTGCCTACCAGTTCGAAGGCCCCGCCCCCATGGCGCGGGGCCTTTTTTAGATGGTCAAGAGTTGCGGCGGAATGGCGCCTTCCGACCCAACTCGGGACCTTAGCTGCTACTCAAACGCAAATATGCGCTTCCAGTCGTTCTTCATGTCGACCACCGTCCACTTATTCAGGATCGCGGCATCTAGCGCCTTGTCGAGCTGTCCGAAGGGCGAGTCCCTATCGTAAGCGTATTCACGCTCTGCGTCGGTATGGTGGACAATGAGGCCGAAGCGTAAGCCTCCAGCCAGCGTCGTCCATTGCAGCATTTCTAAGTCGCCGTCGGAATTGCCGAAAGCGGCGACCGGGCGGCGTCCAATGAACTCGTTTATGCCGACCGGTTTGCCGGCCTTGTCGTCGATGAAGTTCATCTCCGCCAATCGGAAGAGCTCGGGCCTGCCGTCGCGCAGCTCAAACCTGGTCTTGATCGAGGAGCCGACAACGTGTTCCGGCGGTACACCATAGACCCGCTCGGTCCATGGACGCATGAACTCGATGCCGCCGCCTGAGACGATGTAAGTCCTGAACCGATTGGAGCGGAGATAGGCGAGCAACTCGACCATCGGCTGATAGGCAAGTTCGGTGTATGGTCGCTTGAAGCGCGGGTGCCGAGCGGTCGCGAGCCAGTCGATGACGATCTTCTGAAACTCCTCTGTCGTCATTCCCGCGTGGCTCGCCAAGACCAACTCGGCCAAGCCCCGCTCCCCAGTTTTGGAGAGCGTTTCCATATCGTTTTCCAGCACTGCCTTGAATGGTTGTGTGTCTTTCCATTCTGGATGCAGGGGCGCCAAAGCCTTCACCCGGTCGATTGCGAATGCCAACTGAGTTGGCCCAGGCTGCTCCACCCAAAGGGTGCCGTCATTATCGAATGTCGCGATGCGCTCTTCGGGAGGCACGAAATCCGGCGAACCCTCGCGTGTCACAGCGGCTACGAATGCCAGGATCGCTTGCTTGGCTGAGCCATCGTTCCAAGAGGGGAGCGGAATGCTCGCAGTCTCTGTTTGTGCCAATGCGGAGAAGGTTAGGGCTCCGGAAAACGCCGGAAGCATTGCCAAGGCCGAGACCAGTTTGCGACGGCTAGGCCTGGAGAAAAGCGCATTCGGTGACATGATTGGCTCCTTTCGAGGCCAGCGCCTGCCATGAAAGCCAAATATACTGTGCCCACGCGGGCGCGACGCGTGTCCTGAGCTTATGCGTCCTCTCCGCCTCCCTTAGGGTGTCAGTGCCAAAGCCCTGAGTTCCTTGCGAGCGGTGCCAAAACTGCCAAGCTGATAAACTGAAGCTCCCACTGGCGAGAACGTAAAGGCGGCGAACGGTTCCGCGAGCATGGTGTCTAGATAGGGGATGGTACCAACACCGATCGTGACGTGGGGATTGAATTTCTCGCCAGCTGCTATTTTCGGAAAATTGGAGACGTAGCCGATCAAGAATTTTTGGATGTCACGGCCATTTTCAGTACTCATGAAGGCTGCTGGCGTTCCAGTCTTCGCCGTGAAAGGCGCAACTGCCTCGATTATTTTCTGCTGCAGCCGATGTAATTCATCTGTCGGTTCAACGACGATTCCCGCCAGCCCGATCGGTGGCGAGGGGATATAGTAATACTTGTATGCTTTCAATTTCCAACTTGTCGGCTTCTCGGTAGACAAGACGTTATTGACCGCCCCGTAGACTTTTTCGAGATCGGCGGTGCGGACAAATGTCTGCAGCATCGTGATGTGCGGATGGCGTGTCGCGTCCAGAGCAAAGCCTTTTGGGAAGGCTTTCAGCAGGCGGGCATTATCCGCCTGTGCATGCTGGATCATTGTTGCATCTGGTTCCAGCGCGATATCGATGGCGGTGACCGGATTTTGCTGAGAATTAGACGGCGACACACTCATCAGAGCTGCCGCCAGACCAAAGCACAACGCGACAAGGGATTTTGCATTGTTTGACATGGCGAAACCCTTCAAATCGATGCAGCACACATCCTATCACATTCGCCGCCGCCTATGGTCGAACCAGGTCGAGATCGGGCGATGTCCACTTGCGGAGCGGCACTCGGGTTCTGCTTCCCACCGATCCCGGACACTCCCCACGCCATCGCCCAACGACGAAAGCCCCGCGTCGGGAGAACGCGGGGCTTCTGGCCGCCAGCTGGTTGGCTTGGGGAGCGTTGCGGGCGGCCGGGGTTGTCGGCGGCTCGGGAGAGACCGCCGGCTCGGGCCGGCGCGGAGACAAGGGGGAGCGTTCCGCGCCGTCCGGATTTCGGGAAAGGTCAGAAGGGCAGCAGGATATCCATCACCTGCTGGCCGTAGCGCGGCTGCTGGACATCGGTGATCTGGCCGCGGCCGCCATAGGCGATGCGGGCCTGGGCGATCTTGGTCGAGTCGATGGTGTTGTCGGACTCGATGTCCTCCGGCCGGATCACGCCGGCCACGATCAGCTCGCGTATTTCGAAGTTGACGCGGATCTCCTGCTTGCCCTCGATCACCAGGTTGCCGTTGGGCAGGTTCTGGGTGACCACGGCCGCGACATTGGTGGCGAGCTGCTCGCTCCGGCGCACGGAGCCGGCACCCTCGCTCGAACCTTCGGAATCGAGCTTCAGAAGCTCGCCCGCATTCGCACCGTCCGGCAGGAACTTGTCGAGCTTGTTCTCGAAGCCCATGATCCTTCCAGCGCCGAAATCCTCGCCGTTCTTGCGGCTGCGCTTGGTTGTATTGTCGAGCTGCGCCCGGTCGGTGACCTTGACCTTGACGGTGACGAGATCGCCGACATTGCGGGCGCGCTGATCCTTGAAGAAGGCCCGCGAGCCGGTGCGCCAGAGCGAGTTCGGCGCGTAGGAGGCATGCTCCATCGCCGGCATCGGCATCTGCACCGGCTTGTAGCCCTTGGCGGCGGTCGGATCATCCACAGGCGAGAGCGTCGGCGCCTGGCCCACATTGGCGAGGCGGTCACCGATGCCGCAGGCCCCGAGCGAGGCGGTGAGCATCAGCAGGCCGGAGAGCTTGGCGAGGCGGTGCGCATACATAGCGGTTTCCATGAGGGTCACTGGGCGCTGGCGATGCGGCCGTTCAGGGAGGGTTGGACGGAGACCCGCCCCGGCCCGCTGACCTTGCCCTGCAGCACGCGCTTGGATTGGGGATTGGTGACGGAGACGACATCGCCCATCGCGCCAGCCTCGTTGGCCTTGCCGCGCAGCGTGATCATCAGCCCCGGCGCCTCGTAGACGATGGTGACGAGATCGCCCTTGCCGACGATCTCCTCGCGCTGGACGTCGCTGCCGCGCAGCGGCACACCGGCGAGCAGCGCCCGGCGCGCGACCTTGTCGACCGCCGCGCGGGCGTCGCTGATGATCTCGCCGCCCTGCCCGTCGCGCGGGCGGCGCTCGACGATGACATCGTCCTTGCCCAGCGTCTCGCCGCGGGAGATCAGGCGCTTCGGCACCACCACCTCCATCGTTTCGACGAGCTGACCGGAGATGCGCAGCGGCTTCAGCCGCATCGCCATGCTGCCGGGCACCGCAAGCCGTGCCTGCAGGCGACGCGAGCGGGCGTCGAAGGAGAGGTCGAGGACGCCGACATCGCCGGTAAGCTCGGGCTCGACCGCAACGGCCGGAGCGCCGCCATCGATTGCCAGCGCGAAGATGCGGGCATCGATGCCGAAGCGCTCCTGCAGCCCGATCTTCACCGCGATCTCGATGTCCGCGGCAGTGATCCGGCGCGCGGCGCGCGTCACGACCACCTGGGCGAAGCCCTGGCTGTCGAAGTCCGACGTTTCGCGGATGATGCCGGCGGCCCGCGCCGCCTCGATGATACGCGCGACCTGGATCGTACCGGTCTCGCCGAGGCCCGGCGCGCGGAAGGCGGCCGTCGCGGCGGTCTCGCCCGAGAGCCCCGGGATGAGATCGCCGAAGGTGACGAGATCGCGGGGGAGGTTGACCTCGGAGCGCAGCTGCAGCTTGCGCGGCAACGCGGCAACCGGCGCCGCGGCGGCAGGTGCGACCGAGGCCGGCGCAGGCTGCGGGTGCTGCTGGCCGTGCTGCGGAGCCGCCAGGGTGGCGGTGCCGGAGAGCAGGAGAGCGATCAGGGAGAGGCGGACCATGATGCGAAGCCTCCGATCAGCCGCGGAACATCTGGGTCGTCGCCGACATCATCTGGTCGGCGGCCGTGATGACCTTGGAGTTCATCTCATAGGCGCGCTGCGCCGCGATGAGAGAAGAAAGCTCCGTCACGGCCTGCACGTTGCCCTCTTCGAGATAGTTCTGCTGCAGCGTGCCGAAGCCCTCGCCGCCGCCGAAACCGTCGATCGGCTGCCCTGAAGCGGCGGTCTCGACATAGAGGTTGTCTCCGATCGACTCGAGGCCGACCTTGTTGACGAAGCGCACCAGCTGGATCTGGCCGAGCTGCTGCGGCGCAGTCTGCCCCGGCAGCATGGCCTCGACGATGCCCTGCGCGTTGATGCTGACGCTGGTGGCGTTGTTGGGCACGGTGATGCCGGGCTCGACCTGATAGCCGTCGCGGGTCACGAGCTGCCCTTGCGAGTCGAGGTCGAAGGAGCCGTCGCGACTATAGGTGGTGCGGCCGTCCGGCATGCGGACGCGGAAGAAGCCCTCGCCGCGGATGGCGAGGTCGTAGGGCTTTTCGGTCGGGCTGATATTGCCCTGCGTCATCACGCGACCGGTCGAGACCGTCTTGACGCCGGAGCCGATGAAGGTGCCGGCCGGAGCCTGCGTGTTCTGGTCGGAAGTGGCCGAGCCGGCGCGCCGGAAATTTTCGTAGAGCAGGTCCTGGAAATGGACCTGCTGGCGCTTGTAGCCGGTGGTCCGGACGTTGGCGATGTTGTTGGAGATGACCTGGACGTTCATCTCCTGGGCCATCATGCCGGTCGCGGCTGTCTGCATGGCGCGCATGGGAGTCGCTCCTTTCCGCTATCAGGCTTGCTGGTCCGCCAGGCGCGAGATCGCCCGGCTGCGCAGCTCGTCGGATTTGGTGATCATGTTGGCGACGCTCTGGTAGTTGCGCTGCACCTCCATGAGCCGGGTCAGCTCGACCACGGCCTTGACGTTCGAACGCTCGATCGCGCCAGGCTCGAGCCGCGCCTCGGGGCCGGCAGGCTGGACGCCGGCCGTCGCCGAGAACAGGTTGGTGCCCTCGCTGACGAGCTTGGTCGCGTCGGAGATGCGGACCTGACGCAGCTTGCCGCGCGTGCCCTGGTCGCTGCTCACCGTGCCGTCGGCCGCGATTCGCATCGCATATTCGCTGGAGCCGAAGCTGATCGGCCCGGAATCGCCCATCACCGGCAGTCCGGTCTGGGTCACGAGGCGGCCTTGCCGGTCGACGGTCAGCGATCCCGCCCGGGTATAGCGCTCGCCGCTCGGCGTCTGCACGACGAGGTAGTTGTCGCCTTTCAGCGCCACATCCAGCGGATTGCCGGTCATCTCGATCGTGCCCTGCGACAGGTCGATCGGCGTGCCGTTGTCGATGACATAGGACAGCGGCCGGTCGGACGGCTTGAAGGCGTCGGCCTTGGCGACCGGCATGATGAATTCGTTGAAGCGCGCACTGCGCGCCTTGAATCCATTGGTGCCGACATTCGCCATGTTGTTGGCGATGACGTCCAGCTCGCGCGCCAGGGCAACCTGGCGCGACAGGCCGATGAGAAGCGCGTTCTCCACGGCTCAACTCCCGATCATGTCCCGCGGCGACCTCGACGCTCCCCAGCGCAGTCGCCACGGCCCATTCCCCGCAATCGCCGTGCCAGCATGGTTAATTTTCGTAAAGCACTGATATTATTTGTTTTATTCTCATTCCGATTGCTCGCCACAACCCGGCACGAACGGCAAAAGCGGCAAGAACGACCCGGCAAATTCTGCCGTCCTTAACGACGCGTTAACCGTAATTGGCGAAGGTGCGTACATGGGCGGCAGAACGCGGCCCGGCGGCCGGGGCGCAGACGAGATGGCGAAGAAAGCCAAGACGGAAGAGGGAAGCGCGTCGGGTCCGGATGCGCCGAAGAGCAAGAAGAAGCTCTTCATCATCGGCGGCGTCGTGCTGCTGGCGGCTGCCGGCGCCGGCGGCTGGTTCTTCCTGAAGAAGCCGACGCCGGAGCAGATCGCCGCGACCGAGGCGGCCAAGGCGAAGAAGCCCGCCACCTTCCTCGAAATGAAGGACATGATGATCGGCATGTCCAATGGCGGCCAGCAGGACCGTCAGCCCGTCATGAAGATCAAGGTCGTGCTCGAGATCGCCGATGCGAAGGTCTCCGAAGAGGTGAAGCCGCTGTTGCCGCGCGTCGAGGACGCCTTCCAGGTCTTCATGCGTGAGCTGCGCCCCTCCGACCTCGAAGGCTCGGCCGGCATGTATCGGCTGAAGGAAGAGCTTCTGCGCCGCGTCAACCTGACGGTCTATCCGGCCAAGGTCGACGCAGTGCTATTCAAGGAACTGCTGGTGCAGTGAGCCGGGGTATCCCTGAGCCCCGGAACGAGATGACGGCGGAACGATGAGCACCGAGCGCGACAACCCCGCACCGACCGACGAGCCGCTGACGCCGGAAGGCATGGCGGCCGGCTGGGCCGCGATGCCGGACATCATCGAAGAGGACGGCGAAGCGGAAGGCGGCGTAGACCGCCTGATGTCGCAAGACGAAATCGACACGATGCTCGGTTTCTCCAGCAGCGACGACGGCGCGTCCCGCAACGGCATCCAGGCGATCGTCGATTCGGGCTCGGTCGCCTATGAACGCCTGCCGATGCTCGAGATCATCTTCGAGCGTCTGGTGCGCCTGCTCTCGACGAGCCTGCGCAACTTCTTCACCGACAACGTCGAGGTCACGCTCGAGAGCATCCGCTCGGTGCGCTTCGGCGACTACATCAACTCGATCTCGCAGCCGGCGCTGCTCTCGGTGTTCAAGGCCGAGGAATGGGATAATTTCGGCCTCGTCACCATCGAGTCGGCGCTGACCTATTCGGTGCTCGACGCCATGTTCGGCGGCAAGCGCGGCCAGCCGGCTCCGCGCATCGACGGCCGCCCCTTCACCTCGATCGAAATCCGCATGGTCCGCCGCGTCATCGAGCTGGTGCTGGGCGATGCCGAGGCTGCCTTCAGGCCGCTCTCGCCGGTGACCTTCACGGTCGACCGCGTCGAGTCCAACCCGCGCTTCGTCTCGATCTCCCGCCCGGCCAACGCCGCGATCCGCGTCGAACTCAAGTTCGACATGGAAGGCCGCGGCGGTGCGCTGCATATCCTCCTGCCCTACGCCTCCATCGAGCCGATCCGCGAATTGCTGCTCGAAAGCTTCATGGGCGAGAAGCTGGGGCGCGACCCGATCTGGGAGAACCATCTCGCGACCGAGGTCTGGCAGGCCGATGTCGACGTCACCTGCGTGCTGCACGAGACGCAGATGCCGCTGAAGCGCGTCATGAAGCTCGAGATCGGCGACACGCTGATGTTTGACACCCGCCCCGACTCCACCGTGTCGCTGCGCTGCGGCGACTTCATCGTCACCGAAGGACGGATCGGACGCGTCGACGACAAGATCGCCGTCCAGGTGGTCGCGCCGCTCCGGCGCTCGAAGACCACCCTCGCGGCCTTCGACAGCCTTGCCAGCCATCTCGGCGCCACGACCTGAAGCAGGATGCCATGACGATCAATCTCATTGCCGACGTGCTGGTCGCCAGCCTGCTGGTCGCCACCATCATCACCTGCTTCGTCCTGACCAAGCGCATCGAGCGCCTCAAGGCCGACGAGGCCGGCATGCGTCAGACGGTCGGCGCCCTCATCACCGCCACCGACAATGCCGAGCGCGCCATCGCCGGCCTCAAGCTCACGCTTGGCGATTGCGACCGCACGCTTGAGGAGCGTCTGCGCACTGCCGAGCGCTATGCCGCCGATCTCGCCGCCCAGGTCGAGGCCGGCCAGGCGGTGATGGAGCGCATCGGCCAGATCGTCAGCGCCGCCACCCTGGTCGGCGCCAAGCCGCCGGCGGCGGATGCCGCTCCGATTGCCGAGCCCGCGCCGGTGTCCCGCCTTGAAAGCGCCGCCCAATCGGCTGCAGCCATCCGCGCCCGCGCCGCCCGCCGCCTCGAGGAACAGGCTGCGTGATCGAAAGACCCCGCCTCCTGCCGGCAGTTATCCTCGGCGCCATGGGTCTCCTGGCGCTGAAGCTGCTCGCCTGGACGGCGGACCCCGCCCCCGGCAAGATTCCCCCTGACGCGCCGTTCTTCGCGAAGGCCCCCGCCGGCAAGGCCGTTGCCGAGAAGGACGTCTGGGGCCAGGCGAAGATCATCGCGCGCGCCCAAGCGCCGGACTTCTTCGATCCCGAGACGACCGGCTCCGTGCCCGCTCCCGACCCAAAGAAGGAGCAGGAAAAGAAGGAAGCCGAGGCGAAGGCCGAGGCTGCCCGCGCCGCCAACCCTAACAACAAGGCCGGCGTCATGAACGGCACGGCCAAGCCGCTCTCGCCGGCGGAGAAGGCCATTCTCGAACGCCTCGGCGAACGCCGCGACGAGCTCGAAGGCCGGATGCGCGAGCTGGAAATGCGCGAGCGCCTGCTGGATTCGGCCGAGAAGAAACTCGACGGCCGCGTCGGCGATCTCAAGACCCTGGAAGAGAAGGTCAGTCCAGCCGCCAAGGCCTCCGCCGACGAGGCGAAGGCGATCAAGAATCTCGTCATCATGTACGAGGCGATGAAGCCGAAGGACGCCGCCCGCGTGTTCGACCGCCTCGGCCTCGACGTGCTCGTGCCGGTGGTGCAGCAGATGAATCCGCGCAAGATGTCCGAGGTGCTCGCCGCCATGTCGCCGGAGCGCGCCGAAAAGCTGACCGTCGCGCTGGCGACCAGCGGCCGGATGCCGGGCTTCGAACGGGTGGCGAACGAGGCTTCGCTGCCCGGCAACGAACTGCCAGCGATTGCGCCCGCCCCGCTGCGGTAGAACTGCTGTGCTCGGCTAGAAGGCGGCGCCATTCAAGGCTTGACCCGGAATCCATCACAGAGCGCCGAACCCTCCGATGGTTTCCGGATCGGCCCCGCCAGCTGCAGCTTGCCCGGAATGACCGCGCGGTTCCCTCAAAATGCAACGCACTCCAGCTGCGAAAATGCCCATGCCGCTCCCGTTAAGACGGCATTACCGAAAATCCACGAAAAGCCCGCGCAGCACGGCTTTCTGTTTTTCACCCCGCACTGGAACAAAGCGGGACGCAACCGGAACGAACCGTAGCCAGTGCAAAACGGTTTCGACCCTCCCCTCCCCCGCGAGGAGGGACGGCCGTGGGTGAGCGGGCGCACACTCCGGGGCCGTGGAAGGTCTTCGAAACGCCGACCGGCAAGGTCGTCGGCATCGGTCGACAGAGCGATGGCTATGCCGTTGCGGATGCCGGCTTTGGCGTCTGGGGGGAGCATAGTGCTGAGGCCACCGCCAACGCCCGCCTGATCGTGGCGGCCCCCGACATGTTCGAGGCGATCGAGGAGGCCCGCTCGCAAGCCGAGATGCTTCTCCTTGCCATCATCGAGGGAGATCCGGCCAGCGAGCTCAAGCTTCGCGTGAACGATCTGCTGGATGTTCTCGCCAAAGCCACCCCCACCGGGGAGGCCTCCGATGTCTGAGGGGCGGAACACAGAGCTGGTGTCGGATTTGGTGCGTGCCGTTTCGCTCCGGTGCCACTCGCACCCTGGCCCGGAACGTCGCGCTGCTATCGAACGTGCCGAGACTGCCAAGGAGGCCCTTCTCGCCGCCCTAGAGTCGACCTCCCGCGCCCTGAGCGAGAAGGAGGGGGAGAACACACGACTTCGCGCGGCCTTGGCGCAATCGGATCAGCCGTGCGCATATTGCTCGCTGCCCAAGGACGAATGGGCAAAGTGCGCTAGCGGGTTCCCCGGCTGCGATCGTGCTGACGACGCGATGGGCTGCCCAGAGCTTGGCGCAAGGCTCGCTCTTGACGAAGCCCTAGCCGCCCTCAAAGCCTCCGAAGAGAGGGGGGAAAGGCTTTCTCAGGAGTTGGCATCCGCGCGCTGTCCTCAAGAACCTTGGCAGCCGATCGATACGGCACCGAAGACAGGAGAGGTCTTCCTTGGCACCGCTCCGATGGAGCCATGGCCGTCCGCGATGCTTTGGCAAGCCTATGATGCCGATGACGCGGCAGAGTTAGGCGAAGCTGGGTTCTGGGCCTTCGCGGAGCAACTGGTCTCCGACGTCGAGGGGCAAGCTAAACCCACCCATTGGATGCCGCTTGTGCCGCAGCCTCAAGGCTCTGGCCCGAACCTCGCGGATGCCACAAAAAAAGATCCAGGGACGGAACAGAGGGAGGCGGGCGTATGATCGTCTCGGCTCAAACCGAACTCCCCGGTATCCGGCACAATTCCGGCGCGCTCCGGTTCGTCCTCAGGTCAAGCTACGGCAATGACAGTGTCGCCCTGATCCAGTGGGCGCACGAGCAACAACTTGATGGCGTCACGGTCCTCTACAGCGATACCGGCTGGGCGCGCCGTTGGTGGCAGACCGAACGTGTCCCGCAGCTTGAGGATTGGGTGCGGTCTCTCGGCTTCACAGCCGCTCGCACCAAGTCCCCCGGCATGGAAAGGATCGTTCGCGATCATAAAGGCTGGCCGATGCGGCTGGCCCAGTTCTGCACGACTGAACTGAAGATCCGGCCATCGATGGCGTGGCTGGAGGAGAACGACCCTGATCGGCGCGCCGTCATCCTTGTTGGGCTTCGCCGAGAGGAAAGCGAGCACAGACGGAACGCCCCACACTATCGGCTCAATAGCCCCAACGACGGCGGACGGACCATGATTGCGCCGCTGGTTGAGATGAACGAAGACCAGCGTAACGATCTGCTTGCACGAGCTGGCGTCGAGCCCTTGGCGCATCGCTCGGAAGAGTGCCGCTGCATAAATTCGAGCAAGGCCGATATCCGCCGATACGACGAAGCTGACATCGCCGAAATCGAGCGGATCGAGAAGGAGCTTGGATTCACGTCGAAGGGCAAGCCTCGGACGATGTTCCGCCCGAACAAATTCCGCGGCGCGACCGGCATCAGACAGATCGTCGATTGGTCCAACTCGCCGCACGGCAAATACGAAGCCCCTCAACCCGATGAAGAAAGCGCCACTGGCTGCGGCCTAGGCGAATGGTGCGGATCGTGAGCATGACCCCTCTCTCACCCCCCGCCGCGCAGGGGACGGTGGCCGGCTGGAAGCTGGTGCCCATCGAGCCGACCGAAGCGATGATGAACGCAGCGCCTGCGTCGCACGCGTCTGCCTTCCAAGCGATCTGGCCGAAGATTTGCGGTGACATCTATCGCGCCATGCTCGCAGCAGCCCCTTCCCCTGAAGCCTTGCCGGCGAGCGGGGTGGAGGCGACCCTGTCCGATCCGATCGCAGTCCACCGCAACATGCTGGCCGGGGCCATCGCCAAGCCGAGCCTCATGAACCTCGCTCATCTCTACCCCGAGGTTCAGCAGATGCGGCAGGCGCTCATGGCGACGCTGAAGCACTTCCGCCGGCCAACATCGGCAGAGCACCAGACGCGCGATCAGGTCATGGCCGCTCTCGCGCTATTCGACGACCCGCCGATGATCCCCGCCGCCCTTACCTCTGCCCCAGTGCAGGAGGATCGGACATGAGCATCGAACCGAAGCGACCCGCCAGCATAGACGGGCACCTCCAAATCACGATGGGGCATCACCCTGAGAAGGGGTGGATCGTTGCTGCCCCGATCATCGCAAACGGCAGTGAAATACTATGCGCAAGCCGGGACGAGGCAAAAATACTCCGTGATGCACTGCTAGCAGCCTACGCTCTCGGCAATAACGACCTGCGTTCCGAAATCTCGAACCTGCTGAGGCCCCGCCCATGACCACGACCAACGACGCCCCAGCGCCGGCTCCGAGCGGGAGCCGAGAGGCGGAACTCGTTCGTGCGGCCTCCGCGTTGCTCAACAATCTCTGGCAGGAGACGTGGTCGCACGAACGGACGCACGAAGAGAACTGGAAAGCTTTCGACCGCAAGTTCCCCGGTGTGAAGTGGTTGCGCGATGCGAGAGACGCCTCCCTCGCCAGCGACGCCACCCCCGCAACCTCTGCGGAGACCGGGGCGAGCGTGGGGGTGAAGGAGCTGGAGTGGCACCGCGTCACATACGGCTGGCTGGCTTTTGAGGAGTGGTATCGCATCGAGGACAACGGCACGAATTGGTCGACCGATCGATATTGGCTTTACGAGCGCGGAGAGCGTCTCGGGAAATTCGGCTCTCTGGAAGCTGCGCAAGCCGCAATGCAGGTGCGCCATGATGCCCGCATCCGCTCTGCGCTCGCCTCGGAGGGCCGCTCCGATGGGTAAGCTGACGAAGGCGCAACTGGCGTGCTTGGCCGCCTGCCCTGATTGGTCCGCACCTTACGAGGTCACATGGCGCCGGCACGACCCGCGGCGCGAGATAACGGCTCAGCCGAATGCCGCGGCGAGCACAGCGGCCGATCACGGCATTCCGAGAGCACCCGAGCTGCTGGGCGATCTGCGATGCGCTGAATTCGCGGGCGAGCTGGGCAAGGCTGTGGTCGCTTACGGTCGACCAGTCGAAAACCGCGCTCATGCCTGGTCTCCGAAGGACGGATGCTCGTGGGTCTGGCGGACGAAGGCCGGAACGCCGGCTTCGTCTCCGTCGCCCTGGTCCTTCGCCGCCCGCTCACACTCACCGCAGTGCTTGGAGCCGTAGCTGCCGCAGGCGTCCGGTCGCAGGGAGAGTGAGATGGGAGTGATGCCAGCCGTTTGAATTTTACACGGCGCAGTGGCGCATTGCTTCAAACTTCGGGGTTACAGTCATTGGGTAACCGCGCCCCGCCACTTCCTGAGGATTGCATCTATGACTGACAATGCCGAAACCCGCCCTGCTGATGCTTTGGATGACCAGGATCTCGAAGCCGTCAATGGCGGGGTCTCCGCTTCGAGCATAATGACCACCGTCTTTCGCATCGCCAGTGCCGTCGTACCTGCTGTGATACAGTCAGCTCAATCCAAGGGCATGGAGCCCCGTGCTCAGGGAATTGTCAGCGCGTCTCCCAACCCGTCTCAGGGCATCGCTTCCGGACTCACCGGCCAGGATCGTTGAACGCATTTCCGGATGCCGGGGGCACCCATGATCCGCGCCAACGGCTTCACCATCGCCCTTGCCTTCATGGCGCTGGTCTTCGTCGCGGTCTATGGATGGCTGAGCGGGGCTTGGCGGTGATCAGACGAGCTTGCCGCAGTCGGCTGAACAGGCCAGTCCACCGGCCTTGCCCGTTGAGCCTGCGGTTCCAGGCGAGCGGCAGGCTAGGGTTATCGTCTTGCAATCAGGAGTGTTAAACGTCCGCGGGGGCTGGTCTCTGCCGATAGAACATTCGTTGGCGACAACTGCTTTGCCCGAAGCGCGGAGACAATGCTCGGTACA
Organism: Allobosea sp. 05L423; assembly: GCF_056397745.1. Lineage (NCBI taxonomy): Bacteria > Pseudomonadati > Pseudomonadota > Alphaproteobacteria > Hyphomicrobiales > Alloboseaceae > Allobosea > Allobosea sp. 05L423. The sequence goes on along the minus strand of NZ_JBFTOA010000001.1, from coordinate 593,510 downwards.
GCCTCAATCGCACTCCTAAGTTTCTGAAGTTCGGCCTCACCCTTCTCCGCAACACGACGATGGATCTGCACTTGCTTCGCCTTCGGCAGCAAGCTGATGTCAACAATTGCGATTGGTTGGCTTTTCAGGGAGCCAGATGGGCTTGTAGGGTCAGGCAGCTGCCGTTCCAGCGACGATTCATTCAATTCCTGCGCGCTGGCGCCGACCACGGCGAGAGTGAGGCCAGCCACTACGAGCGTGAGTGCATGCATTAGGCCGACCTCCGTGTGTATCGACCGCATGGTACGATTCCACGCGGCAGCTCATGACTGAGCCGGGTCGTTTCAAAAGCGGGAAAATCTCGCGGCCTACCTGGCGGGATGATGGCCACCCTTCGCCAGCAACACGCGCATTAGGTACGCGCGGCAAGGGAGCATTGCGCCTTTTAGCGGAGGGAAGCGAATCCGGCTGGCTCACAACTCCGTTAGTTCTGGGCCCTCCGAGCCAAGCTGCCGTCGAACGTTTAGTGGAGTGGTGGAACCCTTTTTCGAACTACCCGTTCACCGACAGGGGGCAATACCGGAGGCTCTCATGCGGGACGGACAAGGCAATAAGCTTTCACCCGAAGAACAGCAGAAAATACGCTCGATACAGGGCGCACCAGGTCGGGATTCAGTCAGCGGCATTTCGATCGATCCGAACGCCGGCAAGGACACCAGTAAAGAACCACAGGCGAAGCCTGTCGAGAAACCGGCCGCCGGCCCTGGAGAATAGGGTTTTCTCCAGCGTAGACCGGGGTGGAGGTTAAGAGATGCCTGATCCCGACTATGAAGCCAAATATGGCAGGGGCCCTCACCTAACGGCCGATGCGGTGGTTTTTCGCGGAGACGAAGTCGCCCTGATCCGCCGCAAGAAGGGCGGCCACTGGGCCCTTCCCGGTGGCTTTCTTGACCAAGGCGAGACCTTCGGAGCTTGCGCCTTACGCGAATTCGAGGAGGAGGCCGGAGTGAACCTCCAGGCTTCGCCGGGTCTGATTATCGCCACCTACCCGCCTATTGCCTTCGATGCGATCGACCGCGATCCGCGGAGCCGCATCATCTCGGGAGCAGTCCTTTTTGAACTCTCGTTGGACCACGGCCGGCCACCTCTCCAAGCCGGCGACGACGCCGTCGCTGCTGAGTGGTTCGCGGGGAATGACATCCCTGCCCTCTACGCAGACCACAACAGCATTATCAGGGTGTTGAAGGCCACGTATCTCTAATTTGGCCATTTCACCGGTGGCGGCACTGTCCGCCGAACTGTGCTTGAAATGCGCGAGCATGGCGTTCGTCGGAAAAACTCACTTGCACGCTTCCTGAAGGGGGGTCCATTTTGATCCGCGCTTGGTGAGGAATATTCCACTCCACGAGCCACCTACCAACTTCGAATAACTGCTCGTTTAGCGTGGCCGGATCCAACGGGAGATCCACGCGAAAGTATCCCTCGGGGCCGACTTTAGTCGTGATCGATATCGAGCCTTGCGACATCATCGAAGTCAGCCGTTTTCGCCCTCAAAGGCCATCACAGCAAGGGCTGATGCACCCGCGACGACGAGCCAGATGGCGTCCCCCATCCACGTCGCTGGAATCGTCGGAGACGCGACAACCGTCGTGATGCCCGCTACTGAAAACAACGTCGATAGAAACGAAAAACGCCACATTTCCGCCTCCATTTTTGGAGGCGCTAACGTTTGGCAATGGCGCCGGTTCCATCGAAAATTGGGCGAGGGCCACGAACATGTCGGGGCACGCCTTCGTTTCCAAGCACCGACCCTGCCAACGTTCAGGATACGACGGCGCGTTCGCTACCGTCCGCAAAGCTCTGCGTCGCGGCGGAGGGCCGTCAGATCAAGAAGGCCTGCGCCGGCCGCTCAACCTCCGGGTCTCCGCCATCCGTTTTCATACCGCGGGCTACGATGCTCAACGAGCCATCCGGCAACGGTCGCTGCAGCGCCCACGCCTGTTCCCACGGCGCCGTCATCCAGGTTTCGCACTCCTCCGGTGTCGTGAGGATGACCGGCATCGCCTTGGGATGGATCGCCTTCACCTCGGCATTCGGATCGGTGGTGAGGAAGGCATAGAGATCGGCCGTCACCTCACCCTCCTTGACCTTCCGCACACTCCGCCATTGAGGCGTCCACACCCCGGCGAAGAACGCGGTTGGGCGCTCCTCCCCGAACGCGAACCAGATGTCGCCGCCAGCGTCCTTGTTGAATTCGGAGAAGGATGTGAACGGCACCAGGCAGCGATGCCCGACCCCCAGAAATTTCTGCCAGTGCGAGTATTTCGTATCCCGGATGTTCGTGTTGCCGGCGCTCGGCTCCATGCGGATCATCTGAGCCATGTCGACGGCCTTGCCCTTCGCCGCGAGTTTGTCTGCCCGCAGCTTCGCCGCTTTCTCGATGACGAAGAATGGAGACGGCATGCCCCAGCGCGCCATGGCGAGCTCAGGGAGGCCACCGCCCACCGGATTGCGGATCACAGGAGCGGTATAGTCGGGGAAGATGCCGGGTTGCTGGACAATCTGCGCCGCAACGTCGAACCGGGCGAACAGCTTGCGCATCGCCTCGACGTTTCGCGTGTGGCTGTAGAGATTACACATCGTCACCGCCAACCCTGCGCCTGCGCTGGTCGTTCGGCTGTTTCATTGGTCATTCGGGTTCGCGAACAGGCCGCGCTCCCTGTGAGAACAGCCCGCGCAGATACCCGCGCGAGACGGAACGATCGGCGTCGGCGAGCAGAACGTTGAAATCGTGCAGAACTGCCCGTAGCGCGGCCGCTCGCTGCCATGCTCAGCGACAAGATCGTTGATTTCGCACTCAATTTCATTCGCCAAGTCGGGTTCTGGTGCGGGTTCGGGTGACATGGCTTGCGTCCTCGAGTATGAGAACATAATGAGAACAAACCGCGCCTAGGAGTCAAGCTATGAACGTCGACACCTTCTTCCTTCAGCCCTTCCAAGACGCATCGGAAGAAGCTCGTCCCGGCGCAGCGCGTCCCGGCGAAAACCAAGCATCACGCGCTGAACGAAGGGGAGCGGCTCGGGCGCTCTGCAGAGGGCGTCGCCGTCGTCCATGTCGTCGCGGATGATGAGACAGGTGAAGTTGCGTCGATCGACGTCCTCGCGCGTCACGGGGCCATCCCGGAGGAATTCGAGGAGCAGATCCGAGCGCTATGAAGCGAAATCCGCGCCGCGCCTACGACAAGGACGGGAAGGAGATCCAGCCGGCGACGGTCGGATCGGAACGCGCCCGCGGATGCAAGCTGGCTGAGGTCTGGTGCAACGACTGTGTTCGCTATGCTGAGGTCAGCCTGTACGGGCTGCCTGACGATCTGCCGATCCCGGACATCTGCCTGCGTTATCGCTGCTCCAAGTGCGGCGGCAAAAATCTCTCGTCTCGCGGGAGCATAAGCGAACACTACGAGAAGGCCCAGGAGAGCCGGGGCAAGTCGATGCGGAGCCCGCCGGCAATCGTGGCGATCGGAACAGCCGCCTCCCGCCGCAGTTGAATCGTTGGCAATAGCGTTGTGTGAGGTTTGCGATGGTTGCGTTGCGAAAACCTGCAGGGCCGTCGGCGCGCCGGCCCATGCCACCTAAGCGCGAACTCTATCGGGAGCGCTGCCAGGATGAGTATGGCAACCACTATATCGTCATTGTCTGGCGCGAGTGGCCCGGCCTCCTAACGACATCCTACACGCTCAAGGACGGCACGCCGGTTCACTATGAAGACGAGTGCAGCTTCTCGCTTCCATCGGGAAAAATGATAACCCGGTGCGAGGACTAGGCCGCGCCAGGTGTGCGGCTCAGCGTCCGGTTTGACGATAGGACTCAAGGTTGGCCCTGTGGCCTCGAGTTGGTCCACCGCGTGATCAGCACCACCGCGGGTGCGCAAGTCGGAAGCCGCATCGGCGTCCGAAAACGGAGCGCAGCCGGCAGTGAAAGCACGAGCTGGGAAGCGGCAAGGAAGGTATGGACCGGTTCCTTGAAACGGTTTGCCGGCGCTAGCCCCATAGTTTCAATGGCACAGCAACAAACACAGCACCGCGCCGGCGTGCTGCTCTGACGTCACGATCGGCCTGAATTTCCTGAAGAGCACGAGCCGGGGGCAAGTGCTCGCCATGAGCCAGGGTCTCAGCGGCCCATTCGCGCAGGCACGTTCGCGCCGATGCGACGCATTCGTCCAGCGTCCTACCGGCGGAGATGGCACCTGGAACGTCGGGAAACCATCCGCCGTAAAGCGTTTGAGGTTCTTTTTCGATGACGGCTACAAAATGCATACCTCAGCGTCCCGATCTGGGAATTCTTGCGGTGAATCTATCCTGAAAACCATGCGATCAGCCGATCTCGATCTCTGAAGCTCGACGAGAAATCACGCCTAAAGAAACGAAATCGGAGGCGGAAACGCTCCTCATCGTAGCGAGTTCCGTCGAATTTCGTGGGTCATTGAAAATCGTCGTTGCCAGCAGGTCCACTGCCGACGTCTTAACGGCCGAGCCCAGTCAACTTGCGACCAGCCTCAGCGCAATGCCGGGGCATCCGGCCCTGCTGTCTTTGACAACAGGAGCGCCTTTGCGCTGCGCGCTGGCGCATCAGTCGCTGAAAACGGTTTGGTCGCTTGAAGGGCTACCAGATCAGCCAGCTCTGCCGCAGAAGCCGCTTCCATATTCGATGCCGTACGTGGATCGCGGTCCATCGAATACGCCCATTTGATAGCTGCAGTTCGGCTGTCAACCAAGCGCGCGATGATGCGGAACGTGTCGCCGGACTGACGAACACTGCCTTCGAGAATGTATCGAGGCACGATTGGGTCACCGAGCGATGCAGTCGATACACCGGTCGGCCCGCCCTTACCGAAGACCTTTAGTCGCTTCAGCTGTGAGAGGCGATTCAGAACTTCCTCGGAAAGCGCTGCGGCGAATGTTACGCATTCCGACGACGCTGACAGACTAGCGAAGGGCTTTACGATCACCTCCGGGTCAACCATCTTTTCGGAAGTCGATGGCTGCGCAGCCGATTGCAGGGGCATCGCCTGCATGACAACGGTCAGGCTCAGTGCCAACGCGAGAAACAGAGCGCAGGCCAAAGACCAAGGATGGTTGGCGAGTGCCGCAAGCCCGATGCCTCTGCTTTGGATGGTTACCTTTAGCGGCTCAGTCTGAAACTGCTGCCGCGGCGTTGCATGCTGCCAGCGGAATGTCGGAACGTAGCTTCCCTTTGCCACCTCGATAACGACCGGATCCCGTTTCCCGTCGAGCAAATAATACCGTTCCAAAGCGCGCCTCAGGCGGGCTGCCTCAATCCGCACAACTGGGTCGTTCATTGCGTCGAAGTCTTCACATCGGCCAAACACAGCAATCGCAATCGTGTAGGCTTTCAGTTGGCGCTGTCGCCCGCAAAGCGTCTCATCGACAATGAATTGGAGAAACGCCGTGATGCGTTCCGGGACAATGAAATCCTTGCTTCCGGCGATACGATCCAGCTGAGACCTGACTGCATCGGCACCGGGAAACGCAGTGACTGCGCCATCGTGGCTTGACTGTTCTGAAGCTTCCACGACCGCCTCCAAGAACGCAAGGCGCAACAAAACTGACAGTCTGAACGCTACGGTAGCCCCATCCAGGGTTGAACGCCAACGCCAAATCCCACTGGAGGCGATCCAGTTCTGCCCTCCAATAAAGCCGCATGCGCGCCCTCCCCTCGGGGCCTCGACGCGGAGTTCATGGATGGGATTGCATTTCCCCGCTGCGAAGGCGCGAAAACCTAGACATCAAGGACAATATTTGCGGGTCCAAAGAGGGATTAACTTACGCCTTTGATCGCAGCGGTCGCTATGACGCCAGAACAGAAATCAGGGCTAGCGCGGCTGATGCTCCGCTGGCCCGAGCGGCGGGGCGAGCTTGAGCGAGCCGCCCACGGTTCGATTCTCGACCTCTATGAAAGCTACGAGCTAGCGTCGCTCGCTCACATCCGGTGGTCTCAGAAAGCGGAACCGGCGGCGGTAGTTATCGCGGCAGACTATCGGCGCATCCTGATCGAACTTGAACACGACATCGCGGCCGCCCTCGCCGGATAGCGGGAAAAGACGCCGAGCCACACACGCCATGGGAGGGGAAAGACGGCAGCTCGGCGCCACGCCGCATCGAAGGCGCTTCAAGAGCTTGGCTGCAAATGATGAACGATGGGCAATGTCGGCGTTCACCCAAAACAGCAAACCCCGCCACGGCGGTGGCGGGGTTCACTTGGGCCTCCAGCCCATTGCTCGAGCTGAGATCGAGCACCTCTCTCAATCCGGCTTGAGAACGCGACCTAGCGACGTTAGTTCCAGAGTGAAAGGCTCCTGACTCGACGAAGCGGGATCGACTGGCGGAAATTTCCGGACCCGAACGAGGCTGGCAGGCTAAGCTGCTTTCCGCGACGCTTTGCGCTTTACGGGCGGAGGGGCAGCCTGACCGGCGCTGGCGCGCAAGGCCGCCATCAGATCGACGACCTTGGGCTGCTTGGCCTTCTTCGCGACCGGAAGCGCCTTGCCGGCGAGCTTCGCCTTCACTAGTTCAGCGACCGCGGCCTCATAGCGATCATCGAAGGTTGACGGGTCGAACGTTCCGCGTTTGGTGTCGATGATGTGCTTGGCGAGATCCAGCATCTCCTTCTGGATCTTCAGCTTCGGGATGCCGTCGAAGGCTTCCGATGCCGAACGCACCTCATAGTCGAAGTTGAGAGTATGGGCGACGAGGCCGAGCCCCTGGGCTCGGATCAGCAGTGCGCGATAGCGGCGAAACAGCACAGCGTGCGCGAGGGCGCCGACCTTGCTGGCCCGAAGCGCTTCCCTGATCACGGCGAAGGCATCATCGGCAATCTTGCCGTCCGGCGCCAGGTAATAGGGCTTGTCGAAATAGATCGTGTCGATGTCGCCACAGGGGATGAAGGCGGCGACGGCAAGGGTTTTGTTGCTCTCTGGAACCGCCTTTGCGATTTCCTCGGGCTCAACCTCGACGTAGCGGTCCTTGTCGATCTCGAAGCCCTTAATCTGGTGTTCGCGATCGACTGGCTCATCCGTGACTGGATCGACGAACTCGCGGCGCACCCGATGACCGGTGTCGCGATTGATCGTGTGGAACGAAATGCGCTCCGATGTGCTGGCCCCGGTATAGAGCGCAACCGGACAACTGATCTCGCCGAACTTCAGATAGCCTTTCCAGTTCGCACGCGCCGCGACCATGACACTCACCCCATACGCAACAACACGATTCAATGCCGGGCCGCCGCGCATGTTCCCGCCTCGCGGAACTGATTCGTTTGCCCGGCATTGAGTCCGCAGTTTCGTTGCCGGAGTTGCGTTGCATGGCTGAACGGACCTATTGGAAGGGCTATCTCAAACTGTCGCTGGTGACCTGCCCGGTCGCGATGTCGCCGGCGACGTCGGAAAGCGAGAAGGTCCGGTTCCACACACTGAACCGCGAAACCGGCAACCGGATCGTCAGCCGCTACGTTGACGCCGACAGCGGCAAACCCGTCAAGCCCGATCACCAGGCTAAGGGCTACGAGGCCGAAGCCGGCCGCTTCGTCGTCATAGAGGATGAGGAGCTTGAGGCCGTCCGGCTCGACACCGTCCGCACGATCGACATCGACAAGTTCGTGCCGCGCGACTCGATCCCGTGGCTCTACCTCGATAGTCCCCATTACTTGGTGCCGGACGGCGATGTCGGCGAAGAAGCCTTCTCGGTGATCCGCGACGCTATGGCCGCGTCAAAGATGGCCGGCATCTCTCGCGTCGTTCTGTATCGCCGGGAGCGCGCGGTCATGCTCGAAGCCCGCGACCGCGGCATCGTGCTCTGGACGCTGCGCTACGGCGACGAGGTCCGCGATGAGAAGGCGTATTTCTCCGGTATTGAGCAGGAGAAGCCTGAACCCGAACTGCTCGATCTGGCGCAGAAATTCATCAAGTCGAAGACCGCAGACTGGTCGCCGGAGATGGTCAAGGATCCGGTGCAGGAACACCTGCTTAAGTTGATCGCGTCGAAGAAGCGCCGGAAGGGCGCGCGGGTTTCTGCCACTCGCGAGGACGGGCGGCCGGCGAATGTCATCAACCTCTTCGACGCACTGAAGAAGAGCCTCCAGGCCGACAAGTCGCTTCGGAGCTAATCGCCATGGTCACAGCGCAAACCTCCATATTCCCGGTACGCCGGACCTACAGCAGCAGGCGAGAACTCTATCGAGAGCCCTGCCAGGACGATGAAGGTAACCGCTACACGGTGATCGCTTGGCAGAACAAGCCGGGGCTCTCGACCGTCTCATACTCGCTGGAGGACGGGACACCTCTCCACTACGAAGATGAGCGCTGCTTCGCCCTTCCATGGGGAAAATTGATCACCCGGTGCCTGTACTGACGGCTCAGACCATTTCGGACAGCACGGGAATCTGTCACGGCCGGCGCATGTCCTATCCGCCTGACAACCCGCCCATGAAGTTCTCCGTCCTCTTCGGCCGCGAGGTTTCGACCTGGTCGAACGAGTGGCAGCACGAATGTGAAGTTCGCTACCTCGCCGGGATGAAGCTCGCCGATCGCAATGAAGTCCTCGATGGCGTGAAGGACGGCTCCAAGGGCATCAAAGGCCACCGCGGCGACAAAGCTGTGGCCTACCTCCGTGCTGAGATCGACCGCTATGCGGCGCTAAAGGCGAAGGCCGGGTAAAGCGCAATAACCATCGGCCAGCACTTTCGCTCACGATCAAGAACATGATCGACCTGCTCTGGTTGACGCTGCAAATCGTTGACGCTGCAAATCGTCGACCTGCTTGCTCGCATCAGCTGAAACGAAAAAGGCCCCGCCAGTCGAAGCCAGCGGGGCCGAAATCAGGAAGCCGGCCTGGACGGCCCCCTGCCGCTTCGAGAGGGGACCAGAATCGCCTTTGAGGGAAATCATCGGCGCTCGAAAGCGGCAGGCGACTGCGACGACACGCGCGCCGGATACCTCTTCTGCGATATTTCAGAGATCGATCCCGCCGAGCTCTTCTACCGGCTGCGCGTGATATGCGATGACGGCAAGCAGATACTTGTCGCCGTGATGCATTCCAGCGATCGGTATCTCGCGGTCACAGGGCGGGAAAGCCCTGAGGCAGCCTGAACAGCAAAAGGCCCCTCCAGCCGGAGCGGACGGGGCCGTGTCTGAACTGATGCTGTCAAATTTGCTGCGGTAGTGGGATCGGAAGCACCCTGCCCGACTGCATCAAAAGGCCGCTTTGGGACGCAGCGTCACGAAGCGGGATTCTCTGCAGATTGGCCTCATCGTGGGCCTGGACTAATGCCGTCTCTGACGTCGCACGACTGCTGCAGCACCGCAGTTCGCTTAGGAGATGATCAATGCTATTCGAGGGCGGTTTTACGTTTGCGAATTTTGTCGTCGACGCATTCGCTGTTTTTATGTTTATCCTCTGGTTCTGGCTCTTCATAACCGTAGCGAGCGACCTCTTTCGGCGTCACGACGTATCTGGCCTGAGCAAAGTCCTTTGGATCATCGCGCTAATCGTATTGCCTTACTTTGGTGTGTTCGCGTACTTGCTTACTCAGGGACGAGGCATGGCCGAGCGTAACTTAGAGCGAGCGCAGCATGCACGCGAGGAACTTCGGAAGGTCGTCGGCTTTAGCGCTGCCGACGAGATTGAGAAGCTCATCAAGTTGAAGGCAGCGGGGACCATAACTGAAGCTGAATACGCGAGCCTGAGGCGCCAGCTCGTTTCCTGACGTTCGGCATCTAGCAGCGGTCGGTGAACGGTTTTCGGTTGGCGCTTTGGTCGTAGCTTACGCCGTCGAAGCGAAAAGGCCCGGCCCCCTTTCGGAGACCGGGCCAAGGTTAGGGAGGAAACGTCCGAAGGCAGCCGGTTAGGCCGGCAAGTCCATCTTGCGGCGTTCAGCCGCTCGAGTTCCTCATGGGCTTCGACCTGATCCTCGGACGAAGCTAACAAGCAGGTCCCAGCGATCTCCCAGCCAGACGAACGCTCCCACAGCGATTGGAGCGACCCAAATCAGGAAGCGACCTAGCCGACCGCCGACGCGGGCGAGCATGACGCCGTTGCGGATGATCGCTGTATCGGTCTTGAGCCCAGCCACACTCGTTCTGAGGCGGGTGATATCGGAGCGCATCTCCGTCATGGCCTCGCCACGCTGCGAGCCTTGGTCGAGCAGGAGGTCGATTTTCTCGGTGAGGACGTCGATCGTGCCTTTCAGCCCGTCGACGCGCTCCTCGAGGGCGGTGATGCGCTCCAAGGCGCTACGCTGGCCGGCCATGCCTATGTCAGGCCGCCCGTTTGCGGTTCCAGAAGGCCCACCACGCTACGCCGGCCAGCGAGAGCACCGCGCCGGTTGCCGTCGCGGCCATCTCCTCAGTGAGGATGCCCTTCGAGACCAGCGCGCCGGCGCCAATCTGGAGGAGGATGCGCAGGAGCTGCTGTGCAGAATCCCAGTTCATATCGATCTCCGTGGTTCTGAGATGGATCATCCGCGCTTGGCGGCCTCGATCGCCGCATAGGCGGCAGCGAGAGAGGTGATCGCGGTGGCGACACTGTTCGGAGGCGAAGCACAGAAGGTCGCGACGACGATGCGAGCATCCTTCGCGGCCTGCTGAGCCTTCTCGGGAGCCAGGAGACCGACGGCGAGCGCGGCCGTCTGCACCTCTCCGCAGTAGGTCGCGAGCTTGGCGCTGATCTTCTCGATCTGCGGATCAATTTTGGTCTCGCCGACGATGGCGCCGACGCCGGTGGCGATCTGCCCCCAGCCGGTGGCCGAGGTCTGAGAGGTCTGGCAGCCGGCGAGCGCCAGCGCGCCCAGGGCGACGAGCGCCAGGACGGTACGTTTCATGATGGTGCTCCGATGTGAGGGAAGCGGCGAACCCGGCCGCTGCGGGATCAGGGTCGAGCTGCTGCGATCGCCGCCATGAACTGCTGGTAGAAGCCGGCGATCTCTTCCCAGTGGTCGGTGATGTTGACCGTACGGCGCGCGTTCATCAGGTCGTCAGGGCCGCCTGTTGGCAGGTAGAAGGCCAAGCCCCTGCCCTGCCCGTTCCAGCGGCCGTCCAGCAGGCCGACAAACATCAGCTCGGCGGCGAAGACAGGATCCAGGGCGCGATCAGGATCTGCCGCGATCCCCTCGCGATCGTAGTTGTCGAACCACGTGAGCTGGACGATGCCGCGCCCGTAGTAGACATGGCCCCACGGTCCGGCCGGCTTCGAATAGCCCTTGTTCGGATAGTGCTTGGCGACATAGGCGCGAGCTTCGGCATCGGACTTCTTGAAGCCCTCGCGCACCGGCACCATGCCGGCGCCGACCTCGCGGCGCGCAGTCGCCAGACCATAGGCCAGCGTCTTGTCGCGACCGTCGCCGGTCTTCGCGAAGCCGTCGAGAATGCCCTCGATGCCCTTGACCTGACCGGCGGACAGCGACGTGCCGAACATCGGCGCCTTGCCGGATCGTAGGAAGCCAAAGAACTTCGAACGGTCGATGTCTACGGCCGGCTTCGAATGCGGCTTGTCCGCGATAGCCGCCATCAGCGCGGCCTCGGTCCTTGGCCCGACGATGCCGTCGACATGCAGGCCGTGCGAAATCTGGAACGCCTGAACGGCCGCCTTCGTCTTCGGGCCAGGCTTGCCGTCCACACCAAGCGAATAGCCGAGCGCGACCAGCGCCCGCTGAACTGCGGTCGTGTCCATGAAATGCTCCAGATGTGAAAAAGCCCGCGCGAGGCTGGCAAGTGAACGTTCTGTTGCGGCTAGAGGCGTGCTAGTGCGTCACGCATGAGCGCACGGATTCCGGCTATCGACGGCCTTAGAGGCATCGCCATTCTATTGGTGATCTACCAGCACTTGTTCGCGGGGGCGGTCATGGACGCCGTTCGATCGCGCTTCGGCACCTATCCCTGGGTTATTGGCAACGGCTGGATGGGCGTCGGACTGTTCTTCATCCTCTCTGGTTTCGTGCTGGCGCTGCCGTTCTTCGCGAGCGACAGGCCCTTGGAGTTTTGGGGCTTCGTTCGTCACCGAGCGAAGCGCCTGTTGCCCCTATTCCTKATCATGTGCGTGGTCAGCTTCGCCTTCACCCTTCACAAGGGCGCGCCGGACATCTTTTCGTTTCTGGTTACAGCCTCGACGCTGAACCTGCTGATCCCGTCCGAGTTCTTCCCGACGATCAACGGGCCGTTCTGGTCGCTAGGGATCGAAATCTGGTTCACGCCCTTTCTGCCCGTTCTGATCTGGTCGATGAGAAAGCATGGGCCACTCCGCGCGCTGGCTGCCATCGCGCTCGCTGCGTTCGTTGTTCGCTGCGTCGGGGCATATGTCCCGTTCATCAACGTGCATATCAATCCGGTCAAAGATTCCGTCTTTGCCAGGATGGATGACTTCGCTGTTGGAGCGGTGCTCGCTTGGGCTTTCGCACGCGGCAAGCTCCCAGCATTAGGACTTCGGCACGTAGCTATTGGCTTGGTGACGATGGCCTTCGCCGGCTTCCTATGGGACCTGAGAGTTCAACAATTGATGCCGCGCGGTCTAACCGCTGGCTTCAATGTCATCCAACAAATTGGCATCGCGATACTGATCGTATCGGCGCTGAACATCCGCGGCCGCTTTGCAGAGATCTTGAGCGTCTGGCCGCTGCGGATACTCGGGGCGATGTGCTTTTCAATCTACTGTTGGCATGCCCTGCTGCTGTCCCCGCAAATCCAAGGAACGCCGTTCGATTTGCGCATGCAGCTATCGTTCTGGCTGGCGTTGCTGTTCCTCTCGGCTGTCACCTACCGCTACATCGAGTTCCCGACCATTCCGATCCGCAAACTATTTCTTCTCGAAACCAACCGCCCCAACTTCGCCCGGTTGGGTGGCGCTGTAACGGCGGCGGCCGCCGCCGCTGCCCTGTGGCCATCCACCGAGCCGGCCCGAGCAGTCCCGGCCACTCAAGAGTCGTCTGCTCCCCAGCCTTCTCCCGACCAATCCGCTTCGGTGCTTCAAGACGGGACATATAAGAGCAAGGTCGAGAACTTCCACGGCCGACCTCAGGTCGACAATGCGATAGTCATGCTTGGCGACAGCATTACTGACCTGGGCGCGTGGAACGAGTATTTCCCCGGAACCGCGATCCTGAACCGCGGCATCAGCGGCGATACGACTGTCGGCGTGAACGCCCGGCTCGACGAGGTCACCGCTCGCAAGCCTCGCGCGATCTTTCTCATGATCGGGACGAACGACATCTTCTTCGGGGCCGAACCGAGCGTGGCGGCACGTCGTCTAGGCGCTATCCTGTCGAGGCTGAAATCCGACCTGCCTCAAACTAAGGTATTCGTGCAGAGCGCGATCCCAACGCGGCGCGGGCCGCCGTTTCAAGCTCTTCCCGGCGATGGCCTTCTTTCAAATGACCGGATCCGTTCGTATAACGAGCAGGCCCAGCATGAGGCTAAAATCAGCGGTGCCGAATGGCTCGACATAGGGGTGCTGTTGAGGGGCAAGGACGGCGCTCTGGCGGAGAACCTCACCTATGACGGTATCCATTTGAATGCAGCAGGATATGCTGTTTGGGCAAAAGCAATTCGCGGCCTAGTCGAAACAGGATGAACGCCGCCGCGTCGATGCAATAGAATAACGCGAGCCAAGGCGGGTCGAGCGCTGGTCGCTCTAAGTTCTGGCCAGCCGGACCGACTTCAGTTTTTCGATTGGCATTTCAATGCCGACACGCAACGCGATGCCGGCCAATATAGCGCACCCCGCAACCACAAAAGGATGCCAAGCCGGCATTACCAAAATCACGGCGTAATGGATCAGATAGATCGGGTAGGAAAGCTCCCCGATCGCCCTGTCCGCTGACGAATCCTTCGTCAAGTTGAACAGTGTCGGAACCGTTGCAGCGGTCAATCCGAATAGAGCCAGCGTCCGCCAATCCACCCCGAAGATCGACAGCGACGGCAGGATAGGGAAAAGGAACAATAAGGAGAACAGACCGAGCGAAGCCCATTTCGGAAGAAATACTCGGCTCGCATAAAGCCGATGAATGAGTATGCCTAGCAGGAAGAAGACCATCTCAAACGGCAAGAAGCGATAGGCCCATGGGTCATTCCACAACCCCATCTGCGCGGCAAAGACACGAGCCAAGACCGCTCCCCCGCACGCCGCCAGCAACCAAGTCGTTCGCCACCGGACCAGCCACGGAGCCATAGCGTAGAAGGCGATCTCCAAGCTTAGCGTCCACGCAACAGGAATCACCATGAGATGATGCGGCTGATAGTCGGCTGCCGCGAATGCCTCACGCGCTGAAATCACGCCGCCGACGTTCTGAATAAAGAGAAGACCATCCAGACCAACAATGAATATGTTGGACAGGAACGCCCAAACCTGCACCCAAGTGGGCAAGCCTTGGGCAACAGCGAACACCGAACCGCCCATGACCAGTAGGGTGACTCCAAGCGCCACCCAATAGCCTGGCATTAGGCGAAACAGCCGCGCACTCCAAAAGGCTCCGAGGTCGGCTTTTCCTGACGGTAGGCGATACTTCCCTGTCAGAACCAGCGACATATAGAAACCGGACAGGATGAAGAACACCTGCACCGCTAAAGACGCGCTGATCATCGGGCCGCTGGCTCCCCAGGCCGTGTGCCTGAAGACCACCGACATAGCTAAAAGAAAGCGCAGCACTCCCATCCGCTGGCCGTATCATGCCGTGGGCCTAAGGCAAAGGCGCAGGCCAATACATCCGGTGCAGGTCGATGAGCGTCCCGTCGAACCATGCATCGTTCGCGAAGCACCAAGTCGATTGGTCACCCGTGAGATAGGTGAAATAGACCTTCCCATTCCATTCGATGAAATCGACATCGGAGTTGTTTGTGCCCTCACCCGCATCTGGCGACATCAGGTTGTGATAGGCATCAAGGCCGGGTCGTCCGTGGAAGTCTTCAATGGCACAGAAGTCATTCGTGCGCCCCATAACGCTCTCGAATGACCCACCATTGTTCCACATGTAGGAAACGAGATAATATCCGTTTTCAACGTAACGGATCGTCGGGCAGGCTGAGTAAAAGTCTCCATGGCATAGGCCACCGATGTCGGGGCCGAGACAGGCGTCACCGGCCCCGCAACGCGATGCGAGATGAAAGACATTTCGGATTGCTCCATGAGGACGGGAACGCCTTGCCCAAGGGCGAAGAGATAGGCTGAGGCGTTAGATCTTGTAGGCGATCTCAACGATGCCGTTGGCGTCGGCGGGGCCGGTGAAGAACGCGTTGGTGATTGCGACGCCGGTACCGCCTCCGGCCGGCGAAGCCGAAGTCACGACATCTCCCACCGCGACCGTGCCACCGGCAGTGGTGACAACAAAGACCTGCCCATCCTTCGCGGCGGTGCCGAGCTTGAGCGGGACGGTGATGAAGCCGCGGCGAAGGCGATCGGCGATTCCGATCGCCGGGGGCGTCGCAACGCCCAGGCCATTGCTCGACGACTGGGCCGGATAGGGGCGGACAAGCCAGCCGGAGCAGACCGTTCCGGCATCGCCGGAGCCCAAGGGCTGCAGCTTGCCCGAGACGATCTTGACCGCCTGGCCATAGGCCGTCGGCGGCGTGTTGGAATCGATCAGCTCCTGCTCGATCGTCAGGCTGTCCGAGCGAGAAACCGAACCGGCGAAGCCCGCCGGCACACGGGTGACATAAGCGACCATCGGATGTGCTCCTGTTGCGGGTCGGGTTGATCAGGCGTTGGACCGGCGGGCCTTGAGCAGCTCGGCGTAGCGTGCCGGGGTCATGGGGCCCTGCGGGAAGGTGGCGGTTCGGCCGGCCGGGCGATTGGCCGCCTTGGCCAGCTCAGAGGCTGCGGTGAAGATCGCCGCCACGCTGTCGGCGGTCATCTTGCCGAAATCGGCCTTACGCCCGGCGAGGACGGTCTCGACATGAGCCTTCCGGCTCTGGTCTGCCGCCGCGCCGGTCAGCGCGCGGACCTGGAGGTCGCGCAGCGCAGCATGGGCCGCCTTCGGCTCCGCCTTCGCATCGAAGGTCGGGAGTTTGATGCCGGGGTTCAGGATCTCGGCACGGGCGCGCGCGTCGGCGAAGGCGTCCATCGTGACGGGCTCGGTCCCGCCGTCATCGTCGGAGGTTGCCTCCTCCTTCTTCTCCTTCTCGGGATCCTCGTCCGAAGTCCCTTCGCGGCCGGCCTCGAGCTTGGCGAGACGAGTGCCGATGTCGTCGAGCGCTGCGGTGATCTTCGCGAGCGGATCATTCTCGTCCTGTGCCACGGGCTTCTCCGGCTCTCCGGTCTCCGGCTGCTTGACTTCGATGACGATCTTTTGGGGCTCTTCACCCTCCAGCTCGTCCTTCGCGGCCTCCAGCTCTTCGTTGAAGGCGGCTTCGTCATTGGCCTTGAAGGCCGTCGTCAGTCGGTCCCAGACCGAGCGCTTCTTGGCCATTCCGGCCTCCTTTGTTTTCGATGGGGGATCGTCCGGCAAACCATCCTGAATGGCGCAGGCCGGACCGCCGCGCCCCCGTTCCACCAAGGCAACGTGATTGCCGATGATCTGCGTCTGTCGGCCGAGGCCGGGCCTGACTTGCTCTCGCGGAGCGCTGTAGCCGGGCGAAAGCTCGCGCTTGCTGGCGAGAACTTCTGCAATGGCGTCTTCGTCAGTGATCAGGAGGTCGGCCAGCAGATAATCCGACTCTATCCCATCGCCTCGCCGCGGATTGAGAGTGACGCCAACGCAATAGGTGCGGAACGTCTCAGGCTTGACGAAATCTGGCGGATGGTTGTTCGTTACCGGCTTCCCGACGAACGAAGAGATTGTCTCCGGGGCGAACAGCACATCCGCATCGCGGGTAATGGTGATCATGCCGGGGCCGGACGGCTCGATGTCCGGCACTTCGTCTTGCCGGTAGAGCATCGGCCCGATGCGAGCGACGCGAGCGCCCTCGCAGAACAGATACCCTTCCGGCGTCAGATACCGCGTGCGTCCAATCTGCTCATCGACCAGGACATCAGCAGCCCGGTCGATAGTCTCGCCGGCATTAGGCGCTGAAGACACGGTACCACTTCCCGACGACCGGGCAGACGTAGGTGGCAGACTTGCCCGCAGCCTGAGCGACGCCGGTCGCAGTGGCGACATCATTGATGGTGTCGGTACCGGCGCCAAAGACCTGCAGTGAGTTGGATGCGTGGCCGTTAACGACATGGATCACCATGGCGGCCTCGCTGGGCGGGAGCTTGACGCTGTCCGCGGCCGTCGCCACCGTTGCCACTCGGCTAATTGTGGCTGTGAGCTGATAGGCGCCGGCTTGCCCACCTCCGGCAGCCGCCGTGATGCCGTCCTCGCAGCTCTGATAGAGAAAGCGACCGATGTACGCCTTGGCGAAACCGATCCAACCCTTGTACAAATAAGCCATGGCGAATGATCCTCAGCACGAGGCGGAAGCCGCCCCGATCCATTGGGAAGAGGTGGTGGAAGACCTGCTTGAGCAGGCCGAAATCACGCGCGATGAGCTCGCCGAAGGCCGCGAGCCTTTGGAGAGGGCTATCGGTCTCGCTCCGATGACGATCGAAGACACGGTCGAGTGGGCCGGCGCTTCGACTATTCGGCGGTTCGCGAAGGCTCTCGAAGCAAT
Organism: Allobosea sp. 05L423; assembly: GCF_056397745.1. Classification (NCBI taxonomy): domain Bacteria; kingdom Pseudomonadati; phylum Pseudomonadota; class Alphaproteobacteria; order Hyphomicrobiales; family Alloboseaceae; genus Allobosea; species Allobosea sp. 05L423. Next base: position 575,881 of record NZ_JBFTOA010000001.1, on the reverse strand, counting down.
CGCTACTGGCACCGAGGATCCTGCGGAGATTGCCCGCGATGCCCTCGACGCCGGCTCCTAGTCATCAGGGATCACCGGTTCCGCCCAACAGCGGCAGTTCCAAATGCCTCCGGGCAATGCTCGGTGGCCGGGGTCGCATTCCGGCGGCTCATCCCATCGGAACGATTGGCCGTTCAGCCCCCTATGCGTTTCGCGGACCCGGTTGTCACCAACCGTGCGCCAGATGAAGTGCGTCGAGCCGACGCTCGTGGCATTCGCCTTGGCGAGTTCGACTTGTGTCCTCGAAACCTCTGTCCGAGCGATCGTATCGGCGCGTGATCTCGACACATCGCCGGACCGCATGATCTCGGCCGCGATCTCGTTCGCGCGACCGCCCTGGATGACGGCTTCCTGCGAGAGCTTATGAACCCGCTCCGCCGCATCGGTCGGGAGGCTGGTGATGAGCTTGACCTGTTCTGCGAGCGATTGCCGCATCACGAGTCCTGTGGGGGCATTCGCGATCTGCTTTCGCATGGCTGCGCCCATCTCGCGGGCCGCTTCCATCCACGCGGCGCGTTCCCGCGCAGCGACTTCCGTGACCATACGCTGGCCGACGGCCGCCGCCCATGGCTCGATCAGGCGAGCGTAGGCGGCCAGGGCCTTCTCGATGGCGGTCGCCTGCCCGACCGGATCGAAGGCAAAGCCTGAGACAATGTCCCCAATATGCTTCGCGACCCGCCTAAGCTGTCTGGCGTAGCTGGCTTCGACCTTGCGGGCCCGCTGCCAGTTCGCCTTCGCGCCCGTCGGCTTCCTGTCCATCGTCAGCGCGGGAAGCGCCATTTCCTGACAGTGGCGGCACATCGGCATCCTCCGGAGCCGGGGGCTCCTCTTCGGCTTCGGCGATGTCGTCGTCTGAGATGTTTGACCAGACGCCCGTCACATCCGCAGACTGCCGCAGTTCCTTCATCGCCGACGGCTTCGAAACGAGCCCGGAATCGTAGGCCTGGGTGACGGCATTCGTGATGCCGACCGCGATCTGCGCCTTTTCCAGATCGGACGTCTGCCAGAGGCTATTGAACTCGAAGTTTAGGTCTTCTGGCGGATCGCCCCCGATCTTGGAGCGGTAGATCAGGCCGAGGATCATCTCGAAGGCCCAGCGAAGCCGCGCCTCCTGCTGTTGCTTGATCAGGTCGTAATAGAACCGGATATCGCTTTCGCCGGTGGCATTGAGTCCCGCCGGGCTTTGCCCGAACAGGCGGACCAGAGGGATCTGTAACGACCCGGAAATCTGCTGCGCGAACTGCAGCAGCACATCCGACAGCCCCGAGAAGGTGTAGCTGTGCGTGGTGAACTCGTCTTCGGCGTCAACCAGAGACAACCCTTCGGAGGACTGGAACTTCCTGATCATGTCGAACATCTTGATCAGGGCTTCTTCGGCCGGGCCGCCGGCAGCGAGAATATCGCGAAGGTTCTTCACCTTCACGGTGCGCAGGTGCGCCTTGTAGACGAGCTGAGCGGTGCCCTGCGTCGTGGAGTCGAACGCGACTAGACGGTCATAGATGCGCTCGACGACAGAGAGGCCCCAACCGTACTCGGCGACCTTTTGCCAATACGGGAGGTCAATGCCCTCCATGCGGATCACCCGGCTGTAGTGGATGCGCTTCCCACCGAAGGCTGGGGCGCTGACCATCACATCGTAGAAAGCCGGCTTGCCGAGATGCGGCCCGAGCTCCTGGACCGTTTCGTCGATCGCGGGGACGACAACCCAACGGTCAAGGCACAATACGCCGCGGAACTGTCCCTTCGAGACCGCCTCTGGACGAAGCGGCGTTTCGACATCCTGGCCGTCGACCAGAAGCACACCGATTGCGCCACCGTACAGCCGGCTCCACTTGATGACCTCGGTCAGCACCGGCCAGATGCCGAGACGATCCACCTCCTTCTGGAGCAGGTCGATTTGGTCAGGTGCGATATCAGACGAGATGTCGATACCGGCCCGCGTCATGTCCTCTGCGACGCAATCAACTGCTTGGCCGATGATCCACGACCCGCGATACATCCACTCCAACTGCGCGCGCTGGCGGGTGATCGGGTTCAGAGTGTAGGTCGCGCCCGAAGCGAGATTGTCGACGCCGGAACCGATGCCGAGCCTTGCGGCTACGTTCTGGAACGAATCCTTCGTCGGCGATGCGGATCGTCCGGCGGGGACCCGGACCCGCATCTTCTCAACCATTGCCGAAGGCCTTTGCCCAGATCATTGGATCGAACGTTGAATCGAGGAGAGCGTTGAATGCCCTGCTGGTGCTGTCCGCGTCATCGTCGTGGGCCGCCTCTGGAAACGCCTCCAACGAGGAAAACCACTGCTCGTTCCATAGCCCCCGCAGGACCAAGACATTTCCGGCTTCAGCCTGGGCAGAGAATGGGCTGAACCTGGTGACCTTGTCGCCGGATTCGGGCGTGGCTCGAACAACGAAGCCGCTGAGCAGCTTCGTCAGGTTTTGCACCTGCGATTTGCCGGCCTGGCCTGGGTCCTGAGGCAGGGAAATGTGGGTGACACGGCTATCTGCCGAAGCGGTCTTTTTGATTAGCGCTTCAACGCCAGACGGCGATAGGTGATCAGCGACGTGGTGCGCGACAATGTACCTGCCATCATCGAGACGGCCGATCCTTGTGCCGGCGGTGGCGTCCGGATCGTTGCCTTCCGTCTTTGGCGTCGCCCCCAGATCCCAGCCTCTCACCCAGCGAACCACATTCGCCGGAACAGCATCGACGACCTCGCACCATCCCCGTTTAAACAGCAGCCCGGATGCAGGCCTGATCTTCCAGTTTCCGCCGAGGAGGCGCTCGCGCTCGACCGTCGGCAGCGCCATGAGGTTGGCGACATAGCCGGGGTCGGCAGCCATGAGCGCGCGATTGTCGCTCAGCTTGGCCGGGATGAAGGTGACCGACTTCGGCGGGATTGGCTTTTCTTCGCCGTTCTCGTCGGGCGCGGTGTGCTCGGCTAAATCCTCAGGCCGATCGGCCCAGAGGATCTTGTCGCCAATGCGGACGAACCAGCGCAGAACGCCGGCACGCCCCGGAATGGCAAAGCCGGTGTTCTGGTCGATCCACCACGATATGAACTCGGCGACCCAACTATCAGCGTCGGGGTTGCAGGTCGCTCTGATGTAGGGCCGAACACCGCTCATCGAGCGGTTGCGGCTGACCATGTACCAGAACTGCTTCGCGCTGAAATGCGTCAGCTCATCGAAACAGATCAGGGGGATCTGCGAGCCCTGCCAATTCAGGACCGTCTTGTCGTGCTCGAGGTGGCCGAAGCTCACCGTGCATCCGCTCGGGAACTTCCACTGCAAGTCCGGCGCGCTGCGCGGGTTTGCCCTAAGATCGGGATAGAGCTTCTCGCTCTCGTCCCAGAGGCCGCCCTCGTTTCGGACCTGGACCAGCGAGCGGCGAAAGAACACCGCGCCGAAGTCGGGGTTGGCGATGTGGCGCAGCGGCTCCATCAGGAGCGCCCAGGTCTTACCACCACCCGCCTCACCACCGTAGATCGCGATGTCCGCGGGGCTCGCGAGAAACTGCGTCTGCGGTCCCGGCTGCGGCCTGATGACCTTCGGGGCGCCCTGCCCGCGCTCAGCCTCGGCCATTGTCGGGTAGCTGGAAGATCGTCACCGGCGTGACCGGCAAATCCTTTCCATCCTTACCGGTCAGCTCGACCTTGTCCTTAAACATGCCGAGATGCTTGCCGAGCTTTTCAAGCGCTCCCAGCTTGTCGTGCAGCTTGAACTTGATGCGTCGAACGTCACGGGCATCGTCGCCGCGCCCTTCCTTGAAGTCCTCGACCGTCACCTCTGCGAGCGCGGCCTTCTGATCGTCGGTCAGGTCGGCATACACGAAGAACGGGTCGCCGCCGCTCGTGGCATGCAGATAATCGCCCATGTTGGCGAAGCCGACCTTGGCGAGCTCAGCGACGATGCGCTCGATCGTGACACCGGCCTTCTCAGCGCATTCGCCCAACAGCTCATCGACGCGTGAACGGACCTTCTCATTTCCGCTCAGTCGCGATGCATTGCTGTCGCTCTTCGCATACCCTGCTGCGACGTATGCGGCAGAGGCGCTTAGACCCTTGGCCAATTCCTGAGCGAACCGCTCATGTTTTGGATTGGAGAGGACAGGCACCTACTCTACTCGCGACAAAGGGTGAGAGGTTATTGGGTTGGTAATTCCGCTGGACCGTGCACACATCGAAGCCATTCGCGCTTGGGCGAAGACCCAGGACCGCGTGAGAGCGATCCGCCTGTTCGGCAGCCGAGCCAAGGGGACGAACCGCCCTGATAGTGACATCGACCTAGCGGTCTCGGTGAACGAAGACCTTCGTTACACGCGGGCGACAATCTGGATGTTCAACGCCCCCGAATGGGGAAAGCATCTGTCCGGCCTGATCGGAACGCCCGTGGATGTTCGCATCACCGATGTTGGCAAGCCATGCCGCATAAGGCGCTACTGCCGGGAAACCGGGAACATCCTCATCTACCGTCGTCGCTGATACGAGAAAGCCCGACCTGCTAAGGCCGGGCTCCTGTTACCCTTGGCGCTGATACATCCGCAGTCGCCGGGCAAAGCTTCGCTTGAGCCGCTGGAAGACGGCGCGGGGTTCGGGGAGCATCAGCCGAAGCGAGCACACACACCGAACAAACCATGAAAGTTGTTCTCGCTGATTTGCGACACGCTGTCAACTGACGCTGCGCGGCTCCTTGCGAAATAGGCTGTAGCAATTCACGTTCACCGGGGGGGCGAAGATGCGACTGCCGAATGATGCGCTAATCGAAGTTCTGCGCGAGGCATATTGCTGTCCGCATTTTGGCTCATGCAAGCAAGCGAAGTTTCGTCCATCAGTTGGGCACATCCCGCGTGGCTTTTTGGGTGCGAGCGGGGATCTCTGCGATGTCGAAGCGATATTCGTTGTTGCGGAGCCGGGGCACCCGGGTCCGAGCGAGACGTATCCTGATGGCGCATCGGCCGGCCAACTGCTGCAGGAAGCAGTTGGGCACACCTACAACTGTTACCGAAACGGCATAGACCAGTTCCATCGCAATATGCGCTGGGTCATGGACCAACTCTGGCCCGGCGAATTCGACGAGCAGTTGCGAAGGGTTTGGATCACTGAAGGCAGGCTCTGTAGCATCGACCGGGAGATTGGCGCGTTCAATGATAGGTTGTGCGCGCCGCTGTATCTTCGGCGTCAACTTGAGCTCATGCCTTCTGCCACGGTAGTTCTATTCGGCGGGAAGGCGCAGCACAGGGCTGCGCAGGTCTCCATAGTCTCGGATCGGCTGGTCATCGGCGCGCGGGCGCTCGCTCCTCCGGGCGCCAACCACAAGGCCTCGCGAGTTTCTTGGGCGAACGCGATTGACGCGATCGTGTCACGCCGCCTGTAGTGACGCCACGCTCATTGTCGCCGGGATCTCATTGCCAAACGACCGTATCAGCACCTTTGCGCTGTGAAGACCGATAGCCTCGACGATCGTGGCCTGAAATGCCATGAACGGTCCGTCGATAATGGTGGCCTCGTCGCCTGGTTTGAAATTGGCTTCCGGTGCCCTAGGCTTCTCGGGTGCGATGTTGTTCTGATACTCAGCAATCGCCTTGAGAACAGCGTTTGGTACGCGGAGCCAGCCTCGGCTGTTGCTCGCGATCTCCTGAACCCCGTCGATGTCGAACACGCTGCTGATCGGCTTCCCTTTCACGATGAAGCGTTGAGGTTCGCCCTCACCAGTTAGCAGCGGGCCGGAAGCGAAGAGGTACCGCACGAAGGTCGCGACATCCCCGTCAAACGTCGCGCGCGCGCCGATCGTCACCACTTTATGGCTACTTGGCCAAAATGTCTGGCATCCCGCCTCCTCTAGCCCTGCGGCAGCGCGCGCCTCGCACCGCGGCCCCGTGTAGACGAGGAACCACTTCCTCTCGGGAGACAGGTCCAAGTCAGTCGGCGCCGGATTGAGGGTGATGACCTCGCGCCGCTCCTTCGGGCCTGGCGGCTTGGCCGCAGCCTTCACGGTCGCCTTCTTGGCCTTGTCCTGCCGGCGGTTTCTCTTGCTCATGCGGCTCTCTCGATCGATGGAGGCAGGCGGGAGGGGAAGTACCAACCCTCGGTTCGGTGCTCGGGATAGAATTTCGAGATTGGCTCCTTGCCGCGATGGCGAGACCATGCGGCCCATTCCTCGCTGCCTCTGGCGACGAAGACGGATGCCGGCGGCTGATCGTCCGGGGGCAGCTGGTAGTCCTGCCAGCGCTCTTGGTTGAGCCAGGTGACGGCCTGGGCGCATTTCTCGGTACCGGCGCGGTTTGCCCTTCGCTCGATTTCGCCGAAGCGCTTGGCACCACCGATGATGACATCCGGGTCGACCCCGCGCTTCACGGCGCGATCGAACTTCTCCCGAGCAGGTTTCTTCGGATCGGACGCCTCGCCGCGATGGGGATAGGCCTTCCAGAATTCCTCGAATTTCTCCTCCGCGGCTGGTCGCGTCGGCTTGCCGACCGACCGAACGTTGGTCGTAGAGCTCTTGGATTCAGGTAAGAACCTATCTGTCTCTGTCTCTGTATCTGGGGGCGTTGCGAAACGTCCCTGCAACGTTGCATGGCCGTTGCCGTGAGCAGATGAGACGTTGCGCTTCGCCTCACGGTGCTTCCGAGAACGTTCCGTGCTGTTGTCGCTCTCGTACTGGCGCCGCTTCCAGGCCGCGATCGCGTCCGCCTCGATCATTCCAATCTCAGCCATGGCGGCAAACGCCGCCTCGATGCTGGCTGCGGGCTCACCTAGGATAGCTGCTACGCGGCGCGGGGTCGTTTCGAAGCGCCCGCCGTCAGCAGTCTCCGCGGCGCTCTCAAGCAGCGCGTGCCATACGGCGATGGCGACCGAGCGTGAGCACCCGGCAACGATCGCCGCCTCGGCTAGCTTGTCGTCCTTCACCGTCCCGGCATAGGCACGATACCAGCGTGTCATGACAACCACTCCTCGGGCGTACGTCCGCCCTTGGAACGGTTGCAGCGCCAGCAGGCCGCTATCAGGTTCTCTTCGTCATTCGATCCACCCTGAGAAACCGGAATGACGTGGTCGAGATCGAACGGACCGTCCGCGGTGCCGCAATAGCCGCAGCGATAGTTCGACGTGGCGAGGACAGATGCTCTTTTGGCCGCGCTAATCGCTGGCCGTTTGGTACCAAGCTGAGGCGTTACCTGCAGCCAATCTTCGCGCAATCGCCAACGCGCATCGGTGATCGAAAAGAACCGTGCGACTGTCGCCCGCACGCTCAGCCATTCCGCGAGACTTAGCCCTGCCGTCCGCGCTAGGCGTCGGTCATCGTCGGGTAATCCCTCGGAGGACGGCGGGGTGTAGGTCCAAACTAGCGTCGCAGCATAGGCCGAAACGATCCGGAGGAGCGCCTGCAGTTCGATCGGCTCAAGAATCTGCACCCTTGGGTCGAATAGCAGGGCAGCCTTCAGGAACAGGTCATTTGTGTCTGACCCGAGGCTCATGCTGCCCTCGTAAAGCTGTGGAACTCTGACGCCCGCAACTTGCGCGAGAGCGTGCGCGGCAGCAGCGTCAGCCGATGCAAACTCCGAGCAGAACCGAGCTGGTCACCTACGTGATCGCGTTGATTTTCGTGGCCGGCGTTCACATTCTGCCATGGATGGCCGATGCCTGTGAGCAGACGGCATGGAAAGGCATAATGGCTGTGAGCGGGCCGTCCTGCACCGAGTTCTGGATCAACCGCTATCAGACCGCATGGGCCGGGCTTATCGGCGCCAGCGTCGCTCTTGCAGCCGCCTGGATAGCTTGGCACTCCATCCAGATTCAGATCACGAGAGATGGTCGGGCAGCACGCGACCAGGCTCGCCAACAGCGCAATTTTCAGATGCAACGCCTCCGACAAGAGATTGAAACGCTTGCAGCTTTTAAAGAGCGGATCCGCAGCTTCAGTGAGGAGATGAAAAACCTGCCAACAGACACGAATTTTGCCCCAGTGCGCGCCTTCGTCCGCTCGACGCCTCCTAGCTCGATCGGACTGGCGATGCTTCAACAATCGAAAGCCAGCAATGACTACGCGATCTGGGCTCAAAAGCTGGCGGAAGCTCGTAGCTTGGCGCAAATGCACTTGAACAACCTTCCTGCGGGCCCATCCGCAAATGCTGTTGCAAGGGCGTGGCTGAATGATTTTTGGAAACAGATCCCGTCGGAGATCGAGCGAGGCTCTCAGTTGACGCGGCAGGCGACGCTGGAGATCGAACAAAAGGAACAGATGATCGCTGCGCTTTCCGCAGATAACTTCGAGCAGTAATGAAGCGCTGCTCATGGCAGCACCTCAATATCCTCAGGCACGGCCGAAATCAGCCAGCCGGGCAAGCCGCCATCGATCTGGATCATCACCCTGTCAGGCGTGGCTATGCGCTGGCGGAAGGAGTTGACGGCCTTTCCTGTCTTGCCGGCGCAGGGGCCGCGGAGAACGCGCACGCGGCGGCCGATGATCGGGTCGCGCTGCATCGGCTTCGGCTCTGGCTTCCGCTTGGCGGTCATCAGGCGGCCTCAGATGCTCTTGCTAAATGCTGCACGCGCCAAGCCTTGTCTGCTTCGCGTTCCGCCTTCCGTCGCGCACGGCGCGCGGCGAGCCAATCGCGGCGCGTCTGAACGGCGAATGCGATCGCATCTTGTAGGTGCGTCTGAAGAAGATCGCAGTTCCAGCCAGTGTTCTTGAGGGCGAGTTCTGCCGCCTCCGGGTCCTTCAAAATTCGGGGGGGGAACTTGCTGACGCGGAGCTTCAGCATCTGAACGTCGTCGTTCATGTGGTCTCCTATCTGCAGCGTGACGGTCATTGTGATTGGCGCTCTTCATCGCGAGCGCGAGCGATGGCGTTGGCCGCTGCGGCGGGAGTGCATTCGAGGCGCCAGGCTATATCGACGTTGTCGAGGCCAGAGCGGAACAGGCTAAGAGCGGCGGCCGCGCCGATACCGTCTAACTCATCGTGCCGAGCCGGGAGGCCAGTCCCGATCAGCATCAGCGGGCGGGCCGTTTGAAGCCGAAGCGGACGGAGGCTGAAGTTTGTGGCGGCCTCGTTCATGCCGCCCTCGGGAGTCTGAAGATGCCGAGCTTCTTGTCGAGGCTTTCGGTCCGCCGCGGGGAATATGCGATCGTCGCGCAGTGGGCGCAGTAGACCCGGCCCTCTTCAGTTTTGGAGCCGCAGTAGCGCTTTTCCGCCGACGGGGCGTCGGTTTCCCAGAGAGGCCAGCGGCATAGGCCGTCGCGGAGACCCATGATGCTGACGCCAGCGGTTTCCGGTTTGGCGATGGGTTCCAGGACCGGAGCAGGCGCGACCGGAACGCCCATCAGCTCCGCAGCGGGCGGCAAGCCGAACACCTTCGCGCGCTTGGCATGGTATCTCTGACGGTCTGTCGCGCGTCTCGTGGCAGCGCGGACGATCGGCTCGACGCGCGGCGCGAGATAACGGCTCAGGCGAATGCCGCGGCGAGCACAGCGGCCGATCACGGCATTCCGAGAGCACCCGAGCTGTTCGGCGATCTGCGACGCGCTGAATTCGCGGGCGAGCTGGGCAAGGCTGTGGTCACTTACGGTCGACCAGTCGAAAACCGCGCTCATGCCTGATCTCCGAAGGAATGGTGATCGTGGGGTTTGCGGATGAAGGCCGGAACGCCGGCTTCGTCTCCGTCGCCCTGGTCCTTCGCCGCCCGCTCACACTCACCGCAGTGCTTGGAGCCGTAGCTGCCGCAGGAATCCGGTCGCTGGCAGTGCGGCCGCAGCGGCTTCGCAGGTGGGAGTTTCCATCCGGGCTCTGGCGCGCCGGCTCTCACGGCACTTCCGGTACCTGCCCCGGATGGCTGCTCGGAATTTGGCTGGGCGGTTCGCACGCCCATCTCCGGCATAGAGCCCGGATGCTCCTCGGTGTGGCCCTCTCGACCCGCAAGCGTCTCGCTACCTGTGCCGGCAAGGGAGGCTTCGGCTTGCGGACCTGCCTCCGAGGATGGCTCGTCGACCGCGCTTAGATCGCGGTTAGAGGGCCTCTGCTGTGCATTCGGATGGGTCGCACGTGTATGCGCACCCGCGTCGCGCGCCACGTGCGCACGTGAGGGCTTATCGGCATTCAGATAGGATTGCAGATACAGATCGAAGATCGCATCGAACTCGGCGACCTCCTCCTGATCCTTGCCGAGGTGCTTCACGACGGCGCGCAGCACCTTCACGTCGTAGCCGTTCGAGCGGGCCTCGGCGTAGACCTCCTTGATGTCGTCCTCGATCGTGCGCTTCTCCTCCTGGAGACGCTGGACGCGTTCGATGATGGATTTGACCTGATCGTCACTCATCGCCTCACCTCGCCAGCAACTTGCCGAGCCGGACGTTGAGCGCGCCGAAGCGCATCAACCGACCCGCTATGGAAATCCGGGTCGAGCGCGAGCAACGCCGCCTCAACACGCGCAAGACGCGCCTCAAGAGCCGTAGCTTCATTCTGGAATGCCTTTTCCTGTCGCCCGCATCGTCGATGGCCTTGGCAACCTCGCCGCCGCGCTACTGCTCGTCATCGGCGGGTGCTGGCTGGTCGGGTGGAGCACCTTGGCATGATCCGCCGTCTCGCCCGTCAGGCGCTCGCCTCCTTCCGGTCGATGCTCGCCAAGCGACGCAAAGCGAAGGAAGCCGCCCGCATCGATCGCCGTCTCCGCGTCACCAGCCCGGAGATCGTGAGCCTGCGGGAGAAGATCGCCGAGCATTCGCGGTGTCACCGCAAGGTCGAGCCTCTTCGCCGCCAGTTGCACGACCACGTCATCGCCAACCTCGCTCGCGAGCAAGGCCGCACTGTCCCCGAAAGGAAATCGGCATGAACGCGCACAGCGATATCGCCAAGGTTCAGCGTGAGCTGGACGCCGCCAAGGTGCTCCGCGAGCAGATCGCCGACCTCGCCCAAGGCGACGAGGATTTCATCCGCGACACGCTCGAAGGCGAGATGGACTTCGAGTGGATCGTCTCGAAGCTTCTCGGCGAGATCGGAGAGGACGAGGCGCTCGCGAAGGGCATCGAGGGCTATGAGGCGGAGCTCGCCGCGCGCAAGCAGCGCCTCGCCAACCGCGCCAAGCTCAAGCGCTCGCTGATCTGCACGGCGCTGGAGATCGCCGGGCGCAAGACGATGGAGCTTGATGTCGGAACGGTCACGCTCTCGGCGGTGAAGGCGAAGGCCATCGTGACCGAGGAGGCCGACATCCCGGCCGAGTTCTTCAAGCCCCAGCCGCCGAAGCTCGACCAGACCGCCCTGTCCGCTGCGCTCCGTGAGGGCCGCGAAGTCAAGGGCGCCACGCTGTCCAATGGCGGCAACACCATCAGCATTCGGAGGTCGTGACGATGAACGCTGTCGTTTCCCTGCGCCCGGCCGATTTCAGCAACGCGCAGCTCGCACTGATCCGCAAGACAGTAGCCGCGGATACCAACCAGGACGAATTCGATCTGTTCGTCCATACCGCCCGGCATCTCCGGCTCGACCCGCTGCGCCGGCAGATCTATGCGTTCGTGTTCTCCAAGACTGACGCCGAGAAGCGACGCATGTCGATCATCGTCGCGATCGACGGCTTCCGCGCGATCGCAGACCGCACCGGCGCCTACCGCCCGGATGAGGACGAGCCGACTTACGAAATCGATCCCGCCGCGATCAACCCCGACACCAATCCGATCGGGTTGGTGAAGGCGACGGTACGCGTCTGGAAGCACTCGCATGGCGCGTGGCACAAGGTCACGGCCTCCGCCTACTGGGACGAGTATGCGCCGATCAAGCGGAGTGCCGACGACTACGAGTGGGTCGACACGGGCGAGACTTGGCCGGACAGCGGCAAGCCGAAGAAGAAGAAGGTGCCGATCGGAGACGTTCGCGCCAAGCTAGATACCACTGGCAACTGGGGGAAGATGCCCCGGCTCATGTTGGCCAAGGTCGCGGAGGCTCTGGCGCTCCGTAAGGCATGGCCGGATGACTTCAGCAACGTCTATGCCGCCGAGGAGGTCGACCGCAGTCGCGCGGCCGAGATAACCGCTTGGGAAGCGGCCGAGGCCGGCTCCGCGGAGAAGCGCCTGGCGGCTATCGGCCAGGGGCAATCGATCATGTTTCAGTTCGAGCCTGAGGGACAGCTTGAGCCGGTTCCGGTGGGCCAGGTTGCCGATCGCGTCGCAGCCTTCATCGACCGCAACCGCGAGGAAGTCTCGGCAATCGGCCTCTTCGAGAGCCGCAACCGTCACTCGCTCCGGGAATTCTGGGCGCGATCGCCAGGGGATGCTCTGGAGGTCAAGAAGATGATGGAAGGCGCCATGCGCGGCGCCGAGCAGGTGGCGTGATGAACGCCGTCATCCCCTTCCGTTGGAACGGCGATATGATGGTGCCGCTCCCTGGCTTCGCGAAGCGCTGTGACGCCGAATACGTCTATGGCGAAGTCTACAACCTCGAAGCCATCGAGCAGCGTTCGGCGAAGTCGCACGCCCACTTCTTCGCCTCCGTCAACGAGGCTTGGCAGAACCTGCCGGAGAACCTCGTCGAGCAGTTCCCGACGAGCGAGCATCTTCGCAAGTGGTGCCTGATCCGCGCGGGCTATCACCAGCACCGGGACATCGTCGCTTCCAGCAAGGCCGAAGCCCAGCGCCTCGCCGCCTTCGTCAAGCCGATGGATACCTACGCCGTCGTCACCGTCCGCGACAGCGTCGTCACCGTCTACACGGCCGAGAGCCAGTCGATGAAAGCGATGGGCAAGCAGCGCTTCCAGGAGAGCAAGGATGCTGTCCTGAGCCTCTTGGCCGCGATGATCGGGACCGACCCGGTCGAGCTCGGGAGGGCCGCAGCGTGATCCGGCGCCACATCGGAACAAAGGAGCGCACTCGCATTTGGGAGCGGTTCAACAAGACCTGCCAGATGTGCTTCCGCCCGACCGACATCAAAGGCGTCGAATTCGATCACCACATCCCGTTGGCGATCAGCGGGGATGACACGGAAGAGAACCTGCGCCCGCTCTGCAAGCCCTGCCATCGCCTGAAGACCTCGGGCGACGCCACGGACATCGCGCGAGCCCGCCGCCGCGAGGCCAACTATCGCGGCCTCAAGGCGCCGTCGCGCCGTCCCCTGCCCGGCTCCAGAGCCTCCGGCTGGAAACAGAAGCTCTCAGGCCAATGGGTGAGACGATGAGCGAATACGATCACATTGCCGCGGCGCTCATCGTGCTGATCGGAATCGGCTGGCTGATCTGGCGGGCTCTCGATTGCCGCATCTACGGCGCCGACCCGCAAGCGAAGCCGCACGGAGACTGGCCGCACGAATGGAGGCGCAAGTGACGCGGGCTCAGACAGCTCGGTTCCCGCCCCATGGCGCATGGCCGGCTCTCATGCGTGCGGATCTCGCCGCTGCGTTCTTCGACTGTCCCGACACCAAGGACTTCTCCGTCTTCATCTGGCGCATTGGCCACGAAGGACGTCACCTCAGGTGGCTGCGCAAGGGTGACAAGCCCGGCCACCAGTCCCGCATGCTCGCCTATGAGGCGAATGGAGGGGCGAATGGCTGACCCTCACCCCATATTAGCCCGCAAGATCTGTATGATCGTGCCGCCCCTATGCACTCCGATCCTGAGCAGGCGCGTAGCGGCGGCGGCGATCCGGCCGCGATATTGGAAAAACCGATCCAGGCACTCGTTGTCGGATTCGATCGGCTTGGGACCTAGTTCGTTCAGGGTCGCGCGTCCGATCTGGCAGGTCGCCCGCTCGTTACCGTTGACCATGCAGAACCGGATGCTCTTCCCCCCGTGCTCGAAATCGGGCGCGGTTCGTTCGTCGAAAATGAAAGACATAGCTCTTTGCCCCATGAATTTGAGGGCGAGGAAAGAGGCGGTGGTAAGCGCTGCTGGCAGATCGCCGACGCGGAACGCTCGCAATGTTCAATGCCGCGGCAACGGCCTGGTTCCAAAGCGCAACGGGATTGTTGGGGAGCGCAGCCATGGCTGATCGCTTTACCGCCCGCCAGAAGCAGCAGGCCCTAGCCCGCGAGCTCGGCCTCCGCCGCCGCGTCTATGCGACCCGCGTCGCTGCCGGCTCCATGAACGAAGCCGAAGCCGCGTTTCAGATCGGCATCTTCGAAGAGATGGAGGCAGAATTCCGCCAGCGTGCGGAGGCCGAGGACCAAGCAGGGAGGCTACTGTGATGGATGCCCGCTGCCGCCTCTCAGGCAAGGTTCGCGAGCATGATCTGCACGATCGAATTGCCGTCAGAAGCGCCTGCTGCGAGCAGACGCCCGGCGGCCGTCGCGATCACAGCGCAGTGAAGGTAGAACTGGGCGAGACATTGCCTGTCGTTTTCGAGCCGCTCAGGACCGAGTTCGCGCAGCGTGGAAAAGCCTATCTGGCAGGGCGCTCGTTTGGATCCATCCACCATCCAGAATCTGACGCTCTGACGCCAGTTCGCGAGATCAGGTGCGGTTCTCTCATCGAAAACGAAAGCCATGGACAGCCTCATCAACTCGAATGTGGGGATCTTTCTCGAAAGGCGCGCCGGGGCAGGAATCTCTCGGGCCGGCGTCCCAAGTCCAACAGCGCCAGTTTGGGCGAATTGGAGCCCAGGACGCTATTGTCGAAGGCTGACCCAATCGTGACAGGCAAGCAATTTATTGGCCCCGCTCACGAAGACTTGTCCGGGCGCGGGATTGGCACATTCCCCTATATCTATCGGTGGGATCGCTGCGGCCGGAAGGGCCAGCGTTGCCGCGTCTTTGCCCGCGGCACGATGAATTCCGTGGGCCTCGAGTTCGAAGACGGCTTCCGCATGGTCTCCTCCGGCAACGTGCTGAGGAGGGCATGACGATGGCGCGCGCGACGCTCCAGCCCGTCTTCGTCGATCGCAAGGCTGCGGCGGAGATGCTGATGATCAGTGTCGACACGTTCGACACTTGGCTGCGCGCCGGCTTCATCCCCGGCCCGCAGATCGACCGCGGTCAGATTATCCGCTGGCACTGGCCGACCTTGGAGCAGCACCTTGCCGGCGAGACGCACGCGAAGCACCATGACCCTTTCATGGAGGGCTTGAAGAATGTCCAGAAGGGCCGTCGTCATGCCGCTGCCTAAAGGCGTCACTCGCGTCATCGGGCGTAACGGCGTCGTCTACTGGTATCACCAGGATCGGCGCGGGAAGGAGAATGCTGGACCGCGCACGCGGCTCCCGGAGTTCGGCACGCCTGATTTCTGGGCGGCAATCGCCAAGATCACAGGCGAGTCGAAGCAGCCTTCCGGCGATACGATCAAGGCGCTGATCGACGACTACAAGCTGCAGCCGGAATGGCAGAAGCACCGGCCCAACACCGTCTCAGCCTATGAGCGGGCTCTCGCGGTGATTGATGCTGCTTGGGGGCCGCACGATCCCGCCGCCCTGACCGTCGCACATATCATCGCCATGCGGACGCAGTTCAGCGATAGGCCGGCGATGGGCAATCTCGTGCTGTCGCAGATCCGCGCGCTGATGAAGCTCGCTGTCCAGACGGGCAAGCGGAAGGACAATCCTGCCCGCGAAGTCGACGGGTTCGAGGAGGAGCCTGACGAAGCCAAGCCGCTGACCGTGGAGGCGTGGCAGGCACTCACGTCCGACGATGCCCCAGAATTTCTGCGCCGCTACGCTGTGCTAGCCCGCGCCATCGGACAGCGGATATCGGATGTGCTGCCGCTTCGGCCCGCCAACCGGGACGAGGACGGGATCATGCTGACGATCACCAAACTGCGAGACAAGCCGCACTGGTGCCCGCTGCGGCCAGAAGAGGCCGCGACGATCGATGGCTGGCCGGTGTTCAAGGCAGCGCTCTATGTGGCGCGCAAGAATGGCCGGGCGTTCTCGCCGCACAGCTTCCGCGACGAGTGGAACGCTTATGCCGCGACGGAAGCCGGCTCGGCGCTACGCGGCTTCACCCCGCACGACCTGCGCGCGACCAAGGTTTGCGACGAGCGGATCAGGGGCCGGACGCACCAGCAGATCGCGGCAATCGTCGGCATGTCGGTCGAGATGGTGATGAAATACAGCCGCCATATCGACCAGCGTTTGGCCGCGCGCGGAACGCCTGCAGAACAGCCGAATGCAAAAAACGCTACCGAGTGAAAAACATTTCCGCCAAAAACCCCGCAAATATTGAGGTTTTGAAGATGGCCCCGTTAAGACGGCATTATGGTTGACGCGCTAGCGTGCCCGAGGGCCGCCGCGTCTGCGTGATGCAAAGGCCATAGTCGCGTTGGGTCGAGTATTCCGTTTGCCTCTGTCGCGTTCCCTCGCCTTCGGTATCGGGCTGGCCGCTCTCGCGCTCGCCGCCGGCCTGAACGCGCCTGCATGGGCCGCCAGCGCCACGATGCGCGGCGAGGCCATGCAGGCCGGCTTCGGCCGCGTCTCGCTCGCCTTCGACGAACCGATCCAGACCCGCATCCGCGTCGCCAACGGCGTGCTGATCGTCGCCTTTGGCAGCCCGGTCCGCGTCGATATCGCACGCATCGCCCGCGAATTGCCCAATTACGTCTCGGTTGCGCGCGTCGACCCCGATGGACGCGGCATGCGCTTCGCGCTGACCCAATCGTACAAGGCGAACCTGATCGAGGCCGGCGACAAGGCCTTCATCGATCTCCTGCCGCAGAACTGGGCGGGCGTGATGCCCGGCCCGCCGCCGGAAGCCATCGCGGAATTGACCGAACGGCTGCGCGTCGCCGAAGCGAAGGCCCGCGAAGCCGCCCGCCAGCAGGCCGCTCCGCCTGCGGTGCTGACGATGCGCTCGGCCAGCCTGCCGACGCTGGAGCGCCTGATCTTCAAGGCCCCCGCCGAGACGAAGCTCTCCAGCGACCTCTCGGACGGCATGCTCAAGCTCGTCTTCAACAAGCCGATGAACGTCGAGGCGGCCGAAATCCGCAACGCACTCCCGGCCGACGTCGCGCTGTCCGGGCTCGACGCCGGCAAGGATGCGCTCACCCTGACGCTGGCCCTGCCAAAGGACTGGCAGGCCCGCAGCTTCAACGACGAAACAGGGCTGGTCGTTGACCTGTTGCGGCCTGCCAAGATCGACGCGCTCTCGCTGCCCGGTACCGACAAGCCGCAGCCGCCGGCCACGCCGACGCCCGCACCGGCCGCCGCAGAGCCGACCAAACCTGCCGCCCCTCAGCCGGCCGTGCAGCCGGCCACGCCCGCGCAGCCTGCCGCTGTAGCGCCAGCCCAGGAACCGCCGCCCGGCCCGGTCGCTATCTCCGCTGCCGAGACGCGCCTCGATTTCCGCTTTCCGCGCCAGACCGGCGCCGCCGCCTTCCTCGATGCGGGCGTGATGACGCTGGTCTTCGACACGCGCGACACCATCGACCCCGCCCGCCTCGCCGGCCTGCTGCCGAAGCTCATCGCGGAGAGTTCGGTGACGCGCGAGGGCCGCGTGACGCTCGTCCGCTTGCGCCTGGCCGGTCAGCCGCTCGCCCGTTTCTTCGATGATGGCAATGGCTGGTCGCTCGATCTCGGCGAGGATGCGGGCAAGCCTGCCGCCGTGATCAAGCCACAGCGCAGCATGGATGAGCGCGGTCAGACCATCCTTGCCGTTCCACTCGCCGGGCTCACCGGCATCCACTGGCTGGAAGTGGGGCCCGCAGGCCTGCCGATCGCGGTCGCCACGGCAACCGGGCCGGTGCTTGTCACGCCCAAGCCGTATCAGTTCGTCGAATTCGGCTTGCTCCAGACCGCGCAAGGTCTCGCTGTCCAGCCGCGCTCGGACGATATCGCGGTGCGCGCCGGCACCGAGCAGGTGCGCATCGGCCGCACCGGCGGCCTCACTGTTTCGCTAGATGTTGCCGAGCCGAACAAGCAGCAGGCCGAGGCACAGGCCGAGAAGAGCGCCCCCCCGCCGCTGCTCGACGGCGATGCCTGGGCGAAACTCAGGCTCGGCAACCTGCGCGACCGCGCCCGGACGCTGATGCTCGACGTGACCGACGCCTCGCGCGGCCGCAAATCGGATGCGCGCCTGGCGCTCGCCCGCTTCTACGCCGCCAACGGCCTGATGCCGGAAGCCGCCGGCCCCCTCCGCGCGATGATGGCGGACGACCCGGCCATGCGCGGCAACCGGGAAGCTCTCTTCCTGCGGGGCGTCATCGCAACCCAAATGCACCGCGATCAGGATGCGGTCGCCGCCTTCAACGCCGAGGCCATCAAGGACGACATCGAGACAGGCCTCTGGCGCGCTCTGGTCGAACAGCGTTTGAACCGGAACGCTCAGGCGATGGTCGGCTTCCGCCGAGCCGAAGCGGTGCTCGACCGTTACCCCGTCGATCTTCAGGGCGAGTTCCGGGAGGCGATGGCGCGCGCCGCGTTCGCCACGCAGGACATGGGCGTAGCCGAGCGGCAGGTGCAGGCGCTCACGGACATGCCGCGCGGCAGCTTCGACCAGGAGCACCTCGCCCTGCTGCAGGCACGGCTCGACGACGCCAGCGGCCGCCCCGAGGCGGCAATGAACGGCTACAAGGCGCTGTTCGAGGCGAAGAGCCGGCCCGTCGCCGCCGAGGCGCAGCTGCGCGCCGTCAAGCTCGCCGACGCCGAGAAACGGACGGACCTCAAGCCGGAAGAGGCCATTGCCCGCCTGGAGACCGTCTCAGTGATCTGGCGCGGTGGGCGGCTCGAGATTGAGGCGCTTGCCGAGCTCGGCCGGCTCTATGCCGACCAGCAGCGCTGGCGCGACGCCTTCCTGATTGCGCGCCGGGCCAATGAGAACTTCCCCGACGATCCGCTGACCCGCCGGATGCATGATGAAACGGCTCAGCGCTTCGCCGAGCTCTTCACCGGCTCAGGCCTTGGTACCCTGCCGCGCATCGAGGCGCTGGCGCTGTTCTACGACTTCAAGGAATTCCTGCCGATCGGCCGGCGCGGCGACGAGATCACCCGCCTCCTCGCCGACCGGTTGGTCGAACTCGACCTGCTGGATCAAAGCGCCGAGATCCTGCGCTACCAGATGGATCGCCGCCTGACCGGCGCGGCCCGCTCCACGGTCGCCGCCCGCCTCGCCATGATCGACCTGATGAATGGCAAGCCGGCCGAGGCGGTCCGCGCGATCAACGCGACCCGGCTCGTCGAATTGCCCGCCGACGTCAAGCGTGCCCGGCTGCTGCTGGAGGCCAAGGCGCTCTCCGATCTCTCACGGACCGACCAGGCGCTGGAGATGCTGGAGGGCGAGCGCGGCGCCGAGGTCGACCGGTTGCGCGCCGACATCTACTGGACCGGGCGGCGCTGGCGCGAGGCCGGCGAGGCCTATGAGCGTATCCTCGACGAGAGCTGGCGCGGTGACGCGCCCCTGACCGATGCCGAGCGAGCCGACGTGATGCGCGCCGGCGTCTCCTATGTGATGGCGAACGAAGCCCTGTCGCTGGACCGTCTGCGCAGCAAGTTCGCGACGAAAATGGCGCGCAGCGCCGATGCCCGCACCTTCGCCTTCGTCACCGGCGCCAACCGTTCCCGCGCGGCCGATATCCGGGAGATGGCACGCGCGACCGCGAATGCCGACAGCGTCTCGGAATTCCTGAAGGCCTATCGCGAGCGCTATCCCGGCCTGTCGACCTCCATGCGCAAGCCGCAGCAGCCAACAGACCCCCTGCCCTCGCCGGCGCAAGGCGCGACCGCCGAACCGTCAACGCCACAGCGCAGCTGAGCGTCGGTCATGCTCGGGCCTGACCCGAGCATCTTGTGAGGAACGAGGCTCCTGCGCTTTGTCCTGCCGGCGTTTCTCGGGTCAAGCCCGAGAATGACGCCCTTTGCCTAGCCCGGCCCGGAATTCGTATCCTCGCCGCGCGCCTTGGCGCGCAGCACGAATTGCAGGTTGCGGATGTAGACGAAGACGCCGAAGCCCTGCCCGAGGATGAAGACCGGGTCGCGCCGGTAGAGCGCGTACATCAGCAGCAGCGCACCGCCGCCGATCGAGAACCACCAGAAGGTCATCGGCACGACGGAACGACCGGCCTTCTCGCTCGCCAGCCACTGCACGACGAAGCGCATGGTGAAGAGCCCCTGCGCCACGACGCCGAGCAGCACCCACCAGTCGATGTTGTTGACGAAGACGTCGTGGAAGTAGTTGCCGATAGTTTGTTGCAGGTCGATCAGCATCACATCGTCTCCGAGACGATCTGGGGCACGCGCTTGCGCCGCCGGATCAGCCACCAGACGCCGGCCAGGTCGAGGATACCGACCCAGAGCCGGTCGAAGAAACCGTAGTTCGAGACGCCGGTCAGACGCGGCCGGTCGCGCACGTCGACATGCAGCACCTTGTAGCCCTCGCGCGCCATCAGTGCCGGCATGAAGCGGTGCAGCGCGTCGAAATAGGGCAGCGCCAGATAGGCCTCGCGCCGGAAGCACTTCAGCCCGCAGCCGGTGTCGCGTGTATCGTCCTTCAGCACCCGCCCGCGCACGCCGTTGGCGACCTTCGACTGCCAGCGCTTGAAGCCGGTGTCCTTGCGGCCGACCCGCTGGCCCTGCACGAGCCCGGCATGGAGGCCGCCCTTCTGCAGGGTCTCCACCATTTCCGGCAGGAACACGGGGTCGTTCTGGCCGTCGCCGTCGAGCGTCGCGACGATGGCGGAACGCGCATGGCGCACGCCGCTGCGCACCGCCGCACTCTGCCCGCAGGATTGGCCATGGGTCACGACCCGCAGCCAAGGCCGCGTCGCCGCCAGCTCCGCGAGTTTTTCGGCCGTGCCGTCGGTCGAGCCGTCATTGACGTAGACCACCTCGAATGGGCCGATCATCGCGCAGGCCTTCTCGATATCGGCGACGAGCGGCGCGATGTTGCCGGCCTCATTGCGCACGGGCACGACGACGCTGAGCAGGGGATGGGAGGAGGTTTCGGTCAAAACGGCATCTTCCGGCAAAATGGCCCGCAAACTGCGTCAGCGCAGCCCATAGAGCATTGCGCAAAAAAGTGGGAACCGGTTTTTCGCTTAAAGCAATGCTCCAAGCGACAGGAAACGATCACGCTTTTTTCCCATTTTGACAGTTCCGTCAAAATGCGACGCGACCGGGGGCAAGCATTTATCAACCCGGCTCCCTGACGAAGACGGCGATTTCGAGGAGGCGGCCGCCATTGAGGTTGAAGCCGCGGATCGTCGTGAACAGGCGCGGCTTGACCGGCTGGTTCGCGAGCGCGGCCTGGAACTCGTCGGCGAAGCGCTTTTCGACGAAGGCGACGCGGCATCCGGGCAGGCTGAGGAAATCGGCCGCCTGCTGGCCGCTCGCGGCCATGCCGAGATTCGTGCCGGTCAGGAAGACCAGGCTCGGCTCGCGATAGCCCAGCGTCTGCACGGCAGGGTCTGGACAGGCCGCCCGCGCCGCCTCGGCGAGCCGCGGCGAAAGCTTCAACGAGCGCAGGCTCTCGATGGCGAAGGGGTAGACCGAGGCCGTCAGCAGCAAGCTCGCGAGCACGCAGCGCCAGAGCGCGCCTTCAAGGTCGAGACGCCGGAAGGCGGCAATGACGCCGGCAGCAGCGAGGAGCACCAGCGCGAAGCCGGGCAGAGCCAGCCAGGGCAGGGTCTGGTCGAGCTTCCAATTGCCGAAGAGGATCACGCCCATGAGCGCAAGCGGGACGATCAGCACGAGGCAGGCGGTTGCCACCGCGCCGCGCCGATAACGATCGATGCCGCCGTTGATCATCGCCAGCAGCAGAAGCGCGGTGATCGCGGGATAGAGCGGCAGCACGTAGTGCGGCAGCTTGGTCGGCACCGCCTCGAAGACGAGCCAGCTCGGCACGATCCAGGCGATGAGGAACAGGATCTGCGGCTCCTTGCGCCTGATCCAGGCGAAGGGCACCGCCATCGCGGCGAAGGCCGCCGCCGGCCAGTAGGTCGCGAAGAAGACCAGGAGGTAGAACCCAGGCGGCCCCCAATGCTTCTCCTGCCCCTCCGCGACCTTGCCCAGCATGTCCTGCCCGACGCTCTCAGCGAAGAAGCTGCCGCCGGTCTTGAGCATGATCGCGACGAACCAGGGCAGCGCCACGATGAGGCAAAGCAGCAGCCCCGGCCCGAAGCGCAAGGGCTTCAGCCAGCGGAAGGAACGCTGGCTCGCGCTCAGCACCAGGATGGCGAGGCCCCAGACCATCGGCACGATCGGCCCTTTGATCAGGAGCCCGATCGCGGTCGCGCCCCAGAACACCAGCCAATTGCGCCGGTCCGGCACGAAAGCGAGCGAGCGCGTCCAGTCGAACCAGGCCCGTGCCAGCGCGCCCATGCTGGCAACCGCGCAGGCTGCGAGCACGGCATCCGTCTTGGCGATACGGGCTTCGACGCCGAGCAGCACCGCAGCCGCCATCAGCGAGGCGCCGAGCAGCGCATAGCGCCGCGCCAGGAAGGCCAGCAGCGCCCAGTAGGTCAGCAGCACCGTCGCGATAGCACCGAGCAGCGAGGGGATGCGGTAGAGCCAGATCTGCGTGCGCGCCTGCGGCACGCCGAGCGCCTCGCCCGCCTTCACCGCCGCGCTCTGCAGCCAGTAGATGCCGACCGGCTTCTTGTGCCGGGCTTCATCCTGGAAGCGGATGTCGACGAAATCGCCGGTCTCAAGCATCTGCTTGCTGGCCTGGGCGAAGCGCGGCTCGTCGCGGTCGAGCGGCTGGAGCGTGCTGAAGCCGGGCAGAAAAGCGGCGAGCGACAGAAGAACCAGAAAGGCGCAAACGCGCGCATGGCTGGCCGCCAGGACACTCGTCAGCCGATCGATCGCTGGCGTGAGCGAAAACATCATCCATCCTCGCGACCGCCGGGCCGCGCCTGTGCTGAAAGCCGGTCGCGCTGGAACGCCGCACGCTTGCCGGGCCTTTCGGGCACGATCAAGGCGAAGCCGCGCGCGGTTTACGCTGCGGGGCGCGAGCGGGCAAGCGCGAGGACGACGCATGATCGCCGCCCGGCCCGTGAAATTGTGGCGGGTATCCCCGCGGAACGCTATCGAAGCATATGGCTGCCGCGCGCTCGGCGCGCTGATGACGACGCTGTTCTATCCGCCGCTCTTCAGTGCGCTGGTCTTCGAGCCGCCGCAGATCGTCGACCTGATCACCTCACTCGTCGTCGCCCTCGCCGTGGGGCAGCTCGCCGGCAAGCTCAGGCGGCAGATGGTTCAGGCGACGGAAGGCGAGCGGACCATACGGCGCATCTACTAAGTCAGCAGCGCGCTCGCAGCTGCAACCGGTGTGGACTCGGTCTACCGCATTGTGGCCGAGCAATTGTCGCAGGCACTCGGCCGTCCGGCGGCGCTGTTCGCCATGGCGGGGCCGGGGCAGCTGGCGACGGTCCATTCGCCCTTTTCCCGCGATGTCACGGAAGCCCTCGCCGGCCGCGCCCGGCCGATCTTGCTGGACTCGGCCGCTCCGTTCGCGGCGGCGACCTTCACGTTGCCGCAACGAGGGCACTGGCTTCTCTGTCGGCTCACCGGGACTGATGACGCCCGCGCGATCGTCGCGATCGAGGTCGATACCGCCGACGACGCGGCCCATGCCGCAGGGCTGGAGCGCGTCGGGCTCGTGCTCGCCGAGGGAAATCGCTCGCTGGAACGGCTGGGGCTGTCGCAGATCCTGGAGGAGCGGCGGCGAGGGCGCGCAACAGCGCGAACTGCTTGGGCGAAAGTATAATCGCCGTGCCGCCTCAGCTGACGAGAGGGCGGGCGATGTCAAACCGTCTTATAAGCCCGAAAACGCCGACAATACTCGTCAATTCGCCATAGCCGATCCGGCAAGTCTTGGATCAATCTACAGCCGTTGGTGATCGACCTCGGCCAGAGACCGCACCTCGCACTCGTGCTTCCATTCCTCCGACCAGGCCGAAACCTCGCGGCCGGCGAGGATGGAGAAGGTCATGGGCGGGTTGTCGGGTGGGTAGGACATCGGCGCAAATCAGTGCTTGGAACGAAGCTTAGCCTGTTCCAGATTCGCTTGCCCCAGGAAAGCCTCGAGCTTCGTTAGCGCTTCAGGCGCCAGCAGGATTTCGATTTCGCTATCGTCGAATCCGCGTCCAACAATGACCGCGGCCCCTCCCGGTTCTACTGTGACAGCAAGATGAGTGATATCGCGCAGCTCGAGCTTCAGCGGTTTGGTCGTCACCGGAGCATCCATCGACGTTAGTGCTCGCACCGGATTAGCATTTTCCCCGATGGAAGTGAGAAGCGGCACTCATCTTCATAGTGAACCGGTGTGCCGTCCTTGAGCGTGTAAGATGTCGTTGGGAGGCCGGGCCACTCGCGCCAGACAATGACGATATGGCGGCTGCCATACTCATCCTGGCAGCACTCTCGATAAAGCTCACACTCAGGCGGCATCGCCCCCGCGCGCGGACGGCCCTGCAGGCTTTCGCAACGCAACCATTTTTCACCTCCCACAACGCTCTTTTGAGGGTTCAACCTGATCGATCGGGGCGGGGTTCCGCACTGGTGTGAAAGCTCTTGCGAACCGCTCCTCAGCACCTAAATTTTTCCCCACGGTTCACTTCTAGGGGAAAGGAGTCATGCCGTTTTTATCATTGACCGATCCTGCCGATCTCGCTCGGGCCTATGCCGCACTGGAGGCCGTCTGGGACGAGGTCAAGAGGTCCATTCCCGAGCCGGAGCATGAAAGGGAGCGGACCAGAATCGCCTGCCTCGTCGCCGGTTTTGCGCCCTTGGCGCTCGACGAGGAGGATCTGAAGCAGAACGTCCTGCTTCATTACAATCATTCAGTGCTCAGCTGAGCCACGCCCGCCGACGATTGCCGGCGGGCTCCTCGTCGACTTGTCACGGCGCTCTTCGGCTTTCTCGTAGTGTTCGCTGATTCTCCCGCGAGACGAGAGATTGTGCCGCCGCACTTGGAGCAGCGATAGCGCAGGCAGATGTCCGGGATCGGCAGATCGCCAGGCAGCCCGTACAGGCTGATCTCAGCATAGCGAACACAGTCGTTACACCAGACCTCCGCCAGCTTGTATCCGGGAGATCGAGCAGTATTGCCGTGAAGCCCAGCGGAAGGTGCTGGCCAGAGCCGCCATGGCGAAATCCGCCGCGGCATTCGATCAGGATTTGACTAACGAGAAACCGGCTAGTCAAATCGGCGGATCTAACCCCTTAAAAGGAAAGGAGTTTTTAGGAGAATGGCGAGCCCGGCAGGATTCGAACCTGCGACCGATAGCTTAGAAGGCTATTGCTCTATCCAACTGAGCTACGGGCCCGAAAGCGAAGGGAGGGCCCCTCGCCTGTCGTCATCGCGTCAATGCGTCCACTGACCGACGCGCGTATACTTGAAATTGTCCGAGTAGGAGACCGAGCGGCGCTTCGGATCATGCGGCTGCTCGACGCGGAAAGGAATGCCATTGCGCGTGGCATAGGCGACGGCTTCCGCCTCGTTGTCGAACCAGAGCCTGAGCTGGCTCTTCATGTCCGACGAAGAGGTCCAACCCATAAGAGGCTCGATCTCGCGCGGCCGCTCCGGCTCGTATTCGAGCAGCCAGCGCTCGGTTTTGGCGGTGCCGGACTGCATGGCCGTACGGGCCGGTCGGTAGATACGTGCGGTCATGAATAGCGCTCGGCCGTCACCAGATTTGCTCCGGCCCGGGAGCCGGGCCGTATTGTACCGGTCTGGAATGGTCGGGGCACCAGGATTCGAACCTGGGACCCTCTGCTCCCAAAGCAGATGCGCTACCGGGCTGCGCTATACCCCGACAGTCCGCAAGTGTATCGTATCACTCGCAAAACCATCACGACAGTTCCAAAACCACCTGCCGCAACGCGGAACGAAATAGCATCGTCGGGACGGTTTGGGAACAGGAAGTTCCCATTAACGCCCAGCGATGTTTTCCGGCCGTTTGTCTCGTCCCTCCATCGCTCTTGGGAACGAGCATCGCTCCCCTCCCATGTAACCCGGCGGCCGACGCTATCGCCGCTCGAGAAGCGGCTCGCCTCTTGCGGAAGGCGGCGGCCTTCGGCGGGCGCCGGTGGCGCACTCCTTGAAGCGCTCGGCTCCACGCCACAAGGAACGCGCCGATATGAAACAGGTCGCACCGTTCCGGCACAGCCGGGGTCCTGCCGAAGCCTCACCGATCAACGCCTGGATCAGAGTGCTCGTTGTGCTCGTCCTGGCTGCGTACATCGCGCGTGCAGCCCTGCATCTCCACCAGCTTCTCATAGCTGCAAAGCCCTGAAGGAACGCGCCATGAAACGAGGAAATCCGCTCTCGCGCGCTGCGCGCCTGGCAAAGACGAGGCGCGAGCAGGAAGAGGCCAGAAGAGAGCGCGAGAAGCACTTCCCCAAGCCGCACCTTGTGCGGGAGGTCGACCCGTCGAACAGGGACGAGAACGACGAATCGGAGAAGCCGCGGCAGGCCCTGACAGCGGAAGCGGACGGATCCCACGTTCGCCGGGAGCTGCCGCGTTCGCTGCGCTGGCGCATCCCGGGCGTCGTCCCCGCCTCGTCGTGGGAGAACGTGATCTTCGCCTTCGTCCCCGCACGGTAGCGCAACCCGAAGCCTGGCCGGCCGTTCACGAAGTTTTGCGGGCGGCCGTCACGAAGCGGGCTTTATTCGCCAGCAGCCCCCGCCTCGCCGCCTCTCAGCGTTTGAACAGCGGATGCTCGACCTTGTCTCCAGGCTTGAGGCCAAGCTGCTTGCTGACGCCGCCATTGATCTCGAGCACCGACAGCACCGGCTCGCCGGCGGGAATCGTGCGCGTCGAAAGCGGCTCCGTCCGCTCCGCGATGCGCGCGATGGTGCCGTCCGCTCGAATGAACAGCATGTCGAGCGAGATGTAGGTGTTCTGCATCCACATCGCCACCGGCTCGCTGGCGCCGAAGTCGAACAACATACCCCGATCGGCCGGCATGTAGTTGCGGAACATCAGCCCCTTCGCGCGCTGGTCGGGCGTGCGCATCACCTCGACCTGGAAGGCATGCCGCGTGCCGCCGCTCACGATCACGAGCGGTTCGAGCCCGGCGCCGGCTGAGGCAGGCTGGCTCTGGGCGGCGGCGGGCATCAGCGCCATCAGGACGAGAACGATTGCGGCGAAAGCGGTCTTGAAGGCGTGCATCGCGTCCCAACTCCATGGCGGCCATCGCCATTCTCATGCTTTAGAAGCGGCGGATGGCGAATCTTCGGCAGATGGCCGTGTCCGCCATCTTCCGGTCAAGCCTTTCCTCGTCATATGAATGCAGGACGCTGCCTCCCAGAGTTCGGCGGCTTTCTTTCGCTATCCGCTCGCGGCAGTTTCGCCCGGCCAATGAAGCAGGAGTCCCTTATGTCGATCGCGCGCCTTCGTCGGCCGACGCATCTCACCGGCACGGCCTTGACGGCCGTCCTCATCGCCTTTGCGTCTCCCGTCTGGGCCGCCGATTTCCAGATCGACAACGTCAAGATCGATCTCGGCCGGATGGTGATCAATGCGCCGAAGATCACCGTCAAAGGCTCTACGCTGGAGAAGGATGTCTTCCTCGCCCTGTTCACCAGCACCGCCGGTGATTCGGCGGCGGCGCGCGCGGGCCGGCTGAATGCGACCGAGATCAGCGCACCCGAGCTGACCATGGTGCAGAATTTCGGCGATCAGAAGCAGACGACGACCTATCGCGACATCCGCCTCACCGACATCCGCGAAGGCAGGATCGGCCACGGTGAATCCGCCAGCGGAACGATCGTCGGCGACGGTGGCGCCACCGGCCCGATCAAGGGCGAGCTGAAGCGCACGGCCTTCGACGCCTTCGACCTGCGCCAGAGCGCGCGGGTGCTGACCGAGAAGGCTGCGCCGGGCGTCGAGGAGAAGATGTCGCCGCTGATCGGCAGCTTCGAGCAGGACGGCTACACCCTTGACATGGGCAAGGCCGGCAAGGCGTCGCTGGGCAAGACCACTGCGCGCGGTTTCGCCGCCAAGGTCGGCCCCGAGCCACTGCTCGACGTCGTCAACCAGCTCGCCGCCGCCTCCGAGGAGGTCGAGAAGAAAGAGGCCGGCAAGAAGGACGGCAAGGCCGAGCAGAGCGAGGAGAAATCCGCGCAGAAGAGCGACGCCGAGAAGCGACTCGGTCTGTCCATGCTCTCGCTCTTCGACATGTTCGAATATGGCAGCGGCGAGGCTCGCGACTTCGCCATGACCGTTTCTGCCCCGCCGCAATCGGACACCAAGCCGGATGCGGTCGACATCAAGATCGCCCGCATGGCCTTTGGCGAGAATACGCCGGCCAAGTCGGGCTTCGCTCTCGAAGGTTTCCGCTTCAGCTCCGGCCCCGCCAAGGGCGGCATCGACACGATCAGCTATTCCGGCTTCTCCTTCGCGCCGGTCTTCCGCGAGTTGCGCGCAGCGCTGACGGAGCCTGACAAGCCGATCGAAGAGCTCGACTTCCGCCGCTTCATCCCGACCATCGGCACGGTGCGCCTCGCCGGGATCTCGATCGACGCGCCGCCGGCCATCACCGGCAAGGACGCGATCAAGATCGCGCTCGGCACCTTCGAGCTCAAGGCCGGCGAGCAGCTCAACGGCATCCCGACCAGCCTCGCGCTGACCATCGACAAGCTGGTGACCCCGATCGTCGACACGGCCGGCAACCCGGCCGCCAAGGACATGATCGCGATGGGCATCCGCTCGCTCGATCTTTCGGCCAAGCTCGACTTGGCCTGGGAGGCGGCGAAGAACGAGCTCGCCATCCGCAGCCTGTCGCTGGGCAGCGCCGGCCTCGTCCAGCTTGACGCCTCCGGCACGCTCGGCAACGTCACGAAGGACCTGTTCTCCAGCGATCTCGCCCTCGCCCAGGTCGCCGCGCTCGGCGCCACCGCGCGCAATCTGCAGGTCAAGCTGCAGAATTTCGGCCTGGTCGAGAAGATGATCGAGAACGAGGCCCGCAAGTCGAAGCGCAAGGTCGAGGAAGTCCGCCAGCAGTATGCGATGATCGCAAGCCTCGGCCTTGCCGCGATCCTCGGCCCCTCCGACGCCGCCAAGACGCTGACCGCGGCGGTCTCGCGCTTCGTCGCGAAGCCCGGCACGCTCAACGTCCAGGCCAGCGCCAAGTCGCAGACCGGCCTCGGCCTCGCCGACGTCATCACCATGACCGAGCCGACGGAAATCTTCGACAAGATCGACCTGAAGGCCGATGCCCTCTGATCTGGAGGGCGTCATCGCTGCCGAGGATCGCGACTGGCGCCCCTCGCGCCTGCAAGGATGGTGGGCAGGACTGCCCGCCGTCCCGCGCGGCTGGCTGCGCAAACGGCTGAACCCGAACAACCAGACCCGGCTACACTTGGCGCATCTCCTTGCACGGCGGCCGGGGCAATTCGTCTTCGGCCGCTACACCTATGGCCGCCCGAAGGTGCGCTTCCCCGAAAGCGGGGCGAGGCTCGCCATCGGCCGCTACGGCTCGATCGCCGACGGCGTCGAGATCCTGCTGGGCGGCAATCACCGGCTCGACTGGGCGACGACCTACCCCTTCCCCGCGCTGCCTCGCCTCTGGCCGGAGACGGCGGGCGTGAGCGGCCACGACACCACGCGTGGCGACGTCGTCATCGGCCACGATGTCTGGCTCGGCTCGCAATGCATGATCCTGTCCGGCCTCCGCATCGGCCATGGCGCCGTGGTGGCGGCCCGGGCCGTCGTGACGCGCGACGTGCCGCCCTATGCGATCGTCGCGGGCAATCCGGCCCGCGTCGTCAGGCTGCGCTTCGGCGAGGCAACTGTCGCGGCACTTCTCGAGAGCCGCTGGTGGGAGCTTCCGCGCGAACGGCTCGCCCCCCTCCTTCCGCTCCTCATGAGCGAGCGGATCGGGGAGTTCGTCGCCGCGGTCAGGACGCGCGCAGCAACCGGCGCTTGAGGTTGAGCGCCGGCTTCTCGACCAGGAACCAGGACAAGGCCGCGATCACGAAGGTCGCAACCATAGAGGGCCACAGCAGCGCAACCGCGCCAAGGGCCGGAAACAGCGCGTGCAGAGCCTGCTGCACCGGCCAGCCATAGAGATAGACGCCGTAGGACAGGTCTGCCGGCGGCTCTACCGAGCGGCGCGTCAACGCCGGGGCGAGTGCGATCACGAGAACGCCCCAGGCCGTGACGAGATAAAGCGCCGCCTTGTAGAACGGCGTGTAAGCGAGCGGCACCAGCGCGAGAAGCGCGAGCGCCAGCAGCGGCAGCGAGAGCGTCACCCGCTCGCGATAGAGATAGATGACGCCGCCGGCGAGGAAGATCAGCGGCAGGCGCAGGGCCGTCTCCGTGCCCTTCGGTCCGTGGGGCATCAGCACCTCGCGCAGGACCACCGCCATGGTGAGGGCAGCAAGCGCGGCCAGGGCCAGCCGCGGCCTGGCGAGCAGGCCGGCGAGACCCGCGACCAGAACCCCGAGATAGCAGAGCGTCTCGTATTTCAGCGTCCAGACCGTCCCCATCGGGAATTGCAGCGGATTGCCCTCGAACACGCCCGGCAGGGCGGCTGCGCTCTTGAAGCTGGTCAGCGTCGCGCTGATGAAGCGCCACAGCCGCGGATCGCTGAAATACGCCGCCCGGTCGAGGTTCGTCATCAGCGCGCCGAGCACGAGGGCCACGATCAGCGTCGCCGCAATCAGGCCGGGCGCGATGCGCAGCACCCGCGCCAGCACATAGTCGCGCCAGCCACGTCGCAGGAAGCTCATCGTGACGAGGAAGCCGGAGATCGCGAAGAAGCCGTTGACGGCATGCTCGCCCAGCGTGAAGCCCGTCGTCGCGAACCAGGGCTCCTGCTCGAGCCGCCCGTCGGTGACGCTGAAGGCGTGCGAGATCACCACGGCCACGGCCATGACCAAGCGCAGCACGCCGAAATTGTTGTGCGGATTGGCGAGCGCTTTCGCGACACGCGGCGCACGCCCGATCATGGCGAAACCTCCAGCCCCTCATGCGCCAGCGCCGTCCTGCCGCGACGCCAGGCCCGCGCCCCCGCGACCGAGCCGGCATGGGCGCTCATCTTCTCGCGGTTGAGCAGAAGGCCGTAGCCGATCGCCTTGCCGAAATTCTCCAGCGTGCGGATCGGGCCCGGCTCCGGCAGGCGGTATTTGCGGGCGATATAGCCTTCCGACCAGGCCAGATGCCAGCGTGCCTTGAACCGGCGCTGCGGCGATGGCGCGCTCGAGCGACCGCGGCCATGCCGCGCCTCGGCACGATGGACATGGATCAGCGCATGGCCGGCATCGCGCATGCGCCGGCACAGGTCGTCATCCTCGTAGAACAGGAAGATCGCCGGGTCGAAGCCGCCCAGCGCGACGAACAGCTCGCGCCGGATCAGCAGGCAGGCGCCGGAGAGGAAGGGCAGGCAGGCGTCGCCTTCCGGCACGACCATGCCACCGCTGCGGTTGAGATGATCAGGCGAGAGCAGCGAACGTGGCTGCAGGAAGACCCGGCCCGAAGGCTCGATGATACGCGGCGCCAGCATCCCGGCATCGGGATAGCGCCCGGCCGCTTCCAGCAGCGCTGTGGCCGCGCCCGGGCGTAGTTCCAGATCGGGATTGACGATCAGCACATACGGCGTGTCGGCCGCGGCGATACCGATATTGTTGCCGCGTCCGTAGCCCTCGTTGCGGGCGTTCGCGATCACTCTTGCGCCCTTCGCCGCGGCGACGCTGCGGCTTTCGTCCTGGCTGGCATTGTCGACGACGATCGCCGGCACGCCCTCGGCCGCCAGCGCATCAAGGCAGGCGGGCAGAACCTCGGCGCTGTCGTAGCTGACGACGATGGCGGTGATGGCGGCGGCGGGCATTGCGGCCTTGTGGCCTCGACACTGCGCGGGACGCAAGCGAATTCACAGCATCGGACCGAAAAGCGGAATCCGGCTTTCGGAGGAATCCGTTGCTTTCACAAAGAGCTAGTTGCCGCGCTGCGTTCGGCATGACGCACGGCGATCTAGCGCCGGGCGAGCGCGCCGATCTCGCCTTGCACGCGCTCGCGCTCCGCCGTGTCGCAGCGGTGCGGCGCCTTGTAGGATTTCACCGCGTAGCCGGCATTGGCCTCGATGAAGCGCTGGCGGTCCTGCCGGTCGAGCCGGGCGATGATGCGGCCGCGGTCGACGCGCAGGCCGCAATCATAGGCGCGCGAGACCGTCGCGGCGGCATACTCCACGGTGCCTGGCGGCGGGCCGGCCACGCTGGTGCACCCGGCAATCCCGAGGAGCATCAGCCCCGCGGCGAACAGCTTGGCAGTGGTCATGAAATCGGCAGCCGCTCAGGAGGCGTCGAAGTTCCCGCCGCGGATGCGGCCCATCCGTTCCTTGAGCTGCCCCCGCTCCTCGACCGTGCAAGGCTCGGGGCGGATACCCTGGTTGACGGTCTCGGCCTCGGACACGCTGACATAGGCAGAACGGGCAGCGGCAAGCTGTTCGTCACTCGCCCCGCGCGCCTTCTCCGCGGCGAGGAAGCGATCGAGCGTGCCGCGCTGCGGCTTGGCCGCCTTGCAGGCCGTCGCGCGCGAGACGGTCGTGGCCAGCGCCGAGGCACGCCCGGCGCTGGTATCGGCTTCGCCGGCGACGCAGGCGCCGAGCGGCAGCGCAAGAAGGCAGGCGAGCGACAGGGCTCGCCCGGCAGGCAGCGAAGGCATGGTGGTCAGCCGTTCTTCTCGGGCAGGTTGACGCGCAGATGCGCCTCGCGCAGCTGCTTCGGCGTCGCCTCGGCCGGCGCGCCCATCAGCAGGTCGACCGCCTGCTGGTTCATCGGGAACAGCGCGACCTCGCGCAGGTTCGTCGCGCGCGCCAGCAACATGATGATGCGGTCCACGCCCGCCGCCATGCCGCCATGCGGCGGGGCGCCGTACTGGAACGCGCGATACATGCCGCCGAAGCGCTCGATCACCGTCTCCTCGCCATAGCCGGCGATCTCGAAGGCCTTCACCATTGCCTCGGGGCGGTGGTTGCGGATGCCGCCGGAGGCCAGCTCGAAGCCGTTGCAGGCGATGTCGTACTGGAAGGCCTTGAGCGAGAGCGGGTCTTCCTCGGTCAGCGCCTTCAGACCGCCCTGCGGCATCGAGAAGGGGTTGTGCGAGAAATCGACCTTCTTCTCGTCCTCGTTGTACTCGAACATCGGGAAATCGACGATCCAGGCGAAGGCGAAGACGTTCTCGTCGATCAGGTTGAGCTCCTGGCCGACCTTGTTCCGGGCGCTGCCGGCGAACTTGTAGAACTTGTCCGGATCGCCCGCGACGAAGAAGCAGGCGTCGCCGCCCTTCAGCCCCATCTGCTTGATGATCGCGGCGACGCGCTCAGGCCCGATGTTGTTGGCGATCGGCCCCTGGCCCTCGCCGTCTTCCTTGACCATCAGGTAGCCGAGGCCGGGCTGGCCCTCGCCCTGCGCCCAGGAGTTCATCCGGTCGCAGAAGGCGCGCGAACCGCCGCCCGGCGCAGGGATCGCCCAGACGCGGTTCTTCTCGCCCTCGAGGATGCGCGCGAAGACCTTGAAGCCCGAGCCGCGGAAATGCTCGGAGACATCCTGCATCACCAGCGGGTTGCGCAGGTCGGGCTTGTCGGAGCCGTATTTGGCGATCGACTCGGCATAGGGAATGCGCGGCCAGTTCTTCTGGACGGTGCGGCCCTCGGCGAATTCCTCGAACACGCCGGTGATCACCGGCTCCATCGTCGCGAACACGTCCTCCTGCTCGACGAAGCTCATCTCGACGTCGAGCTGGTAGAACTCCCCCGGCAGGCGGTCGGCGCGCGGATCCTCGTCGCGGAAGCAGGGCGCGATCTGGAAATAGCGGTCGAAGCCCGCCATCATCAGGAGCTGCTTGTACTGCTGCGGCGCCTGCGGTAGCGCGTAGAACTTGCCCGGATGCAGGCGGCTCGGCACCAGGAAGTCGCGCGCGCCTTCCGGCGAGGACGCGGTCAGGATCGGCGTCTGGAACTCCGAGAAGCCCGAATCCTTCATGCGGCGGCGCATCGAGTCGATGACCTTGGTGCGCAGCATGATGTTGTTGTGCAGCTTCTCGCGACGCAGGTCGAGGAAGCGGTACTTGAGGCGGGTATCCTCGGGATATTCGAGATCGCCGAAGACCGGCAGCGGCAATTCGGCCGAGGGACCGAGCACCTCGATGCCTGTCGCGAAGACCTCGACCGCACCGGTCGGCAGGTTGGCGTTCTCGGTGCCGGCGAGACGGGGCTTGACCTTGCCGTCGATGCGCACGACCCATTCCGAGCGCAGCGTCTCGGCATCCGCAAAGGCCGGCGAATCCGGATCCACCACTACCTGCGTCATGCCGTAATGGTCGCGCAGGTCGATGAAGAGCACGCCGCCATGGTCGCGGATGCGGTGGCACCAGCCGGAGAGGCGAACGGTCTGACCGATGTCGCTCTCGCGGAGCGCGCCGCAGGTGTGGGAACGGTAGCGATGGAGGGTCACGGCACTGTCTTTCGGAAAGGCAATGGAAGCCGGCCAAATCGGGCCGGCCGCAGCTTGCGGGCTAACCACACGCGCGCGCCTAAAATGTCAAGAACGGCCGCGACATCCGGCCCCGGACTCTGCTAAGAGCCGAAGGCCATGCATCTGATCACTGATACCGCCGAGCTCGCCGCCGCCTGCGACCGCCTCGCCGCCCACCCTTTCGTGACGGTCGATACCGAGTTCCTGCGCGAGACGACCTATTATCCGAAGCTCTGCCTGATCCAGCTCGCCTCGCCGGACGAGGCCGTTCTGGTTGATCCGCTGGCGCCCGATCTCGACCTCGCCCCGTTCTTCGGGCTGATGGTCAACGCGTCCGTGGTAAAGGTCTTCCACGCCGCCCGGCAGGATCTGGAAATCGTTTGGCTGCTCGGGCGCGTGCTGCCGGCGCCGCTTTTCGATACTCAGGTCGCCGCCATGGTCTGCGGCTACGGCGACTCGGTCGGCTACGAGCAGCTCGCCAACGATCTCGCCAAGGCCCGCATCGACAAGTCCTCCCGCTTCACCGACTGGTCGCGCCGCCCGCTCACCGAAGCACAGCTCGCCTATGCCGAATCGGATGTCACCTATCTGCGCCAGATCTATCTCGCGCTGAAGGCCGATCTCGATGCGAGCGGCCGCGAGAGCTGGGTCGCCGAGGAAATGGCGGTGCTGACCTCGCCCGGGACCTACGAGGTCAAGCCGGAGAATGCCTGGCAGCGGCTGAAGGGGCGTGTCCGCAAGCCGCGCGAACTGCCGATCCTGATGGAGGTTGCCGCCTGGCGCGAGCGTGAGGCTCAGGGCCGTGACGTGCCGCGTCAGCGTGTTCTCAAGGACGACGCGCTAATGGACATCGTCCAGCGCGGCCCACGCACGGTCGAAGCCCTTGCCGAGTTGCGCTCGGTCCCCAACGGCTTCGAGCGCTCGCGCAACGGTGCCGAGGTTCTCGCCGCGATCGAGCGCTCGGCCGCGATCGATCCAAAGACCTTGCCCAGGCTGGAGCGCGAACGCGGCCGGCCGGCCAACGGCGCCGTGCTCGACTTGCTCAAGGTGCTGCTCAAGGCGGTGGCCGATGCCGAGCGCGTCGCACCGAAGATCATCGCCTCGAGCGACGATCTCGAAGCCATTGCCTCGGACGAGCTCTCCGACGTGCCGGCGCTCAAGGGCTGGCGGCGGGAAGTCTTCGGCGAGAAGGCCCTGGCACTGAAGAACGGTTCGCTCAGCCTGCGCATCCAGCGCGGCCGGGTCGTGGTGAGCTGAAGCTTACGGGAGCCGCACCGTCATTCTCGGGCGAAGCGAAGCGCAGACCCGAGAATCTCCTTCCGGTCGAGGCTCCCGCGGCCACGCGTCACGAGATGCCCGGGTCAAGCCCGAGCATGACGAGCGACTTCCTCAGCCCCCGACCCCGTAGCTCTTCACCAGCGAGCCGGTGACGAGCCCCCAGCCGTCGACCAGCACGAAGAAGATCAGCTTGAATGGCAGCGCCACCGTCACCGGCGGCAGCATCATCATGCCCACTGACATCAGGATCGAGGCCACCACGAGGTCGATGATCAGGAAGGGCACGAACAGCAGGAAGCCGATCTCGAAGGCACGTCGCAGCTCCGAGATCATGAAGGCAGGAACCAGCACCTCGACGCCGACGTCCTGCGGCTGCTGCGGGCGCGGCCCCTGCGACATGTCGAGGAAGAGCGCCAGATCCTTCTCGCGGACATGCCTGAGCATGAAGGTCTTGAAGGGCACGACGCCGCGGTTATAGGCCTCCTGCGGCTGGATCTGCCCCGCGACAAGCGGCTGCACGGCGTTGGTGTAGGCCTCCCGCAGCGTCGGCGCCATGACGAATCCGGTGAGGAATAGCGAAAGCCCGATGATCACGGCATTGGGCGGCGCGGTCTGCGTGCCCAGCGCCGAGCGCAGCAGCGACAGCACCACCACGATCCGGGTGAACGACGTCACCATGATCAGGATCGAAGGCGCCAGCGACAGCACCGTGATGACGGCGATGAGCTGCAGCGCCCGCTCGGCGACGCCGCCACCCTGCCCCAGATCGAGCGACAATGTCTGCGGCAGCGCCGGTGTCGCCTGCAGCGCGAGCAGCAGCGCGGCGGCCAGCAGGGCGCGCCCGAAACGATAGCGTCTCGCTGGTCTGGAACTCGATGTCACACGCGGCTGCCGCTACGCCCGACTCACGCGATCGGACCGCACGAGGCTAGTCACGGCAAAGCGCCGCGCAACCGGTGCGCGGCGCCTCAGGACCGGAGGGCCGACATTCCTGTTGATGGCCGCCGGCAGCGGCATCAACCGAGATCGTTCAGGACTTCGCCTTGGGGTCGCGTCCGAGCAGGCGGGCGAATTCCGCCTCGATGGCATCGAC
This sequence comes from Allobosea sp. 05L423, assembly GCF_056397745.1. NCBI lineage: Bacteria > Pseudomonadati > Pseudomonadota > Alphaproteobacteria > Hyphomicrobiales > Alloboseaceae > Allobosea > Allobosea sp. 05L423. Next base: position 539,161 of record NZ_JBFTOA010000001.1, on the reverse strand, counting down.
CGAGAAGGGATCGAGCTCCTTCGTCTCGGGCTCAGCCGGCTTGTCGGCCTTGGGCTTCACCTCGGGCTCGGGCTCGGGCACGGCCTCGGGTTTGGCCTCCCGCTCGGGCTCCGGCTTGGCGACGGCTGCGAAAGCCTCCTCGAACTCGTCCTCGTCGATCACCGGCGTGGGCTCGCTCGGCTTGGGATGCGCAACCGGCGGTGGCGGCTCCGGCGCCTTCATCTCGACCGGCTTCGGCTCGGGAGCCTTCACGGCGGGCGCAGGAGCAGGCGCCGGGGCGGCGGCAGGCTTGGGAGCCGTACGCTCCGGCGTCAGCCCCAGCGCGGCCGCAAGCTCCGCCTCGACATCGCTCGGGAGCACCGGCTGGCGCGGCGGCGCGGCCGGGACCGGGGCCGGTTCAGGCTTCAGCGCGACCTTCGGCTCGGGCGCCGGTGGCGGCGGAAGCGGCGGTGGCGGCTCGACCGGCTCGGCGGGCGGCTTCGGCGCTTCCGCAACCGGCTTCTCGAAGGGCCTGACCGGCGGCACGGGCGGCTTCACCGGCGGGGCAGCGCTTTCCTGCACCGCTTCGCCCGGCAGATTGGCGGGGCGCACCGCAGAGAAGGGGCGCTTCAGCGCCTCCTCGAGCTGGCGCGTCATGTCGTCGAGCTCGCCCGCGCTGACAGCCGGCGGCGGCGCATGTTCGCGTGCGAAACTCGGGGCTGGGCCCGTTGTGAGGGGCGGAATCGGAGCTGGCGGCGCCGGCGGAACGACAGGTTTCGGCGCCGGCTGTGTCTCGCCGCCACCAAGGCCGAGCGCAGCTGCAACTCCCGCGCTCGCGGCGGCAGCAGCGGCGACCTCGCCATGCGTCGGCCCCGAACGCGTCGGCAACGGCGGCAGAACGTCGGGAGCCTCGGCGACAGCAGGCGTCCTGCGCAGTTCGTCGCCGGGGCGCGCAGGCGGTTCGGCCGGCGGAACCAGCGTCTCGAAAGGCGGCAGCGGGCGGTCGGGCAGCGCCGTCTCATTGTAGTTCGGCGCGACCGCGCGGCTACCGCTGCGCATGATATTGGCTTCGACCACGACGTCGGAGGCACCGCCGATCATGACGAGGTGTTCGACATTGTCGCGCCTGATCAGAACGAGCTGGCGCTGGCGGTCGAGATCGTAGCTGTCGACGACACCGAGGCGAGGCTGGCGCTGGCGCCCCCCGGCCTGGCCGCGCAGCCGCAACCGCCCGCCCTGGATCTGCCGCACGAAAAGTCCGAGCAGGGCGAGAAGCACAAGGATGACGACAGAGGCGACGATCACCTTCTGTGCGGTCGAGAGTTCCAATCCGAACAAGCTCTGCAAGGTCTGCCTCATCTGCGAAGACGGCCCCGGGCGGCCGAAGTTCCGCACGAGGTTCAACACCTTAGCTATAGCATAACGCTTTCACCATCGGGAAACATGGTGAACGCGTGGTTAACGCGACCTATGAAATGCCGCAGACTTAACCGGTTGTTAACCATGAGCCCGGCAGGATTTGCCTAGTATCCGGCAGTGCAGCGAGGGGCTGGGCCATGGCGAATGACGGCTTGAGCATCGGCGGCGGCCTGATGCAGGCGCTGAAGCTGCGCATGCAGTACCAGCAGTCGCGCCAGAAGATTCTGGCCGAGAACGTCGCCAATGCCGACAGCCCGGGCTTCCGCCCGGTCGACCTGAAGCAGCCGAGCGTCGACCCGGCCCGCGCCGGCGTGGCCCTCGCCCGCACCAGCGCCGGCCATATGAGCCTGTCCACCGGCAATGGCGGCTTCGACGGCACCGGCGCCCCGCGCTTCGAGACGACCCCGAACGGCAATGCGGTGAACCTCGAGGACGAGATGCTCAAGGTCGCGCAGAACCAGTCGGACTACCAGCTGGCCGCCTCGCTCTACAGCAAGGGTCTCGGCCTGATGAAGATCGCCATCGGCAAGGGACGCTAAAGGATGGGGCGCTGATCATGGATCTGATCAAGAGCATCGCCGTCGCCGCTTCGGGCCTGCGCAGCCAGTCCGGCCGCATGCGCGTCATCTCGGAGAACATCGCCAACGCCGATTCCGGCCCCGAGCGCGCCGGCGCCGAGCCCTATCGTCGCAAGGTCCCGACCTTCCAGCGCCATTTCGACCGCGAGCTCGACGCGCAGCTGGTCGCGCTCGGCAAGGTCCAGCGCGACCAGAGCGCCTTCAAGGTCAAGCATGAGCCGGGCAATCCGGCAGCGGACGCCAAGGGCGACGTGCAGATGCCCAACGTCAATTCGCTGGTCGAGATGGTCGACATGCGCGAGGCCCAGCGCAGCTACGAGGCCAACCTCAACCTGATCTCTTCGACGCGCCGGATGATCCAGCGCACCATCGATATCCTGCGCGCCTGAACCGCGCGGCTCCAGAAGGGGACTGAACCGCCATGGCTACTCCGGGTTTCGCTGCGGGCGCCTACGCCTCCATCCAGGGGGTGGGCGCCGGCAATCTGATGCGCAAGCCGCTCGCCACAAGCGGCACGGAATCAGGCGGGCCGGACTTCTCCGCCCTGCTCGGCAAGGCGCTGGACGCCACGGCCGAGGCCGGCCGCAAGGCCGATACCCAGACCGCCACCGTCGCCGGCGGCCGGGCCGACATCGTCAATGTCGTCACCGCGGTCGCGGAAAGCGAGGCTGCGATCGAGACGCTGGTCGCCGTGCGCGACCGCGTTATCGCCGCCTATGAAGAAATCATGCGGATGCCGGTCTGACGGCCAAGGGATCGAGATAAGATCATGACCTCCGGAGCCATTCTCGACGTCGCCCGCGACGGTATCGTCGTCTTCCTCAAGGTCGGCGGGCCGCTGATGGTGATCGCGCTCGTCGTCGGCCTCGCCGTCTCGCTGGTACAAGCGCTGACCCAGATCCAGGAACAGACACTCGTCTTCGTCCCGAAGATCGTTGCCGTCTTCGCCGCGCTGATGCTGTTTCTGCCGTTCATGGGTGACGCGCTGGCGGGTTATATGGGGCGAGTCGCCGCCCGAATCGCCACGGGCGGATGAGCCTGTCGCGACTGCAGCCGGCCTTTGCCGGCGCAGGCCCGCGGCACCCGCGCTGGCGGAAAGGTGCCTGCGGCACGATGCAGATCGCGATCCTGCCCGAGATCAGCGCCCTTTTTGTGCTCGTCTTCGCGCGGGTCGGCACGCTCGTCATGCTGATGCCCGGCATCGGCGAGCGCTTTATCTTTTCGCGATCGCGGCTGTCGCTCGCCTTTTTCATCGCCCTGATGATCGTGCCGGTCGCCCGCCCTTCCCTGCGCATCCCGCCCGATGTCTCCGGTATCGTCGCGCTGCTCATCGGCGAGTTGCTGATCGGCCTGATCATCGGCGTCTGCGCCCGGCTGGTGATGGCGTGTCTGCAGACGGCCGGCACGCTCGTCGCCCAGACGATGGGCCTCGGCTTCGCCATGACGGTCGATCCGACCGGCGGCCTGCAGAACCCGTCGATCGGCAATTTCCTGACCATGCTCGGGACCACGCTGATCCTGACGACCGATCTGCACCACATCGCAATCGCGGCGATCCATGAGAGCTACCGCCTGCTGCCGCCCGGCGGCGTGCCCGAGATGCCGGATATCCTGACGCTCGCCGTACAGTCGGCAGCGCGCGGCTTCGCCCTCGCCGTGCAGATCTCGGCGCCCTTCCTCGTCTTCGGCCTCCTTTTCAATCTCGGTCTCGGCGTGCTGGCGCGGATGATGCCGCAGCTCCAGGTCTTCTTCCTCGCAGTGCCTGCCTCGATCCTAGGCGGCATGCTTGTCCTGCTCGTCGTGGTCGGCGTGATGATGAGCGTCTTCCTCAACGATCTCGGCGCCTTCCTGCGTCAGTTCACGGGGGGCTGAGCACGCCATGGCCGAAGATACCGAGAACGAGGACAGGACAGAGGACCCGACCCAGCGAAAGCTGGACGAGGCCACCGAGAAAGGCGACGTCCCCCGATCGCAGGAGATCGGCACCTTCTTCGTGCTTTGTGGCTTCACGCTTGCGTTGCTGGTCGCCGCGGGCTGGTCGGCGCGCGATGCCATGCTCTCGCTGCGCTCCTTCCTGATGAACGCCCATCAGGTGCCGCAGGACGGCGCTGCCTTCATGCATGTCACACGGCAGGGCGTGCTGACCGGCTTCATGGCGCTGGGCCTGCCCTTCGCCTTCATCCTCTGCGCCGGGCTCGCCGGCGCCCTGCTCCAGCACAAGCCGCTCTGGACCTTCGAGCCGCTGATGCCGAAATTCGACCGCATCTCCCCGATGGCAGGCGCCAAGCGCATGTTCGGCAAGGAGGCCTGGGTCAATTTCGCCAAGGGCCTCGCCAAGACGGCGCTGATCGGCGCGGTGGTCTGGATCACGCTCTGGAACCAGCACGACCGGCTCGAAGCCTTCGTGCAGATGAACGTTTCCGCCCTGATGCCGGCGACACTCTCGCTCGCCATTAAGCTGATGGGCGCGGTGCTCGCCCTCTTCGCCATCGTCGCCATCGGCGATTTCGCCTGGCAGCGCTTCAGCTGGTACCAGCGCCAGAAGATGACGAAGCAGGAAATCAAGGAGGAGTTCAAGAACTCCGAAGGCAATCCCGAGGTCAAGGCGAAGCTGCGCCAGATCCGCGCCCAACGCGTGCGCAAGCGCATGATGGCCGCGGTGCCGAAGGCGACGGTGATCATCACCAACCCGACCCACTTCGCCGTCGCCCTGCAATACGAGCCTGGCATGGCGGCGCCCCTCTGCCTGGCGAAAGGCGTCGACACCATGGCCCTGAAGATCCGCGAAGTCGCCGGCGAGCATCGCGTGCCGATCGTCGAGAACCCGCCGCTGGCGCGCGCGCTCTACGCCACGGTCGACATCGACCAAGAAATTCCTGTCGAACACTATCAGGCGGTGGCCGAAGTCATCGGTTACGTCTTGCGCCTGAAGGGCCGGCGCGCCTAACTCGGCAGCGATGCGAAGAAGGATGGCCGCAACGTTCCCGATGCGGCCCAGCAGCGAACGGACTTCACCGCATGAGCGGCACCACGGCGACCACAATTGATCGCTCCGACAAGCCCGGCCATATCGGCATCATCCTGCTGGTCGCGGGTCTGCTCGTCGGCGCGGCCATCGCGCTCGGCTTCCTCGCCAATGAATGGGCGCAGCCGCTGATCCTTGGGTTGCTGGCCCTTCTTTCGGTCATCGGCGTCTTCGGTCTCTTCGCCTTCGCCATCGGCCTCGTCCAGTTCTCAGGCCGCGCCGCCCGCAACGACCTGACCAAGACGATCGTCGACAGTGCGGACGAAGGCATCGTCGTAACCGAGGGCGAGAACGAGATCGTCTACGCCAACGAGGCCTATCTCGCGCTCGCGGGCGCCACAGGTGCGAACGACCTCAAGCCGGTCGGGCGTCTCCTGACTGGCCGCGCCGACGTCTCGGAGGCGATCTACAGGCTCGCCGCAGCCGCCCGCGAGAACCGCCGGCTGGTCGAGGAGGTCCGTCTCGAGCCTGCTCTCGGTGGGCGCGGCGAGGTCGGCTGGTATCGCGTGCGCGTCACGCCGGTGCGCCGCGAGACCGGCAACGCCACGCTCTGGTCGGTGACCGACATCACGCCCGAGCGCGAGCGGCAGGAAAACGCCTTCCAGGAGCTCCAGCACGCGATCGACTATCTCGACCATGCGCCGGCCGGCTTCATCTCGATCGACGCCGACGGCGAGGTCTCCTATCTCAACGCCACGTTGTCGAGCTGGCTCGACTTCGACCTAGCCCGCTTCGGCTCCGGCGGCCTGCAACTCGACGACATCTGCACGCCGGCCGCTGCCGCGCTGCTCCAGGCGATCCGCGGCCAGCCCGGCGATGTCCGCGTCGAGGTGCTCGACGTCGACCTCAAGCGCCGCAATGGCAACCCGCTGCCCGTGCGGCTGCACCATCAGGTCGCATTCGGGCAGGACGGCCGCGCCGGCCCTTCCCGAACGCTGGTCCTCAACCGCGCGCCCGGCGAGGCCGGCGCCGATCACGGCAGCGATGCCGAAGTCCGCTTCGCCCGCTTCTTCCACTCGACGCCTATGGCCATCGCCACCGTCGACAAGAGCGGGGCGATCCTGCGCTCCAACGCCGCCTTCGCCCGGCTCGCGCCGTCCGGTACGCCGCTTCGGACGATCTACGATCTCGTCGCGCCCCATTCCGGCCTCGAACGCGGCGTTGCCGAAGTCGTGGAGGGCAGCTCCGCAGTGAGCCCGCTGGATCTCGCCCTCGCCGGCGAGGACGGGCGCTCCGCCAAGCTCTACCTCGCGCCGGTCTCCGCCTCCGAGGACGGCGACGGCGAGCGTGCCATCGTCTATGCGCTGGAGACCACGGCCGAGCGCAAACTGCGCGACAACATGGACCAGGCCGGCAAGATGCAGGCCGTCGGCCAGCTCGCCGGCGGCATCGCGCACGATTTCAACAACGTGCTGCAGGTCATCATCAACGCCTCCGAGTTCCTGCTCGCGAGCCACCGGCCGACCGACCCGTCCTTCCCGGACATCATGCAGATCAAGCAGAACGCCTACCGCGCCGCTGCGCTGGTGCGGCAGCTGCTCGCCTTCTCGCGCCGCCAGACCCTGCGCCCGCAGGTGCTGGAGCTCGGCGAGGTGCTCTCCGACCTCTCGCTGATGCTGAAGCGCGTCGTCGCCGACAAGGTGACGCTCGACGTCCGCCAGGGTCGCGACCTCTGGCCGGTCAAGGCGGATCTGGGGCAGCTAGAGCAGGTCATCGTCAACCTCGCCGTCAACGCCCGCGACGCCATGCCTGATGGCGGCAAGCTGACGGTCCGCACCCGCAACGTCGCCCGCGAGGACTGCGTGAGCTTCAGCCACGCCGGCCTTCCCGCGGACGACTATGTCCTGCTCGAGGTCGAGGACACCGGCACCGGCATCCCGCAGGAGCATCTCGACAAGATCTTCGAACCGTTCTTCACCACCAAGGAGGTCGGCAAGGGCACGGGTCTCGGTCTTTCGATGGTCTACGGCATCGTCAAGCAGACCGGCGGCTATGTCTTCGTCGATTCCACCATCGGCAAGGGCACGGCCTTCCAGATCTTCCTGCCGCGCCACGTCCCGAGCCAGGAGGAAATCGCTGCCGAGGTCGCCGCCAAGGAGGCACCGAAGAAGCTCGCCGCCGACCATACCGGCGCCGGCGTCATCCTGCTGGTCGAGGACGAGGATGCAGTGCGCGCGCTGAACGCCCGCATGCTGGTCTCGCGTGGCTACACCGTCCACGAAGCCGCATCCGGCGTCGAGGCTCTCGATCTCTTCCTGAAGAATGACGGCCAGATCGACCTGGTCGTCTCCGACGTCGTCATGCCCGAGATGGACGGCCCGACGCTGCTCGGCGAGCTGCGCAAGCGCAACCCGAACACGAAGGTCGTCTTCGTCTCCGGCTATGCCGAAGAGGCCTTCCGCAAAAATCTGCCGGAAGGCGAAGACTTCCACTTCCTGCCCAAGCCGTTCACGATGAAGCAGCTCGTCGAGACGGTGAAGGCGGCGATGGGCTGAAGGCGCCGGTCGTCATCTCCGGAGCAGGCCGGTGGCCTGAGCCCGGGATCGACGAGCGCGACGATGTTCAGGACGCCGTCATGCTCGCCCTTGTGGCGAACACGGCGCTTACCCAGCGAAGACGTGGATGGTCGGGACAAGCCCGACCATGACGCGAAGCGGGCTTCAGCGCGCCGGAACCGCGCCGGCCTCATCGTCCTGGCGCGAAGCCAGCGCACTCACCCCGATCAGCGCCAGGATCGTCACCACGGCCGAGAGGCTGAGATAGTAACCGACGAAGGGCAGGCCCTTCTCGGTCGCGAGCCAGGTCGCCACGTAAGGAGCGAGCGAGGCGCCGACGATCCCACCCAGGTTGAAGGTGAGCGAGGCGCCCGTGTAGCGCACGGCCGTCGGGAACATCTCGGCCAGCGCCGTGCCGAGCGGTCCGTAGGTGAAGCCCATCAGCGACAGCCCGACGACGAAGAAGGCGAGCACACCGAGCGTGCTGCCAGAGCCGAAGAGCGGCGCCAGCAAGAAGCCGAAGATGGCAATGCCGAGCGTCGTCGCCAGGAGGGTCTGGCGCCGGCCGAAGCGATCGGCGAGCACGGCCGAGACCGGGATGGTCAAGCCGAAGAACACGACGCCGATCATCTGCAGCGGCAGGAACTGGTCGCGCGAGAAGCCGAGCTTGGTCGTGCCCCAGCTCAGCGAGAACACGGTCATCAGGTAGAACAGCACGAAGGTCGCGAGCGCCGCGAAGGTGCCGCAGAGCAGCGCGAGCTTGTGTTCAGCGAAGATGCTGATGAAGGGCACGCGCACCCGCTCATGCTTGTCCATCGCCTTGCGGAAGGCCGGGGTCTCGCTGATGCGAAGGCGGACATAGAGCCCCATGAAGACCAGCAGCGCGCTGGCGATGAACGGGATACGCCAGCCGAAGCTGAAGAACTGCTCGTCGGTCAGGAGCGCATCGAGCGCAAGGAAGCTGCCGGTCGCAAGGATGAACCCCACGGGCGCGCCGAGCTGCGGGAACATGCCGTACCAGGCGGACTTGCCCGGAGGGGCGTTCTCGGTCGCCAGCAGCACTGCTCCGCCCCACTCGCCGCCGAGTCCCAGCCCCTGCCCGAGCCGGCAGAGCGCCAGCAGCAGCGGCGCGAGTACGCCGACGGCGGCATAGGTCGGCAGCATGCCGATGGCGACGGTCGAGAGCCCCATCGTCATCAGCGCCGCGACGAGCGTCGCCTTGCGGCCGATCCGATCGCCGAAATGGCCGAAGATGGCGGCGCCGATCGGCCGCGCGAAGAAGGCGATCGCGAAGGTCGCGAAGGACTGGAGCATCGCGGAGGTAGGATCGCCGCCCGGGAAGAACAGCTTCGGGAACACGATCACCGCAGCCGTCGCATAGATGTAGAAGTCGAAGAACTCGATCGTCGTGCCGATCAGGCTGGCCAGCAGGATACGGCGCGGCGAGTTCGGGGCCTTTTGGGCGGGGGCGAAGGACACGTTGGCAACTTTCGAAAACAAATGGAGATTCCGGGCGCAATAACAGGAAACAGCAGGCGCCGGGATGGGAAACGCAGCGCCTTGATATGCACATAGCGCATGCAAGAACGATTCAACGAAATTCAAACCGATAAAATAGCATGACTAGAAACATAAAAGCCCCTCCTGACACAAGCTGACACCTGGAACAAAAAAAGAACTTGCCGGCCAGAACAAAGCGTGACCATCCTCATGTCAAGACGCATTGAGATGTCCCCCTCGCCCTGCCATAAGGAGCCCGAACCGTGAATCAGGCGAATCTCAAACTCGTGGAAGGCTCCTCGATGGATAAGGCCAAGGCGCTCGATGCAGCGCTCTCCCAGATCGAACGCGCCTTCGGCAAGGGTTCGATCATGCGGCTCGGCAAGAATTCGCCCTCAATCGAGATCGAGACGATTTCGACCGGTTCGCTCGGTCTCGACATCGCGCTCGGCGTCGGCGGCCTCCCCAGGGGCCGCGTCATCGAGATCTACGGACCGGAATCCTCGGGCAAGACCACGCTCGCGCTCCACACCATCGCCGAGGCCCAGAAGAAGGGCGGCGTCTGCGCCTTCGTCGATGCCGAGCACGCGCTCGATCCGGTCTATGCCCGTAAGCTCGGCGTCAATCTCGACGACCTCCTGATCTCGCAACCCGATACCGGCGAGCAGGCGCTGGAGATCACCGACACGCTCGTCCGCTCCGGCGCGATCGACGTGCTCGTGGTCGATTCCGTCGCCGCGCTGACGCCGCGCGCCGAGATCGAGGGCGAGATGGGCGATGTCCAGCCGGGCCTCCAGGCCCGCCTGATGAGCCAGGCCCTGCGCAAGCTCACCGCCTCGATCTCGCGCTCGAACTGCATGGTGATCTTCATCAACCAGATCCGCATGAAGATCGGCGTGATGTACGGCTCGCCGGAGACCACCACCGGCGGCAACGCGCTCAAGTTCTACGCCTCGGTGCGCCTCGACATCCGCCGCGTCTCGACGCTCAAGGAGCGCGACGAGGCGACCGGCAACCAGGTTCGCGTCAAGGTCGTCAAGAACAAGGTCGCGCCGCCCTTCAAGCAGGTCGAGTTCGACATCATGTTCGGTGAGGGCATCTCGAAGGTTGGCGAATTGATCGATCTCGGCGTCAAGGCCGGCATGGTCGAGAAATCCGGCGCCTGGTTCTCCTTCGACAGCCAGCGCCTCGGCCAGGGCCGCGAGAACGCCAAGACCTTCCTCAAGAACAACCCTGACATGGCCGCCAAGATCGAGGCCACGATCCGCCAGAATTCCGGCCTCGTTGCCGACCGTATCCTCGACCAGGCGGAACCGACCGACGACGATCTCGACGAGGGTGAGGCCTGAGCCTGAGCGCTCCGGCACGGAACGATGCAAGGGCGGCCTTCGGGCCGCCCTTTTCGTTTGAGAATAAGGCCTTGCCGGGTGTGCGCTGCATCAAGCTTTCTGGACAGCGGCGAGCCGCCTGACTAGAACCGGACCTTCCCGCCGGGCGCGCCCGGTCTCCTGCCCAAGATTCAGAGCGCAAACAGCGATGAGCGGCGTCAACGATATCAGGTCGACCTTCCTCGACTACTTCAAGTCCAACGGCCATGAAGTCGTGCCGTCGAGCCCGCTCGTGCCGCGCAACGACCCGACGCTGATGTTCGCCAATTCGGGCATGGTGCAGTTCAAGAACGTCTTCACCGGGCAGGAGAAGCGTCCCTATTCCCGGGCCACCACCGCCCAGAAATGCGTGCGCGCCGGCGGCAAGCACAACGACCTCGACAATGTCGGCTACACCGCACGCCACCACACCTTCTTCGAGATGCTGGGGAACTTCTCCTTCGGCGACTATTTCAAGGAGCAGGCGATCCACCACGCCTGGACCCTGGTCACGCGCGAGTTCGGCCTGCCCAAGGACAAGCTCCTCGTCACGGTCTACTCCGAGGACGACGAGGCGCATGGCCTCTGGAAGAAGATCGCCGGCCTGACCGACGACAAGATCATCCGCATCCCGACTTCGGCCAATTTCTGGCGCATGGGCGACACCGGCCCCTGCGGCCCCTGCTCGGAGATCTTCTTCGATCACGGCGACCATATCTGGGGCGGCCCGCCCGGCTCGCCCGAAGAGGACGGCGACCGCTTCATCGAGATCTGGAACCTCGTCTTCATGCAGTATGAGGAGGCCGCGGGCGGCATCAGGACCGACCTGCCCCGCCCCTCGATCGACACCGGCATGGGCTTGGAGCGCATCGCCGCCGTGCTCCAGGGCACGCATGACAATTACAATATCGACCTGTTCCGCGCCCTGATCGGCGCCATCGCCGACCTGACCTCGGTCGATGCCGACGGGCCGATGAAGGCGAGCCATCGCGTCATCGCCGACCATCTGCGCTGCTCGTCCTTCCTGATCGCCGACGGCGTACTGCCCTCCAACGAGGGCCGCGGCTATGTGCTGCGCCGGATCATGCGCCGCGGCATGCGCCATGCGCAGCTCCTCGGCGCCAAGGAACCCCTGCTCTACAAGCTCGTCCCGGCGCTGACCCGCGAGATGGGCCGCGCCTATCCCGAATTGCTCCGCGCCGAGGCGCTGATCACCGAGACGCTGAAGCTGGAGGAGACCCGCTTCCGCACCACGCTGGCGCGCGGCCTCACCCTGCTCGACGACGCCTCGAAGGACCTGAGCGCCGGCCAGAGCCTCAAGGGCGACGTCGCCTTCACGCTCTACGACACCTACGGCTTCCCGCTCGACCTGACGCAGGACGCGCTGCGCGCCCGCGAGATCACGGTCGATACGGAGGGCTTCGACGCCGCCATGCAGCAGCAGAAGGCCAAGGCGCGCGCCGCCTGGGCCGGCTCCGGCGAGGCCGCGACCGAAACCCTCTGGTTCCCGCTGCGCGACAAGCTCGGCGCCACCGAATTCCTCGGCTACGACACCGAGACCGCGGAGGGCGTTGTCACCGCGCTGATCCGCGACAATGCCGAGGTCCAGTCCCTGAAGGCCGGCGAGAGCGGCTTCATGCTGGTCAACCAGACGCCGTTCTACGGCGAATCCGGCGGCCAGGTCGGCGATGCCGGTCTGGTCAAGGCGCCGGACACGGTGGTCGAGGTCAGCGACGTCCAGAAGAAGCTCGGCGATGTCTTCGCCCACAGCGTCACGGTCAAGCAAGGCGAGCTCAAGCTCGGTGCGGCCGTCGAGCTGATCGTCGACCATGAGCGCCGCACCGCGATCCGCGCCAATCACTCGGCGACACACCTGCTGCACGAGGCGCTGCGCCTCGTCCTCGGCGACCATGTCGCGCAGAAGGGCTCGCTGGTCTCGCCCGATCGTCTGCGCTTCGACTTCTCGCACCCCAAGCCGATCAGCGAGGAGGAGCTGCGCGAGGTCGAGGAGATCGCCAACGCGATCGTGCTGAAGAACGAGCCGGTGACGACCCGCCTGATGAGCGTCGACGAGGCCATCGCCTCCGGCGCTCGCGCCCTCTTCGGCGAGAAGTACGGCGATGAGGTCCGCGTCGTCGCGATGGGCACGAATCCGGCCGGCCGGGCCTATTCGGTCGAGCTTTGCGGCGGCACCCATGCCACCCGCACCGGCGATATCGGCCTGGTCAGCATCGTCGGCGAAGGCGCCGTCGCGGCTGGCGTGCGCCGCCTCGAGGCCATGACCGGCAATGGCGCACGCCTGCGCCTCAACGAGGAATCGCGCCTGCTCGAAGGACTGGCGGGCCTCCTCAAGGTCCCGGCCTCCGAGGCCGGCAACCGGCTCGCCGCGCTGATCGAGGAGCGCCGCAAGCTCGACCGCGAGCTCACCGAAGCCCGCAAGAAGCTCGCCATGGGCGGCGGCGGCGCGGCCGAGGATCCGGTGCGCGAGATCGCGGGCGCGAAGTTGCTCGCCCGCGCCGTCACCGGCATCGAGATGAAGGATCTCAAGAGCCTCGCCGACGAGGCCAAGGCGCGTGTCGGCTCCGGCGTCGTCGCCATCGTCGGCGTCGCCGATGACGGCAAGGCCGGCGTCGTCGTCGGCGTCACCCCCGATCTGACCGAGCGCTTCGATGCGGTGGCGCTGGTGCGCGCGGCCTCCGAGCAGCTCGGCGGCAAGGGCGGCGGCGGCCGGCGCGACATGGCCCAGGCCGGCGGCCCGGACGGCAGCAAGGCGCAGGCTGCGCTCGACGCCGTCGCGGCCGCGATGGGCTGATGACGATCGGCGGGACAGGCCAGGCGCTCTCCCGCCGCGCTTTGCTGCTGGCTGCCGGCCTCTGGCCGGCCGCTGCCTTGGCGCAGAAGAAGATGCCGGCGCCCGCGGCCGAGCCCGCCATGTCGGCGGCTCGGACCATCGTTGCCGGCGCACCGCTCAGCGTCTTCCTCACCCGACCACCGCAGGGTGCACGCCTCGCCATCGCCCGCCCCGACGATGCCGCAAGCACCGCCATCGTCGTGGTCGAGCCGCGGAACACGGTCCCTGCCCTGCCCACGCCCGGCCTGGCCGGAACCTATGAGCTGCGCCTGACCGTCGAGAAGGACGGGGCGCCGGTCATCCTGCTGCGTCAGCCGCTCGTCACCACCGAGCCCAGCGCGACGCTCGCCGCCCCCGCCCGCGTCGGCCGCGGCCAGACGCTCCCGGTCCGCGGCATCGGGCCGAACGGCGAGCAGGATCGTGTCGTGCTGGTTCCCGCCGGCGCTCCCGCCGAAGCGGAAGGGCCCCGCTTCTTTCCGGCGGAGAATGTCGAGGCGGTGCTGGAGGCGCCGGAGCAGTCCGGCCCCTACGAGCTGCGCTATGTGATGAACGCCCCGATCAGCGGACCGCGCATCCTCGCCCGCCATCGCGTCATCGTGGAGTGACGCGGACTGCCATAAGGCACTCGGCAGCAGCAGCCGTTCGGCGGGCGCCTCAGCCCATCGCTTCGCGCTTCTTGAGCAGCTCGTTGAGCAGATCCTGCTGCTCGTTGAGCCGCGTCGCCAGGCGCTCCTCGGCGGCGGCGCCTGACACGCCCGTCGCCTGCTCCATCAGCTCGGCGATATTCCTCCGGGCAATGGCGATCCGCTCATCGAGCTCCATCTGCGAAGCGTTCTCAGGCATCCCAGCTCTCCGTATCGGCCAGTCTTCTTCAGAATGCGGCGACAGTCAGCGCCCCTCGCCCGCGGGATAGGGCTCGCCATCCCTGTGCACGAGGCGCCTATCCGCATCGGCGCTCATCATATCGATATAAGAGCAAGCGGTCACGTCGTCCGGCGGTCGAGAACGCCCGGAGGGCCCGCGCGTTCCATCCGTTGCGCAAGGCGCCAACGAAAAAGCCCGGCCTTTCGGCCGGGCTTGATGACGTACGCGGGGAGGCAGTCTCAGGCCGCCATCGCCTTCTTCATGTTCTCGCTGACCTTCTCGAGGAAGCCGGTGGTCGAGAGCCACTTCTGCTCGGCGCCGACGAGCAGGGCGAGATCCTTGGTCATGTCGCCTGCCTCGACGGTGTCGACCGTGACCTTCTCGAGCAGCGAGGCGAACTTCGCGAGCTCGGCGTTGTTGTCGAGCTTGGCACGGTGGGCGAGGCCACGCGTCCAGGCGAAGATCGAGGCGATCGAATTGGTCGAGGTCTCGCGGCCCTTCTGGTGCTCGCGGTAGTGGCGGGTCACCGTGCCATGCGCGGCCTCGGCCTCGACGGTCTTGCCGTCAGGCGTCATCAGCACCGAGGTCATCAGACCGAGCGAACCGAAGCCCTGCGCCACGGTGTCGGACTGCACGTCGCCGTCGTAGTTCTTGCAGGCCCAGACATAGCCCCCGGACCACTTCATCGCCGACGCCACCATGTCGTCGATCAGGCGGTGCTCGTAGGTGATGCCGAGCTTGTCGAATTCGGCCTTGAACTCCTTCTCGTAGATCTCCTGGAAGATGTCCTTGAAGCGGCCGTCATAGGTCTTGAGGATGGTGTTCTTGGTCGAGAGATAGACCGGGTACTTGCGGATCAGGCCGTAGTTCAGCGACGCCCGCGCGAAGTCGCGGATCGAATCGTCGAGATTGTACATCGCCATGGCGACGCCGGCGTCCGGGGCCTTGAAGACTTCCTTCTCGATCACCGCGCCGTCCTCGCCGACGAACTTGATCGAAAGCGTGCCCTTGCCCGGAAACTTGAAGTCGGTGGCGCGGTACTGGTCGCCATAGGCGTGGCGGCCGATCACGATCGGCTGGGTCCAGCCCGGCACGAGGCGCGGCACGTTCTTGCAGATGATCGGCTCGCGGAAGATCACGCCGCCGAGGATGTTGCGGATCGTGCCGTTCGGCGACTTCCACATCTGCTTGAGCTTGAATTCCTCCACGCGCGCCTCGTCCGGCGTGATGGTCGCGCACTTCACGGCGACGCCGTGCTTCTTCGTGGCGTTGGCCGCGTCGATCGTGACCTGGTCGTTGGTGGCGTCGCGGTTCTCGACGGAGAGGTCGTAGTAGTCGAGCTCGAGGTCGAGATACGGGAAGATCAGCGTGTCCTTGATCTTCTGCCAGATGATCCGGGTCATCTCGTCGCCGTCCATGTCGACGACCGGGTTGGCGACCTTGATCTTGCTCATGCGATGACCCCTGTTCTCTCCAGATAGAACGATCCGAAACTGCGGCTTTCGGCCACGGTCCCCGGCTGGTCGCTTCCTAGCGGGTTCGGGCCGGCGGGGGAAGCGCAGCTTTCGGGCAATCTGTCGCCCCCCTGCCGGTCATGTTGCACCGCCGCAAAATCGGCACCTTCCCAGCCTAACCTGATCTGCCGCTCGTCATAGCGACAGGACGAACGACGTGTTTCGCTTCATATCTGCCCGCAGTGCTGCCTGGAAACCGGCGGCCCTGCTCCTTGCCACCTCACTCTCTCCCGCTCCGGCGCCGGCTCAGGACGCTCTGCAGGAAGCTGCCGTGCAGTTGCCGATCCCACGCGCAGCCCTGCAGGATCCCGATGCCGCGGAGATGGAAGCCGCCGTCACGGCCGACTCCAGCAGCGATGCGGTCCTCTTCAATCCGGCACTCGCGGCGCTCGGCCGCGCCAACGCCAACTCCGGCGCTCACCTGCGTGCCCGGGCTCCGATCCCGGTCGACATCATCCGCAACGGCTTCGCGGCGCGGCAGGATACGATGAGCGCCGCCCAGGACCGGTCTGTCGGCTTCAAGCTTGGCCAGGATGTCTTCTCGCTCTCGACCACGCTCTCCGCTCCGGCAAGCGCCGGTGCAACGCGTGATGCGCGGCTGAACTGGCGGCTCGCCCAGCCTATCGGCACGGGGCCGGGATTCATCTGGGGCGTTGCCACCGGTGGCGGCGGCTCGCTCTACGGCAATCCCGAGCAGATCGGCGAAGCGCTGATCGGCTATCGACAGGAGTTGCTCCCCCACCTCACCCTGACCTCCCAGCTCGCGATGGCCGGCAACTACGTCTTCGCCGCCGGCGACGGTCTCCACACGGCATTGACGCCGGAGATGAAGCTCTCGATCGATCTCGCCAAGCTCGCCGACCTGCCCTGGCAGACCTCCTTCGATGTGACGCTGGCGCGCAAGCTTCCGCTCGTCGCCTCCGACTACGAGACGCGTGGCCAGGCCATGCTCTCCCTCAAATACAAGCTCCAGTAGCCGGCCCGGCCGCCATTGCATGGCGGCCTGCACGGGGCCGCCTTTCCCGTTGCCGAAGGCCGCACTAGCCTTCGGTCCATGACACAATCGACCTCGACCAAATTCGCTCTCGTCACCGGCGGCACGGGGGGCATCGGCGCAGGCGCCGCCCTCGCTTTGGCCCAGGCCGGCTACGACGTTCTCGCCACGGGCCTGACCGAGGAGGAAGTCGTGGCGTCGCCGGCCCACCCGGCCATCCGCCACGCCCGGCTCGACGTGACCAGCGACGACCAGGTCGCTGCCATCGTCGCGACCTGTCCGCGCCTTGACGCGCTGGTGAACTGCGCCGGCATGATCCAGCGCGGCGGCAAGGAATTCGAGATCGACGCCTTCCGCCTGACCATAGAGGTCAACCTCAACGGCACGATGCGGATGTGCATCGCCGCCAAGGACAAGCTCGCCGCCAATGGCGCGGACAAGGCCGGCGGCGCCATTGTCAACATCGCCTCGATGCTGACCTTCCACGGCTCGCCCTTCGCCCCCGGCTATGCGGCCTCCAAGGGCGGCATCGGCCAGCTCACCAAATCGCTCGCTGCCGCCTGGGCACCGGAGGGCATCCGCGTCAACGCGGTGGCGCCGGGCTGGATCGAGACCGAATTGACCCGGCCGCTGGTCGAGGACGCCGAGCGCTCCGCCCCGATCCTCGCGCGGACGCCAATGGGTCGCTGGGGCAAGCCGGGCGATGTCGGCGGCGCCATCGCCTTCTTGTTGTCCGATGCGGCGCAATTCGTCACCGGCGCGATCCTGCCGGTCGATGGCGGCTATCTCGCAGTCTAGAAAAGCGTTTCCGTCTCAATAGCTTGGATGGAAGCGTTGAATCGGATTGAGCACCACTTGAAGCAGAACATCAGCACGGGAGAGACGCCATGAACACGACGAGCCCGATGCCCGTCGCGGCCACGCAGGAGGAGCGCTGGACGCCCTATCGCCACCCGCAACCGAAGGAATCGCCGCCGGAGCTGATCGTCCCCAATGTGATCCCCACCGACGACCGCGTCTGGGTGCCGGTGGACGACAATGTCTGGTTCCGTCCCCTCCTCTTTTGCGTCTCGCGGGGATACTGGATGAACCTGCTCAAGGTGCGCCGCGCCGGCGTGCTCTCGCGCCATCGTCACCCACTGCCGGTCCATGGCTATGTGCTCAAGGGCAAGTGGCGCTACCTCGAGCATGACTGGGTCGCGACCGAAGGCGCCTATGTCTACGAGGCGCCGGGCGAGACGCATACGCTGGTGGTCGATCCCGATGTCGAGGAGATGATCACCATGTTCCAGGTCAACGGCGCGATGATCTATGTCGACCCGGACGGCAAGTGCCTGGGCTATGACGACGTCTTCACCCGCATCGACAAATGCAGGGCGCACTACGCGGGCAATGGGCTGGGCGCCGAATACGCAGACCAGTTCATCCGGTGAGCGGCGCCGGCGCCCGGCTGCGACCGATGCCCGGCCGCTGAAGCAATTGCTAAACGATATCTGGGCTAGTCACCGGAGAAGCTGAAGTCTGCGCCCGCTCGACGGAGAAACATTTATGCGGCTCGTCATCGCCCTACTGATCTCGATGTCGGCTGCCTTCTCCACCTCCCCGGCCGGGGCACAGTCGGATTTCTACACGCCGACGACCGCCGAAATCGCCGGTGGGCGCCCCGGAACGGTGATCCGGACGGAAACCCTGAACGGAACGCCTGAGGGCGCAACCGCCTATCGGATGCTCTATCGCTCGCTCGGGCTCGACGGAAAGCCGATCGCCGTGTCCGGCGTCGCGATCGTCCCCTCAGGCCCGGTTCCGCCGGGGGGCCGTCCGATCGTGGCCTGGGCTCATCCGACGACCGGCGTCCAGCCGCAATGCGGACCATCGCGCGCCGGCGACATCTTCCAGTCCATCCAGGGCCTGCGCGCGATGATCGCGCGCGGATACATCGTCGCGGCGACGGACTATCCGGGCCTCGGCGCGCCGGGGACACATCCCTATCTGGTCGGTGAGAGCGAGGGCCGGTCCGTGATCGACTCGGTGCGGGCGGCCCGTCAGCTTGCCGGCGCCTCCGCCGGGCGACGCTTCGCCGTCTGGGGTCATTCGCAGGGGGGACACGCGGCGCTGTTCACCGGCATTCTGGCGAAACGCCTGGCCCCCGAACTCAATCTGGTCGGCGTCGCGGCCGCCGCCCCTGCGACCGAGCTCGGCCCGCTCCTGGCCGACGACATCGACACCGATGGCGGCCGCAATCTGACCGCGATGACCCTCTGGTCATGGACGCGCGTCTACAAGGCCCCCCTGACGAAGATCATCTACGAGCAGGCGATCCCGGTCGTCGACACGCTCGCCGCGGACTGCATCGAAAGCCTGCCCGACATCCTGAGCCGGTTGCGCCCGACCAAGGCGCTGGAGCGCAAGTTCCTCATTGACGAAGACTTTGCCGCCCGCCAGCCCTGGCACTCTCTTCTCGACCGGAATTCGCCCGGTCTCGTGCCGCGCGGCATCCCAGTCTTTCTCGCGCAGGGCACGGAGGACACGCTGGTCAGACCGCAGGTCACGCGCAACTATGCAGACAAGCTCTGCGCCGCCGGAAGTGCGGTGCGGTTCGAGGCCCTGCAGGGCGTGGGCCATCTGCCGGCAGCCCAGGACAGTGCCGCCGCTGCGGTGGACTGGATGGAACAGCGCTTCAAAGGCGCGCCGCCACCGAGCGACTGCACCCCGCTCAAATGAGGATTCGCGCTCTGCCGCGATGCTCCGTCTCGGGCAATCCGGCGAAGCCGGCTACCGGCTGAGCTTGGCGAGTTCCACCGCGGCACGCAGCTCGATATGGGCCAGCACCTCGTCGAGCCGCGGATCGTCGGTCGTCTCGCGCCGGAGCGCCAGCGCCGTGCGCAGCCTCTCCAGCTCGGAAGGCAGCACCCGGCCGGCGAGCAGCGCCGCCTTCAGCCGGTCGAGCCCGTCGAGCAGATCGTGCCCGCGCCGGGCCTGCCGGCGCTTGCGCTCCTGCGTATCCTCCTGCGCCTGCACCGCCAGCAGCGTATCGAGCGGCCCAGTCGCGCCGACCCCGCTGCTGCGGCTCGCCGTGGCGGAATCCTGCGTCGGAAGCGCGAAGGAAGCGCCGCTCGAGCGCCTTGCGGAACTGGCCGGGCCGGCGTTCGAAACGGGCGCGCGCTGGTCGATCCTGATCATCGGCGGCCTCGTGTAATGGAATTCCCAACCTCGCCCGGCATGGTTAACAGCCGGTAAATTGCCCGGCAGAAACTGCCGCCCCGGCAGGAAGCGCAGCGTCGGCAAGTCGAAGCCGACAATGGCGCATAACTCCAAATGACTGACAAACAAGGCTTTTCAATTTTGAGCTGACTGGCACGCCGCTCGCAAGGGCCGACGGACTTTAGAACTGTCCCCTGGTGCCGCAGCATGTTCCGCAACTCCGCCCTGTCGACTCTGCTGAAGCCGCTGGCCGCCCTGCTGGCCGTGGCGATCGGCTTGTCGTCGCAGCCGGTGTTCGCGCTCTCGCGCATCAAGGATCTCGCCGCGGTCGAGGGCGTGCGCACCAACCAGCTGCTCGGCTACGGCATCGTCGTCGGCCTCAACGGCACCGGCGACACGCTCAACAATACCCCCTTCACCAAGCAGTCGCTGCAGGCGATGCTCGAGCGCCTCGGCGTCAACACGCGCGGCGCCAACATGCGCACCGCCAACGTCGCCGCCGTGATGGTGACCGCCAACCTGCCCCCCTTCTCCACTCAGGGCACCCGCGTCGACGTCACCGTCTCGGCCATGGGCGATGCCAAGTCGCTGCAGGGCGGCACGCTGCTTGTCACCCCGCTGCTCGGCGCCGACGGCGAGGTCTATGCGGTGTCGCAGGGACCTGTGGCGATCTCCGGCTTCTCCGCTGAAGGCGAGGCCAGCAAGATCACCCGCGGCGTGCCGACCGTCGGCCGCATCGCCAATGGCGGCGTGGTCGAGCGCGAGATCGACTTCGCCCTGAACAAGCTCTCGACGCTGCGCCTGTCGCTGCGCAACCCCGACCTGACCACGGCCCGCCGCATGGCCGCCGCGATCAACGACTTCGTCGGCGGCGACTCCGCCGAGCCGACCGACCCCTCGACCGTCGTCCTGCAGATCCCGCCCCGCTTCAAGGGCAACATGATCCGGCTGCTCACCGACATCGAGCAGCTGCGCATCGAGCCCGACCAGCTCGCCCGCATCGTCATCGACGAGCGCTCCGGCATCATCGTCATGGGCAAGGACGTGCGCGTCTCAACCGTCGCGGTCGCTCAGGGCAACCTCACCGTCACGATCAGCGAAACGCCGCAGGTCAGCCAGCCCAACGAATTCGCCCGCGGCCGCACTGTCGTGACGCCGCAGACCAGCGTCAAGGTCGACACCGGCGGTGGCAACAAGCTCGCCCTCGTCAAGGAAAGCGTGACCCTGGCCGAGCTCGTCGACGGGTTGAACGCGCTCGGCATCGGCCCGCGCGACCTGATCTCCATTCTCCAGGCCATCAAGTCGGCAGGCGCCCTGCAGGCCGAAATCGAGGTGATGTGATGACCGCCGCTCTCGCCCTCCCCGCCGCCAATCTCGCGCTCGGCATCGCCGGGAAAGTCGCCAACGGCATCGCCGACGCGCTCGACCCGGCCAAGGCCAAGCTCAAGAAACAGGCGGATGATTTCGAGACGATGTTCCTCGAGCAGATGACCGACCGCCTGACGGCGAGCGACGGCACCGAAGGGCCGCTCGGCGAGAACGGTACCGGCGGCGGCATCTGGCGCTCGCAGCTCAGCCAGCAATACGCCAAGCAGATCCAGAAGGCCGGCGGCGTCGGCCTTTCCGACCAGATCATGCGCGACCTGATCAATCTTCAGGAGCAGTCCGCGTCCGGAGCACAGAATGTCAGTGGCTAACCTGATCCTGGATGAGAGGCCGCGCATCGCCGATGCGCTGAGTGCGCGTGCGCTGATCGAGGCCGTGCTGGAGGCGCTCGGAGCCTTGTCGCATCTCGTCGGCGAAGAGACTGAACTCGTCCGCGCAGGCCGCCTGCCGGAGGCGATGACCCGCGAGCCGCGCAAGACCGAGCTCGCCGGCATCTATATGCGCGGCGTCGAGCAGGTGAAGCTCAACGCGGTCGCTCTCGCCCGCTTCGCGCCCGATCAGGTCAAGCGCCTGAAGAACGCCCACCTCGCCTTCCAGAACCTGATCGAGACCAACCAGATCGTGCTGGCGACAGCTCGTGCCGTTTCGGAATCCGTCATCCGCGACCTGGCCGCCGACGCCAACAGGCCCATGCGCGCGAATGGCTATGGCCCCGCCGCCTCCGTCGGCGCCGGCGCCTTCGCCCGGCCGAACTCCGGCCCGCTCGTCGTCTCGCGGAGCCTGTGAGACGCAGTTCGCTCCAGGCGGTAACTCGCCTTGCGTATCCGGCGCGGCTGCGCCGGAAGCCCTCAATATTTACCTAATTCCCTAACGGCAGATTCAATCTTTTCTGTCACGATCGGCAGTGTCGGGCAGGTGTGTCCTGCTTCCGGCAACCGAGAAGACCGGCGCAACGGCGCCGCGAACGGCTCCAGAAGGAGTGGTCATGGAATTCGGCAACGCACCCAGAATCGTGGCGCCGACCGCCGGCCCGCCGGTTACCCGCTCCGACGTTACCGCGCAGCCGGGCAGCGTCGCTGTCGACCTTCCGCCCGAGAAGACCGTCCAATCCGCTTCAGCCGGCGCAGCGGTGAATGTCGAGGTTCGTGCGGAGGCTCGCGATGCGCAGAGCCGTGCAAACGGCGAACGCCGCGCCTTCTTCAATGACCAAAATGGACGCACCGCCAACCGCACCGTCGACGAGACCGTGGAACGCAAGCTCGTCATCGACCCGCAGACCCGGGCGGTCGTGCTGCAGAAGAAGGATCGCGACACGGGCGAGACGATCTCGCAGCTGCCCGACGAGGTCCTGCTGAAGCTGCGCGCCTATTCCCGCGAACTCAGCGATCGGGCGCGCGAGACCGAGGAAGAACGCCACCAGGTCGAACGCACGGCCTGACGTCTCGCTCGTTCCATCCCGATTGCCGACGGCATGTCGCCCGCGCCCCGCGCGGGCGTTTTTGCGTCGGCGCACCGCCGCCTGTTCAGGCGTTCCGAGACCATTAGCGCCTGCTTAACCATGGTCCGACGAGCCCCGCCTTGCGCTCAATTTGCGGAGGGAAATTTACCGGTTGTTACGGGCTGGCGCTCCAGGGTCGCCCCGTCCTGGCCAGAACGGCCCGGACGCCAGAAGGCATCCTACCAGAAGGTAAAAACAGATGGCCGTCTCTCTCAATGCGGGCGTGCGCAACGCGCTCTCGTCGCTGCAGTCGATCACCGCCCAGGCCCAGGCTTCCCAGTTCAAGCTGGCGACGGGCAAGAAGGTGAACTCGGCAGTCGACAATCCCGTCAACTACTTCACCGCCGCTTCGCTCAATGACCGTTCCAGCCAGCTCACCGGCTTGCTCGACGGCATGTCGAACGGCATCCAGACCATCCAGGCGGCCTCCAAGGGCATCGACGGCATCACCAAGCTGGTGAGCTCCCTGCAGTCGACCATCAAGCAGGCGCAGTCGGACGCGGCTCAGAACCGCCCGACCAAGGCCGGCACGGCCCTCGCAACGGCCGGCGAGCAGGTCGCGACCTCGAAGAGCCTCAAGGACGTCGCGCTCGACAAGAAGCTTGTCGACGTGACCGGCGGCACTGCCGCCACCGCCGACGCTGCGACCGCAACCAGCTCGGGTGACGTGGGCATCGCCGACGACGCCGACGGCGTGCGCGCTGCTATCTCGATCAAGGCGGGGTCTACGACCTACACCGCCTCCTTCGACGCCAAGAACGCCTCGGTTCGTGACGTCGTCAACGAGATCAACAAGTCGGGCGTCGCCACCGCCTTCGTCGACGAGAAGGGCCAGCTCAACGTCAAGGGCACCGGCTCGGATGATGTCGAGTTCGGCTTCGGCACCGCCGCCGTGACGGCGGCTTCCGCTGGTAATCCCACGTCGGCGGAAATCGATACGGCCAACACTGCCGCTATCACCGCCGCCGGTACCGGCACCAGCAACACCGCCATCGGCTTCCTGGCCGCTGACGCCACCACCGCCGGCGCGATCAAGGGGCAGAGCATCACCTCGGCGGTGCGCTCGAACCTGATCGACCAGTACAACGACCTGCGCGGCAAGATCGACGATCTCGCCAAGGACTCGAGCTTCAACGGCATCAACCTGCTGAAGGGTGACCGTCTGTCGATCCAGTTCAACGAGAAGGCCGGCAAGAACCAGACCAAGCTCGACATTCAGGGGTCGGACGTCACCTCCGACAACCTGGGTATCGCCCAGGCTGGCAACACCCAGCTCGCCGGCCAGGTCAACTTCCAGAACGACTCCGACCTCGAATCCGCGACCAAGGCTCTCACCGGCGCCCTGACCTCGCTGAAGTCGCTGTCGTCCAGCCTCGGTGCCAGCCTCTCGGTCGCGCAGACCCGTCAGGACTTCACCAAGGACATGGCGGACGTGCTGAGCACCGGCGCCTCCAATCTGGTTAACGTCGACGCCAACTCGGAAGCCGCCAACCTGCTCGCGCTGCAGACCCGTCAGCAGCTCTCGCAGACGGCGCTGTCGCTTTCGAACCAGAGCGACCAGGCGGTCCTGCGCCTGTTCTGATCTTCGGTCCGCAGAAGCGGATCAGCCCGCAGAACGCGGGGCGAAGTCAAAGAGCGGCGGAGCTTCGGCTCCGCCGCTTTTTCGTTTGGGCGCGGCAACGGGATCGGCGCCGCGATTAACCTTTTGTTATCCCTAACGCGGGATGATCACCCCTGAAATCAGGTTGCATCGCGCCGGAGTCGCGCGTTCAGGGGACCGAAGATGGCCAGCACGATCCTTTCCAGCGGTGTCCGCAACAACCTGCTGACGCTGCAGCAGACCACGGCCCAGCAGAGCGTCATCCAGAACCGCCTCGCCACCGGCAAGAAGGTCAACTCGGCGATCGACAACCCGGTGAACTACTTCACCGCCCTGTCACTGAACGATCGCTCCAGCCAGCTCACCGGCTTGCTCGACGGCATCTCGAACGGCATTCAGACCATCCAGGCAGCCTCCAAGGGCATCGACGGCATCACCAAGCTCGTCCAGTCGCTGCAGTCTACGGTCAAGCAGGCCCAGGCCGATGCCGCGCAGAACCGTCCGACGAAGGCCGGCACGACTCTCGCCACGGCGACCGAAGCGGCGGTGACGAGCAAGAGCCTCAAGGACATCGCCCTCGACAAGCGCGTGGTCGACGACAACGGCGCCGGCGCCAATGCCGCAACCGCTACGTATTCCGGTAATGTCGGCGGTCCGGTTCTCGCCGCGGGCGACGAGGCGACGACCTCAATCACGCTGACCTCGGGCTCGACGACCTATACCGCCAGCTTCCTCAGCACGAACGCCACCGTTCGCGACGTCGTCAACGAGATCAACAAGTCGGGCATCGCGACCGCCTTCGTCGACGAGAAGGGCCAGCTCAACGTCAAGGGCGTTGGCTCCGAAAAGGTTCAGTTCGGTATCGGCACCGCGACCTTCACACCGGCCGCGCCCGGCGCCCCGACCGCGGCTGAAATCGCCGGGGCCGGCGCCACAGCCCTGACCACGGCCTCCGGCGTCGCCAGCGACAACACCGATTTCGGCTTCGCGCTGACCGACAATACCGCCGCCGGCACCACGATCGTCGGAGCCAGCATCACCTCCGCGGTGCGCTCGAACCTGATCGATCAGTTCAACGACCTGCGTAACAAGATCGACGACCTCGCCAAGGACTCGAGCTTCAACGGCATCAACCTGCTGGCCGGCGACCGTCTGACCATCCAGTTCAACGAGAAGACCGGCAAGAACCAGACCAAGCTCGACATCCAGGGCTCCAACCTGACCTCGGACAATCTCGGCATTCCGAAGGCCGTCAACACACAGCTCACGGGCTTCGTCAATTTCCAGAACGATGCCGACCTGGACAAGGCCACCCAGTCCCTGACCGGCGCCCTCACCTCGCTGAAGTCGCTCTCCTCGACGCTGGGCTCCAACCTCTCGGTCGCGCAGACCCGGCAGGACTTCACCAAGGAGCTGTCCAACCTTCTGACGACCGGTGCGGGGAACCTCGTCCTGGCCGACCCGAACGAGGAAGGCGCGAGCCTCCTGGCGCTCAACACCCGCCAGCAGCTCTCGCAGACCGCGCTCTCGCTGGCGAACCAGGCCGACCAGGGCGTGCTGCGCCTCTTCGGCTGACGCCTTCGGGTCAGGTTCGCCCCCCTCCCCTCCGCCAGAAGGCAGGACAGACATGGCTCTCAAGGTCGAGCTCAAGCCGCGCGAACGGATCATCATCGGACAGGTGGTGATCCGCAACGACGAGCAGCGCACGCGCTTCTTCATCGAAGGCGACGCGCCGATCCTGCGGGAGAAGGACATCCTGACCGCAGCAACCGCCGACAGCCCGGCCAAGAAGATCTACTTCGCCATCCAGCTGATGTATCTGGCGCAAGACCCGACGCACCAGCACGAGATCTTCTTCGAGCTCGTGCGCGATTTCGCCCAGGCCGCACCCAGCGCTCTGCCGCATATTCACGAGATCAATAACTGCATCTTAAGCGGGGATCTCTATAAGGCTCTCAAGGCAGCCAAGAAGCTGATCGCCTACGAAGCGGAACTGATCGAGCATGCAAAACGGGTTTAACGCCTACGCCGCCGCCGCCAAGACCGCCCAATCCGTCGTTTCACCCCGCGAGCTCGAAGCCTCCCTCCTGATCAAGGCCGCTACCCGCCTCCAGATCGTCGCCGACGACTGGGCCGCGCGCGAGCGCGAGCTCGACGAAGCCCTGACCTATAACCGCAGGCTCTGGACGCTGCTCGTCTCGGCCGTGATCGCAGAGGACAATCCGCTGCCGGTCGGCATCAAGCAGAACATCCTCAGCCTCGCCAATTTCATCTTCAACCACACCTTCAAGCTCGCGGCCGATCCGCAGCCTCAAGGTGTCGGCATCCTGATCAACATCAACCGCGACATCGCGGCCGGCCTGCGCGGCCGCTGACGGGTTACCCAAAGCAGCTCACGAGATCGCAAGCGAAAACGCCGCCCGAAGGGGCGGCGTTTTCGCTTGTAGCCAGGCGAGTGCGGCGTTCAGAGGAAGTTCGTGAGCGACAGCTTCGAGAGCATCGAGGTCACCTGATAGCTCGCCTGAAGCTGCGTCTGCAGCGACAGGATCTGCGTCGCGACGTCCTCGGTCGAGACGTTCTCGATGCCCGAGAGCGTCGTCGTCAGGTAATCCTTCGTGCTCTGGTGGCGCTCCTTGGCGCTGGCGAGCGCCGTCTGGGCGGAGCCCAGCTCGGTGATGATCTCCGCCGGCTTCTGGGTGCTGCCCCCAAAACCCAGCTTCTCGCTGACGCGGGACGTCATCGCCTCGTAGCGCGCCTGCGAATTGGCGTCGCCGGCCGGGAAGTTCTCGACCGCCATGATCGCGAACTGCGCGAGGCCGACGCGGAACGCCTCCTCATTCGCCCGGGCGCCTGTCCCGACCGTTTGCCCCTGGTCGATCTGGACCGTCGAGGTGCTGCGCGCCGGATCAGCGCCGTCATCGCCGCGATACCAGATCACGGTCGTCGCCGCGGCACCCGCATTGGTCGGCGCAGCTGTGGCCGTGTCGAAGGGCGGTCCCGGTACCCGCTTGGGCGGATTGTTGAGGCTGCCCGCGAAGAAATCCTGGGCCGCAACCTGCGAGGAGGCGGCCGAGAGCGTCGTCTTCGCCTCCTTGCCGAGAGCCGCGTTGATCGAGTTGCGCAGATTGGCCGCTGTGGCGTTGGGATCGGCGCCGATCTCGAAGGAATCGGTATCCGAGCCGGTCGTTCCCGTGGCGCGGGCCGTGAGGACGATTTCCTCCTGCGTCCCGTCCGGCAGGTTGAGCTTGAGCCGCACCGTGTCGCCCGCCACCGGCTGCGACGCGACGTTGACGGAGACATCCGCCGGCGGCCCGGGATTGAACGTCGTCGCCAGCGCTGCGGAGCTGCCGGAAATGCCGGCGATCTTGAAACCATAGGGATGAACGGTCGCCTCTTCGGCGATGGTCGCCGTCGTGCCGGCGCCGCCGGCCGTCAGCCGCCCGAGCCCGGAACCGAAATCGGCCTGCCGGCGCTCGTCGATCAGCTGCTTCAGCCCGGCCTTGCCGGCACCGTCGCCATTGATGATCTCGTCGAAGCCGGCGGCGGGCTGCGTGTCCGAGGTCTTGCCGGAGAAGAGGTAGCGGCCGTTGACCGAAATGTTCAGCAGGTCGAGCGTCTGCTTGAACTTCTCCTCCGCCAGCACCTGCGGCGAGGACCGCCCGCTGGCGCTCGGCACATAGCTGTTGGAGCGCGTGTCGTTGCGCGTCTCGCTGGTGAGTTTCGCGAAGTTCTCGACCGACGTCGTCTGCAGCTTCACGTTCACATTGCTCAGATCGATGCCGCTCAGCCAGGAGTTGAGGGTGGAGATCTTGGCATTGAGATCGAGGCTGACGCGCCGATCGATGCCGAGGTCGCCATAGCTCGTGCTGCGCTGCTTGGTGTCGAGCTGGCGCTGGAGATCGTCGAACTGGGCGCGGGTCGAGACGAATTCGTTGGGCTTGGCCGCGCGATAGGCACCGGTTCCATAGGCGGTGATGGTCATGGCGGGCTCACACTCTCAGCAGCACGTCCATCATCTCCTTCACGGTGGAGATGATGCGGGCATTGGCGGCGTAGGCGGTCTGCAGCTCGATCAGCATCGACATTTCCTGATCGACATTGACCTGTGCGGTCTCCTGGAAGCGACTCTGGATCGAGGCGAGCGCGACCTGCTGGCCTTCATCGAGGCGCTTGGCGGCCTCGACAGCCTGTCCCTGGGACGAGACCACGCGCTGAACGAAATTGCCGATCGTCGTGTTCGAGGTCGCGCCGTTGCCGTCGAGACCGACCGTGTTGGTGAAGGAACGCTGGCTCTGCGTCAGCCGGTCCAGCATCAGCTTCGGCCGGGTGACATCGCCCTGCGCCGTCGCCGGCGACGTGCTGTAGACCGCGAGCAGCGAGCGATCCGCGACGAGCGCCGGATTGACCGCGATCCGCGATGCGAAGCCGACGGTCTGCGAGCCGCCTTCATAAGAGCCGGTGAAGGGGACGCCCGCCGAGCCATCGACGAAGAAGGGCAGTTCCGGCGTGCCGCCTGCCGAGGACAGCGCCGTGTTGGTCGGCCGCGACGTCAGGCCGATCACGTCACGCGTGCCCGCAGCACCATCGTCGACGATGCTCAGCACCGAGCCGGTGTTGGAGACCGTGAAGCCGGGGCCGACGGCCGCCTGGATCTGAGCCGCGACCGAGGCCGGACCGCCGGAGAAATCGATGCCGACCACGCGGTTGTTGGCATCGCCACCAGCCGAGGCCGGCAAAGGCAGCGAGGAGGCGGAATCGACGCGAACGAAGGTGAAACGCTGGGTCTGGCCGCCCGGCGTCACCTTGTAGTCGAGCGTCATCGTGTTGCCGGACTGCAACCCGGCCATGTCGACCTCGAGGCCGGAGGCCGCGCCGGCCGTCACGGCCGTGCCGGCGATCTCGCGGTCCGAGAGCGCCTTCGACATCTGCGCCGCGATCTCGTCGAGCTGGGCCTGCGCCTGCACCAGCGTCTTGTCGCGCAATTCGATGTTCGCCGCGATCTCGCCCGAGCGGAAGATGCGGTTGGCGATCGCGTCCGAGACGTTGCCGGACGAATCCTTCATCGTGATCGTGCCGACGCCGCGCTTTGCCGGGTCGGCGTTCCACTGGTCATCAGGGCCGAGCCCGCTATGCTCGTCGAAGCCGAAGGTGACGGAGGGCTGGCCGTCGAAGAGCTGCGTGCCCGATCCGGTGACGACCGAGACCGAGCCCCGCGCATCCTCCGTCGTCTTGATGTCGACGTATTGCGAGAGCTCGGACAGGATCAGATCGCGCTGATCTTTCAGAGTGGCCGTCGAGCTGTTGTTCGGCGCCGCGACGATGCGGGAGTTGACCTTGGTCAGCGCGCCGAGCAGGTCGTTCACCTTGGTGACGGCATTGGCGATGCCGTTCTCGGCCTGGGCGCGCAGGGCCTGCACGCCGTTCGAGAGCGTGTTGAGCTGCCGGGCCAGCTGCGTCGCATTGTCGATCACCTGCGAGCGCAGGCTGTAGGATGACGGGTCGTTCTGCAACGACTGCAGCGCGCCGGTGAACTTGCTGAAGATCGTGTCGAGCGCTGTCGAGCTGCCCGGCGCGCCGTAGAGCTTGTCGAGGTTCGATAGCGCGCTCGCCCGCGTTGAGGTGTAGGCGGCGCCCGAGGCTTCCTGCCAGAGCTGATGCTGGACGATCTTGTCGAGCAGGCGCTGGACCTGCGTGTTCTGCACACCGATCGTGAGCCCGGACAGGCTGTCGGCAGTCGATACCGACCGCCGGACATAGCCCGTCGTCCCGGCATTGGCGACGTTTTGCGAGACGACGCCGATGCCGACCTGCGTGGCATTGAGCCCGCCGATCGCCGTGTTGAGGGAAGTACTCAGACCCATCGCCAACTCCTGTCGCTAGCCGCGGCCCTTCTGGGCCGCTCTCAACCCGGATGTGCTGCTCACCGGATGATGTTGAACACGGAGGTCAGCATCTCCTGCGCGGTGGTGATGACCTTGGTGTTGGCCGAATAGGCCTGCTGGGTGACGATCATCTTCGAGAACTCATCGGCGATGTCCGTGTTGGACTGCTCGACCGAGCCGCCAACGAGCTGCGAAGTGCCGAGGCCGATGATCGGCGGGCCGGATTCGATCGTCTCCTCGAAGGCACCGCCATCGAGCCGCTTCAGGGAGTTGTCGGCGTTGAAGCGCGCCACCGAGAGCTGGGCGAGCGCAACGACCTGACCGTTGCTGAACGTCCCGATCACCTGCCCCTCGGCCGAAACCGAGACGCGATCCAGCGTGCCGGCGGTGTAGCCGTCCTGACGGATGCTGCGCGCATCGATCTGGCCGCTGACGTCGCCGTTCTGTGTCAGGCCGTTGCCACCGGTGGTGAGGTTGATGCCGGTGACGGTCGTCCCGCCGATCGTCATCGTCGGCAGCGCGATATTGCCACCGGCCGGATTCGTCATCTGCCCTGTCGCATCGAAGGTGATCGAGGTGTTGGCGTTGCGATAGGCGACTGCGGCGCCGGCCGCCCCGGTGTTCTCGGCGACGAACAGGTTCCAGGTATCGGTCGTCGCCGGCGGGCCGGCCGAAGCATTCGTGGTCTTGGCCCAGCGCAGCTCCACGCTCGTCGCCTTGCCGAGCGTGTCGTAGACCGTCACGGACCCGCCAGGGATCGACTGGCTCAGGAAGCTCGTCATGTCGCTGCCGATGACGACGCCGGCGCCGCCCTGGGTGGTCGAGAGTGGGTTGGACGTGAAACCCGCCGGGCTCAGCAACTCCGAGCCCGGAACCGTGCTGTCGGCCTTGTTGGTCTTCGGATAGGCCGGGATGTTGGCGCGATACTCGATCGAAGTCGTCGCCTTGGCCGGGAACTGCTCCTTGGTGATGCGCAGCACGTCCGGCTGGGTGCCGATGAGCTGGCCGGTCACCTGGTCGATCTTCAGGCCCTTGAGGTAGTAGCCCGCGCCGTTGACCAGATAGCCGTTGGCGTCGAAGTCGAAGTCGCCGCGGCGGGTATAGAGGTTCTTGTTGGCGAACTGCGTGTTGGCGCCCACGCCGCTCGAGCGTTGATCGACCACGAAGAAGCCATCGCCGTTGATGGCGACGTTAGTGTCGATGCGGGTCGGGTTCAGGTCGCCCTGGATCGAGTTGGTCGCCCGGCTGTAGGCCGCGACCGAACCGGCGATCTGCCGGTTGAGCGCAGCATCGGGCACCAGATCGGCGAAGCTGGTATCGACGCGCTTGTAGCCAGCCGTCCGCGAATTGGCGATGTTTCCGGAGATGTTCTCGAGCGCATAGGACTGCGCCGTCATCCCCGAAACCGCTGTCGTCAGCGCACTGAAAACACCCATGGAACCCTCACCTCGACCGGCGCCCCCCAAGGGCAGCCCACAACTCGAGGCTTGATCTGCATGGCGCATGCCATAGGTGTATTCGTTTTATTTCAGAGGGTTACATCGTTTACGAAGGGTTTTCCGGCAGTCCTGACCGGGCAGATTCGCCTGCGGCCGGCAGAATTTGCCGGGCTCAGGCCTCGTTGTTCTTGCCAGCGCGCCAGGAAGCGAGATCGCCCGCAACTTCGGCGAGCGTCGGCGGCTTCGCCTCGACGAAGGGCAGCGGCCGACAGACCTCGAGCGCAGCAAGCCCGATGCGGGCGGTCAGCATGCCGTTGATCACGCCCTCGCCGAGCTTGGCCGAGAGCCGCGCCGCGAGCCCCTGCCCGACGACCTGCTGAATCACCGCATCGCCCGCTGCGATGCCGCCGGTCAGGACGAGATGGTTCATCACCTGCCGCGCCAGCCTGAGCAGGCCGAGCGTGCCGGGCCGCCCCGCATAGATGCCGGCGATCGAACGCAGCAGGCGGGCGCAGGCGACCAGCACGAAGACGACATCGACCAGCGCCCGCGGGCTGACCGCCGTGACCAGCGAAACCCGCCGCGCTGCCTGCGCAATCTGCGCCTGGGCCATCGCGTCGAGCGGCACGAGCAGGTTGCGTTCCGCCACCGTCAGCATGTCGCGCGCCGCGAAGAGCTGCGGCAGCGCCTCCTGCAGCGCCGCCCGGCCCTGCGCCGTCTGCGGCCGGGCCTTGTAGAGACCAACGAGCTCTTCCGTGATTGCTCGGCCCTCGTCCGGAGTCCCGCCCGCGAGCGCCAGTGTCGCGCGCTCGCGCAGGGCCTCGACCTTCCGTTCGCGCAGGATGTCGCGCAGAACCCGCGCCAGCATGACGAGCAGCGCCAGCGCGGCGATGGCGGCGCAGACCAGCGCCGCATAGCCGAGCACCGGATTCTGGCTCATCAGCGCCGAGATCGTGTTCTCGACCCAGACGCCCGCCGCCAATGCCAGGAAGCCGGAGAGCCCCGCGACGAACAGCGAGCCCCAGGAGAAGCCGCGCTTCGCCGCCGGGGCGGCCACCGGCACGATGGTGTCGATCGGCTCGCTCTCCGGCAGGATCGCGACATCGCCGCGCCGAATGGCGCTCTCGCCGACGACTTGCTCCTGCCCCGGTTGGTCGAGGCGGATCGCGCGCGGTGCCTTGGTCATGGCCGGAATCTGCTCATGACAGCCTCCCTATGCCAGCCTGTCGCCGATCAGGAATTCCAGCGCGCGGTCGAGGCGAATCTGCGGCGGCGGCTTCGATCGCCCGCCCGCATCGGGCGCGACCAGCGGGGGCCGGAAGCGGGGCGCCCTCACCTGCCAATGCGCCTTGGGGTCGAAGATCGCCTCCGGCCGCTCCGGCAGATCGCCCGGAAAGATCGCCGCTTCCGCGACGCCGTCGAAAACCTGTCCGTCGATCTCCTCGCCCGCCTCCGGCACGCCGGCGATCGCCGGCAGCTCCTCGCGGCCCTGCTTGATCCTGACCTCGTCCGTCGCGCGCACCGCCGCAAGCGCCATCGACTCGACCCTTGCGCCCGCACCCTGCGCCCGCGAAAGCGCCCGCCCGACCAGATGCGCCATCACCGCCGCCAGCCGGTCATGACTGCTGTGATGGATGTGGTCTGCCTTGGTCGCAGCGAAGAGCACGCGCTCGATGCGCGGCGCGAACAGGCTCGACAGCCAGGAATTGCGGCCGACCGAGAAGGCGGCGAGCGCCTGCCCCAACGCGGTCTCGAGATCGGCCAGCGCGGGGGCGCCGGCATCGAGCGCCGCCAGCACGTCGACCAGCACGATCTGCCGGTCGAGCCGGGCGAAGTGATCGCGGAAGAATGGGGTGACGACGACGCGCTTATAGGCCTCGAAACGCTCCGCCATCAGGCCGGCGAGCGTGCCGGCCCTGGGCTCGCGATCATGACCGAGATCGAGCGGCGCGAAGGTCAGCGCCGGCGAGCCTTCGAGATCGCCCGGCATCAGGAAGCGCCCCGGCGGCGTCACCGCCACCGCCTCGGGATCGGCCCGGAGGCGCGCGAGATAGCTTTTGAACAGGTCGCTCGCCGCCTCGGCCACGAGCTCGTCCGGCGGCCCGTCCGGATCGCGCGCCGGGAGATCGGTGAGCCAGGCCTCGGCGGCAGCGCGCCGGTGCGCCTTGCGCGCATCCGCCACGGCCTGCGCCGACCATGTCTTGTAGTCCTGTCCGATCAGGGCAAGGTCGAGCAGCCACTCGCCGGGATAGTCGACGATGTCGAGCGTCAGCGTCGCCGGGCCTTTGAACCACCCGGAGGCGCGCTCATAGTCGATCTCGACGCGCAGCTCCGCGATGCGCTTCGTCGAGTCCGGCCAGCGCCTGTCGGCCCCGGTCATAGCGGCGCGATGCGCCTCGTAAGGAAAGCGCGGCACGTCCGGGTCGGGCTGCGGCACCAGGCGCACGCGGGCGATGCGGCCTTCCGAGGCTGCCTTCAGTACCGGCAGCCTTGCCCCTTCCATCAGGTTCTGGATCAGCGCCGTGGTGAAGACCGTCTTGCCCGAGCGCGACAGGCCGGTGACGCCGATCCGCAAACGCGGCCGCGCCAGCCCGAGCAGGCTGTCGCCAAAGGCGAGCGCCGCATTGCGGGCACTGTCGAGATAGGAGGTTTCGCTCATGAAGAGGAGGCGCGGAGAGAGCGCCCGAGGCTTCGCCGAGGCAAGCCGGCCGGCGCGGTTGCCGAGTGCCGGAGCGGAACGGACATGAGTCCGCGGGCACAGGAAACACAGGCAGCCGCGCTGTACGGTCGCGTCAGTAGAAGTACCGGGTATTCTCTCACTCGTCGGGACCTTCGCCGAGCGAGGCCGGAGTGACAAAGCGGTCGAGCCTGCCGCCGCGCTCGGCCACGTCGCGCCAATCCTCGACGGCGAAGTCGAGCACGGCAAGGCCGCAGGTCGGGTATTTCTGGCTCATCCGCGCCGCTGCATAGCGGTCGCCATGGCCGGTCAGAAGCGTCGCAAGTTCGGCGAAGCCAGGATTGTGACCGACCATCAGCAGAGTGCGGACATCGCCTTCGACGTCCTGCACGACATCGAGGAGGCGCTCCACCTTGGCTTCGTAAATGCGCGGCTCGTAGTGCGTCGCAGGCTTCTCCGGCAGCATCGGCGCCACCAGCTCCCAGGTCTCGACCGTGCGCTTGGCAGGTGAGATCAGCACGAGGTCCGGCAGCAGCAGCTCATCGGCGAGATAGCGCCCCATCACGGGGGCGGCCTCCCGGCCGCGCGCAGCAAGGGGGCGGTCGCGGTCGGCCACACCGGCGGGCCAGTTGGACTTGGCGTGGCGCAGAAGCATGAGGCGTCGCATGGGAAGAACCTAGCGATGCCGTCGATGATTTGCGAGGGTCAATCGCCCTCGATTTCCTCTCCCGGCTCGTAGCGCAGCAGATCGCCCGGCTGGCATTGCAGCACGGCGCAGATGCGCGACAGCGTATCGAAGCGCATGCCGCGGACCTTTCCCGATTTCAGCTGCGAGACCTGCTGCTCGGTCAGGCCGATCCGCTGGGCGAGTTCCTTCGAGCGCATCTTGCGACGCGCCAGCATGACATCGAGTTCGACGACGACGGGCATGGCGCCGGCTTACACGAAACTTTGATTCTCGTCCGACAGCCGGATCGCTTCCCGCAGCACATGGCCGAAGGCGATGAGCGTTGCTCCAGCAGCCAGCGCGGCGAAGATGCCGGGATCGAGCATGACCGCAATCTGCCTGTGGCCTGCGGGGTTGTCGAAGGTGAGCGCCATGCTCTGCACCGCGCGGACGATCGGGGTCGCGGCGCCGAAGCCAGCCAGAAGCCAGCCGACGCTCAGCAGCCCTGCAGCGTTCTCCTCGACGAGAACCCTCCCCTCGCCGAACGCCCGAAACAGCCTCCCCAGCCGCAGCATCGCCAGAATGAAGAGCCCGGCCGGGATCCAGGCGAGAGCGAACGCCGTCCAGTAGCCTCTCGCCGAAGGGGCGACCGGAGCATTGTCGATCCCGATCCCGATCGTACTCCGGGCATGGCGAGTGAGCGCTTCCGCATCGGTCCACAGCCAGATGAGACCGAAGAGCATGAGCAATCCTGCGGCATAGCTGAAGGCGCGTGCCCACAGGCTGACACTGCGCAGGCGGCCGGCCGCCTGCCGGGAAAATGCGGTCATAGGCAGGGATGATGTCGGCACGATTATTCCCTCGATTGACAAAATTAAACTAATAGATGAATTTTTGAATGTCAAAGCCAATATCAGAAGGACATCATGCGTATCGCCCCGCCCGTCTGCCTCGTCCTTGCAGGCCTGCTGGCCGCCTGCGGCCACGTCCCGCTGACGTCGCTGCCGAAACTGTCGAAGATCGATATCCGGACGACGCAACTCACCGACCTGCGCGCCGGTATCAGCCTGCCCGCCGACATCCGTCCGCTTCCGGGCGGCGTCACCATGACGATTGTCGCCTTGCCCAAGGACGGCGGCCGTCATGAACGCAAGGTCGTACTGGAGGAAGTGCGGGACGCGAACGAGCTCGCGAAGCTACCGGTCCTAGCGGCTCCCGGGCGCCGCTTCACCGTGTTCAGGCTGAGCGACGGCGACGCCGCCCGCATCAGTGCATTCCGGGAGGAAATGTTCGTCGGACCGCAGAACAGCGGCAATCGCGGCAGCCTGGCCCTGATGGCCGAAAAGGCCTGCCGGCTCGGCGACCTCTTGGGCAAGCCGATCCCGATGACGAGCTATCTGAAGACATCCGAGACGCAGGACTATGTCCTGCTGACCCGCGATGTCGATCTGGGCGAGGCCGTCCGCTCGGTCGATCCCAAGCTCGATCTGGCGACGGCGATCCCGCCCTGCGATGCGGTCGCCGGCCTCAGCGGCTCTCGCGCCGCGCCATGAAGGCGAGTTTCTCGAACAGCGAGACGTCCTGCTCGTTCTTGAGCAGCGCGCCGTGCAGCGGCGGGATCAGCTTGCGCGGGTCGCGCTCGCGCAGCACCTCCGGCCCGATATCCTCGGCGACGAGCAGCTTCAGCCAGTCGAGCAGTTCCGAGGTCGAGGGCTTCTTCTTGATACCGGGCACCTCGCGCACCTCGAAGAACAGGCGCAGCGCCTCCTCCATCAGCCGCTTCTTGATGCCAGGGAAATGCACCTCGACGATCGCCTGCATCGTCTCGGCATCGGGGAAGCGGATGTAGTGGAAGAAGCAGCGCCGCAGGAAGGCGTCCGGCAGCTCCTTCTCGTTGTTGGAGGTGATGATCATCACCGGCCGCTGCGCCGCCCTGATGGTCTCGCCCGTCTCGTAGACATGGAACTCCATGCGATCGAGCTCGAGCAAGAGGTCGTTCGGGAACTCGATGTCGGCTTTATCGATCTCGTCGATCAGCAACACGGGCCTGGCCGGCGAGACGAAAGCTTCCCAGAGCTTGCCGCGCTTGATGTAGTTGGCGATGTCCGAGACCCTGCTGTCGCCGAGCTGGCTGTCGCGCAGGCGGCTCACCGCATCGTATTCGTAAAGACCCTGCTGCGCCTTGGTCGTCGACTTGATGTGCCAGGTGATGAGCGGCGCCCCGAGCGCCGCCGCCACCTCCTCCGCCAGCACGGTCTTGCCGGTTCCCGGCTCACCCTTCACCAGCAGCGGGCGCTCGAGCCGGATCGCGGCATTGACCGCGACGGTGAGATCCTCGGTCGCGACATAGTTCTCGGTGCCGGCAAAGCGCATGGACAGTCCTTCTAAACGAACCGGCGGACGCTACCCCATCCCAGTCGGCGGCGGAAACGGCTTTTCGCGGGGCGACCTGAACCCTCTTGCGTAAGGGCTCGGCAGGTAAGGCAAATTCCTCACCGCCATAGCGATTCCAAGGTTGTGTTGCGCCGCGGCGAAACGCAAGAATTGCCGGACCAATTCCGCTCGCTCGAATCGCAGGATCGCCCTTTGGCCGGAACAGTCGATCCCTCCTTCTACAAGGACGCCGTCGTCGTGCTCGCGACGGCAGGGGTGATCGTGCCGCTGGCCAAGAGCCTGAAGGTCAATTCGATCATCGCCTTCATCGCCTGCGGAGCCCTGGTCGGCCCCTATGGTCTGGGCGGCCTCGCGGCCAAGCTTCCCCTGCTGAGCACGGTCACGGTCTCGAATGCCGAGGCGCTGGCCGGCCCGGCGGAGCTCGGCGTCGCCTTCCTGCTCTTCGTCATCGGGCTCGAACTCTCCTTCGAGCGCCTGATGACGATGAAGCGCCTCGTCTTCGGGCTCGGCCTCGGCCAGGTCGGGCTGAGCGCCGCAGCCATCGGCCTTGCCGCCTATGCCGCCGGCCAGCCGGCGGCGGCCTCCCTCATCATCGGCTTTGGCCTCGCTCTCTCCTCGACCGCGATGGTGGTCGAGCTGCTCGCCGCCAAGAGGCGCATGACGACCTCGGCGGGCCGCACCAGCTTCGCGATCCTGCTGTGCCAGGACCTCGCGGTCATCCCTCTGCTTTTCCTGATCAGCGTGCTCGACGCGCAGAACGGCTCAGGCTCGCTGCTCGTGGGCCTGGCGCAGGCCTTCGTCCAGGCTTTCGCCGCCATCGCCACCATCATCGTCATCGGCCGGTTGGCGCTGCGCCCGCTCTTCCGCCTGGTCGCCTCGACCGAGTCGACCGAGAGCTTCATGGCAGCGACGCTTTTGACCGCGCTCGGCACTGGGCTGATCGCGGCGGCGGCCGGCTTGTCGATGGGGCTCGGCGCCTTCATCGCCGGGCTGCTGCTCGCCGAGACGGAATTCCGCCGCGCCATCGAGGTCACCATCGACCCGTTCAAGTCGCTGCTGATCGGCGTCTTCTTCCTCACCGTCGGCATGGGCGTGAACCCGGCCGAGATCGCGGCCAATCCCGGCGCCATCATCGCTGTCGCGGTCGGGCTGCTGCTGGCCAAGGCCGCGATCATCTTCATCCTCGCCCGCCGCTTCCGGCTGTCGGCCGCGACGGCGCTCGAAACCGCGATCATGGTCGCGCCAGGCGGCGAGTTCGCCTTCGTCCTGCTCAATGCCGCGACCGGCACGGGGCTCATCGACCATCGGGCAACCAGCATTGTGCTCGCCGCCGTGTCGCTGACCATGGTCGCATTGCCGCTGCTTGCCCGGGTAGCCCGCCATCTCGCGCAGAAGCTGGCGCCCCCCGTCATCTTGCCCGACGAGGCGGCGGTGCTGCCTCCCACCGACCATGCACCACGCGCGATCGTGGTCGGCGGCGGGCGCGTCGGCCGGCTCGTCGCCTCGATGCTCGACGAGCACGGCAAGTCCCACATCGTCGTCGATTCGGATGCCGCGCTGATCACCGCCCAGCGCCGCGCCGGCCGCCCGGCCTTCTACGGCGATGCGAGCAAGCCGGAATTCCTGCGTCTCTGCGGCCTGGAGGAAGCAACGGCCTTGATCGTGACGATCGACAATTCGCGCGCTGTCGACGCCATCGTCCAGGCCGCCCGCACGCTAAGCCACGATATCGTCATTGTCGCCCGCGCCCGCGATGCGGCCCATGCCCGCCATCTCTACGAGATCGGCGTCAACGATGCCGTGCCTGAGACGATCGAGGCGAGCCTGCAGTTATCGGAAGCGGCGCTGGTCGGTCTCGGCGTGCCGATGGGTCTCGTCATCGCCTCGGTCCATGAGCGGCGCGACGGCTTCCGCGCTCAGCTCAAGCCGGCAGGCGCCGCGAAAGCCCCTGCCGTTCCGCGCCACGCCCGCTCGCGAAGGTTGTGAAGCTGGCGGCTCCCGCCTCGCGCGGCAGATAGCCGGCCTGCTGCGCCACGCGCCTGATATGGCCGTAGAACTGCGCCGCGCTGCTCGCCCAGCTGTGCCGGCCAGCCAGTTCGAGGCAGGTCTCGTGCGGCACCCTGAGCGCCTGCATGGCGGCGCTGCGTAAATCGTCGTCGAGCACCGCCGCGCCACTGCCGGCGAAGACATCGCGCGGTCCCTGAACGGGGAAGGCGGCGACCGGCAGGCCGCTCGCCGCCGCTTCCAGCAGCACGATGCCGAAGGTGTCCGTCAGGCTCGGGAAGATGAAGACATCCGAAGAGGCATAGATCGCCGCCAGTTCCTCGCCTTCCTTCACCCCCAGAAAATGAACGTCGGGATAGGCGCGCTGGAGATCGCTGCGCGCCGGCCCATCGCCGACCACGACCTTGCTGCCCGGCAGCCGCAGCGACAGGAAGGCGTCGAGATTCTTCTCCACCGCTACGCGCCCGACGCTGAGAAAGATCGGCCGCGGCAGATCGAGCACGCTCTGCGGGCGCGGATGAAACAGGCCGAGGTCGACGCCGCGCCCCCAGCGCACCAGATTCTGGAAGCCATGCTGGCGCAGTTCGTCCTCCACTGTCGCCGTGGAGACCATCACGGCGGCGGCAGGATCATGGAAGCGGCGCAGCAGCCGATAGCTCCAGCTCTCCGGAATCGGCCAGCGGGCGGCGATATATTGCGGGAAGCGCGTATGATAGCTGGTCGTGAACGGGCGCTTCTGGGCAAGGCAGACGGCGCGCGTCAGCCAGCCGATCGGCCCTTCCGTCGCGATATGGATATGGTCCGGCCCGAATTCGGCAACGCGCGCCGCCAGCGCACGGCGCGTCGCCAGAGCCAGGCGGATATCCGGATAGCTCGGCAGGCCGATCTGGTGGAAACCTTCCGGCGTCAGCGCCTGTGCGGTCACGCCGAAATCCGGCGCCGCCGCGATCATCCGCTCCAGCGAGCGCACGACCCCGTTGATCTGCGGGCGCCAGGCATCCGTTGCGACGAGGACGCGCATCAGTGCGCTTTCCGCTCAGCCGTTTCCGGCTGAACGCCAAGAATGCGCGCCAGCTCAAAGGGCCGGAGCTTGCTCCGGGCCGCCTCGGCCAGTTCCGGCACGGCGACTGGGTGGGTAGGCACGACGACCGGCACCGCCGTTTCGCCCTTCAGGCGGCCTTGCGGCCAGCGGATCAACTCGAAGCGCCCGTCATGGTGCTCGACGAAGGCCGTGCAGCTTTCGACCCAGTCGCCGGTGTTGATATAGGTCAGCCCCTCGATCTCGCGATAGGCAGCATGGTGGATGTGGCCGCAGATCACACCGTCGGCATTGTGCCGTCGCGCTTCGCTGGCAAGGCAGGTCTCGAACTCGCCGATATAGTTCACGGCGTTCTTGACCTTGTGCTTGGCCCAGGCCGAGAGCGACCAGTGCGGCAGCCGCAGGAAGCGCCGGACCTTGTTGATCACCATGTTGAGCCCGAGCGCGACCGTGTAGGCCCAGTCGCCGAGCAGGGCGAGCCATTTGGCGTTGCGCACCACGAGATCGAACAGGTCGCCATGGATGACGACCAGCCGCTTGCCGTCCGCCGTCTCATGGACGATGTCGTCGACCAGCGTGATGCCGCCGAACTGCAGCCCCGTGAAGTCCCGCAGGAAATCATCGTGATTTCCGGTGACGTAGATCAGCTTTGAGCCCTTGCGCACCTTGCGCAGCAGCTTCTGGACCACGTCGTTATGCGCCTGCGGGAAGTACCAGCCGCTCTTCAGCCGCCAGCCGTCGATAATATCGCCGACGAGGTAGATGGTCGGCGCATCATAGGCGCGCAGGAACTCCAGGACGAGGTCGGCCTGCGCTCCGCGCGTCCCCAGATGCAGATCCGAGATGAAGATGCTGCGAACCTGCTTCGCGTCGTCCTCGTCGGCCATTCCGGAGAGCCCCCGCTGTTGCGATGCTCCGGGCGTGTGTCTGATTTGCGTTGCGCTTTGATGACGGCGCGTCCAATCCATGGTCAGGCTTGCCGATACGCATGGGCCGAAGGCGCCTTGCCGAGCTTACGGAGAAACGTGATGGATCTTGGAATTTCCGGCCGCACCGCCATCGTCTGCGCCTCCAGCAAGGGGCTTGGCCGCGGCTGCGCCGAGGCCCTGGCCAAGGCCGGCTGCACCGTCGTCATCAACGGCCGCGACGCCACGACGCTCGAGGCCACCGCCAGCGCCATCCGCGCGGCCACGGGCGCAACGGTCATCGCCGTCGTCGCCGACGTTTCGACCAAGGCCGGGCAGGACGCTCTGCTGGCGGCCGCTCCCAATCCCGACATTCTCGTCAACAACAATGGCGGCCCGCCGCCGAAGCCCTTCCGCCAGGTGACGCGTGAAGGCCTGCTGGAAGGCGTGGTGCAGAACATGGCGACGCCGCTGGAGCTGGTTCAGCGCGTCATCGACGGCATGATCGAGCGTCGCTTCGGCCGCATCATCAACATCACCTCGGCGAGCGTCGTCACGCCACTGACCGGCCTCGACGTTTCCTCGGCCGCGCGCGCGGGCCTCACCGCCTTCCTCTCGGGCGTGGCCCGCGAGGTGGCGCATGCCAACGTCACCATCAACAACATCCTGCCGGGTGTGTTCGACACCGACCGGATCAAGACAGCGACCAACAAGGTCGCCGAAATGCAGGGCATCAGCATCGAGGAAGCGACCAAACGGCGGCTCGCCGCCGTGCCCGCCGGCCGCCTCGGCACGCCCGACGAGTTCGGCAAGCTCTGCGCCTTCCTCGCCAGCACCTCTGCCGGCTACATCACCGGCCAGAATTTCCTGATCGACGGCGGAGCCTTCCGCGGCACCTTCTGAGCCGCGCGTCGCCGGCCTGACGGGGTTGCAGAGTTCACGCTTCGCCTCCCTGCTTCGACGTGGTCTAAGGAGGAACGGTTTCGCCCGAAACCGTTCCCGCCCTCCCGTCGCGCGCTCCGTTGTCCCCTCTTCTCGGCATCACCCTCAAGCTGATCTCGGCGCTCGCCTTCACGCTGATGTCGGCCGCGATCAAATCGATCTCGACGCGCTATCCGACGGGCGAAATCGTCTTCATCCGTTCCTTCTTCGCGATGATTCCGCTGCTCATCTGGCTCGCCTGGCGTTCCGAGCTGCCGGCGGCGCTGAAGACCAGCAATCTGCGCGGCCATCTCAAGCGCGGCATCATGGGCTCGACCGGCATGTTCTGCGGCTTCGCGGCCCTGCAGTTCCTGCCGCTCTCGGAGGCTGTCGCCATCGGCTATGCCGCGCCGCTCGCCGTGGTGGTGCTCGCCGCACTCGTGCTCAAGGAAAAGGTGCGCATCTATCGCTGGACGGCCGTGACGATCGGCTTCGTCGGCGTGCTGATCATGCTCTCGCCGCATCTCGGCGCTGGCAGCCACCCGGTCGGCGGCAATGCCGCGATCGGCGCGGCGCTGGGTCTGGCCGGCGCGTTCTGCTCGGCCTTTGCCTCGGTCGAAGTCCGGCTTCTCACCCAGACCGAGCGCACGGGCGCCATCGTGTTCTACTTCATGCTGCTGACCAGCCTGCTCGGTCTCTCGACCATCCTGCTCGGCTGGAACATGCCGGATCTCAAGGACGCGGCGCTGATGGTCGTCATCGGCATCCTCGGCGGGCTCGGCCAGATCCTGATCGTGCA
This sequence comes from Allobosea sp. 05L423, assembly GCF_056397745.1. Taxonomy (NCBI): domain Bacteria; kingdom Pseudomonadati; phylum Pseudomonadota; class Alphaproteobacteria; order Hyphomicrobiales; family Alloboseaceae; genus Allobosea; species Allobosea sp. 05L423. The sequence goes on along the minus strand of NZ_JBFTOA010000001.1, from coordinate 496,163 downwards.
GGCCTACCGCTATGGCGACGCCTCGCTGATCGCGCCCTTCGAATACTCGACCATGCTCTGGGCGGTGGCGATCGGCTGGCTCTGGTTCGGCGAATGGCCGGCCACCGCGATCCTGATAGGCGCCTTCATCGTCATCAGTTCCGGCATCTATGTGATCCTGCGCGAGCGCCAGCTCGGCCTCGCCCGGCGCGAGCAGCGCGAAGTCGGCCCCAGCCGCATCACCTGAGCGTCAGGCGCGCGCTTCGGCAGCCCGCAGTCCGATGCGATGTCGAAAGCATGGGTCACCGTTGCCGCGTCCCATCGAACGCACGGCGGTCCAGCGCCGGGCTTCGGCATTGTTCGCTTGTTCAAACGATCGTCCGCCGTTACAAACGGCCTCACAGTCGAAAGGGGCCGAATTCATGGGAATCGAGACGAAAGAGCGCGGCGGGCGGGAGCTTGAATCCGGGGCTCAGGTGATCTCGGGCCAGCTCGGCAAGACGATCCAGCGCCTGCGCAAGGCGTATAATTTCTCGCTCTCGGACCTCGCCGAACAGTCGGGCGTCGCCAAGTCGATCATCAGCCAGATCGAACGCAACGAGACCAACCCGACACTGGCGACGATCTGGCGGCTTTCGCAGGCGCTCGACATTTCGATCGAGCGAGTCCTCTCCAGCGGCGAGGAAGAGCCCTTCATCGAGAAGACCACGCGTGCCGACACGCCGATCCTGGTCTCCGAGGACGGCAAGCTGCGCCTCGCTATCATCGGCTGGATCAAGACCGTCGAATGGCTGCAATGGTACGACGTCTCCGCCGAGCCCGGCGGCGAGCTCGACTCCGAAGGCCACCAGCGCGGCTCGATCGAGTCGCTCTCGGTCACGGCCGGCGAATTCGAGGTCGAGGTCGGCGACATCATCCAGCGCGCCAAGGCCGGCGAGACGCTGCGCTATCGCTGCGACCGCCGCCACGTCGTTCGCTGCGTCGGCAACGAACCCGGCCACGCCCTGATGGTCTGCATCCTCAAGGCTGCGGTGATGGAGTAGCCCGCTGCCGCCCCGGCTCGGCCGGGCTGGCGGTCGGCGCGCGGCATCGGAAGGCTCGTATCCCGAGCCAACCGCCCCGTCTGCCATCAGCATCGCTGGGCAGAAGCGTCGGCGCATTGCCTGATCGGCGCACAGCTTGGTCCCACAAGCTGTAATTAACCTATCTGCCCCAGATTGCCCGCGCTGGGGAGCTGGGAGCGTTCGATCATGTCTGGAACCGGACGCAGGGGCTGCTGACGACGGTACCGATGGACCTTGCTACCCTCTGGTATTTGACGACCGGCACGCTGCTTGTCGCCACCGCTATGACTCTCTGGGAGCGCAACGCGCAGACGCAGCGCTCGCGCGAGCTCGGACTCTGGGCCTCGGCCTACGCCGCGTTCGCCCTAGGCTGCATCCTGGCGATGAACCGGAGCGTCCTTCCCGGCGTATCCGGCCCTGCCCTCACCAATGTCGTCATGATGCTCGGCTATCTGCTGGTGCTTCAGGGAATCTTGGCTCTCGATGGCCGGAAACTGCATCCCGCCCTCATGACCGGCCTGCTGGTGGCCATCGGCGCCGCCTGGCTCCTGGCCGGAGCCGGAGCGGTGGGCCTGTTCTGGAACCATGTCAGCTCATTTCCGATCGCGGTTATCTCCGCGCTGACCGCGTTAGCACTTCTTCGCAGCCGCACCGCGAGACGGCTGCGCTCTCGCCCGGTCGCGATCACCGTCTTCGCCTGCCACGCCCTGTTCTATGCCGGCCGCACCTTCGCGGTCCCCGTCATGACCTCGATCTACGGCAGCGACGTGCTGAGCACCGTGGCCGAGATCACGATGTACGAGGCCGTGCTGTTCACTGTCGCGATGTCGATGTCGATGCTGGCTCTCATCCGTGAGGAGGATCGGGCGCGCCTTCTTGCGACGACCCGCACCGACTTCCTCACCGGGCTCAACAACCGCCAGGGCTTCTTCGAACTCGCCCCCAGAAGCCTCAGCCGACACGGCAAGGGCACCGCACACTCGCTGCTCGCCATCGACCTCGACCACTTCAAGGCCATCAACGACCGCTACGGACACGAGGCCGGCGACCACGTGCTGAAGCTCTTCGCCAGCATCGCCAACGAAATCGCCGGGGCCGAGGCGACGAGCGCGCGTCTCGGCGGCGAGGAATTCGCGATCCTGCTCCCGAATACGAACGGCGAGGACGCCCGCGCCATCGGGCAGAGCATCGCCCGGCGCTTTACCGAGACGGCGGCACGGCGCGACGGGCTCGCGATTCCGGCGACGATCAGCATCGGCCTCGCCGAGGCCAAGGCGCAGGAAGCTGATCTGGTCGCCTTGCTCGCGGCGGCTGATCACGCCCTCTACCGAGCCAAGACACTGGGCCGCAACCGCATCGAGAGCGCCAAGCCCGGGCAGGTCGCCAAGGCCGCCTAAGGGTCTTGTGCTCGCTCTGAGCGCTCCACCGCTCCTCACGTGGACCATCAGGGCCTTGAAGCGCATCAGGCGACGTTAAGCGCACCGCCGGCCCCGATTCGGACGTCGCTACTTCGTCTGCGGTCGCGGCGGGCCATCCACCGCCGGCAGCGACTTCAGATACTCCGCCATCGCCATCCGGTCGGCATCGGGGAGTTGCGCCATGTTGCGCACCACCGCCCCCATGGAACCGCCGACGCTGTCGAAGGTCGGGGTGAAGCCGGTCTTGAGGAGTTCGGCGATCTCCTCCTTCGACCACTTCGCCAGGCCTTTCTCGGACTGGGTGATGTTCGGCACCCAGCCCTTGCCTTCCGGGTCCGGACCGCCGGCGAGGCGGGTCGCCGGAATGATCGCGCCGAGCGCGTTGCGGGCCGAATGGCACTCGGCGCAGTGGCCGGGGCCGTTGACGAGATAGGCGCCGCGGTTCCAGGCCTCGCTCTTCGTCGGATCGGGCCGGAATGGCGCGCCCTCGAAGAACAGCAGCTTCCAGCCGCCGACGATGCGCCGGATGTTGAAGGGGAATGGCAGGTCATGCGGCGGGGCCCTGCCCTCCACCGGCGCCAGCGTGCGGATATAGGCGAAGAGATCGGCCAGCGCCCTGGGCGGCATCATCCGGTAGGAGGTGTAGGGAAAGGCCGGGTAGAGATGCTGGCCGCGCGGCGAGACACCGGCCGCCATCGCATCGACGAAGTCCTGCACGCCCCAGTTGCCGATTCCGTCGCGCGTATGCGGCGAGATGTTGGGCGCATGGAAGGTGCCGAAGGGGGAGGCCAGCGCCAATCCGCCGCCGAGCCTCAGTTTGTCGTCCTGGCCGGGCGTCGCGTGGCACGAGGCACAGCCCCCCGCCGAGAACAGCAGCTTGCCGTTCTCGATATCGGCCGCCGGCAGCGCACCGATTTCTGGGGATGGCGAGACGACGCGCGGATCGGTGAGGACATAGAAGCCGGCGAAAGCAAGAGCCGCCAGTACGACGAGGGTCACGAACAGGCGGCGCAGCAACAGCATCGGCATCTCCAAGGCGTAATCAGCAGGGCGGTTCAGTTGGCCTGGGCAGGCCGCCAGCTTCGAACCGCGGCAGTTCTAACGTGGCGCAGCCGCAAGGGCTCCCGCAAGTCGGGAAAACGAGGTCATGAAAAAGCGGGCGGCCAATGTTGGCGCCCGCTTTCGGCTCTCCGCCTAGGCGGACCGCCTCACTTCTTGATGCGATAGGCCTCATGGCAGGCGCCGCAGTTCTTGGTGGCCGCGCCGAAGGCGGTGCGGAAACCGTCAAGGCTGGCCACGTTCGCGCCGGCTGCGGCATCGCTCTCGAACTTCACGAAGGCCGCCTTGAAGCCGGCCTGATCTTCCCAGATCTTCGGCGAGGCAGTGGTCTCGTCGCCGGTCTTGGAACTGTCGGGGAACAGGGCCGGCACCTTCTTGGCGGTGTCGGCATAGGTCTTGAAGACCGCCTGCGCCTTGGTGGCGTCAAAGGGAGCTTCGCCCTTGGCCATGGCTGCGCCTTCGCGGGTGGCAGCGCCGAGCGCCTTCATCGCCTGCTGGCGCTCCGCGATGGGGTTTGACTGCGCCAGGACGGCGGTGATGCCAAGCCCGAGGCCGGCGAGCACGAAAGCGGTGCGGATCATTCAGTTTCCCTTTGAGACCAGCCGCTCCGAATGGCACGGCTTAGAACGCGTCCAAATCAAACGATGATCACAACACATCCAAATAGCTTTTGCGTGAGCGAGCTTGCAAAACCGCAAGTCGCCCCTTGCATCAAAGCCGATAACCCGCCTCCTTCAGCGCGGTGAACACCTTGAGCGGCGTCGCCGGCATGTCCATCGCCTTGATGCTGGCGGCACGGTCGAGGGCATCGACCATCGCGTTCATCACCGCCGGGCAGGCGCCGATCGCCCCCGCCTCGCCCGCGCCCTTCACGCCGATGGCGTTGGTGATGCAGCGGACATTGCGCGTCTCGAAATGGAAGTTCGGGATGTCGACCGCGCGCGGCAAGGCGTAGTCCATGAAGGTCGCGGTCAGCATCTGCCCGTCGGGATCGAAGCGGATCTCTTCCATCAGCGCCTGGCCGATGCCCTGGGCCGAGCCGCCATGGACCTGGCCCTGCAGCATCAGTGGGTTCAGCGTCACGCCGAAATCATCGACCACGACATAGTTCAGGATCTCGGTCGCCCCGGTGCCGGGGTCGATCTCCAGTTCGCAGACATGGGTGCCGTTGGGATAGGTCGCCTCCGGCGGTGTCCAGCTCTGATGGACCTTGAGCATGGTCGGCGTCGCGCCCGGCAACGCCGCGATGGCGGCGAGGTCGAGCGACTTGTCGGTGCCGACGATGCGGACCGCACCATTGGCGACCTCGAGATCGCCCACCGCCGCCTCGAGCTTCTCGGAGGCGAGCTGCTTGAGGTTGTCGGTCAGGATCTCGGTCGCCTTGTTCAACGCCGCGCCTCCCACGGGGATGGAGCGTGAGCCGCCGGTGCCGGAGCCTGTCTCGACCCGGTCGGTATCGCCCTGCACCACGCGGATGCGGTCCATCGGAATGTCGAGATGCTGCGAGACGAGCTGCGAATAAGCCGTCTCATGCCCCTGCCCGTTCGACTGCGTGCCGATCAGCACGGTGACGGTCCCGTCCTTCTCCAGAATCACGGTCGAACTTTCCGGGCCGCCACCGCCGCAGGCCTCGATATAGCTGGCCATGCCGATGCCGCGGATCTTGCCAGCCTTGGCCGAAGCCTTCTGGCGGGCCTTGAAGCCCTTCCAGTCGGCCACGTCCATGGCCCGGCGCATATGGCCCTCGAACTCGCCGGAATCGTAGACCGGGCCGGTCTGCGTCTTGTGCGGCATCTCCGACGGCTTGACGAAGTTCTGCGCACGCACCGCATCCGGCGTCTTGCCGGTCTCGCGGGCGATGGCGTCGACCAGCCGCTCGATCAGATAGGCAGCCTCCGGGCGCCCCGCGCCGCGATAGGCATCGACCGGTGTCGTGTTGGTCAGAACGCCGCGGAAGACGACGTGCACGGCCGGAATGTTGTAGCAGCCCGGCGTCATGGTGGTGCCGACCCAAGGGATGAAGGGCCCATACTGCGAGAGATAGGCGCCCATCTCGGCCGAGAGATCGACCTTGAGCCCGATGAACCTGCCCTTGGCGTCGAGCGCCATCGTCGCCGTCGTCAGATTGGCGCGGCCATGGGTATCGGCGAGGAAATGCTCGTTGCGGTCAGAGACCCAGCGCACCGGGCGCTTCAGCTTCTCGGCGGCGATCATCGCCAGCGGATATTCGCGGTAGAGGAAGATCTTGGTGCCGAAGCCGCCGCCGACATCCGGGGTCACCACGCGGATGCGCTTCGGGTCGACCTTGAGCACGTAGTTGGCGATCAGGTCGCGCATGCCGTGGCTGCCCTGGCTGCCCAGCGTCAGCGTCCAGCGCTTCTCGGCCTTGTCGTACTCGGCGATGCAGGCGCGTGTCTCCATGTAGTTGGAGGCGAGCCGGTTATTGACGACGGTCAGCGAAACCGTGCGCGCGGCCTTCGCGAAGGCCTTCTCGGTCCTCTCGCGATCGCCCTGCTCGGCCTCGAAGGCGACATTGCCCGCCCGATCGGCCCAGACCTGCGGCGCGCCGTCCTCCAGCGCCTCCGCAATCCCGGTCACCGCCGGCAGCGGGGCCCAGTCGATCTCGATCGCTTCGGCCGCGTCGCGCGCCTGCGCCAGCGTTTCGGCGACGATGAAGGCCACGGCCTCGCCGACATGGCGGACGGTATCGGTCGGCAGCACGGGGACCGGGAGGGATTTAGACATCTCGCCCGAGACGGTCGTGACGTGCCCCTTGCAAGGCAGGTCGCCATACTCAGCGACATCCTTGCCGGTCAGGATCAGCTTCACGCCCTTCAGCTTCCGGGCGGTCTCGATGTCGCCGATGCTGAAGCGGGCATGGGCATAGGGCGAGCGCAGCACGAAGGCGTGCAGCGCACCCTCCGCGGCGATGTCATCGGTATATCGGCCAGTGCCGGTCGTCAGGCGTTGATCTTCGACCCGCCGCACCGGCTGGCCAAACCCGAATTTCATGGGACGCATGAGGCATATCCTCAGTTAGGTCTAATGAAAGAGTGAAGCAGAAATCGCGCGACGTCAGCCCCGGCATGTGCCGCGCCGGGGTGCGTCGCACGCATCGATCTCAGCGCGGCATGCGGACCGCCGTCTCCGAGAGTGAAACCATGGTATTGTAGTTGTTGACGATCCAGTTGGCGTCATTGGCCGCCCCGCGGCGGACATCGCCCTTGCTCTTGGCGAGCTTCTCGCTGAAGTCGCGCAGCTTGCCGAGCCAGGAGCTCGCCCTACTCTCGATGAAGGGCACGCCGCCCGGGTTCTTCTCCTTGAAGGCGTCCATCTCGCGGATCGCCTCGGCATAGTCGGCGATGGCGGCGTTGAAGGCCTTGAGATCGACGATCGGCTGCTCGTTGCTCGGCATCAGGTCCATCGCGGCGCGCGCGTTGATCATGATGTTGCGCACCTGCCAGCGGACGGAACGCCCCTCGCGCTGCTCCACCGAGGCGAGTTCGCGCTGATCGAGCCCGCGCTTGTAGACGCGCATCAGCGCGTCGAGCTTGGCGCGCTCCTCCAGGAAGGTCTTGGCCGCCGGTACCATCGCCGCGTGCAGCTTCTGCCCCTCGGTGAGGTTGTCGTCGCGATAGTCCTTGCGGTCGTAATAGCGGTCGGCGCGGGTGATCAGCGGCGCCAGCTCCTGATAGGCCTTGATGTAGCGGCCCATGGTCTCGTCGATCGCCGGCAGCTTCGGCTCGCGCGCCATCGCCTCCTCTGCCTTGTTGATCTCGCCGGTCACGTCATAGAGGCTGTAGAGCCCGTAGGTGATGTAGCGCTCCTTGCCGGTCGGGCCCTTCTTCATGTCGACCCAGCTGCCGTAGCGCTCCCAGGACTGGATGGCGCGCAGCGTGCGGTTCATCAGCGCCGTATAAGCGTTCGACTTGGTGATCGCGGCCTGGAGGTCGTCATCCTGCGCCTTGCTCGCGCTGCCCGCCGGAACGGTCGCCGCCCCTTGTGCCCAGGCGCCCGCTGGCGCGGCGAGGACCAGGGCGGCGGCGCAAGCCGCACCCCGGAGAAATGCTCGGGTCGTCATGTATCCAGTTCCGTCGTCTGCGGCATGTCGCGCGGATCAGGCACTCGCCGTCAGTCTTCAGCGATCGGCTCGCCATGCATCAGCCAGTCCTTGAAGCCGCCGGCATAATGGCTGTCGATGTCGAGACCGGCCGATTGCGCGAACTCCAGCGCCCGCCGTGAGCGGACGCCGGCGGCGCAGGAAAGCACGACGCGCTTGCCCGGCTCGTTCGGCAGGTCGGCCGGATCGAACTGCGAGAGCGGCCGCGAGACCGAGCCCGGGATATGCCCAGCCGCGAATTCATGCGGTTCGCGCACATCGACGATCTGGATGGAGCCGTCGCTCAGCCCCGCCTTGATGGCGTCGATATCGAGGTCGTTCACGATCATGGCCAGCATCTCCCGCTCGGTCCCGTTAATCCGTCCAGATAGGGCGGCGCGGCAGGGTATGCCAGCAGGAGGATGGCGGTGTCGGTCGAAAAGGCAGCAGCCGCGGACGGACGGTCCGCGGCTGCGTGATGGTTGAAGGTTCAGCCCTGCGGCGGGATGCGCAGCACCCAGCCCGGCAGGATCAGGTCGGGGTTCTTCACCGGCGGCGTATTGGCCTTGACGATCTCGGTGTATTTCGCGCCCTGGCCCTTGCCGTAATGCTCCTCGGCGATCTTCCAGAGCGTGTCGCCCTTCTTCACCGTGTAGAAGACGGCGGCCGGCGCCTCCTTGGTGACCGCGAGGTCCGATTCAACCTGTGCCACGCCTGTGGTGTTGCCGAGCGCGAGGATGATCTTCTCGGCCTGCTCGGTCGAGACGGCGTTGCCGGAGACCTTGACCTTGTCGCCGTCGATCTGGATGGCGACGTCGGAAGGCAGGCCGTGCCCTGCCAGTTCCTTCTGCAGGTCATCGGCCGTCGCGGCCTTGGCCGAACCGGAACCGAAGATCTTGGCGCCCGCGTCCTTGATGAAACTGAACAAACCCATGGAATGCCCTCCTTGTCTCGGGTGGCTATCAAGCCCTGTCGCGGCGCCCTGCGCAAGCCGTGGCGGAAAAGGTGTTTTCTTCCGACCCGACCATCGATTGCGCGGAAAGGGCTCCAAGAGCCCTTTCCTGCTCGCCGCGCGGCTGGCAAGAACGCGGTATTCAAACCGGAGTTCCCCATGCTCAGTCTCGCCCAGGCACAGACCATCCTCCAGGTCGCGCTCGCCCATGCCGAAGCCAACGGCTTCAAGCCGCTCGCCATCGCCGTCCTCGACGCGCGCGGCGCGCAGAAGGCCTTTGCGGCCCAGGACGGCACCAGCCTGAAGCGCGGCGAGATCGCGCTCGGCAAGGCGCATGGCGTCGTCGCGCTCGGCGTCGGCTCGCGCGCACTGCACAAGATGGCGCTTGACCGCCCCTATTTCGTCGAGGCGGCCACCCATGCAGTCGGCGGCTCGCTGGTGCCGGTTCCCGGCGGCGTGCTGATCCGCTCGTCCGAAGGCGCGGTGCTCGGCGCCATCGGCATCTCCGGCGACACCTCCGACAACGACGAAGCCGCGGCCTGTGCCGGCATCGCTGCGGCGGGCCTCAACGCGGACACCGGGGCCTAATCCCCCGTTTTTGCACTTGCCATTCGGCCCCCGAAGGCTCATTTCCTCCCGGAATCTGAGTTCGTTATACCGTACAGTTTGGACCGGATCGAAGGTAGGACCATGAGCGAAGCGGCAGCGGCCAACGAAAACGAAGTCATCACCACCGACGTCGTCATCATCGGCGCCGGCCCCTGTGGTCTCTTCGCGGTCTTTGAGCTCGGCCTGCTCGACATCCGCGCGCATCTCGTCGACATCCTGCCGAAGGTCGGCGGGCAGTGCGCGGAGCTCTATCCGGAAAAGCCGATCTACGACATCCCCGGCTTCCCGCTGGTCACCGGTCAGGCGCTGGTCGACAACCTGCTCGAGCAGATCAAGCCGTTCGGGCCGACCTTCCACCTCAACCAGATGATCGAGTCGGTCGAGCCGACCGGCACGGCCGCGGCACCGCGCTTCCGCGTCACCACCGACGCCGGCACGGTCTTCGATACGAAGACGGTCGTCATCGCAGCCGGCGGCGGCTCCTTCCAGCCGAAGAAGCCGCCCATCCCCGGCATCGAGTCCTATGAGAACGGCTCGGTCTTCTACGCCGTGCGCAAGATGGAAACCTTCCGCGGCCGCAACATCCTGATCGTCGGCGGCGGCGACTCCGCCCTCGACTGGACGCTGAACCTCCAGCCCATCGCGAACCGCGTCACGCTGATGCACCGCCGCGACGATTTCCGCGCCGCGCCGCACTCGGTCGAGCAGATGCGTACGCTCGTCGCCGAGGGCAAGATGGACATGAAGCTCGGCCAGATTACCGGCCTGAAGGGCGAGAACGGCAAGCTCGAGGCAGTCGTCTGCCGCGGCACCGACAACGAGCCCTTCGACATCGCCTGCGATACGCTGCTGCCCTTCTTCGGCCTGACCATGAAGCTCGGCCCGATCGCCGACTGGGGCCTGAACCTCCACGAGAACTTGATCCCGGTCGATACCGAGAAGTTCGAGACCAGCGTGCCCGGCATCTTCGCCGTCGGTGACATCAACACCTATCCGGGCAAGCTCAAGCTCATCCTCTCGGGCTTCCACGAAGCCGCGCTCTGCGCCCAGAAGGTCCACCGCTATGTCTATCCGGAGAAGCGGCTGACCTTCCAGTACACGACCTCCTCCAGCAGCCTGCAGAAGAAGCTCGGCGTCGCCTGAGCGGCGCTTTCCGGAGGCTGCGGATGATCTGCGGAGCCACGCCGTCATCCCCGCGTGACCCGGGATCCCACCGAAAGGCGCGGCGCTCTCTGATGGCTCTCCGCTTCGCTTCGGCCGGGATGACCCGCATTGCCGTGAAAGCACGGCTCGCTGGATAAATTGAATGCAAAAAGCCGCGGCCAGGGCCGCGGCTTTTTCAATGAGCGATCGTTTCGCGCTGAATCTGGGCAGCGGCTGTGCCGCTGCGCGCCGCGCTCTGCGCCGAGACGAGGCCGAGCGAACTACGCACGCTCTCGGAAGGCCCGGCCAGCACCGGCCCGTTGCCTTGCGGGGCGGCGACGATCTGCGGCGCGTCGCGCTCATCCATCGGCGGCAGCGGCAAATGATCCTCCGGCTCGTCCGGTCCGATCCGCGCCTTGAGCTCAGCGAGCGCGCCCCAGAGCGGCTGGAAGGTGAACCGGATCTTGTGCGTGCCGGCTGGCACCTGCACCGCGCGGAACAGCACATTGGCCTTCAGGATCTCAGTCTCGACCCCATCGACCTCCACCTTCCACCAGGGGTGCCAGATGTCGTTGAGCACGACGAATCCGGCCGCTGGCGTCGTCACCTCGATCTCGACGAGCACGTTGCGATATTGCGTGAGCTTGACATCGGCCTGCACCGCGACAGGCCCCTCCGGCGTCGCGACGGGCGGCTCGACATCGAGCAACACGGCCTGCTGCGGATCGGTATCCGGCCAGCGGCCCGAGAGCTTCATGCTCTCGAAATCGGCGAACTGCCAGCCGCCTACGAACTGCACCCGCGGCAACGCGTGCGGGTTTTCGTAGACATAGCCCTCCTTGGTTCGCGCAACCAGATTGAGATCGCCGCTCCGCAGCGAATGGTCGACCTGATCGATCGGCACCGGCGAGGCGATGTAGCGCAGCCCGAGCAGGTTCGCGAGCCGGCAGCGATAGGATGGGAAGAGCGGCGTGAACTTGCGGTCCGCCGGCTTCGCGATGCCGTCGCCCGTGCCCACGGCCTCGGAGAAATCCTCCAGCCGCAGAGGGTTGTAGCCGAGCGTGTGGTCGAAGCCGTGGACCATGCCGGCATTCGGCCACTCGAAGCCCATGCCGAGCAGCTCGACCCGGTCGCGACGCGGCGAGCCGGCCGGCTGGGACGTCAGATGCTTCAGCACCGCAATCGTCTCGTTCTTCGTGCCGGGCTCCAGCACGTCGTACATCTGCGGCGGCAGCGCCGTGGATTCGTTCGGGCCGTTGTTGAAGCCGAGATCCGCCGCGACCACGCCGGTGACCAGCACGGCGGCGGCAACCGGACCGAGCGCGCTGCGCCAGCGCTGCAGGATGAGGAAGGCGCCGCCCGCGACTACGAACCAGCCCAGCGCCAGCGCAACCGGCTTCCAGGCATCGGCGAGATGGCCCGCGCCGCGCGAGACGACGAGCGCAAGGACGACCGTGGCCAGAACCACCCCCGCGCCGATCAGGAGATCGCGGCGGAACGAGGTCCCCTCCTCCGCCGTCAGGATGCGATGCAGCACATAGCCGGAGAGCACCGCCGCCAGCCCGCCGATGAGGAAGGTCGCGTCCGCCGGCCGGCGGAACTGCTTCACGCCCGGCAGGTACTCGTAGGCGAAATGGAACAGCGGCGTGTAGCGCCCGAGCGCATAGAGCACCATGAACAGGAAGAGCAGCGTCAGCGGCCGCACCGCCTTGTCCCAGAGCCAGCCGCGCGTCAGCCCCGGCGCGAGCAGCAGCAGCATCGGCAACGCGCCCATATAGACCTGCGCCATATTCTGCGACAGGTAGAGGACCTGCGGGTCGTTGTAGGGCCCCCAGAACTCGACGTTCGGATCCTTGGCGCCGAACAGGTCTCCGATGAAAGCGGTGAGCAGCGACACAGGGTGCAGAGAGCCGCGCCCCGCCACGCCGAAGTCGATCTCGGGCCGCGTCGTCGCCTCGGCGAAGAGCCAGGTCCAGAGCAGCGGCATGATGATGACGGCGAGGCCGACGACGCTGGCGGCAGCGATGGGCAGCAGGCTGGTGCGGAAGGCGGGCCAGCCACCGGATATCCAGTGCGCCACGACCATGCCGAACAGCACATAGCCGCCGAGCAGCGCGACCTGATCCGGCTCCAGCACCATCAGCCCGGCAGCAAGGCCAGCGAAGACACCGGAGAGAATCGAGGAACGCTGCAGCATCCGCGCCGTCAGCCAGAAGGCGATGGCGAAGAAGGCGAGGCTCGCGATCTGGCCGACATGCTGCACCCTCCACGCGGCCGAGGCGCCGAAGGCGAAGACCAGCGCCGCCATCAACCCGCCGGCCGGGTGCCAGCCGCGGTCGCGGAAGAACATGATGAGCGCGAGGCCACCTGCGAGCAGATGCGCCAGCACATAGGCGTCAACATCACGGAAGCTTGGAGTCGGCGTTAGCAGGGCGAGCAGGATCGCGGGCGAGAAGATCAGCGACTGCGGATCGGCGATCTGCGGCGAGCCGGCGAAAACGTTGTGGTTCCAGAAGGGCGACTGGCCGGAATGGAGCGCGTTCGCAAGGAACTGAACCTGCGCCTGGAAATGCGCCTTCGCGTCGAACGGAATCGTCACCGACCCCGAAAGCCAGGGCCAGCACAGGATGCCCCATGCCACGACGAAACCTATGGCCGCCAGCAGGTAGCCGGCGCCCCTTGCATCCACGCGTCTCAAATGGACCCCCACGGTCCTCGGCACGAACGGTCCCGTTCTGGGATCCTGTCTCCAGCCTGTCAGTGGGACGGACCTTGCTGTCGCGCACCTGAACCGAATCTGAACGCAATCCCGCATCCGTGAGCGGAGCTGAGGACAAGCTGAAGAAAGCGGAAATCCGGGTGACTATGTCGCCGTCACGGCTCTCCAAAGCGCAATCCCCGTCATGGTCGGGCTTGTCCCGACCATCCACGTCTTCGCCGGTCGAAGACCGTGTTCAAGACGTGGATGCTCGCCACAAGGGCGAGCATGACGGCGGTGGCGGCTCAGCGCGCCGCCGCGGCGAGCCAGCCGGCCAGCGCCTGACGCTCCGCCGGCGTCATGCCGGAAAGATTGTTCGGCGGCATCGCATGGGTCATCACCGCCTGCGTGCGGATGGCGCGGGCATGGATGGCGATCTGCTCTGGCTCGTGCAGCAGCACGCCCTTCGGCGCGATCTGGATGCCCGGCCAGGAAGGCTCCGGCGCATGGCACATCGCGCAGCGCCCCGTCACGATGTTGGAGACCTCGGCCGGCGGCAGCGTCATGCCGGCCATCAGGACGGGTTTCGGCACCTTCCGCGGCACCAGGCCGAGCTGCTCGCGCCCACCCGGCGAGGACGACATCGCCACCCAGAAGGCGAACCAGAGAGCCAGGATCGCCACCGCCCAGCACCACCAGGGCGATTTCGCATGGTCGCCATGCCGGACATTGAAGAAGTGCCGGATCAGCGCACCGGCCACGATCACCAGCGCCACCAGGAGCGGAATCGCGGCCGAATTGGCATAGGTCACCGGGTAGTGGTTCGACAGCATCAGGAACAGCACCGGCAGGGTGATGTAGTTGTTGTGCGTCGAGCGCTGCTTGGCGGCCTTGCCGTATTTCGGATCGGGCTTTTCGCCGGCGACCAGCGCCGCGATCACCTTCCGCTGCCCCGGCATGATGTTGAAGAAGACGTTGGCGGTCATGATGGTGGCCATCAGCGCGCCGGTATGGATCAGCGCGCCGCGCCCGGAGAAGACGTTGGCGAAGGCCCAGCTCGCCGCCACGACATAGCCGAAGCCGACCAGCCCGAGCAGCACGTCGTATTTGCCGAGCGGCGACCGGCACATCAGGTCGTAGACCAGCCAGCCGAGGACGAGCGCCGCGATGCCGATCGCGCCCGCCGCAAAAGGCGAGAGCTGCATCACTGCCGGGTCGATCAGGTAGAGCTCCGACTGGGCGTAATAGACCCAGACCAGCAGGAAGAAACCTGAGATCCAGGTCCAGTAGCTCTGCCATTTGTGCCAGGTCAGTTCGGCCGGCATCACGGGGGGCGCGACCATGTATTTGCGCATCTCGTAGAAGCCGCCGCCATGAACCTGCCAGGCCCGGCCGCCGGTGCCGGGCGGTATGTCCTGCGCCGGCTTCAACGAGGCATCGAGATGGATGAAGAAGAAGGAGGCACCGATCCAGGCGATCGCCGTGATGACATGGAGCCAGCGCAGCATCATGCCGCCCCATTCCATCAGATAGGCTTCGAGCATGGCGCTGGCTCCGCGAGGGCTGGTGGTGATCCCGAATCCGGAGGATGCCGCTCCGGCACCACGAAGCTAACCTGCTTTCGCCCCGCCCGAAATCGCCCGGATGCCTCGGAGATTTGACATCCGGGAACATGATCTTATCGCAAAAGCCGATATCCATTGTCGCGGATGCCGCTTTACAGTCACGTAGAGCGAAGTGGCCCGGGAATCGGCGCTCGCCGGACACCGGTGCTTTCAGGAGAACGGCAGGGAATGGGACGTCTCTCGACGCATGTGCTCGATACGGTCAACGGCCATCCCGCCGCCGGCGTCGCGATCACGCTGGAACGCCTGAACCCAGATGGCTCGCGCGAGCGGCTGGCACAGGCCGTCACCAATGCCGATGGCCGCACCGACGCTCCACTGCTCACCGGCACGCTCGCGCCCGGTACCTACGAGCTCAATTTCGCCATCGGCGCCTATTTCCGCAGTCTCGGCACCTCCCTGCCGAAACCCGCCTTCCTCGATCTTGTCCCGATCCGCTTCGGCATCGCCGAGCCGGAGGGGCACTATCACGTCCCGCTCCTGGCCTCGCCCTGGAGCTACTCCACCTATCGCGGCAGCTAGACGACCATGACCCAGACGACCTACCCCCGCGACATGAAGGGCTATGGCCGCAATGCCCCTCACCCGCACTGGCCGGGCGAGGCCCGCGTCGCGGTCCAGTTCGTGATCAACTATGAGGAAGGCGGCGAGAACTGCATTCTTCACGGTGACGCCGCCTCGGAAGCCTTCCTTTCCGAGATAGTCGGCGCCGCGCCCTGGCCGGGCCAGCGCCACATGAACATGGAGTCGATCTACGAATACGGCTCGCGCGCCGGCTATTGGCGGCTGTGGCGCATGTTCACCGAACGCAACCTGCCCGTCACGGTCTTCGCGGTGGCAAGCGCGCTGGCGCGCTACCCCGAGATCGTCGGCTCGATGCAGGAGGCCGGCTGGGAGATCGCGACGCACGGGCTGAAATGGATCGACTATCGCGACGCGCCGAGGGAGCGCGAGCGCGCCGACATCCTCGAAGCCATCCGGATCCAGACCGAGCTTACCGGTGAACGTCCGCTCGGTTGCTATCAGGGCCGCACCTCGGAAAACACGATCCCGCTGACGATGGAGGAAGGCGGCTTCCTCTACACCGCCGACGTCTATGCCGACGAATTGCCCTACTGGCTTGCGGGCCCGAAGGGGCCGCAACTCGCCGTGCCCTATACGCTCGACGCCAACGACATGCGCTTCGCCACGCCGCAGGGCTTCAACAGCGGCGACCAGTTCTTCGCCTATCTGAAGGATTCGTTCGACACGCTCTATGCCGAGGGCGAGACCGCGCCGAAGATGATGTCGATCGGCCTGCATTGCCGCCTCGTCGGCAGGCCGGGCCGCGCCGCGGCGCTCGCCCGCTTCCTCGACTATGTAAAGAGCCACGACAGAGTCTGGGTCGCGACGCGGCTCGACATCGCCCGTCACTGGGTCAGGACGCATCCGCCTACCGACGGCTATGTGCCCTCGAAGCTGCCGAAGGCGCTCTTCGTCGAGGTCTTCGGCCGCATCTGGGAGAACTCTCCGTGGGTGGCCGAAGCGACCTACGACGCTGGGATCGGTGCTGCGCTGGATACCGCCGAAGTCCTGCACGCGGCGATGGTCGCCGCGATGCGCAAGGCCTCGCGCGAGCAGCAGAAGTTCCTGCTCAACGCCCATCCCGACCTCGCCGGCAAGCTCGCCGCCGCCGGTGAGATGACGCAGGAATCGACGCTGGAACAGTCCTCGGCCGGACTGGACCGGCTGACCAGTGACGAACGCGTGCGGTTCACGGCGCTGAACGAGGCCTACAAGGCCCGCTTCGGCATCCCCTTCATCATGGCGGTGAAGGGCGCGACCAAGGCTCAGATTCTGGCGGCTTTCGAAGAGAGGCTGAAGAATACGCCCGAGCAGGAATTCGCGACGGCGTTGGCTCAGGTCGAGAAGATCACGCTGCTGCGGCTGAAGGAATTGCTGCCGGCGGGCTGAGCCCGGCCGCCGTAGCACCGTCAAGCTCGGGCTCGACCCGAGCATCTCGGAAACCAGCTCCCTCCGGCCTCGCGATGCTCGGGTCTACGCTGCTCTTCGGCGGAGAATGACGCGTTCCCGGAACCTCCCCTCCTGCCGCCACGTTGATGAGCCGGGAAAGGAGGCGCGTCCGTGTTCCGCCTGTTACTGATCATACTCGTGCTGGTCATCGGCTATGATGCCGTTGCACATCAGGGCGCCTATACGCGCGAAGCCTGGAACGCCGTGACTCGGCTGACCGGCTCGGCCATCGAGGGCGCTAAGGGGCTGGGCGAGCGCGCGCGGGACGACACCAACGCTCCCCGCAACTGAGCGTTTCTTCAGGCCGCCGCCCGCCCCTCGACGATCCCCGCGATGGCCTCGAGCATGCGCGTGTCGTCGCCCGCCAGCCCCTCCATCGCCGCCATGCGCTGGATCACCGTGCCAGCAATCGCTTCCTCAACCGTATCCTCGGCATAGGTGTAGAAGATCGTCGCGTGCTGGCCGTCGCGATGGCAGCGACCTTCGATCTGCTGCAGCTGGATTGCGCTGTGGCGCATGTCGTGGACCACCAGCGACCGCTCCCGCTCACCGCCCGGCATTTCGCCGCGATGCAAAGAGATGGACTCCGTGACGGTGAAGATCACCGCGTCGAGCGCGCCGGTCTGGAAGGCGATGCGCGTCTCCTCGTTCTGCGCGCCCGAGCGCTCACCGTTGATCTCGCCGACACGCCAGCCACGGCCTCTCAGTGTCTCGGCCAACATCGCGCTGGTTTCGAGAAAGGCGACGGAGATCGCCACCTGCTCGTCGTTCCCGAGCAGATCCTCGCAGAAATCCGCCGTGCCGGGGATGCGCAGCAAACTGGCCTTCTGGCGGAAGCGCAGATCGGCGGCCCAACCCTGCGGCTTGCGCGTCGAGCCGCCCGCCAGCCCGAGCTCCCGGCGGAACTCCCGCCAGGTTGCCTCGTAGAGCTTGCGCGCGGCGGCATCGAGCGCGACGGGCGCAAGCTCGCGCTGCACCTCCGGCCAGCCGGCAATTTCCTCCGGTCGGCGGCGCAGGCCGATGGCGTTCGCGCCGCGATAGAGCAGATCCGCCATGATCTTCCGGTCGGCCTCGTTCGGCTCCCAGCTCCAGTTCTTCCAGCGGCCCTTGGCTCTGCCGATCTTCAGCCGCTTCATCAGCGTGCGGAAGCCATCGAGATCGGCGGTAGGCATGCCCGCCGCCTTCGCCAGCAGCGGCGCGAGATAGGAGAGCTCGTGCGGCGACTGGCCGGCCGTCGCGCTCATATAGATGGTGAAATCGGCCGCTTCCGCGATCTGCCGGCAGACCAGCCCCTGCTGCGAGTTCGGATTGCGGATGCGGTGCGCTTCGTCGATCACCACGAGCGGCCAGACGCGCTTCGGCCGGCCATGCTTGGCGAGTTCGTTGTTCTTCGCCCGCGTCGAGCGCTTCCGGCTGTCCGCGACTGGGGCCAGCAACGATTTCGTCTTCTCAAAATTCATCAGCGTCACGCGCTTCGCCGGCAGGCCCGACAACGCCATCGTGCGCCGCCATTGCGGGATCGCCCCTTTCGGGCAGATTACCAGCACCTCCTCCTCCGGCATGGCCGAGAGCGCGAGCCAGGCCGAGAGCGTCTTGCCGAGCCCCGTGAGGTCGCCGAGCAGGAAGCCGGATGCCCCCTTCGCCCGCGCGGCCAGGATCGCATCGCGGGCAACGAGCTGGTGCGGATGCGGGGTGAACGTCATGCGGAAGGGAAGATCCTGATCGATGTCTGGCCGCCCGCCCTGCCCGGCGGGCATGGCGCGCCCGGCTCTCTTGGCACTGGCGCAACCGCGCGTCCACCGGCACTGTGCCGGCCGTAAATCCGGGAGACCTTACGACCATGACCCGCGCGCAGGCGATCGCGAAAGCTCAGGACTATTTCGATTCGGGCCGAATGAAGAGCGACCTCGGCCGCCTCGTCGCGATCCCCACCGAGAGCCAGAACCCGGATCGCGCCCCCGTCCTCGGCGAATATCTGGAGCAGGAGATGCAGCCCCTGCTCGAATCGCTCGGCTTCACCTGCCGCACGCTCACCCATCCGAAGGCGCGCGGCCCCTTCCTTTATGCCGAGCGCATCGAGGACGAAGGCCTTCCGACCATCCTCGGCTACGGCCATGGCGACGTGATCCGCGGGCTTGATGCCCAGTGGAGCGAGGGCCTCTCGCCCTGGAAGCTGATCGAGCGCGACGGTCGCTGGTATGGCCGCGGCGTCGTTGACAACAAGGGGCAGCACCTGATCAATCTGAGCGCACTGCGCGCCGTGCTGGAGACCCGCGGCAAGCTCGGCTTCAACGCCAAGTACCTGATCGAGATGGGCGAGGAATCGGGTTCGCCGGGCCTGCGCGAGCTCTGCAGCGAGCAGAAGGAACTGTTCAAGGCCGACATCCTGATCGCCTCGGACGGGCCGCGCCTCAACGCCGAGCGCCCCACCGTGTTTCTCGGCGCGCGCGGCGGCGTCACCTTTGACCTCTCGATCAACGCCCGTGAGGGCGGCCATCACTCCGGCAACTGGGGCGGCATCCTCTCCGACCCGGCGATCCAGCTCGCCCATGCCATCGCCTCGATCACCTCGCCGACCGGCCAGATCCGCATCCATGAATGGGTGCCCAAGGAGCTTCCGCCGGCGGTGCGCAAGGCGCTGATCGGCTGCGAGATCGACGGTGGGCCGGACGGCCCGGCGATCGATCCGAACTGGGGCGAGCCTGGCCTGACGCCGGCCGAGCAGGTCTTCGGCTGGTGCTCCTTCGACGTGCTGGCGATGAAGTCGGGCGTGCCCGAGACGCCGGTCAACGCCGTGCCGCCCAGCGCTTGGGCGCGCTGCCAATTGCGCTTCGTCGTCGGCATCGACCAGAATGATGTCGTGCCGGCGCTGAAGCGGCATCTGCAGCGCCACAACTTCCCCATGGTCGAGGTTTCGCTCAGCCGCTCCGAGATCTTCGGCGCGACGCGCCTCGACCCGGAAGATCCCTGGGTCGACTTCGCCCTGGCCTCGATCGCCGAAAGCACCGGCAAGAAGCCGGCGCTTCTGCCCAATCTCGGCGGATCGCTGCCGAACGACATCTTCGCGGACATACTGGAGCTGCGCACGATCTGGGTGCCGCATTCCTATCCGGGCTGCTCGCAGCATGCGCCGGACGAGCACCTGCCGGTCAGCATCGCCCGCGAGGGCCTGACCGCCATGGCCGGTCTCTACTGGGACATCGGCTCGGGCGAGGCGCCGCCGGTCTGAAACAGCGGACCGAAAAGTGGGATCCACTTTTCGACAAAGTGCGACGCTCGAACAATGAGCCAGATCGCCACCTCGTCTCCGAGAGCACGCGCGGCGGTCTGGCGACCGCTTGAAGGCTATTCCTGCGGCTGACGCGGATCGCGCCCCGGCGGCAGGTCGATCGGCGTCGCCGGAGGCGCTTCCGGCGGAGCGTTGGGAGGCAGTTCCGGCGGAGGCTCGGTCGGGATGCCCTGCGGCTCCTCGTCCGGCGGCGACTCGACCGGGGGAGCCGGCGGAACATTGCCTGGGGTCAGCGGCGGGGCCTCGGGCGGCGGATCGGGAATAGCCGGTGTGTTGCCGGGCGCGGCCTCAAGGCCGTATTTGAGCTGCATCATGCGAAATCTGTCCTTTCGGACAGAAACGCCTCAACCGGAAAAAGGCTCCAACCTGGCTGGCGCTGGTAAGAGGCAACCGCATCCTCAGTCCGGCGAGGAACCTGCCTCATCGTCACGCGCAGGCAGCGGGAGGCGCTCCTGGAGCCGACGTTCCAGCGAATGATCGAGGGCCAGCAGGGCGAGCGCCAGAGCGGTCGCGGTCAGCGTCACCAGCCACTTCCCCAGCCCCGCGGAACAACCCAGCGCAGCCGTCACCCAGATCGCTGCCGCCGTGGTCAGCCCGTGCGGCGCCATCTCGCGATCGCGATGGATGATCAGGCCGGCGCCGAGAAAGCCGATCCCGGTCAGCACGCCCTGCACCACGCGGCTCGCCGCATCGGGATGGAGCGTCTCGCTGAACAGGCCCGCAGCCGCCGCCGTGCCGATTCCCACCAGACCAAAGGTGCGCAGGCCCGCACTCTTGCGGTGAAGGGTCCTTTGCCAGCCGACCGCCACGCCTGCGACGAGGCCGGCCAGCAGCCGAAGCATCAATTCGAGTTCGTCCACGATGCCGTTCGCTCCGCCGTCGCCAGGAAGCGACGATTGCACAGCTGCGAAGCCGCCGAAGCGACCGCGACGGCCGCTCGATCAGCGAAGTGTTTATCCAGCGATGTTCAGGAAAACCGTGGTGGGTGATGTAGGGCTCGAACCTACGACCCGCTGATTAAGAGTCAGCTGCTCTACCAACTGAGCTAATCACCCATACGCCACGAAGCGTCGCCGGTCAGCGGCGTCAGCCGCGTCAGGCAGGGGGCGTGTAGCAAAGCCCCCGCCCCCTGTCCACCCATCCATGACAGATTTTTCAAACTCGGCGGGAAAGGCCCTGCCGAGCTGTGGATAGTCACGCCGCGCGGCGGTTCAACAGGTGATAGAGCACGATCGCGCCGAAGGTCGCAGTGCCGATTCCGCCGAGCTCGTAACCGAAGATCGGCAACTTCAGATCGCCCGCTCCGAGAATCAGCGCCGTCGCGACGGTGATCAGATTCTTCGGCTCGGAGAAGTCGACCCTGTTCTCCACCCAGATCCGGCCAGCCGTGGCAGCGATAAGGCCGAAGACCACGACGGCGAGCCCGCCGAGCACCGCGACGGGGATCGTGCCGATCACCGCGCCGAACTTCGGCGAGAAGCCGAGCGCGAGCGCAATGATGCCGGCGGCGACGAAGACCAGTGTCGAATAGACCCGCGTCACCGCCATCACGCCCATGTTCTCGGCATAGGTGGTCACGCCGGTGCCACCGCCAGAGCCGGCGATCATGGTGCCCAGCCCGTCGGCGAGGAAGCCGCGGCCGATCAGGTGGTCGAAGTTGCGCCCGGTCATCACCGAGATGCCCTTGATGTGGCCGAGATTCTCCGCGACCAGGATGATCGCGACGGGCACGATCAGCGTGATCGCCTTCATGTCGAAGACCGGCGACACGAAATGCGGCAGGCCGAACCAGGAGGCTGCGCCGATCTTGCCGAAATCGATCGGCGGCGCGCCGAAGGTCGGGGCCGAGATCGCATAGAGGATGTAGGCCGCGAGCCCACCGATGAGGATGGGCAGGCGCTGCGGCAATCCCCGCCCGTAGACCGCGACCAGCGCCACCGCGACGACCGTGAACAGTGCGATCCACTTGGTGTAGGGGCTCGCCGAGATCATGCTGATCGCGACCGAGGTCAGGTTGAGGCCGATCGCCGCCACGACAGCGCCGGTAACCACCGGCGGCAGCAGCTTCTCGATCCAGGCCGTACCGACGCCCTGCACGATCAGGCCGATCAGCGCATAGACCGCGCCGCAGGCGATGATGCCGCCGAGCGCCACGCCGATGTTCGGATTGGGACCGGAGCCGGCATAGCCCGTCGCCGCGATGACCACGCCGATGAAGGCAAAGGAGGAGCCGAGATAGCTCGGCAGCTGCCCGCGCGTGATGACGAAGAACAGCAGCGTCGCGATGCCCGAGAAGAAGATCGCGACATTCGGGTCGAAGCCCATCAGCACCGGCGCCAGCACCGTCGAGCCGAACATGGCGACGACATGCTGCAAGCCGGCGATGATCGTCTGCCCCGTAGGCAGCCGCTCGTCCGGCATCACCGCGCCGGAAGTTTTCAGGGTCCAGTTCGGAAAATAGCCCATCGCGATCGCTCCCCAGGGTCGCCGGGGGGCGACCGCACCGGAAGAGCAGATGAAGGCAAGAGACAGGCCAGCGCCAGATCGCGCCGGCGTCATCCACCGGAATCACGGACCTGAACGCGTCATGCTCGGGCTTGGCCCGAGCATCTCGAGCGGAGCGAGGCTCCGGTATTCTTCGCGTCCGGAGATTCTCGGGTCGGCACTTCGTACCGCCCGAGAACGACGCTCTTGAACTTACTCCGCCGCCTGCGCGTGCAGGCGCCCGCCGCGCGCGATCAGCTTGTTGAGCGCCACCAGATAGGCCTTGGCCGAGGCGACCAGTGTGTCCGGATCGGCGCCGCGGCCGGTGACGGAGGAGCCGTCGCGCGAGAGACGCACCGTCACCTCGGCCTGGGCGTCCGTGCCCTCGGTCACGGCATGGACGTCATAGAGTTCCAGCGTCACCTCATGCGGCACGATCGTCTTGATCGCATTGAAGATGGCGTCGATCGGCCCGTTGCCCTCGACCTCCTCGGTGACGTGCCGACCTTCGACATCGAGCTTCATGGTCGCGCGCTGCGGCCCGCGCGTGCCGGCGATCACGGTCAGCGATTCCAGCTTGATGCGGTCATGGGCGGTGGCGATGTTCTCGTCGACCAGCGCCTCGATATCCTCGTCGTAGACATGCTTCTTGCGGTCGGCCAGCGCCTTGAACCGGGTGAAGGCGTCCTCGAGCTGGTTGTCGCCCAGATCGTAGCCCATCTCCTTCAGCTTGGAGCGGAAGGCGGCGCGGCCGGAATGCTTGCCCATCACCAGCGAGGTCTTGGTCACGCCGACCGAGGCCGGGGTCATGATCTCGTAGGTGGTGTTGTTCTTCAGCATGCCGTCCTGGTGGATGCCGCTCTCATGGGCGAAGGCGTTCCGGCCGACGATCGCCTTGTTGTACTGCACAGGGAAGGAGCAGGCGCTCGAGACCGCCTTTGAAGCGCGCATCAATTGTGTCGCGTCGATGCCGGTGTCGTAGGGCAGCACGTCCCCGCGCACGCGCAGCGCCATCACCACCTCTTCCAGCGCGGCATTGCCCGCGCGCTCGCCGATGCCGTTGAGGGTGCATTCGACCTGCCGCGCGCCACCTTCGATGCCGGCCAGCGAATTGGCGACGGCCAGGCCCAGGTCGTTGTGGCAATGCACCGAGAAGATCGCCTTGTCGGCATTCGGTACGCGCTCGCGCACCGCCTTGAACATGGCGCGATACTCGTCAGGCGTGGCGTAGCCGACGGTATCCGGCAGGTTGATCGTCGTGGCGCCGGCCCTGATAGCGGCCTCGACCGTGCGGCAGAGATAGTCGATCGGCGTGCGAGTGGCGTCCATCGCCGACCACTCGACATCCTCGACCAGGTTGCGCGCCTGCGTCACGGTCGCGGTGATGATCTCCAGCACCTGCTCCTGGCTCTTGCGCATCTGGTGCTCCAGATGGATCGGCGAGGTCGAGACGAAGGTGTGGATGCGCGGCTTTACCGCATGGCGCACCGCCTCGCCGGCACGGGCGATGTCGGCGCTGATGGCGCGGGCGAGGCCGGCGACCGTGGCGCGCTTCAGCCGGCGCGCGATCTCCGAGACGGCCTCGAAATCGCCTTCGGAGGCGATCGGGAAGCCGGCCTCGATGATGTCGACGCCCATTACGTCGAGCGCCTCGGCGATCTCCAGCTTCTCCTCGAAGGTCATGGTGGCGCCGGGGCACTGCTCGCCGTCGCGCAAGGTGGTGTCGAAAATCAGCACGCGCTCTTTGGAGGAGCTGTTCTGGGTCGGATTGGTCATGGTCTGCTTCCGGTTTCGGTGCGCCGCGAGATCGGAAAAGGCGGGCGCTGGGTTTGCTGTCGGCGGTTCTCGTCACTCCCCTGAGCGCCCAGGCAGCATGCCCGGCCGGCCCTCAGGGGCAGCTAAGGAGAAGAAGGCCAAGAAGCGAGAACGAAGCGCGTGCGAGGGGAGCGCGAGCGCACATGCTGACGGCCTGCGCAGCGGCGCAGTCCTTCGTCAGGTCATGGCGGGCGGTCGAAACCACGGGCGTTCCTCAAATCGACGGGACAGGATGTAACCGAAAGCAGGTGCCGAGCGCAAGCATGTGTCTCATGCGCGCGCATCAAATGACAGAGACGATCTGTGGATTATGCTGGCGCGGTGCGATTCGGCCGGCGGTCGCGCCATGCTGGAAGCCGGCCGCGTGCTGCCGGAGACCCGCGCCGATGATGCGCTATGACCGCCCCGCCATTGGACTCGCCTTCTGCCTCACCGGCCTCGCCGGCTTCGTCGATGCGCTCGGCTTCATCAGCCTCAGCGGCTTCTTCGTCTCCTTCATGACCGGCAACACCACCCGCCTTGGCATCGAACTGGCCGGGCGCCATGCCGGCGGCATCGTTCTGGCCGCGACGATCCTCGGCCTTTTCGTCCTCGGCGTGGTCTGCGGGTCGCTCATCGGCCATTTCGGCAGGCAACAGCGGAAGGCGGCGGTACTCGCCTTCGTCACCGCGGTGCTGATCTTCGCAGCCAGCCTCGACACCATCGGGCTCAGCACGGCCGCGGCCGGCATGCTCGCCTTGGCGATGGGCGCGGAGAACTCGGTCTTCCAGCGCGACGGCGAGGTCACGATCGGCCTGACCTACATGACCGGCACGCTGGTGAAGATGGGGCAGCGCCTCGCCGGCGCCCTGCTCGGCGGGCCGAAGCTCGCTTTCCTGCGCCATCTCGTGCTCTGGCTCGGCCTGCTCAGCGGCGCCGTCGTTGGAGCCTTCTCGCACAGCCGTATCGGCCTCGACGCGATCTGGCTGGCCGCCGCTGCGGCTGCCGTGTTCACGGTGCTGGCGTTCTTCATGCCGGAGCGCGGATAGGCCCGACCTCGTCGGGTCTTTGGTTCTTTCCCCGACATGAGAGCAATGCTAGAACATTCCCTAACGTCATCCCGTCAAACGATGTCCAACTGCTCGAACAGATCGGTGCAGCGGAAACGACTGCACGAGACGCCAGGGGGCAATCATGCAGCAGACGATCTTCGGCGCGCTCATCGTCATCGGCCTCTCGGTGCCCACGGCGCTCACGGCGCAAACGGCACCGTCGCAGGAGAAGCTGCGTCGCGGCGAGTACCTCGCGAGCATCATGGATTGCGCCGGCTGCCATACGCCGGGCATCTTTCTCGGGAAGCCCGATATGCAACGGCGGCTCGCGGGATCCGAGGTGGGCTTTCACATTCCGGGCCTCGGCACCTTCTTTCCGCCCAATCTCACGCCGGACAAGGAGACGGGGCTCGGCTCCTGGTCGGAGGCTGACATCGTCAAGGCAATCCGTCTGGGGACCCGGCCCGACGGCCGCGTCCTGGCACCTGCCATGCCCTACAATGGCTATGGCAAGCTGACCGATGCCGATGCTTTCGCGCTGGCCGCCTATCTCAAGAGTCTCAAGCCGGTTACGAACCGGGTCCCGGCGATCGTCGGCCCCAACGAAAAGGCGACCGCGCCATATCTCGCCGTCAACATGCCGCAATAGGCGGCCGGTCGGACAGCGCGATTTCACCGATCCCGAGAATCAGACATCGTCGGGCGGTCTTGTCTCCGCGGAGCTTTCCGATGCGCCATCTGCCCGTCCTTGCACTCTGCGCCATCCTGCTATCGGCCTGCCAGACTTCGACCGTCAGCACGCCCTCCGCCCCGCCGCCGGAACAGGCTGCGCCGGGCGTGACGCCCAGCACCTTCCGCATGCCGACGGGCACGGGCTGCTCCGGAGAGGTCGAGCGCTTCCAGGCGGTGATCGACAACGATCTTGCCACCGGCCACACCACCAAGGGCGTGCATGACCGGGTCAGCGGCGAGATTTCGCGCGCCCGCTCGACCTGCGCGGCCGGCAACGACGCGGGCGCGATCAGCCAGCTCCACGCGACCAAGGCGAGGTTCGGTTATCCGGGCTGAGACAGCCGCTCGGGACCGGTTGAGGGAACACGCCGATGAAACGCCTGATAGCCACTGCCACCGTCGCAGCAGCCGTACTAGGGCTCGGCATCCCGGCATCCGCATTCGCCTTCTCCGCCTCATTTTCCTGGAAGGGAATAGGCGCTTGCGGCGGAATCTCGCCCGCCTTCGTGGTCCGAAACGCTCCGAAAGGCACGGAGAGACTGCGCTTTGCCATGCGCGACTACGACGCGCCCAATTTCCGGCATGGCGGCTCGACAGTCGCCTATGACGGCAAGGGGCGAGTGGCGCAGGGGGCAATCAGCTATGTCGGCCCCTGCCCTCCGACGGGGCAGAGACATCGCTATATCTGGACGATCGAGGCGCTCGACAAAAGCGGTGCCGTCCTTGTCCAGACCGAGGCTCAGGGCTCGTTTCCGCCCTGAGCGCGGCGGTTCGCCATGCTCCCGCTCAGGCGGCCAGCCCCCGCTTCTCGAGCAGCGCATCCGGGGTCGGCAACCGGCCGCGGAAGAGCGTATAGGCCTCGGCAGCGTCGCGCGTGTCGCCGGCCGAGTAGATGTAGCGCTTCAGCTTTTCGGCGAGCTGAGCTGAGAACACGTCGCCCGTCTCGATGAAGGCGTTGAAAGCGTCGGCGTCCATCACCTCCGACCAGAGATAGCTGTAGTAGCCGGCCGAATAGCCGTCGCCCGAGAAGACATGGGTGAAGTGCGGCGTGCGGTGGCGCATGATGATCTCACTGGGCATGCCGATGCGCGCGAGTTCCGCCGCCTCGAAGGCGAGCGGATCGACCTCCGCCGGCTCCTCCAGCGAATGGAAGGCGAGATCGACCAACGCCGAGGAGGTGTACTCCACGGTGGCGAAGCCCTGGTTGAAGGTCTGCGCCTTCTCGATCTTGTCGATCAGCGCCTCCGGGATCGGCTCGGCCGTCTCGGCATGCAGGCAATATTCGCGCATCACCTCGCGCGTCAGGAACCAGTGCTCGTAAAGCTGCGAGGGCAGCTCCACGAAATCGCGCGCCACTGCCGTGCCGGCGAGCGAGCCATAGGTCACGTCCGAAAGCAGCCCATGCAGCGCATGGCCGAACTCGTGGAAGAGCGTGCGCGCATCGTCGAGCGAGAGCAGCGCGGGCTTGCCCTCCGCCGGCTTCGCGAAATTGCAGACATTGACGATGATCGGCCGGGTCTCGCCGTCGAGCTTGCGCTGGCCGCGGAAGGCACTCATCCAGGCGCCCGAGCGCTTCGAGGAGCGGGCGAAGTAGTCGCCGATGAACAGGCCGATATGGCGCCCGGAGCCGGTCTCCGTCACCTCGAAAATGCGGACATCCGGGTGATAGCCCGCGAGCTCCGGCTGCTCGGCGAAGGAAAGCCCAAAGAGCTTGCCGGCGACGTCGAAGGCGGCCTGCCTGACGCGGTCGAGCTGCAGATAGGGCTTCAGCACGGCTTCATCGAGCGCAAAGGTCTTCTGCCTGACCTTCTCGGCATAATGGCGCCAGTCCCAGGGGCGGATCGGCCCGTTCTCGCCCTCGTCCTGGGCGAGCGCCGCGAGATCGGCCGCCTCGCGCGCCGCCCGCGCCTTGGCCGGCTTCCAGACCAGCTCCAGCAGCCCGCGCACATGCTCCGGCGTCTTCGCCATGGCGTCGTCGAGCTTGAAATGCGCGAAGGTCGGATATCCCAGCAGCTTCGCCTTTTCGGCCCGCAGCGTCACCATCTCCGCGACGATCGCACGGTTGTCGCTCTCGCCGCCATTCTCGCCGCGCTTGCTCCAGGCGATGAAGGCTTCCTCACGCAGATCGCGGCGGGTCGAGAAAGTCAGGAAAGGCTCGATGATCGAGCGCGACAGCGTCACCGCATGCTGGCCCGGCTTGCCGCGATCGGCCGCAGCGCGCGCCATCGCCGCCTTCAGGAACTCTGGAAGACCGGCGAGCCCGGCCTCGGCTTCGATGAACAGGGCATAGGAGGATTCATCCTTCAGCACGTTCTGGCTGAACTGGGTACCGAGCGCGGCCAGCCGCTCGTTGATCGCAGCAAGTCGCTTCTTGCCCTCGGGGTTCAGCTTCGCACCCGAGCGGATGAAGCCCTTATAGGTCCGCTCCAGCAGGCGCGCCTGCTCGGCATCGAGGCCGAGCATATCGCGCGCGGCATTGACCGCGTCGACGCGGGCGAAGAGCCCCTCATCCATCATGATCGCCGACCAGTGCCGCGAGGAGATCGGCGACATCTCGCGCTCGATCGCCTGCAGCGCCTCGTTCGTGTCGGCGCCGGTCAGGTTGTAGAACACGCCGCCGACGCGGCTGAGCGCACGCCCTGCCCGCTCCAGCGCTTCGATCGTATTGGCGAAATCGGGCGCAGCCTTGTCGCCGACGATCGCGGCGATCTCGGCCCTGTGCTTGGCGAGCGCCGCGTCGAAGGCCGGTCGGATGTGCTCCGGCTTGATCGCAGCGAAGGGCGGCAGGCGGAACGGCGTTTCCCAGCGCGTGGCGAAGGGGTTCTCAGCCGGCAGCGCGAGAGCCTCGGGATAAGCGGATTCAGTAGAGGTCATCGGATCACTTTCGTGAGGCAGGCGGACAAGGCAGCTCTGAACCGTTTGGATTGTCAGCCCTCATCCTGAGGAGCCGCGAAGCGGCGTCTCGAAGGATGCTCCAGATGATTCCGGAGCCTCCTGAAGCATCCTTCGAGACGGCCCTATGGGCCTCCTCAGGATGAGGGCTTTACGAATGACCGAACAAGTTCAGGCACCGCCGAACATATGTGCGAGATAGCGGCGCATGAAGGGCGGCATGTCGTGCTTTTCCGTCTCGGCGAGGTCGCGCACGATCACGATGTCGGAGAGTTCCTCCTCTTCGAGATGCTTCATCCGCTCCAGCATTAGTACGCGCGCCGCCTCCGCCGGCAGGTCGATGTGGACCTCGCGCATGAAGGCGATGCGCCCCTGCTCGATCACCGCCGTCCAGCCCTCGCCCACATCGAGTTCCTCGACGTGCAGGCCCGTCTCCTCCGCGAGCTCGCGCGTGACGCTTCCGGCCAGGTCGAGCCTGCCGTCGGGGCGGGCATCCTCGCGGTCGGGCGTGCCGGCGGCGAAATAGACCTTGCCTGCATTGGCCGTGTGCTCGCCCATCTTGCCGCAGAGGAAGGCGCCGTCCTTGGCCCGAAGCGCCGCCATGGCGAAACCGTTGCGGATCACCGGGCCGGGATGGCCGACGTCGCGCCAGGTCATGAAGGCGGCATAGTCGGTCTCGAAATAGCCGGCCTCGAACACGCCGTCGCGGATCGCGGCGCGGTGCTGCAGCATGACGCGACCGTTGAACATGGCCGGCTTGCCAGCACTGATCCTGGCCCAATGCGCTTCGATGTCTGCGGCGCTCTCGCGCGCAAAACGCCAGTCATAGGACTCGATCTTGGCATCGACCTGCGACAGCCGGACGATCGTGCCGTTCTCGACGCCGTCGCTCACAGCAACACGCCCTCGCTGACCACGATGGCCGAACCGCCGATGCGCGCCGAGACGAGTGCGCCGTTCCGCACGCTCAGTTCCAGCGCGATCTGCGAAGGCCGGCCCATCTCGTAGCCTTGTTCGACGACGAAGCGATGGTCGCCGTCATCCGGCTTGTCATAGGCCATGACGGCACCAGCGAAGGCCGCGACCGCGCCGCCCGTCGCCGGATCCTCACCGATTCCGGTCCCGGGCCAGAACATTCGGGCATGAAAGGCGTTCCCGGCCTCTGCAGTCTCGGCGCTGTAGAGGAAGGCACCGCCCGCGCCGATCGCCGCTTGCCAATGCGCGGCCTCCGGCCTTGCGCGGCCCACGGCCTCCCGCGTCGCCACGGGCACGCAGAGGAACGGCACGCCGGCAGAAAAGACCGTCGGCCTGTGCGCTGCAAAGCCGAGATCGCTGGACTGAAGCCCGAGCGCTGCCGCGATCGCGCCGGCAGTCGCCGCCTCCCCCACCTGCTCCGGCAGACGCGGCAAGGTGAAGATCGCATGCCCGGCATGGCTGCCGGTGATCTCGACGGCGCAGGAAACCGGCCCGATCGTCTCCTCCAGCACCAGCATATCGGCGGGCGCGCCCGCGGCATGGTCGGTGAGCGCGAGCCAGACGGCGGTGCCAACAGTCGGATGGCCGGCGAAGGGGAGTTCGGCGCCCGGCGTGAAGATGCGGACAGAAGCGCGATGCCCCTGCTTCTCAGGCGGCGAGACGAAGACCGTCTCCGACAGATTGAACTCGCGCGCGATGGCCTGCATCGCCTCCGTATCGAGCCCTTCCGACTGGAGCACCACCGCCAGCGGATTGCCGGCATGGCGGCGCGTGGTGAAGACGTCGAGCGTGACGAAGCGGCGTTTCATCGGGGTCACCCTGCGGGAATTTCGAGGTCGATCGTGAGCGGACAGTGGTCGGAAGCCTTCGGACGGTCCCAGCCGACACGCGGGTAGCGGTCGGCGCAGGTCGCCAGCCGCGCCATCGAGCGGTCAGGCGCACGCGGATCGAGCGGCACGCGATACGGCAGACCGCTCCGGATCATCTGCATGGCGGGCTGCGGATTGGCCGCCGCCAGTGCCGGCGAAAGCAGGATGTGGTCGAGCGGCATATGGCTGTCGATCAGCTTCTCCTGGTCCTCAGACCAGTAGCGCCGGAAATGCGTCCAGCGTTCATGCGCCGGCAACGTCTCCATCGGATCGACGGCAAAATCGTCCAGCAAAGGTTCGATGCCGCTCGCGCCCTCGTCGGCCCGCTCGGCGCGCGGCCCAAGGCTGTAGCGATAGCCGTTGAGATCGCCCAGTACGATCCAGTTCGTCTCGCGCCAGCCGCCGCCGAAGCGTTGCTGGATCAGCCATTTCACCGCCCGCGCCTCGGCGCGGCGGACGGGCAGCGTCATTTCCCGGCCATCCTCGCGGCCGTTATTCATCGACTTGAAGTGGCAGCCGAACAGGCTGAGCCGCCTTCCGCCTAGGGTCAGCTCCACCTCAAGGCAGTCGCGCGCGAAGACCTTGCCATGCGGCCCGATGCCGAGCCTGGCGAGCTCACGGTCATGCACGCCGGCTTCTGCGAAGGTCAGGTCCTTGTGCGAGCGCACCTTGAGCTGCCCCGGGCCGAACAGGTCGCGCCGCGCCGCGAAGCCGATGTCGATGCTGCGGCGGTCGTTGCCGTCGATCAGCGTGAAATGGCCGTAGCGATGGTCGGCGATGCGATGGACGTAGTTGGCGAAGAAGGCCTGCAAACTCGCGAGCGAGTCGACCTCCTGCAGCATCCAGAGATCGGCCTGCGCCTCGGCGATGGCGAGCGCGGTCATCTGGCGCTTGTCGTCCTCCAGCGCCACGGCGAGAGAGCGCTCCACCGCGTCGCGCTCGTCGGAGCGGGGGAAATGGAACAGCGACATCGCTGCCGCCGTCTCCGTGCGCCCGCCCGGCTCGAAGCGGTGGCGCGTCAGCAGGTTCTCGACGTTGAAGGTGCCGACACGCAGCCTCATCGAAGGACACTCTTCGAGCTCTCACCCTGAGGAGCCGCGAAGCGGCATCTCGCAGGATGGTCCAGATGGTTCCTGAACCTCCTGGGACATCCTTCGAGACGTGCCTTGCGGCGCTCCTCGGGATGAGGGCTGAGGGAAGTCCGCCGCATCGACGTCAGATCGCCTGGGGCTCGAAGACCTGCGAGGGCGTGACGAACTCGTCCTGCGCCGCCACGGTCAGGATCTCGCGCGAGCCCGCCTCCTTTGTGCGCTTCAGCAGCCCGTAGATCGAGGACGACGCCTTCGACAGCGCGGCCGCGGCCGATTCCTCGCGCAGGTAATGGGTGAAGAACAGCGCCGCGATCGCATCGCCTGCGCCGTTGACGCTGACGTCGAGCTTCGGCGTGCGCACCCGCCAGGTCCCCTTGGCGTCCGCCGCCATGAGGTCGATCGAACCGGCCGGCGTTTCCTCGGTCACGAGCGAGGTCACCATCACCACCTTCGGCCCGGCGTCGCGCAGAGCCTCGACGGCGCGGTGCGCATCGGCGACGGTCTTCACCTCGATATCCGTCAGCAACTCCAGCTCGAACTGGTTGGGCGTCACGATATCCGCGGCAGGCACTGCCTGCTCGCGCATGAACTCCGGGATGCCGGGGCGCACGAAGATGCCGCGGCCGACATCGCCGATCACCGGGTCGCAGCAATAGAGCGCCTTCGGATTCGCTGCCCGCACCTTTTCGACTGCGGACAGGATGGCGTGGCCGATATCGGCAGAGCCCATGTAACCGGAGATCACGCCATCGCAGCTGGCGAGCACGCCGCGCTCGGCGATGCCCTCCATCACCTCATCGATCATGCCGCCATCGAAGACGCGGCCCTTCCAGTTGCCGTAGCCGGTATGATTCGAGAACTGCACCGTGTGGATCGGCCAG
The DNA here is from genome assembly GCF_056397745.1 of Allobosea sp. 05L423. Taxonomy (NCBI): domain Bacteria; kingdom Pseudomonadati; phylum Pseudomonadota; class Alphaproteobacteria; order Hyphomicrobiales; family Alloboseaceae; genus Allobosea; species Allobosea sp. 05L423. The sequence goes on along the minus strand of NZ_JBFTOA010000001.1, from coordinate 463,445 downwards.
ACTTCGACGCCGAGCCTCTGCATCGGGAAGGTCGCCGAGGCGTTGCCCACATGGCCATAGGCGACATGGGACTGGATCGAGAGAATATTCATGGTCCGAAGCGATACCCCGTTCACGATGAGCCCGCGAACCTAACGGCTCTCGCGCAAGGCGCAAATCGAAAGCGGTGATGTCCGCGATCAGCGCGAAGGCTGGGGCATCGACAGCCGGGCCACGCCGGCCGTGTCCGTGAACTGGGTGAGGCTTTTCACCTTGCCGTCGGCGATGGTGAAGATGTCCATGACCTCGAAGGAGCCGGTGCGGCCAGTCGGCCTGCACTCGACATCGGCGCGCCAATGCAGCATCGCCCGGTCCCCATCGACCGTCAGCGCCAGCTCTTCGATGTTACGGAACACATAGGTCGCGATCAGCCCGGCCATCTGCTCGCGCACGGCGGAATGCCCGTCCGGCTCGGCAAAGACCTCGGCCGCCTGCGGTCCGCCGGCGAGCCGGTAGCTGCAATCGGGATGGAGGTATTCCATCAGGGCATCGAGATCGCCCCGATGGCGGGCAGCGTAGGCATCGCGGATCAGGGCTTCGACGGCGGCGCGTCCTGTCATGTCGCCTCTCCTTACGTCAGCGCCGCACTGTCGCGCCGCCGCCCCGGCAAGTCCAGCGTGCAGTTGAAAGGCGTGCAAAAAGGAAAAGGACCCACCGCGACGAAGCGCAGGTCCCTTGTCATCGCTGGGACAGAAAGCAGCGCATGGCCTGCGGGACAGTCACTCGCGCGGCGCGACATTCACCATCGTGGTGGCCAGCAGATAACGCAGCCCTTCCGGCCGATAGTCCAGCTCAACCTCGCCATGGAACTTCTGCGACATGACGCGCTCCACCAGCCGCGAGCCAAAACCCTGGCGGCGCGGCTTCACGACGGGAGGGCCACCGCTTTCACGCCATTCGAAGCGGAAGGCGTCCTCGCTCTGCGGACGCCCGATCGACCAGCCGATCGAGACCTCTCCGGCCTCCACCGAGAGCGCACCGTACTTCACTGCATTTGTCGCGAGTTCGTTGACCGCGAGGGCCAGCGTCATCGCCTGATCGGCCGGCAATCGCAGCAGCGGCCCCTCGATGCGGATCGTGCCGAGGCCCGAGCGATGCGGCGCCAGCGCCCCTTCGACCACCGTGCGGATCGGCGCGCTGCTCCAGCTCGACTGCGTCAGGATCGAATGGGCCTCGCCGAGCGTGGCGATGCGCTCGCTCAGGACTGATTGCGCCTCTTCGAGCGTTTCCGCCGAGCGGAAGGTCTGGCTGGCGATCGCCGCGATCATCGCGAGCGTGTTCTTCATGCGGTGGGCAAGTTCGGCGTTGAGCAGGCGGCCGTTGCGCTCGGCGAGCATCTTGCCGGTCGTCTCCATCACCGTGTCGATCATGCCGAGAACCCGGCCGGCCTCGTCCCGGATCGGACTGTAGCAGAAGGTGAACCACACCTCTTCGGGATGGCCGTATCGATTAATGGTGAGCGGGAAGTCTTCGATGAAGGTCGCCTCGCCGGCCAGCGCTTTGGCCGTCATCGGGCCGATCTCTTCCCAGACCTCGGACCAGACCTCATGAAAGGAGCGGCCGAGGGCGGGCGGCTTGTCGCCGAGGATAGACCGGAAGGCATCATTGTGGATGGTGATCAAATCCGCGCCCCAAGCGATGCATTTGGGGAAGTGCGAGTTGACCATCATGCCGACCGCCGTCTTCAGGGCCACCGGCCACTGGCCGATCGGCCCAAGCGGGGTCGTGCTCCAGTCATAGTCGCGGATGGCGGCGGCCATCTCGCCGCCGCCATCCAGAAATGCCGTATCGCTGCTCACCTGATCCCCCCAGCGCGAATCCGCGCAGCATGCACTGGATGCAGATTGCACGCGACATCAAATGACAGCTCTAAGCCAAATGCATGGCTCAGGAGCCGGAGGCTGCCTTCTTGGCGAAGCTGTCGATGAAGGTCTTCGACAGGTCGACATTGGAGTTGGTCAGCTCCGGGTCGAGCAGCTTCAGCGAGTCATACATGCTCTTCATGGCGTCGGGCGTGGAGATGCCAGTGCGCGAATAGCTCTCCTGCGAGTTCTTCACCGCGCGGATGTAGAGCGGCTTGTCGCCGAGCAGGAACTCTTCCGGCACGAGGTCGGCAACCTCTTCAGGCTTCGCGGTTTCCAGCCATTTCAGCGACTTCATGAAGGCGTTGACCAGCTTCTGCGTCGTGATCGGGTTCTTCTCGGCGAAGTCGTTCTTGAGATAGAGCACCGCCGCCGGGTTCGAGCCGCCGAACAGCGCCTTGGTGCCGGCCTCGGTGCGGGTGTCGATCAAGGAGACGATGTCGCCGTCGGCCTCGAGCTTCGAGGTCACCGGATCGAGATGCGAGATCACGTCGACCTGCTTCTGCTTGATCGCCGCGACCGCGCTCGCGCCGGCCCCGACACCAATGATCGGCGCGTCCGTCGCCTTCAGTCCGGCCTTGACCATGGCGTATTGCGCGGTCAGCGCCGTCGAGGAGCCCGGCGCCGTCACGCCGATCTTGAGTCCCTTGAAATCGGCCGCCGATTTGACCTTGTCGGCGAGGTCCTTGCGCACTGCGATGGTGATCGCCGGGAAGCGGCCGAGCTCGATCACCGCGCGGATGTCCTGCCCTTTGGCCTGCATGCGGATGGTGTGCTCATAGGCGCCGGTCACGACATCGACCGAGCCGCCGACGAGCGCCTGCAGCGACTTCGCGCCGCCGCCGAAATCGTTGATCTCGACGTCGAGCCCCTGCTCCTTGAAGAAGCCCTTCTTCTCCGCGACGGTGAGCGGCAGGTAGTAGAGCAGCTGCTTGCCGCCAACGCCGAGTGTAAGCTTCGGCTTCTCCGCGTTCTGGGCGAGCGCATGGGATGCCGCGCCGAGCGCGGTCGAAAGAGCAAGCGCAGCCAGCGCGCTGCGGCGGGACAAGAGCATAGGCGTTCCTCCGGTTTGGATCCTGCTGGCGCTTCTGACGGGCGCGCATTTGCGTCGAACATAGGCTAGATTGAACGGCGGGAGCAAGAATCCCGAGCCAGCCGGCAAAGCGCCGCCGCCTGGCATGTCCACGCATGTCTACCCGTTGCATCTGCAAGACGAGGGCCGACCGTGAACGAGATGCGCATCGCCATATTCGTGTTTGTCTGCCTGATGGCAGCCTCTCTGGGCGCACTGTTCTCCTACGAGCGGCTTCCGGAGCATCAACGGCTGGACGACACGCAGAAGGTCTTGCATCTAATCGCAAATATTTTCGTCGTGATGACGTCTCTGGTGCTCGGCCTGATGATCACCTCGGCGAAGAGCAGATTCGACGGGGTCAACCGGGACGTTCACAGCTACGCCACCGAGCTGATCCTGCTCGATCGGATGTTGTTCCTCTATGGCCCGGAGGCCGGCGAAACCCGCCAGGGGCTTGTCGCCTATACCGAGCGCGCCGCGAACGGCCATTGGACTGCTGAAGGCGGGCTGTCGGACACAACATCCGAACGGTTGCTCGAGAATGTCGGAACCCGCCTGCGCGCCTTCGAACCGAACCGCGCCTCTCAGCTCTCGATCTGGAACGACATGCGCGAACAATATCGCAAGGTGCTGGAGCTGCGCTGGAGCCTTGTGGAACAGGCCGAGGGTTCGCTGCCGCGGCCGCTGATGCTGATGGTCGTCGCCTGGCTGGTCCTGATCTTCGCGACCTTCGGCTTCCGCGCCCCGCGGAACGCCGTGGTCGTGACCTGCTTCATCGCGGCTGCGGCGCTGATCGGCGGAGCGATCTACCTGATCGTGGACATGGACGGACCCTTCGAAGGGCCGATCCAGGTCTCGCCCGCTCCCCTGCAGAGGGCGCTGACGGAAATGCGCCGGTAGAACAGCCAAAAAAGCCCACCGGCCGGAGCGGCGGGGTGCCCGCCCCGCCGACCCGCATGGCCCTGGCCGTCCGTAGCTCAGCCCGCCGGCACTGCGGGAACGAGGCCGTGACGGACCATGACCTCCCTGACCGCGGCGGGATCGGGCGGCCCGCCACCGACCAGCAAGCCGGCGATCTCACGAAAATATCCCGGCCCCAGCACGCCGGGCGACAGGATGCAGAGGCAACTCGCCGCCTGGTCGCTGTCGTTCCGGAAGCCGTGGATGACGCCGCGCCGGATGAAGGCCGACTGACCGGGCCTCAAGGCGACGTCGCGGCCGTCGATCGTGAACGTCAAGGTTCCGTCGAGACCGTAGACCGTCTCGTCCCAGCTCTCGTGATGGTGAGGCACGGGAACCTTTCCCTTAGGAGCCACGGTCATCCGAAAGACGTCGACGCTGCCTTCGGTTTCGTCCTTGTCGTGCAGGAACTCCAGGAGCAGCCCACCGATGCTGATCGTTTCGGCCACCGGAACCTCCCACTCTTGAGCGCGATGCTCCGATCCTAGCGAGCTGACGTTGAGGAAGCCATGGTTTCCGCCACGGCCTCGGCCGCCATCAGGCCACCGTCGTCGAGCTCTGCCCCGGCCGCCAGACCAGCAGCCGCTTCTCGACCAACGTGACCAGCGCGTCGATGGCGATGACGAAGATCGCCAGGATCAGCATGCCCGAGAACACGCCGGTGACGTCGAAGACGCTCTCCGCCTCATGGATCTTGTAGCCGAGCCCCGCCGAGGAGCCGAGATATTCGCCGACCACCGCGCCGACCAGCGCGAAGCCGACCGAGGTGTGCAGCGAGGAGAACATCCAGGTCAGTGCCGAGGGCCAGTAGACATGCTTGAAGAGCTGGCGCTCGTTCATGCCGAGCATGCGCGCATTGGCCAGGATCGTCGGCGAGACCTCGCGCACGCCCTGGTAGACGTTGAAGAACACGATGAAGAAGACGAGCGTGAAGCCGAGCGCCACCTTCGACCAGATGCCCAGCCCGAACCAGAGCGCGAAGATCGGCGCCAGCACGACGCGCGGCAGCGCATTAGCCGCCTTGATATAGGGGTCGAACACCTGAGAAAGCAGCTCGCGCCGCGCGAAGGCGAAGCCGAACAGGATGCCCGCGAGCGAGCCGATGACAAAGGCGAGCACCGTCTCGGTCAGGGTGATGCCGAGATGCCAGTAGATGTCGGCGCTGGTGAGCTGCTTGAAAGTGCGCGTCAGCACCGCGACCGGCGTCGAGAAGAAGAACTGGATCGTCTTGACGTCGCCGAACAGGCTCGTGGTCGTCGCGACATGCCAGAACAGCAGAAATGCGATCATCACCAGGATCTGGAGCGAGATGAGCTTCATGCGCTTCATGATGCGTCTCCTCCGACCAGCTCGCGTCCCTCGCCCATCGCATAGGCCTTCTGCACCTCGACGCGCAGCGAGGTCCAGATGTCGCGATGGATCTCGTGGAAGGCCTTTTCCAGCCGGATGTCGGCGATGTCGCGCGGGCGCGGCAGGTCGACCTTGTAGTCGGCGACGATCCCCGCCGCCGGGCCGGCCGACATCACCACCACCCGGTCGGAGAGCGCGATCGCCTCTTCGAGGTCGTGGGTGACGAACATCAGCGCCTTGCGGTCGCGCGACCAGAGATCGAGCAGGAGGTTGCCCATGATCTGCCGGGTCTGCGCGTCGAGTGGCCCGAAGGGCTCGTCCATCAGCAGGATCTCGGGATTGCGGATCAGCATCTGGGCGAGGCTGACGCGCTTGCGCTGGCCGCCCGAGAGCATGTGCGGATAGCGGTCGACGAAGGTCCGCAGGCCCACGCGGCCCAGCCATTCGCGGGCGCGCTGATCCGCCTCGCGCTCGGGCACGCCCATCGGCTCCAGCGCGACCTTGACGTTGTCCAGTGCCGTCTTCCACGGCATCAGCGCGTCCTGCTGGAAGAGATAGCCGGCGCGGCGGTTCAGGCCCGCAAGCGGCTTGCCGAAGATGCCGACCGAGCCGGCCGAGGGCGAGAGCAGTCCAGCCGCCGCGTTGAGCAGCGTGGACTTGCCGCAGCCTGTCGGCCCGACGATCGAGACGAACTCGCCGGGATGGACCTTGAGATCGATGCCCTTGACCGCCTGATAGCGACCGCCATCGGCGAGATGGAAGGTGATGTCGACACCACCGAGCGCAACCGCCGGATCCCCCGACGAAACCGGCGCTTTCCCCGCATGAGCATGCGGGCGATCCTGCAACTCCATGAAATCCGTTTCCTCGTCGGCAGCCTTGCGCCGTGCCGGCAGCTTTTCTGTATTGCCGAAATTAATAGGCGATCGTTCCGGGAAGGCAACGCCGCCACGCACTGCGGCTGCCCGTCGCTTGCATCGTTCCGCCGACACAGCCATATGCCTGAGCCGACCCGACCCCGCAGGAGCCGAGCCGAACGCCATGGCCGACATCGAACAAGCCATGAAGGCGCTCGTCGAGTTCATGCAGGCCAATCAGCAATGGGCGATCCCGATCGTCTTCGCGGTCGCCTTCGCCGAATGCGTCGCGATTCTCTCCTGGCTCGTCCCGGCCACAGTATTCTTCACCACCTTCGGCGCCGTCGCAGGCGCTTCGGGCCTCAACCTCGTCCCGCTGGCGCTGGCGGCTTCGCTCGGCGCCGGTGCCGGCTTCTGGGTGTCCTACTGGGCCGGGCTCGTCCTCGGCCCGCGCGTCCACGACTACTGGCCCTTCACCAAGAACCCTGAACTCCTGGACCGCGGCCACGCCTTCTTCGAGAAGTGGGGCATCGCCAGCATCCTGATCGGTCACTTCTTCGGGCCGTTGAGGGCGGTGATCGCGATCGTGGCGGGCATCGTCGCCATGCCGTTCTGGGCGTTCCAGCTCGCGAACTGGGGTGCCTCCTTCGCCTGGGGCTTCGGGCTGCTCTACGGCGTCGGCCGCGTCAGCGAGTTTCTCGCCCGCTGAACGCGCCCCGAACCTGACTGCCCGGTGAACGCAGCATTCGGCATCTGTTCAATTCGAAAGGCGTCTATTCGCATCGTCGCATCGCGGCGCGCCACCATCATCGGCGAGCCCCGCGCGGCGCGCTGAACGGCCCCGCGCCGCCAGCGTCGTCCGGCAGAGGGACCCGGCCCCTGTCGAACGCGATGATCCGGGCCGACCCAGTGAGGTCTTGCCATGACGATGTCCCGTTTCCTGCTCCCCCTCGTCGCGCTCGCCGCCATGGGCGGCCAGGCTTTCGCCCAGACCGTGACGCAGCCAGCTCCCGCCGCGAAGCCCGCCGCACCTGTCACGGCGCCCGCCGCCCCGGCAACGCAGGGAGCCCCCGCAACCAAGCCGGCGACACCCGCCGCCCAGCCCGCGGCTGCCCAGGCCAAAAAGATCAATATCAACACGGCGACCGCCGCCGAGCTCGACACCCTCAAGGGCATTGGCGAGGTCCGCGCCAAGAAGATCATCGAGGAACGCGGCAAGGCGAAGTTCAAGGATTTCGCCGATCTGGTGAAACGCGGAACCCTGCCCTCGAACGTCGAGGCCGAGATCAAGGACAAGGTCACCTTCTGACCGACGAAAAGGCCTCCGGCGCCCTGCGCCGGAGGCCTTCGCCGATTTCGGCATCGATCGCGGCTCTGCCGGCGCTTACAGCAGGCCGAGAACGATCGCCAGCATCATCGCCAGAGACAGCGCCAGCACCGTCCGGATCACGGCCGGCGCTTCGAAGATCCGCAAAAGTTCCATCGCAGCCTCCCCAGGCAGCAGGCAAACACGATCCGTCTCACGCAAGAAATTCAGTAGACGAGCAGATCGACCGCGATCCACGCAATCACGGCCAAGGCGAGCCCCGCGACCAGCACAGTCAGGACCGGCCGCCCCAGGAAACCCTGCCTCGCCTCGACGGGCGTCTCCACCGCCGGGTGGGCATCGCTGTGATCGGCGGCCCGCAACGGTGGCAGCGGGTTACCCCCGCGCAGCCTCTCCAAATCCTGTTCGGGCACTCTGGGTCGAACGTCGACCGTCATGACCGTCTCCCATGATGTTTCCCTGGCCTTTCGGCCCTGCACCGGAAGTGAAACTCCTGTCGGCCCGCGGTGTTCCTGCGTCCGCCTAAACGCAGCGGGCGGCAGCCTTCCGGCCGCCGCCCGCAAAGATCCGAAGACGTTCGGTATCAAGCAGTTACGAGAACAAGCGGAATCAAACCCGCAACCACTTGAATCAAACTCTCAAGCCTGTGCCTCTCACGTCATTCCCGGGCGCCGCGGAGCGGCGACCCGAGCTTGACGGAGATCGAAAGGGCTCAGTTCTTCGACTTGTCGACGAGAGCCTTGGCCTTGATCCACGGCATCATGTCGCGGAGCTTGGCGCCGACTTCCTCGATCGGGTGGGCGGCGTAGCGGGCGCGGGTCGCCTTGAACGAGGTCTGGTTGACCTTGTTCTCCAGCATCCAGTCGCGCGTGAACTTGCCCGACTGGATGTCGGTCAGCACGCGCTTCATCTCCGCCTTGGTCTCGGCCGTGATGATACGCGGGCCGGTGACGTACTCGCCGTACTCGGCGGTGTTCGAGATCGAGTAATTCATGTTGGCGATGCCGCCTTCGTAGATCAGGTCCACGATCAGCTTCACCTCGTGGAGGCACTCGAAATAGGCCATCTCGGGGGCGTAGCCGGCCTCGGTCAGCGTCTCGTAGCCGGCCTTGATCAGCTCGACCAGGCCGCCGCAGAGCACGACCTGCTCGCCGAACAGGTCGGTCTCGCACTCTTCCTTGAAGGTGGTCTCGATGATGCCGGCGCGGCCGCCGCCATTGGCCGAGGCGTAGGAGAGGCCGAGGTCATGGGCGTTGCCGGTGGCGTCCTGATGGATCGCGATCAGGGTCGGCACGCCGCCGCCGCGCTGATACTCGGAGCGGACGGTGTGGCCGGGGCCCTTTGGGGCGACCATCAGCACGTCGAGGTCCTTGCGCGGCTCGATCAGGTTGAAGTGGACGTTGAGACCGTGCGCGAACAGAAGGGCGGCGCCCTCCTTCATGTTGGCGTGCAGCTCGTCGCGATAGATGTCGCCCTGCAGCTCGTCGGGGGTCAGCATCATCATGATGTCCGACACCTTGGCCGCCTCGGACGGCGTCATCACCTTGAAGCCGGCATCCTCAGCCTTCTTGCGCGTGGCCGAACCGGCCTTCAGAGCGATGATGACGTCCTTGACGCCGGAATCGCGCAGGTTCAGCGCATGGGCATGGCCCTGCGAGCCGTAGCCGACGATGCAGACCTTCTTGCCCTTGATCAGGTTGATGTCGGCATCACGATCGTAATAGACGCGCATGGGTGTCTCCTTTGTCACGCGTTGTTCGTCTTCCGGCCCGGATCGTTCTGCGCCGTGCCGTAGAGGGTGAGAAACTGCTCGGTTGCGCGCTCCGCGTCGCGCGCGATTTCGGCCCTGCTCAAGGTCAGCGTATCGCCGAGCAGCAGCCGGATCTGGACGTCGCGGCCCGCGAGACCGAAGAAGGTGCGGAAGGCCGTCTCTGTATCGTCGAAGGCGATGAGACCCGCTTCGCGGCCGGCATCGAGCACCGGCTTGAGGCGCTCGCCGATGGCGAAGCGGCCATTGGCCAGCACGATCGAGCCGAGATTCCCGTCGCGGGACGCCGCCTGGCTGACGGCGACGCGGTTGAGCGCGATCGAAGTCGGGCTTGAAATCACGTCCAGCCAGTTCGCAGCGAAGCCCTTCAGGCTCTCGCGCAGGGTGCCGGCGTCGAGATTCTGCCGGTCGTAATTGCCTGCCCTCACCTTTGAGGCTTGCCACTGCACCGTCGCCGTCAGCAAGCCCTCGCGGTCGCCGAACCACTTGTACAGCGTTTCCTTGGAGCAGCTGGCGCGCCGCGCCACGGCGGTCATGGTCAATCCGCTGCCCTTCTCCACCATCAGGCTGAGCACGGCATCAAGCACGGCCTGCTGGCGCACCGTCAGCGCCTCGCCTTGTGCCTCTGCCTGAGCCTGCGTCATGGGTTCGGAGAAATCCAGTACCGTACGTTACGGTTCAGTCGTCTAGCGCAGCCGCCGCATGCGGGCAAGCGTTTTTCGGGGCTGGCGGCAAGCCGGAGAGGAATTATCTCTGAGGCCCTGTCGCCTGAAGAACGGAACCGCCCATGACCCTGCCGAGCGCCCCCGAGATTCTCGCCTTCTGGCGCGAGGCCGGCCCCGAGAAATGGTTTGCCAAGGACGAAGCCTTCGATGCGGAGATCACCCGGCGCTTCCTGCCCATTCATGAGGCCGCGGCAGCCGGCAAGCTCGACGCTTGGGAGGAAACCCCGGAAGGCGTCTACGCGCTGCTGATCCTGCTCGATCAGTTCCCGCGCAACATGTTCCGCGGCAGCCCGCGCGCCTTCGCGACCGATGCGCAGGCCCTCGCCGTTGCGGAACGCGCGATCGCACGCGGCTTCGACGACGCCTACGAGGCGCCGGAGAGGCGCGTCTTCTACATGCCCTTCATGCATTCCGAAGAGCTGGCCGATCAGGAGCGCTGCATTGCGCTCTGCGCCGCGGCCGAGGACCCCGAAGGCGTGAAATACGCCGAGGTCCACCGCAACATCATCCGCGACTTCGGCCGCTTCCCCCATCGCAACGAGGTGCTGGAGCGCGACACGACGGCGGAGGAAAAGCGCTTCCTGATGGAAGGCGGCTTCGCCGGCTGATTAGAGCCTCGATCTGCAAACGAAGCACGGTCATCCCGGACGGCGCGAAGCGGCGATCCGGGATGACCTCGCGTTTCCGCGAAGAGTGAGGATAGGAGCCTCAGCCGCCCTGCTGGCTCGCCATCCGCTGCACGAAGATCGCGGCGATCGTCAGAATGAACCCCGCCCACCAGAGCGGGGAGCGCAAGCTCCTGCCGCTCCCCATCGGTTCGGCCGGCGCCCGGCCGGACAGGCGCATCAGCACCGGCATGGCGAGGCAGGCAAAGCCGACGAGGCCGAGCCCGAGCGCGATCAGGCTGAGAACCTCTGGCGTAAGCGCCATGCTCACATAGCCTCGGGGCCGCGGCTCATCGCGGCGATGCCGGTGCGCGAGACCTCGGTGAGTCCCACCACGGTCATCAGCTTGATGAAGCGCTCGATCTCTTCGGTCGAGCCGGTGAGTTCGAAGACGAAGGAGGTGAGCGAAGCATCGAGCGTGCGTGCACCGAAGGCGGAGGCCAGCCGCATCGCCTCGACGCGGTGCTCGCCCTTGCCGACGACCTTGACCAGGGCGAGCTCGCGCTCCAGCGCCTCGCCCTGCTCGGTCAGGTCGACGACGCGGTGGACCGGGACGAGCCGGTCGAGATGCGCCTTGATCTGGTCGATGACGCTGGCGGTGCCGGAGGTCACGACCGTGATGCGCGAAAGGTGTTTCTCATGCTCGGTCTCGGAGACGGTGAGGCTCTCGATATTGTACCCGCGCCCCGAGAATAGCCCGGCGATGCGGGCAAGAACGCCCGGTTCGTTGTCAACGATCACCGCCAGGGTATGGCGCGCGCTCGGCTGGGCCTTCGGGGCATTCGGATAATGGGTGGCGGGCTTCGACATGACGGACCTGTAGGCGGGTTGGAGCAGACGATTGGCGAAAGGGAAAGCTCAGGAGAGACGGAGGTCGACGAGGGCGGGCTCGTCCACCTCGTCCTGCGTTACGATCCAGGGCTCGGCCAGCGCGGCGGCAAGCCACTCGCGATAGGCGGGAAGCGCGAGGATCGCCCGCATGTAATCCTGCGAAACGGGGTCGACGGCGATGCCATAGGTATCGAGGCGGGTGACGACCGGCGCGAACATCGCATCCGCCGCCGAGAAGGCGCCGTACAGGAACGGCCCATCGCCAGCAGCACCGAAGCGCTCGCGCGCCTGCCGCCACAACCCGGTGACCCTCTCGACGTCGCGGGCGACGCCCGGACCGCGGTCGCGGCCCGCAAAGCGCTTGCCCAGATTCATCGGGCAGGTACTGCGTAGCGCCATGAAGCCCGCATGCATCTCACTGGAGACGGCACGCGCATGGGCGCGGGCCGCGATGTCGCGCGGCCAAATCCCGGCCTGCGGATGCGTGTCATGGAGATACTCGCAGATTGCCAGCGTCTCCCAGACGGCGATATCGCCATCGACCACCATCGGCAGGGTACCGCCGCTGCCGGGCGCCGCGGCGAAGACGGTCTCCTTGAAACCGGGCTCGTCGAGCGGCACGAGCTGCTCGGTGAAGGCGATCCCCTTGGCGCGTAGCAGCAGCCAGGCCCGCAGCGACCAGGACGAGTAGCACTTGTTGCCGATGAGCAGCTTCATGCGGCCACGCTCTCCACTTCGCCGGCGAAATCGAGCGCCGCCGCGACATGGAGCGCGGTGGTGTCGAAGACGGGAACCGTGAAATCCGCCTGAGAGACCAAAAGCGTGATCTCCGTGCAGCCGAGGATCACGCCATCGGCGCCCTCCTCCCGCACCGCGCGTTCGACGACCGCGCGATAGCACTCGCGCGACGCCGGCTCGACGCGGCCGCGGCACAGCTCGTCATAGATGACGCGGTGAATCTCGTCGCGCTCCTGCGGCTGCGGCACCAGCGCCTCGACGCCGAAGGCCTTCAGCCGGTCGCGATAGAAGTTCTGTTCCATGGTGAAGCGCGTCGCCAGCAGCAGCGGTCGGCGCGACGGCGTGGCGCGGATCGCCCGCGCCGTCACATCGGCCAGATGCAGGAAGGGCAGCTTGGTCGCGCTCGTGATCCGGTCGGCCACCTTGTGCATGGTGTTGGTGCAGAGCACGAGGCAGGAAGCGCCGCCGCGCTCCAGCCGGCGTGCGCTCTCGGCCAGCGCCGCGCCTGCCGCCGCCCAGTCACCCTGAGCCTGCATCTCGGCGATACCAGCGAAGTCGACCGAATGCAGCAATACATCGGCCGAGTGCAGTCCGCCCGCACGCGCGCGCACGCCCTCGTTGAGCAGCCGGTAGTAGACCGCGGTCGACTCCCAGCTCATTCCGCCGATCAGACCGATCGTAGCCATGTCGTTTCCTTTGCCATGCCGCCAGCGTCATTCTCGGGCGGAGCGAAGTTTCGCCCGAGAATCTCTTCGAGGGCGGAACGCCCCGTCGGCCTGAGATGCGCGGGTCAAGCCCGAGCATGACGATGCTTCGTCAAACGAGCTGCTTGCCCTTGGCGTCGATGATCTGGCCGGTATCGCCTTCGAAATCGGGCAGGATCATCTCGTTATGCGCCTTGCCCGACGGGATCATCGGGAAGCAGTTCTCTTCCTTGGCGACATGGCAGTCGAAGATCACCGGGCCGGGCGTCTCGATCATCTCCATGATCGCGGCGTCGAGCTTGGCCGGGTCGTCGCAGCGGATGCCGTGGCCGCCATAGGCCTCGGCGAGCTTCACGAAGTCCGGCAGCGACTGCGAATAGCTCTCCGAATAGCGCCCGCCATGCAGCAGTTCCTGCCATTGGCGCACCATGCCCATATACTCGTTGTTGAGGATGAAGACCTTGACCGGCAGCCGGTACTGCACCGCCGTCGACATCTCCTGCATGTTCATCAGGATCGAGGCCTCGCCGGCGACGTCGATGACCAGCGCCTTGGGATGCTTCATCTGCACGCCAATGGCCGCCGGCAGGCCGTAGCCCATCGTGCCAAGGCCGCCCGAGGTCATCCAGCGGTTCGGCTCCTGGAACTGCAGGTACTGCGCCGCCCACATCTGGTGCTGACCGACCTCGGTCGTGATGTAGGTGTCGCGATCCTTGGTCAGCGCATGGAGGCGCTCCAGCGCATATTGCGGCTTGATGATCGTATCGGATTGCTTGTAGGCGAGGCTCTTGCGACCGCGCCAGCCTTCGATCTGCGTCCACCAGGTGGCGAGCGCGGTCTTGTCGACCTGCGGGCTGCTCTCGCGCCAGATCCGCACCATATCCTCGAGCACATGGGCGCAATCGCCGACGATGCCGATATCGGCCTTGACCGTCTTGTTGATCGAGGACGGGTCGATGTCGATATGGATCTTCTTCGAGCGCGGCGAGAAGCCGTCGATCCGGCCGGTGATGCGGTCGTCGAAGCGCGCGCCGATATTGATCATGACGTCGCAGTCATGCATCGCCAGATTGGCCTCGTAAGTGCCGTGCATGCCGAGCATGCCGAGCCACTGCTTGTCTGCGGCCGGAAAGGCGCCGAGCCCCATCAGCGTCGAGGTAACCGGGAAGCCCGTCAGCCGAGCGAGCTCGCGCAGCAGCGCCGAGGCGTGCGGGCCGGAATTGATGACGCCGCCGCCGGTATAGAAGACCGGTTTCTTGGCGCCTGCCATCAACTCGACCGCCGCCTTGATCTTGGCGAGGTCGCCCTTGACCACCGGGCGGTAGGTCTTGTGCTGGTTGTCGCGCGGGCGGCTATAGGTGCCGGTCGCGAACTGGATGTCCTTAGGGATGTCGATGACGACCGGGCCCGGACGACCATTCGCCGCGACATAGAACGCCTCGTGCAGCACGCGCGGCAGATCGTGGATGCTCTTCACCAGATAGTTGTGCTTGGTGCAGGAGCGGGTGATGCCGACCGTGTCGCATTCCTGGAAGGCGTCTGAGCCAATCAGATGCGTCGGAACCTGGCCGGTGATGACGACGAGCGGGATCGAGTCGAGCAGCGCGTCGGTCAGGCCGGTGACAGCGTTGGTCGCGCCGGGGCCGGAAGTGACGAGCACGCAGCCGACCTTGCCGGCGCCGGAGCGCGCATAGCCCTCGGCGGCATGGACCGCTCCCTGCTCGTGGCGGACGAGCACGTGCTTGACCTTGTCCTGCTGGAAGATCGCATCGTAGATCGGGAGTACGGCGCCGCCCGGATAACCGAACAGGTGCTCGACACCCTGGTCCTGAAGCGCGCGGACGACCATCTCGGCGCCGGTCATCATCTCGCTCATTACGCTCTCCTGAGGCTGATCTTCTGGTCTGTCTGGGAATTTAGGCAATAAAAAAGGCCCTCGGAGGGGCCTGGGCGTGCGCTGGCGTCGGGGACGCCCGGTTGTGAAACCGGCCCCTACCAGCGCACCTCTACGATAATAAGCTTGCGCATCGCGCTCACGGTCCTTAGCGGAAGTTGCGGAAACGCTAGCGGAGAGCGTCGTGTCGGTCAAGCGCCAACAACATGGTTACCGGCCGATCTGCGGCACACACAAAAATCAGGTGCCGTTACGGAACGATTTCTCAATGCGTCCCTCGTAGTATCCGCGAGCTCGAACCGGGACGGACATGTACTACGAAGTCCACAGCGAGAATATCGCAGCACGCAGCCATGCGGCGCAGATCGCAGAGATCCTGCAGCGGTTCGCATTGCACGGCCATGGCGATGGCCCGGTCGCCTATGAAGCGTTCTCCGAAGAGATCCTGCCCCTGTTCGGGAAGGATCTCATGATCTTGGAACCCACGGGCGACGGCGATTACCGGTGGCTGCATTTCGGGCGCGAGATCGTACGCTATTCCGGCGCCACGCGTCTGGGACAGCGCGTCTCCGGCATGCGCCCGCAGGTTGCCCGCTTCACCATCGACAGCCTTGACCAGGCTCTGGCCGAAAACCGGCCGCTCTACACCGTGCATCGCTCAAGCGGCACGGTGCGCGTCGCGCTCTGGGAACGGTTGCTCCTCCCGACGATCGCGCAGGATGGGCGCCGCTTCGTCATCGCCTTCAGCCGGCCGCTGCAGTTCCGCGAGGATCTGCTGAACGCCGTGCTGGAAACCTCGCCGAGCGGCATCGTGGCGCTGAGGGCCATCCGCGACAATATCGGTGGAATCGAACAGACCGTCATCGTCACCGCCAACCGGCGCGCAGCCGAACTCAGCGGGCGGCCGGACGTCGATCTCCTGGATACGGACGGCCGAGAGAGCCTGCCCTTCCTCTCCGACCCGTCGATCTGGCAGCGCTGCGTCTATGCGATGAACCTCCAGCGCGCCGACGTGCTGGAAACCTCCTTCACCCAGCAGGGCAAGACCCTCTGGCTGCGCATCGCCATCGCCCCGCTGGGGGACGGGCTGCTGCTGACCCTCACCGACATCACCGACCTCACCGTCGCCAACCAGACGCTGCAATTGCGGGCCGCCACGCTCGCGCTGGAGATCGGCCGCGAGCGGGCGACTCGGCGCGCGCTTTCGGAGGAGATCGGCCAGCGCGAGGAGCGCGAGCGCGAGCTCAGGCGCCTGGCCGAGACCGACCCGCTCACGGCGCTGCTCAACCGCCGCTCCTTCACCGAGAAGGCCAATGCCGCCATCGCGGCAAGCGAGGCGGACGGCTCCGCTGTCGCGCTCATCATCGTCGATCTCGATCATTTCAAGCAGGTCAACGACAGCTATGGTCATCCGGCCGGCGATGCCGTGATCCGCGCCTTCGCCGATCTTCTGCTCGGGCAGTTTCGCAACGAGCACAATCTCGTCGGACGCTTCGGCGGCGAAGAGTTCGCCATCCTGCTGCAGGACTGCGACCTGGCCTCCGCTGCTTCGAGCGCACGCCAGATCCAGGACACCCTGCTCACCCGCTCCATGCCCGTTTCGGAGACGCTGGCGCTCTGCGTCACTGCCAGCCTCGGCATCGCCGCGCGTCATCCCGGCGAAGCCCTAGCATCCCTGACGGCGCGGGCGGACCAGGCGCTCTACCGGGCCAAGAACGAAGGCCGCAACCGGTTGGGCCTGGCGGCTCCGCCGGAGACCATCGTGGCGGCCGCCTGATCAGATCGCCAGCTCCTCGCAAGCGATCTCCAGCGCCGCGGCCGGCGCGACCGCCCGCCAGCCCGTCATCTGATGGCGGAACCAGGTCACCTGCCGCTTGGCATAGGCGCGCGTATCGGCCTGCCCGCGCCTGATCGCCTCCTCCAGCGTGATCTCGCCACCGAGATGGGCAATCAGCCCCGGCACGCCATGGGCGCGCATGATCGGCAGCAGCGGATCGAGCCCGCGCGCCTTCAGCCGCGCGACCTCGTCGAGCGCACCTGCCGCGATCATCGACTCGAAGCGCCGGTCGATCTGTCGCCGGACCGTCTCCCGCTCCGGATGGATGAACAGCCGCAGCAGCCCCTCCTCGCCAAGCGGACCGGGCTCGCGCTCGCCCTGAAAGCTTGCGAGCGAGCGCCCGGTCGCGCGGAAGATTTCGAGCGCCCGCATGACCCGCATCCGGTCGGTCGGCCTTAGCCGCTCCGCCATCAGCGGATCGCAGGCAGCAAGCTCGGCATGGAGCGCGGACGTATCCAGCCCATCGGCGTGAGCGCGAAACGCGGCCCGCACGCCCTCGGGAACCGCCGGCATCGCCGAGAACCCCTCGGTCACGGCCTTGAAATAGAGCCCCGTGCCGCCGACCAGGATCGGCAGCGAGCCCCGCGCCTGCAGATCCTCCAGCAGCTTCGCCAGATCCTCGGCATAGCGCATCGCGGAATAGTTCACGGCGCCGTCGACATGTCCGTACAGGCGGTGCGGCACCATCGCCTCCTCCGCCTCGCCCGGCCGTGCCGTCAGGATGCGCAGATCGGCATAGACCTGCATGGAATCCGCGTTGACGACGGTGCCGCCGGTGCGGCGCGCGATCTCGATCGCCAGCGCGGACTTGCCGCTGGCGGTCGGACCTGCGATGAGCACCGCCCTGACCTGTCCTTCCGCCTGTCCCACTGGTCCTCGCATGCTTGTCGCCACACTCGTATCCGCCCACGGCCAGGCGCTGGTCGACGAGGCCCTTCTCGCCCGCCTCACCCGCACCATTCCGGGAGCCGTCCGCACCGCCGCGCTCGACGGCACGATCGCCGCCGACCTCTTCGCGGAAGCCGCCGACGCGCGCAAGCTCGAAGCCGATATCCGGACGGCATTGGAAGGCGCCGCGATCGACGTCATCGTCCAGCCGGTAGCGACACGCCGCAAGGCGCTGTTTCTCGCCGATATGGATTCGACCATGATCGGCCAGGAATGCATCGACGAACTCGCCGCCGTCGTCGGGCTCAAGGAGCATGTCGCCGCGATCACCGAACGGGCGATGCGCGGCGAGATCGATTTCGAACCGGCACTGCGCGAGCGCGTTGCGCTGCTCAAGGGCGTGCCGCTCTCGGTCGTCGACGAGATCATCCGCGACCGCATCACCCTGACGCCCGGCGGGCGCGAGCTCGTCCGCACCATGCGCGCCAACGGCGCCTACGCCGCCCTCGTCTCGGGCGGCTTCACCGTGTTTACCGGCCCGATCAGCGCGACGATCGGCTTTGACGAGCATCGCTCCAATCTGCTGCTGGCCGATAGCGGCATCCTGCGCGGCGAGGTCGCCGATCCCATCCTCGGCAAGCAGGCCAAGCTCGACGCCCTCATCGAGTTGCGCGCGCGGTTCGGCTTGACGCCTGAAGCGACGCTGGCTGTCGGCGACGGCGCCAACGATCTTGCCATGCTCGGCGAAGCCGGGCTGGGTGCAGCCTTCCGCGCCAAGCCGGCGGTTGCCGCGGCGGCCGACGCCAGGCTCGACCATGCCGATCTCACCGCCCTGCTCTACGCCCAGGGCTATGCCGGCCGCGAGTTCGTCCGGGCCTGATCCACACATCGGAAAGCGCGTGTCATCCCGGCTCTCCCTCCGGTCGCCCGGGACGGCCTGCCCGTCAGAAAACCCGCTCAGTCGACGATGAAGAGCTTCGCGCCGGTCTTGGTCGCCGAGCGATGGGCTTCGGCGCCGTCGGCGACCTGATAGCTCATGCCGGCTCTGAGCGGCATCACGCGCCCGTCCGCGAGCGTGGTCTCCATCTCGCCCTCCAGGCACAGGATGATGTGGCCCTTGGAGCACCAGTGGTCGGCGACATAGCCGGGCGAGTACTCGACCATGCGCACGCGGATACGGTTCTCCTCCGGCCCGAAATACTGGACGCGCCAGATCGCTTCCCCGCTGTCGCCGGCATGGTGCTCGGGCGGGATCGTCGACCAGTCCGTGGTGACGAAGGGAATCGCGCTGATCTTCATCTGGCCTCTCCCGGCGCTTCCGGATTTCCGGAGCAGCGTCGCGAAGCTCTAGCCATGTTCCAGCGCCCTGCGCCAGCGCGCTCCCCTCGTCGCCGGTCTGCAATCACGACATGCGAAGCACGGGCCGGACTGCCCTCGTATCCAGGTCCGCCTCGACCTCACGATTACGGAATGCCACCCTTCCCGAGCGACGGGACTCGGAATGTGCTCCGATCGAGAGGAGATATGCCTTGAACGACCAGCCCCTTGTCGGTTGCGATGCTCGGCTGTTGTTGCGTGCGGATACCGCTGTTCGGAGCAGCAGGAACAAGTCTGGACGATGACAGCACACATTCCGGGTGCGGTTCGCAGGGCCGCGGAGCAGCGGGCTTGTCCTCCGCCATCGCCATCGGACCGGCAGAGATCGTCAACAACGCGATCGACAGAAAACGCATCATCATTTTCGTCCCTCTCCAGGTGTTGACGGTACGATCGACGTCGAGACGGCCCTGAAGCCGAACACCACCGGTCGCTCCAGAAGCTGTTTGAGGGCGAACTCGTTGCTGTCGGCCCGGCTGTAAGTTCCCCCTGGCCCGCCGCTCAGCAGCGCCGACACGCGATCCTCGAGGCTTTTGATGCGCGCCTCGCTCGAGGATGCAGCTCCGGCTCCGACAGGTTCGGCCTCAGCAGGCGGAACTGCAGCGCGGGCGGATGCGCCGAGCGCGAAGTCACGGGTTTTGCGATGCTCGATCTCGCGGGTCATGAAGACGCGGTTGACCAGCCTGAGCTGAATCTTGGCCGTGTAAGCGCCATCCTTTGTCGCGAGAACACGTTCGTTGACAGCGAACGCCATGACGCGTCGAAGAAATTCATCGCGGCAATATAGCTGCGTCGGGGGGTCCTTACACCAGATATCAAGGCGGGCCGCTGCAATACCTGCGGAAACGCCATAGGTTTCCGATATCGGGATCTTGATTTCTTCGGCGTCGTTTCGGCCGCTGGAAAGGCCGAATGTCAGACCGACACTATCGATAAGGCTAGAAGCCTTGACGGATTTATTTATCGTAATGCCCGGAAACAATGCCAGAGACAGCTTGATTTTATCGCTGACATCGCCGGCATCGACCTCATAATTGCTTTGTTTCCTGATCTTTTTTCCGTTCTCAAGCTCGACCGTTCTGCTGAATGTCGGCCGCTTGAGATTTGCCTCCCGCTTCAGGTCTTCGCGGAGGCTGATATGCGCGATTCTGACCGCCTTGCCTAAAATCGCTTGGCTTTCATCGGCATCTTCGATCACCGCCCAGACATCGCCGACATGGAGATCTTCCTCCGGCGGAAACACAGGGGTGATCCCCAGCTTGGCGATGCTGCTGTTCCACGACGCAGCAATCGACGCCGCCGTAACCGGCTCTTCCTCTCGAAACGTCAGGTACTGCCAGATTGCGATGCCTGCCGCAAAAAGGGCGACGCCCACGAGGCTCACCTGCGCCGAGGCAAGCGTCTTGATACGCTTCCAGATGGCGACTTCGCCTGGAACTGTTTGAGCTGCGCTCGTCCCCCTTCCGCCTGGGTGCCAAGACGATGGCTCCGACGGCGGCACAGGAGTTTCTGCTGGGGGCCGCTCATCGGGCATGCAGCACATCCAGGCAAGAAATGCAACCTATAGATGATTAATGCAACCGATCGATCTGTCAACCGCCCTTACGTCAACAAAAAAGGAGCCCTGTGAAGGGCTCCTTTCCAACCAGCAGATCGCCATGTCGGCAGAGACGACCGACGAGGTATCTCAGTTCATCGAGACGGCAACGAAGCGGACCTCGCCCTGGCCGTTGGAGACGAGCAGGAGGGCGGACTTTTTGCCCTCCTTCTTGAGGGTGTCGAGTCGCTTGGTCACGTCCTGCGGAGCGTTCACCGGCTCCTGGCCGACCTCGACGATCAGTTCGCCGACGAGGATGCGCTTGTCGGCGGCGTTCGAGTTGGCGTCGACCTTGGTGATGAGCACGCCCTTGAGGCCGTCCTTGATCGAGTAGCGCTTGCGCAGCTCATCGGTCTGCGCCGAGAGCTCGAGGCCGAGCGCGCTCGTCACTGCCGGCTTGGGCGCCTCGGCGGCCGGCTTGTTCGCCGACGCCGCCTGGACCTTCTCGCCATCCTCGAGGCGGCCCAGCTTGACCGTCCTGACCTCTTCCTTGCCCTTGCGGATCACTGCGATCGGCACATCCTTGCCCACCGGCGTCGCCGCGACGATGCGCGGCAGGTCGCGCGAATCCTTCACGTCCTTGCCGTCGAACTTGACGATGACGTCGCCGGTCTCGATCCCGGCGGGCTTGGCCGGGCCCTTGTCGTCGACGCCAGCGACGAGCGCGCCACGCGCCGTGCCCAGGCCGAGCGCTTCGGCGGTCGCGTCATCGACGGTCTGGATGCGCACGCCGAGCCAGCCGCGCCGCGTCTCACCGAACTCCTTGAGCTGGTCGACGACATTGGTCGCCAGCGTCGAGGGCACAGCAAAACCGATGCCGACCGAGCCGCCGGTCGGCGACAGGATCGCCGTGTTGATACCGATGACCTCGCCCGCCATGTTGAACAGCGGGCCGCCTGAATTGCCCTTGTTGATGGCCGCATCGGTCTGGATATAGGTGTCGTACGGGCCCTGGCTGATGTCGCGGTTGCGGGCGGAAACGATGCCCGAGGAAACCGAGCCGCCGAGGCCGAACGGGTTGCCGATCGCCATCACCGGGTCGCCGATCCGCATTTTGTCGGAATCGCCGAACTTGACGGCCGGCAGCGGCTTGTCGTGCTTCACGCGCAGCACGGCGAGGTCGACCTTGGTGTCCTTGCCGATGACCTCGGCCTTGAGCCTGAGCCCGTCGTTGAAGATCACCGTGATCTCGTTGGCATCACCGATGACGTGGTTGTTGGTGACGACGATGCCCGACGGATCGACCACGAAACCGGAACCGGCCGATTGCGAGCGGCGCTGCTGCGGCGCCTGGCGCTCGCCCTGCTGGTTGCGGCGGTTGAAGAATTCCTCGAACAGGTCGCCGAAGGGGGTGTCCGGGCCGAGCTGAGGCAGCTGCGGCAGGTTGCGGCCCTTCGTGTCGTTGGTGGTGACAGCCGAGATGTTGACCACCGCCGGCATGACCTTGTCGACGAGATCGGCAAGGGAAGATTGCCCTTGCAGCAACGGAGTGTTGGCCTGCGCGTGCCCCGGCGTCAGAACCGGCGACGCCAGCAACGCGAGGCCAGCGACGCCGGCAGCGAGAGCGATGCGGACGGACCGGACTGCGGGAACGGATTTCGATGCCATATGAATCCTCATGACGGAAAGATGCGGGCCGATCGATCCAGGCAGGCGCGCGCGTTGATTGAACTCCAAAATGCGGCGGAAGGGCGACACACGATCATGTCAGTGAACACGATCGCGTGCCCTATGCCGTCATTCTACCAGCTACCACGCGCGAACCATACCAGGAACACACCCAGCACCGCCGAGCCGAGGCCGATGAGCCGCATCCGATCCGGCGGGGTTTCCGCCGCGCTTCGCAGGGCATCCTTCGCCAGATGCGGGATCGCCGCGAAAAGGATGCCCTCGATAGCGAAGACCAGGCCGAGCGCCGCGACGAAATCAAGCATCCGCGTCGCTCGCCATGATCAGGGCCGGGCCGGTGCAGGCGTGGCAGGCGTCGCCGGAGCTCCCGCCTGACCATCCTGACGCTGCGCGTTCGGACCGTTGAAGTAACGGAAGAACGGTGAATCCGGCGTCAGCACCATCCGGGTGTCTCCTGGCTTGATGCTGGCCTCATAGGCCTGCATCGAGCGGTAGAAGGAGAAGAACTCCGGATCCTTGCCGAAGGCTTCGGCGAAGACCTTGTTGCGTTCGGCCTCGCCCTCGCCCCGGATCACATCCGAGCGCTGCTGCGCCTCGGCGACGATGACGGTGGCGTCCCTTTCGGCCCGCGCCTTGATCTCCTGCGATTGCTGGCCGCCGAGCGCGCGGGCTTCCGCGGCCTCGCGCTGACGTTCGGTCTGCATCCGCTGGAACACCGCCGCCGAGTTCGCCGCCGGCAGGTCGACGCGCCGGAGCCGAACATCGACCACCGTCATGCCGAAGCGCGCCGCCTCACGGTTCACGTCGTCGCGGATGCGGTTCATCAGCCGCGAGCGTTCGGTGCGCACCACCGAGGTGAAGGTCGCTTCCGCCAGCACCGAGCGGACATTGCCGTTCACGATCGAGGCGAGCTGCGAGTTCGCACGAGGGATGTTGTTGACCGCCTGGTAGAAGCGCAGCGGATCGGAGATGCGATAGCGCGAGAAAGCATCCACCACGAGACGCTTCTGGTCCGAGGCGATGATTTCCTGCGCCGGCAGGTCGAGATCGAGGATGCGGTTGTCGAGCAGCGTCACCGTCTCGATCGGCGCGAACCACTTGAAGTAGAGGCCGGGCGCAGTCTTGACGGCACGCACCGCGCCGAGCCGGAGCACGATCGCCGACTGCGTCTGCGAGACCACGAAGGTGCAGGCATAAAACACGACTGCGACGGCGGCGACGACGACCAGCAGCGCCGCGCGAAGGTAGGAACCGTTCATCGGTTGGCCCCTCCCTGCAGACGGGAGCCCTGGGCCTGTCGGCCCGCATTGAGCTGGTCGAGCGGCAGATAAGGCACCACGCCCTGCCCACCCGCGGGGTTGTCGAGGATGATCTTGTCAGTCCCGCCCATCACGCGTTCCATCGTCTCCAGGAAGAGACGCTCGCGCGTCACGCCCGGAGCATTCTTGTATTGCTCGTAAACCGCGTTGAAGCGGCTCGCCTGACCGCGCGCCTCGGCAACGGTCTGTTCCTTGAAGGCTTCCGCCGACTGGACGAGCTGGGCCGCCCGGCCACGCGACTCCGGCACGACGCGGTTGGCATAGGTCTGCGCCTCGTTGCGCAGGCGCTCCTGGTCGGCGCGCGCCGCCTGGACGTCGCGGAAGGCGTCGATGACCTGCTGCGGCGGATCGACCTTCTGGAGCTGGACGAGACGAATCTGCACGCCCGCATTGTAGCCGTTGAGCGTCTCCTGCATCAGCTGGCGCACCTCGGTCTCGATCGCGCCACGGTCAGTGGTCAGCACCGGCTGGATGTTGCGGCGGCCGATGATCTCGCGCATCGCGCTCTCGGCCACGGCCTTCACCGTACCCGGCGGATCCTGGATGTTGAAGACGTAGTTCTCGGGCGCGGCGGGATCGATCTGCCACTGCACGATGAAATCGATGTCGACGATGTTCTCGTCACCGGTGAGCATCAGGCTCTCTTCGATGACGTCGGTCTGGCGCGAGGTACGCACCGATTCGACCGTGCGGAAGCCAACCTCCGTGGTGATGACGTTCGTCACCTGCGGCTTGATCACGCTGCCGATCGGATAGGGCCAGTTCCAGTTGGCGCCCTCGCCCGTCTTGCCGGCGAAGCGCCCGAAGACGACGTTGAGGCCGACCTCGTTGGGCCGCACGAAATAAATGCCGGACCCGAGCCAGATCAGCACGAGCACCAGAAGGCCGAGCACGAGCCCGCGCCCGCCGATATTGCCGCCCGGTATCAGGTTCTTCAGCCGATCTTGGCTGCGCCGCAGGATTTCCTCGAGATCGGGCGGATTGCCGTTGCCTCCGCCTGAGCCGCCCCCCCATGGGCCGCCACCACCGCTACCCCCGCGCTGGCCCCAGGGTCCACCCCCGCCGCTGCCACCGCCGCTCTGATTGCTCCAAGGCATTCCCGAGCCGATCCCTTCCGTTCTGTCGAGGCCGAGCCATAGGCGAATAGCGGCCGCTTGTCAGCGCCTTCGGCTGAAGACGCTGGGCTGAGTTGGTCATGGGCCACGGATTCGTCAACCGCGCAAGCCATTCATCGTGAACGGAAAGCGGCGATCAGCCGCGCCTGCGGTAGGTGACGAAGGTATAAGGATACTCGTTGTCCGCATCGGCATGGTGATGCTCGTTTGCTCCGGCCTCGAAGGCGCCGCGCTCCCAATCGGGGAAAAGCGCGTCTCCGGCCGGCTCGGCATGGACCAGCGTCAACTCCAGCCGGTCGGCGAAGGGCAGCGCCTGCCGATAAACCTCAGCGCCGCCAGCGACCGTGACGGAATCCGCGCCGCTCGCTGCTGCCACCTCCTGCCCCGTCGCCAGAGCCTCGTCGAGCGAATGCGCGACCCTGACGCCGTCCGGGGCGAAGCTCCGATCGCGGGTCAGCACGATGATCTCGCGCCCCGGCAGCGGTTTGCCGATGGAGAGGAAGGTCCTGCGCCCCATCAGCACCGGGCGGCCCATCGTCAGCCCGCGAAACCGCTGCAGATCCTTCTTGAGCCGCCAGATCAGGCGGTTGTCGTCGCCGATCACGCCATTGTCGGCAACGGCCGCGACCACCACGATCGGGCGCTTCTCCATGGCTTCAACCCTCCGCGCCCAATCGCCTGAGCGCCTCGCCCTCCAGCCGCTTCACCGTCCACTCGTCCTGCGCCTTGGCGCCGATCGACCGGTAGAAAACGCGCGAAGGCTCGTTCCAGTTCAGCACCCACCAGGCGAGGCGCGGCAGATTTTCTGCGACGCAGCGACGTGCCAAGCCGGCGATCAGCCCCTTGCCGATGCCGCGCCCCCGCTGTCCCGGCCGGACGTAGAGGTCCTCCAGCCAGATGCCGTGGCAGCCCGAGAAGGTCGAATAGGTGTAGAACCAGACTGCGAAGCCGACCGGTTCGCCATCCCATTCGGCAATGTCGCAGAAGACCTTCGGATTCGCGCCGAACAGCGCCTCGCCGATCTCCGCCTCGGTCGCGACGACCTCGTGCAGCAGTTTCTCGTATTCGGCCAGTTCCTTGATGAAGGCGAGCACGAGCCCGGCCTCGCCGGAGCGGGCGGAGCGGATGTTGAGGGTCATGCTGCGATCGGCGCCTTGATAGTGGGGTGGGAGTCGTAGTCCGGGATCGTCACGTCCCCGAACTGGAAATGCTCGAGCCGCGACACTGCCGGATTGAGCGAGAGCTTCGGCAGCGCCCGGGACTCGCGCGAAAGCTGCAGCGGGGCCTGATCGAGATGAGTATCGCCGAAGGAATGGAGGAATTCGCCTGCGCCCAGCCCGGTCACCTGCATCACCATATGGGTCGGCAGCGCATAGCTCGCGACATCGAACGGTCTTCCGGTCACCGCTGTTTGGCCCAGAATCGCTTTGATGGCGGTATCTCCACTGCAGGACTAAGCGAAAGAATCGGCTGCAACCAAGATTACGGTTACACCACAGCTAGGGCTTGTGCACATGGGTTGCCCCGCGCGCCCATCGAAATACGGCGTGAGCGGCACGGTCGGGATTGGCTCTAATAGTCTCGCGAAGGCGCGTGCGAGCAGAATGGCAGAGCGATGCTCGATTCACGTAAATCGTCACACGCTTAAGCCCGCTCGGCTCGGTACATCAGCATTCAAGCCCCAGCACGAGGCCGGGGCTCAACAGTGCGTCGTTGAATTTCGGTTGGAGGCGAGACGCGAACCGGTACCGCAGATCGCTTCACGCGATCTGCGGGAGGAGTTTGTCGACGGACGCCTTGGCGTCGCCGTAGAACATCCGCGTGTTCTCCTTGTAGAAGAGCGGGTTCTCGATGCCGGAATAGCCCGTGCCCTGCCCGCGCTTGGAGACGAAGACCTGCTTCGCCTTCCAGACCTCGAGCACCGGCATGCCGGCGATCGGCGAGTTCGGGTCCTCCTGCGCCGCCGGATTGACGATGTCGTTCGAGCCGATGACGATCGCGACGTCCGTCTCGGGGAAGTCTTCGTTGATCTCGTCCATCTCCATGACGATGTCGTAGGGCACCTTCGCCTCGGCGAGCAGCACGTTCATGTGGCCCGGCAGGCGCCCGGCGACCGGATGGATCGCGAAGCGCACGGTCTTGCCGGCGGCGCGCAACTTGCGCGTCAGCTCCGAGACCGATTGCTGGGCCTGCGCCACCGCCATGCCGTAGCCGGGCACGATGATGACGCTGTCGGCCTCGTTCAACGCCGCCGCAACGCCGTCGACGTCGATCGCGATCTGCTCGCCCTCGATCGCCTGGGCCGGACCGGTGGTGTTGCCGAAGCCGCCGAGGATGACCGAGATGAAGGAGCGGTTCATCGCCTTGCACATGATGTAGGACAGGATCGCGCCCGACGAGCCGACCAGCGCGCCGACGACGATCAGGAGATCGTTGCCCAGCGTGAAGCCGATCGCCGCCGCCGCCCAGCCCGAATAGCTGTTCAGCATGGAKACCACGACCGGCATGTCGGCGCCGCCGATGCCCATGATCAGGTGGTAGCCGATGAAGAAGGCCAGCAGCGTCATCAGGATGAGCGCCCAGATGCCGGCGCCCTTCACATAGAGGATCAGCAGCAGGATCGAGAGGATGGCGGCACCGGCGTTCAACAGATGACCGCCCGGCAGCTTCTTGGCCTTGCCGTCGACCTTGCCGGCAAGCTTCCCGAAGGCGACGATCGAGCCGGTGAAGGTGACCGCGCCGATGAAGACGCCGAGGAAGACCTCGACCTTCAGGATGCTGATCTCGACCCCGGTCTTGTGCGCCAGCACAGCGGCAAAGCCGGTCAGCGCCTCACGCGCGGCCGGCTCCAGCGCCTGGACCGCACCGAGCTCGAGATGGGCGTTGAAGCCGATCAGCACGGCTGCGAGGCCGACGAAGGAGTGCAGCGCCGCGACCAGCTGCGGCATCTCGGTCATCTGCACCTTCATCGCCACCTGCCAGCCGATGGCGGCCGCGATGGCGAACATGATGATGACGAGCCAGAGCTTGCCGCTGCCCGGCCCGAAGACCGTCGCGACCATGGCCAGCGCCATGCCGACGATGCCGTACCAGACCGCACGCTTGGCGCTCTCCTGATTGGACAGGCCGCCGAGCGACAGGATGAAGAGGATGGCGGCGGAGATATAGGCCGCGGAAACGATACCGATGCTCACCTCAGAGCCCCCCTCAGGACTTCTGGAACATGGCGAGCATCCGGCGCGTGACCAGGAAGCCGCCTACGATATTGATGGATGCGATCAGTACCGAGACCATCGCCAGGATGGTGACGAGCCAGCCCGAGGAACCGATCTGCAAGAGCGCGCCGAGCACGATGATGCCGGAGATCGCGTTGGTGACCGCCATCAGCGGCGTATGCAGCGAATGCGACACGTTCCAGATCACCTGGAAGCCGACGAAGCAGGAGAGCGCGAACACGATGAAATGGCTCATGAAGCTCGCCGGCGCATAGGCGCCGACGATCAGCATCACGACCGTTCCGACGGTCAGCAGCGTCAATTGCGAGCGGGTCTGCGCCTTGAAGGCAGCCGCCTCCAGAGCGAGCTTCTCCTCGCGGGTCGGCTCCTTGGCCTTCTCCTTCGGCTTCTGCGCCGCGATCGCGGCGACCTTGGGCGGCGGCGGCGGGAAGGTGACGGCGCCCTGATAGGTCACCGTCGCGCCGCGGATGACGTCGTCCTCCATGTTGTGGACGAGCTTACCGTCCTTGCCGGGCGTCAGATCCGTCATCATGTGACGGATATTCGTCGCGTAGAGCGTCGAGGACTGGGCTGCCATCCGGCTCGGGAAGTCGGTGTAGCCGATGATGACGACGCCGTTCGGGGTAACGGTGCGCTGGTCGGGCTTGGTCAGTTCGCAATTGCCGCCGCGCTCGGCGGCGAGATCGATGATGACGGAGCCGGGCTTCATCGCCTCGACCATGTCCTTGGTCCACAGCACCGGCGCATCTCGGCCGGGGATCAGCGCGGTCGTGATGACGATGTCGATCTCGGGAGCGAGCTCGCGGAACTTCTTGAGCTGCGCCTCACGGAACTCGGGGCTCGACGGCGCGGCGTAGCCACCGGTCGTGGCGCCATCCTGCTGCTGGCCCTTGAAGTCGAGGAAGACGAACTGCGCGCCCATCGATTCGATCTGCTCGGAGACCTCCGGGCGCACGTCGAAGGCATAGGTCACGGCGCCCAGCGCGGTCGCCGTGCCGATCGCGGCGAGGCCCGCGACGCCCGCGCCCACCACCAGCACCTTGGCCGGCGGCACCTTGCCGGCGGCCGTGATCTGGCCGGTGAAGAAGCGGCCGAAATTGTTGCCGGCCTCGATCACGGCGCGATAGCCGGCAATGTTGGCCATCGAGGACAGGGCGTCCATCTTCTGGGCGCGCGAGATGCGCGGCACCATGTCCATGGCGATGACGTTGGCGCCCTTGTCCTTGCAGAGCTCCATCAGCTCCTTGTTCTGCGCCGGATAGAAGAACGATATCAGCGTCTTGCCGGCCTTCAGGCGCTCGGCTTCCGCCGGCTCGGGCGGCCGCACCTTGGCGACCACGTCCGCCTCGTCCCAGAGTGCGGAGGCTGTCTCGACCACCGTCACGCCAGCAGCGCGGTAGGCATCGTCGGTGAAGCCCGCAGCGACGCCCGCCCCGGTCTCGACCAAGCAATCATAGCCGAGCTTCTGGAGCTGCAGCGCGCTCTCGGGCGTCATTGCAACCCGCGCCTCGCCAGCCAGAACTTCCTTCGGTGATCCGATCCTCACGGTGCCCCCTCTGGTAAATTGGCGTTGTGACGGATGAAAGCCCCATCACAGCCAAACGATTTTTGGTCGCGTTCCACCTTCGGCAGATACAGGCGATGGACCGCGACGGGAACCGCTGCCTTTCACCTGCCAATTCGTCAAGTCGCCGAAGGGTTCGTAGCTGGCTGCAGATTCGCGATCGTCCGCAAGGCTCCGTCCAGCATCGTCCCGTCCTCGTCGGCGAGCGCGGCGCGAACCAAGCGGTTCAGCCAACCGGCCGCATCCGGCAGGCTGGACAGCATCGGCACGGCAGCGAGGACGCGATCGAACTTCGACAAGCCCCTCGCGTGAGTATCCGAATAGCCTTTCACCAGGCGCCTGCTTGCGAGCACTTCGACGGCGAGGTCGTAATCTTGGCTTATGAGTTTCTCGGCGCGCTCCAGCCACCCGTGGATGTGCTCCATTTCGCGCTGATGGCGCAGTAGGCTGCGGCGAACCGGACGCAAGGCCGATATCCCATAGAGCAGCAGGAACCAGGAGACCGTGCCGGTGCGTACGCGCCGTCCACGATCGGTCAGACGCCCCAGACGGCGTAGCAGGCCGGGGCGCTTTTCCATGCTGCGGCCGAGGGCAGCGGGCAAGGAGCCCACGATCTCCTCGATGCGCGGATGCATGAACTCGGTCATGTAGAGGACCTGGTCGGGCTTGCGCCCGGTCTCGCGATCGATCCGGGCGAAGCGAGCGGGGCGGGTCTTCAGATCGGCAACCCGGATGACGTCGTCATAGCTCATCGCGGCGGCGAGATACTTGGCCGCAGCCGCCGCGAACGCATAGGCCTTTTCAGCGCCACCGGCCGCGCGGTCCCGCTCAAGCAATCGCGATAGTTCCGCCAGATATTCGGCTCCATAGGCCGTATCCTGGTAATCGACGCAGCGCCGCAAGCCGGCGAAGAGGATCGGGTGCAACGGCTCGGGAAACCCGTCATGGAGCCGGCCGAGCAGTGCATCAAGTTTCGGGGCTCCGACGCTGCGTGGAGGCGGCAGCAGCGTTTTTCCGACAGGCTGCGGCAATTCGATCGTTCGTCCTGCCGCCCGCTCCGCCGCCGCCGCGAAGGCGCGCAGGCTGGGCTCGACGCCCTTCCCCCCGGCGCGTATCGCCTCCTCGAAGGCGCTGCGCGGAAAGGGCAATGCAGCCGCGCCGGCCAGCGCGCCGAACAGAGCGGCCGAAATCACGCTGCCATTGCGCTCCGCCAGCGCCTGCATGTCGAACAGAACGGAGCGCTGCGCCGCTATGGCAACCGCGGCCGTCACCGTACCGGGGTCGGCGATCCCGCCGCCCGGCTTCTCCTTTTCCGCCACGGCGAAGGAGCGATGGGTCGAGGCGATCAAGGTCGTCCGCTCCGGCGTTACGAAGCCACGCAGAAGCGAGCGGCCCGCTTCCATGAACTCGGCCGCCATCACCACATCGACGTCGCCCGGCGTCGGCGTCAGCGACAGCACCGGCAGGCGCCCCGCGCGCGCCGGGAGCATTTCTATGTAATAGATCGTCGCACCGGTCCGCTGGGCGACGCCTGGAACCGAGGTGGATTGCGCGACCCAGCCTTGCCGCTCGGCCAGGTCGACGATCCAGTCGCAGAGCACGCCGCCGCCCTGGCCGCCCATGGCGAGGATCGCGATCGAAATCGGCCGTTCATGCCGTTCGCCGGCTGCGGCGGGGGAAGCGATGTCGGTCATGGCGGTTCAACCGAAAACGATGCGGCGACGGTCGCGCCGGCGCTGCAGGAAGCCGATCACAGCGCTCCGAACCCGGGAGAGCAGCCGGTCGCGCAAGGACGGGTTGTGGATGATCTCGGCGCGGTAGAAGGAGGGGCAAAGCACCGCCGCCTCGGCGACCTCGCCGCAATTGCCGCAGCCGACGCAGCTATTGTCGATCGACGCCACGGGATCGTCCCTCAGCGGATCGTCGGTTTCCTTGACCGAGAGCGAAGGGCAGCCGGACAG
The DNA here is from genome assembly GCF_056397745.1 of Allobosea sp. 05L423. NCBI lineage: Bacteria > Pseudomonadati > Pseudomonadota > Alphaproteobacteria > Hyphomicrobiales > Alloboseaceae > Allobosea > Allobosea sp. 05L423. The sequence continues at coordinate 432,127 of NZ_JBFTOA010000001.1, read as the reverse complement.
GCGGATGCAGGCGTGATCGCCGGTGCAGACGTCCTCATCGACCCCGAAGCGCTCCTTGACCATGCGCCGGCCGTCCTTCACCGCGCGATTGAACAGCGGCTTTTCGCGGCGCTGGCGGTTCAGCATGCATTCCGAGGAGGCGACGATGACCTTCGGGCCCGGTTCGGTCGAGGTGAGCGCCTCCTTCAAGGTATCTCGCATCCGGCCGACATCGTAGGTGCGCTCGATCTGGCGCACCCAGCCCGCGCCGATCCCCTTCACCGCCTGGACGATCGAATGCTTGGTCGAGCGCGTGTCGCTCGTCGCGCGCGACGACAGGATGTCCTGCCCGCCGGTCGCCGCAGAATAGAAGTTGTCGACGATCAGGATGACCTGATCCTGCTTGTTGAAAACCGCATTGCCGACGCTCGATGTCAGGCCGTTATGCCAGAAGCCGCCATCGCCGAGCACCGAGATCGGCTTCTTGCCGGCCGGCACGTTGAAGGCGGAGGCAGAAGCGCCCGCGAGCCCGTAGCCCATGGTCGTCCCGCCGAGATTGAACGGCGGCAGGATCGAGAAGAGATGGCAACCGATATCGGACGAGATATGGTGCGGACCGAGCTCCTTCTCGACGAGCTTCATCGCCGCGAAGATCGGCCGCTCGGGGCAGCCGATGCAGAAGCCGGCGGGGCGCGGCGGCACGACCGTTGCCAGTTCCTTGACCTCGGGGGTCATGAGGACCGCATCGGCATTGGGCGGTGGCGCCCGGTTGCCCAACAGCGGACGGGCATGAGCGGCCAGAAAGGTATCGATGCCCTTGGTCAGCACGGCCGCCGTATAGTCGCCGCCGAGCGGCAGCACGTCCTTGCCGGCAAGCGTCGCGGATAGCCCGTGCTGGCGCAACACCATGCCGACGGCCTGTTCCAGATAGGCGGGATGGCCTTCTTCGACCATGAGCACGGCGCGCTTGCCGGCGCAGAACGCCGCGACTTCCCCGTCGACCAGCGGATAGGTCACGTTCAGCACGTAGAGCGGCACGGCGGTTTCGCCATAGGCGTCGGCCAGGCCAAGATATTGCAGGGCGCGGATCACGGAATTGTACATGCCGCCCTGCAGGATGATGCCGACATCCCCTGCGGCCGGCCCGAAGAACTCGTTCAGCCGATGCGTGCGGATGTACTCGACGGCAGCGGGCCAGCGCTCCTGCAGCTTCTGCCGATCCTGGAGCATCGAGGCCGGCGGCAGCACGACGCGGTCGACGTCGCGCCGCGGCTGTTCCAGGGCCTCCCGCAGCGGGAAGGGTGGCGGCTTGTTCGCCTTGGCGACGAAATGGCCATGGACATGGCAGGCACGAATCCGCACCTGCAGCATGACCGGCGTATGCGACGCCTCCGACAGGGCGAAGCCGTCTTCCACCGACTTGACGATGGATTCGAGATTGGGGCGCGGATCCAGCAGCCAGATCTGCGATTTCATCGCGAAGGCGTGGCTGCGCTCCTGCGGGATCGAGGAGCCCTCGCCATAGTCTTCGCCGAGAATGATCAGCGCACCGCCATTGACGCCGCTGGAGGCGAGATTGGTCAGCGCGTCGGAGGCGACATTGGTGCCCGCCGTCGATTTCCACGTCACCGCGCCGCGCAGCGGGTACATCACCGATGCCGAGAGCGTCGCTGCGGCGGCCGCTTCCGAGGCGGATGACTCGAAATGAACGCCGAGCTCGTCGAGGACATCCTTGGCGTCCGCGAGCACATCCATCAGATGCGAGATCGGCGAACCCTGATAACCGGCGACATAGGCCACACCGGACTGCAGCAAGGCCTTGGTCAGAGCGAGGATACCTTCGCCGCGGAAGATTTCCCCTTCCGTCAGGCGCAGATCCTGCACTTCCTTCGCGAAGGACCGTTCGGCCATGGCGCTCCCCTTATCGCGCTATCGAATATTTATATGCACGTTCATCTAATAAGCACCGTCGACTGTCAATTGGTACCTTTATGCGCATCGGCATGCCGGTACCTCGGCGTTATCGGCCTCAAAGGGGTCAGGAAACGTGACAGGCAGATCGCCTCCCAAGGAGATAAACGCGCCATTCTGCATCGTGTCATCGAATTTATTTGCATTATCATATTTATCGGCGACAATCGCCCGGTGGCCTGCATGCTGTCGGCTGCAAGACAGAAAAAGGGGATGCTGACATGAACGCTTCGGCGCTGATCTCGGGCGTCGCCACGGCCATCGCGTCGGGCGCCATATCGGTGGTGGATCTCACCGCGCCGCTCGGGCCGGACACGCCGGTGCTCTATCTGCCGCCCCAGTTCGGCAAGAACACGCCGCGTTTCAAGATGCACGAGATCTCGGCCTATGACGGCAACGGTCCCTGGTGGGCCTGGGGCTGGATGGAGCTCGGCGAGCATACCGGCACGCATTTCGACGCACCCAGTCACTGGATCTCCGGCAAGGATCGGCCGGACAACACGACGGACAAGCTGCCGCCGCGCGATTTCGTGGCACCCGCCGTGGTGATCGATTGCAGCCGCGCCGTCGCGGAAGATCCCGACTTCCTGCTGACGGCCGCTGGCGTGCGGGCCTGGGAAGCCGAGCATGGCGAGATCGAGCCCGGTTCCTGGGTGCTGATGCGCTCGGATTGGCACCACCGCAACACGAATGCCCAGGCGTTCCTCAATGCGGACGAAAACGGCCCGCATTCGCCTGGTCCGAGCGTCGACTGCATCGAGCTTCTCCTGTCGCGGGGTGCGATCGGCTTCGGCAGCGAATGCGTGGGCACCGACGCTGGCGGTGCCGCCGCTTTCGAGCCGCCTTTCCCCGCGCATGCGCTGATGCTCGGCCAGGGCAAATATGGGCTGGCCAGCCTCTGTCATCTCGACAAGCTGCCACCGAAGGGATCGCTCCTGCTGGTGGCGCCTTTGAAGATCGTCGGCGGAACGGGTAGCCCGGTGCGCGTTCTGGCGCTGACCCCGGCGGGCTGAGTGCCGGGGTTGCCTGCGCCGGAAACTCCGGTACCTATGCCGTTAAGCTTGAGCATGCGGACCCGATTTCTTGGCCAGTGACGTCAAACGCAAGAGCGTTCCGCGGCCCGCTTCCCGGCGGGCCGCCACCGGCGACGCGACCCGGCACCGTCCTCCGACCATCGGGGAATTCGGGCTGGAGAATTTCGCGCCCTATCTGATCAATCGCACCGCGATGCTGTGGAATGCGCGCATGCTCCAGGCCGTCCGCGGGTTCGGGCTGACCACCACCAAGATGCGTGCGCTCGCGGTCCTGAGCATCTACCCGTCCCTGACGGTGAACGAACTCGCCCAGTATGCCGCGACCGAGCAATCGACCATGAGTCGCACGCTCGACGCGCTGGAGAGGCAAGGCTTCGTCAGCCGCCAGATTCATGAACAGGACGGGCGCGTGCGCAGCATCGCCATCACCGCTGCCGGGGCTGCCTTCTTCCAGCAGTTCTGGCCGACGATGCTGACCATGCATGCGGACCTGATGGAGGGCGTCGACGAGGCGGAGTTCGCGGCCTTTGCCGCGACCCTGCACAAGCTCCTCGCCAACCTCGCCCGCTGACAATCAGCCGGCCCGCCAGCGGATTTGTTGCCCGATTCCCGAAGCCTGCGCCTTGCGAAGGGCGCAAACGGCCGCCGCCATGTCCTCGACAGCCATGCCGAGGGATTTGAAGACCGTGAGCGCGTCGGGGCCGGACCGGCCGGGCCGGGAACCGACCAGAACCTCGCCGATCTCGGCGCGGACGTGATCCTCGCCGATCACCTCTTCTCGCATCGGCAGCAGCAATTCACCGCACTCGACCATCGCCTGCGCCCGCGAATCCACGAAGAACTCGGCCGACGAGACGATGTCCGAGCCGAGCTCACGCGCCTGGGGCGAACTCGCGCCGACGGCGTTGACGTGGCAACCTGCCTTGAGCCAATCGAGCCGCAGCAGGGGCTCGCGGGCGCCCGTGACCGTGCAGATGATGTCGGCCTCGACAACAGCGCCTTCGATGCTCGAGGCCAGGCGGCACCCGGTTTCCCCGGCCAGCTGCTCGGCCTGCTCGGGAGAGCGGGCCCAGATGACGATCTCGGCCCGCGGCAGGGCGAAGCGCAAGGCTTCGATATGGGCCCGAGCCTGCGTTCCGCTTCCGAGGATCGCGATCCTCAGGGCGTCCGGGCGCGCCAGGGCCAGCGTCGCGACCGCGCTGGTTGCCGCCGTTCGCAAGGCGGTGATCGCCGTCGCGTCGACGAGCGCCAGCGGTTCGCCCGTCGTCCCGTCATGAAGCAGGATGGCGCCCTGATGACTGTCGAGGCCGCGCGCGCGATTGCCCGACGCGACCAGCACGTCCTTCAGGCACCAGACCGGCGCGTCGCCGCCCCGAAACGCCGGCATCAGCCCCATCAGCGGCGCGTCCGTCCCCGGCTTGAGCTGGAGGCGTGGAAACTGTTCGCACTCTCCGCGCGCGAAGGTTTGCAGCGCCTCGCGCACCGCCCCGATGCAATCCTCCATCGTGAGCGCGGCGCGAACGTCCATTCCATCGAGGATCAGCATCGTCAAAGCCCCGCTTGCTTGTCCTGCCAGCGCGCCTGCGCGATCGCGAAGGACGGAGCGGCCACGGCGAGCGTGCGCAAGGGAATGCCCCCCGGATGCGCCAATCCAATCGGCAGATCCTGGAGGCGGGTGCCTCCCGCGGCTGCGGCCATGACCTCGCCGAGCATGGCGGTCAGTGCGATACCGCGCCCGTTGCAGCCGATCCCACCGAGGAAACCCGGCCCAAACTCGTAGAGATGCGGCAGGAAATCGGTCGTCATCGCCGCGGTGCCGCGCCAGACGAAAGCGGCCTCGGGCCTTTCCGGCAGGGCGAGTTCGCGCCGGAGGCGCGCGACGATCATGCGCGCCATGCGCTCTTCGGCCCTGACCGGCAGCATCGCCATGCCGCCGCTGATCAGGCGGTTGTCGCGGTCGAGACGGTAGGTCAGGAGGTTCGCGCGCGTATCAGCGATGGGATTCCGGCGGGGCGAAATCCTGCGGACGGTCTCCTCGTCGAGCGGCTGCGTAGCGACCTGATAGACCGTGAGCGGCACGGTCGACCGGCCGAGGCGGCGCGCCACGCCCTGCTCGAAGGCATTGGTGCAGAGCAGCACCTGACCGGCTTGAACCTTGCGTCCCCCGCAGACGAGGCGCCAACCGCTTCCCGAACGCTCGACGCTGTCCACCGGGCAGCCCTCATGGATATGCCCCCCGGCGGCGATCACCGCACCAGCGAGGCCATAGGCATAGTTCAGGGGATGGAGCATGCCGCCGCTCGCGTCGAACAGGGCGCCGGCGCAATGCTGCAGCCCGGAACGACCGCGCGCGCTCGCCTCGTCCAGCATGACGACCGGCCTGCCGAGTTCCTGCCAGGCTTCGGCACGGCGCGAGAGCATCTCCGCCGTCCCAGGCGAATGGGCGACTTGCATCCAGCCGACCTGCTCCGCGTTGCAGGCGATATCGTGGTCGCGGATCGTCGCGAAAACCCGGTCGGCACCGGCGCCGATCATGGTGAGGAGGTGCTCTCCACGCTCCCGTCCAAGCCGCGCGATGACGGCGGCCGGATCGGCCTTGGCGAAGTTCGGGACGACGAACCCGGCGTTGAGGCCGCTGGCCCCCGAGCCGATCGCATCCGCCTCCAGCACGACCAACCTGGCGCCTGTCCTGGCAAGATGCAGCGCCGCGGTCAGGCCGGTAAAGCCGGCACCGATGACCGCGATATCCGCGGTGATATCCGCCGCGAGCGTGCTGGTGTTCGGTCGCGGTGCGGCCGTGCTCCACCAGACCGTCCTTCGGTATTGTGGCGTCGCCGGATCGTATCGCCTCGCTGGCGTCATCGCGTCGTGAACTCCGGCAGATCGAAGGCGGTGACAGGGGGAAGCTCCCCCGTCCAGGGAGCGATCTCGACGAGGCAGCTTTGCGCGCTGCAGCCCTGGGACAGGGTGGAGGCCGGCTCGTCGAGCGTCAGCACGTTCGGGTTGCCGTGCCGGTCGAGCCCCGTCGCAGGATCAGGGTCGTACCAGGCGCCGGTGCAGAGGCGCGCGACGCCCGGCATGATCTCGTCGCTCAGGATCGCCCCGGCCAGGCAGCGTCCGCGATCGTTGAACAGCTCGACCACTTGCCCTTCGGCTATGCCGCGGGCGGCCGCGTCGGCCGGGTTCAGATAGACTGGCTCGCGCCCGGCGATCTTGCCGGCGCGGCTATGGGGGCTCGCGTCGAGCTGGCTGTGCAGCCGCCGCGCCGGTTGATCGGTCAGCAGATGCAAGGGGAAACGCTTCGCTTTATCGGCGCCCAACCACTCTGTGGGTTCCCGCCAAACCGCGTGGCCCGGACAATCGGGCAATCCAAAGCCGGCAACCCGCCGCGAGTGGATCTCGATGCGGCCGGACGGCGTTCCCAGCGGGTTGCGCTCCGGATCGGCAACGAAGGCCGCGAGCATCGTCGCCGGGCGATCATGCGCCGTCAGATCGACGAGCCCCGTTCGCCAGAAGCTCTCGAACTCGGGCAGCGTGATGTTACGCCCCTGATTGATCTTGCGGCTTTCGTCATAGAGGCGACGCAGCCAACCCATCGTGTCGAGGTTTTCGGTGAAGGTTTCGGCGCAACCCAGCCGGGCGGAGAGCGCCGCGAAGATATCGTAATCGTCGCGGGCTTCGTTCTCGGGAGGCACGGCGCGCTTCATCGCCACGAGAAAGGCTTCCAGTGTCGCGGAGCCGATATCGTCGCGCTCGAGTGTCGTCGTGGCGGGCAGGACAATATCGGCGCGCTTGGCCGTCGCGGTCCAGTACTGCTCGTTGACCACGATCGTCTCCGGCTTTTGCCAGGCCCGCCTCAGGCGGTTGAGATCCTGATGATGGTGGAAGGGATTGCCTCCCGCCCAGTAGATCAGGCGGATGTCGGGATAGGCGAAGCTCCCACCGTCATAGGTGAAGGGTTCACCCGGCCCGAGCAGCATGTCGGCGATCCGCGCGACGGGAATGAAGTCGGGAATGCCGGGGCGTCCTTGCGAGAGTGTCGGCCCCTTCACCCTGGCATGCGCGCTGCCCACCAGATTGGCGGCGCCGTAGCCGAGGCCGAAGCCGCCGCCGGGGCGACCGATCTGCCCGAGCATGGCTGCCAGCGAGATCACCGCCCAGAACGGCTGCTCGCCATGGCTGGCGCGCTGCATCGACCAGGAGACGTTGAGCATGGTCCGCGACGCGGCCATGCGCCGCGCCAGCGCGGTAATCGTCGCCGCCGGCACGCCACTGATCGCCTGCGCCCATTCGGGAGTCTTGGCGATGCCGTCGGAGGCTCCCGTCAGATAGGACGCAAAGGCGTGGAAACCGACGCAGAAGCGCTCGAGGAAGTCGTGATCGACGAGGCCCTCCGAGAACAGGACGAAGCCGAGCGCGAGCATCACGGCCGTGTCGGTGTTCGGCCTGCACGGAAGCCATTCGGCTCCCGCCTGCGCTGCGCCGATATTGTCGCGGACGGGGCCGATATTGACGAATTGCACGCCGGCCTCGCGCATCATGGCGAGACCATGCGCCACGCCGTGCAGCGCGACGCCGCCGGCGTTCATCTGCGCATTCTTCACCGGCACCCCGCCGAAGGTGACGAAGAGCTCGGTATGCTCAGCCATCACCTCCCAGGAGGTATGGCTCGCCATGAGCTCGTCCATGCTGGCGACGATGTGTGGCAGCACCACGTTAGCGGCGCCGAGGCTGTAGGAGTCGACATGTCGGACATAGCCGCCGGCGGCGTTGAGGAAGCGGTGCACCTGGCTCTGCGCATGGTGGAAACGCCCCGCGCTCGACCAGCCATAGGAACCGCCGAAGATCGCGCTGTTGCCGAAACGCTTGCGGACACGCTCGATTTCGCAGGCGACGAGGTCGAGCGCCTCGTCCCAGGGGACCTCGACAAAAGCGTCCTGCCCGCGTCGTTCCGGTGACGCGCCAGGTCCATCGCGCAGCCAGCTTTCACGGATCGCTGGCCGCCGCACCCGCAGGCGCTTCAATGCGGGATCGAGTTGGTGCAGGCCGATCGGGTTCGGGTCGGGATCGCGCCGGAACGGAGCGATGGCGGGATCGGTCCCGGTCCGCGGCTCGACTTCGTAGAGCCCCCAATGCGACAGCGTGTAGTTCGTCATGGCCCTCTCAGCCGGTCGGCCCGGGCCGCGAGCACGGCCCGGGTCCGTCCGGAACCTAGCCCCCTATGTGTCAGCCATCGATCTGCTTGAACAGCTTCTGCATGTCTTCGGTCGAGAAGCTGCGGTCGATGACGAGATTGGAGCCCTCGACACGCCAGGCCAGGGCCGGACCGCTGACGTCGCCGTTAGCGTCGAACTCAACCGGCCCGGTCGCCCCGAAATACTTGATCGGCGCGCCCTTCGCGATCAGCGCGAGCGCCTTCTTGAACTCGGCAGGACCGGTCGAGACCGCTTCTCCCCCCGCCACATGGCTCTTGCGGATCGCGTCGCGGATGGAGGTTCCCGAGAGGTCCGGAGCGATGTTCATCGCGAGGCCCAGCACCATCACCGCGTCGTAGATATTGTAGATGCCTGGGCCGGCCGCGCTCGCCTTGAACTCGGCCTCGAAGGCTTCTTTGAAGACGTTGACGGAAGGTCCAGCGGCCGAGGCATTGTCCGTGCCGAACGCCTTGGCGAGGTATTTCTCGCCGACCGCCTTGACGAAGTCCGGGCTGCGCAGGGCGTTGTTGAGGATCAGGTTCTGCGTGCCGCCGAGCGATATCCATTCGCGCGCGATCGTTGCGCCATCCTGCGGGAAGGCGACGAGGAACATCGCATCCGGCTTCTCGGCAAGCGCGGAGGCGACCTCGGCCCGGTAGGAGGCCTGGTTCTCGTTGAAGCCGACGGTCTTGACCACCTTGCCTCCGAACGCCTCGGTCGCGCGCGTGAAGTCCTTGACCAGGCTCGTGCCGTAATCGGTGTTGACGTAGATCATCGCGATGCGCTTCCAGCCGCGCTCGGCCGCGATTTTCGCCGGCGGGTAAGCGAGGTTCTTCACAGTCGGAAAGGTTCGGAAGAAGAAGCCGCCGGTCTTCCCCTCCTGCGCCATCGTCGTGAGGATCGGCGCGGACGAGCAGCAGGCGATCTGCGGAATCTTGGACGGCACCGCAACCGAGGTCAGGACGGGAATGGTGACGCCGCTGGAGATCGCCGCGGTCAGCGCCGCGACCCGCTCGACCTCCACGAGGAACTTGGCGGCGTCGACGCCGACATTGGGCTGCCCCTGATCGTCCCGCAGCACAAGCTGCACCTGGCATCCCTTGACGCCGCCGCCGGCATTGATGTGCTGCACGGCGAGTTGGGCGCTGTTGGCGATGTTCTTGCCCACCGCTCCCATCGATCCTGTGAGCGACAGGACGCCGCCGATCTTGACCGGGCAGGACACGCTCTGAGCCAGAACCTGCGACGGCGCCAGCGCTGACCCGGCAGCGCCTACCGCGCAGGCGAGCAGCAGGCTCCTGATTATGCTCGACATGGCTTTCCCCTCTTTTATGCCTTGGTCGAAACGGCTTCCCGACGGCCCTCCGGACGCGTCGGGTTACCAGAGATGATCTTGCATCATTTGATCATAAGAGCACACAAACGCCATGGGGTAAAGCGGCCGCCACGCACCCTCTGGAAGTATGATATCAGCCTGATATTTATGCGGTTTTGTGCGCGAGAGTCGCCGTTCGACTTTGGCTTTCATCTCTAATCCGAACGCAGCGAAGCGAGCCTTCGCGCGCTCGGGAGCCAAGCGACGGCTTGTCCCGGCATGGCTAGCGTCCTATGCTGCAAATCGAAGCATCGTTTGATCAAAAAGTGATCTGGAATGGCCATCGATTTCCTTGAGCCGGTCTCGTCGCGCTCGACGATCCAGGACGGAGTCTACAGGCAGCTGCGGCATGCACTGATGTCCGGACATTTCGAACCCGGGCAGACGCTGACGATCGCCTTTCTGGCGGAGACGTTCCAGACGAGCCACATGCCGGTGCGCGAAGCACTGCGTCGCCTGACCGCGGAGAATGCGCTCGTCGTGGTCGCCAACGGATCGGCCAAGGTGCCTACCGTCAGCCTCGCCGGCCTGAACGATCTGTGCCTCACGCGCATCGCGCTGGAGACGCTTGCCGCGAAGCTCGCCACCGAGCGCAGCACGGCGGAAGACCGCAAGCGCTTCGCCGCGCTGATGCTGGAGCATGAGGCCGCCACGGCCGAGCGCAACCTCGCCAAGATGCTCGGCCGGAACCAGGAATTCCACTTCGCCGTCTACGACAGCTGCGGCTCGCCCGTGGTGGTGCAGTTCATCCAGACGCTCTGGCTGCGCTTCGGCCCCTATATGCGCATGCTGTCGAACTATATCGAGCCCCTGCTCGTGTCCGACAGCTACAGGCCTAGCTCCCATCATCGCGACCTCGTGGCGGCGATCGAGGCCGGCGATGCGCGCGCGGCCGCCAAGGCGGTGAAGGGCGACATCGAGACGACGCAGGATCTCCTGCGCCGGCTGTGTCGCGACGAGGTCGAGAATTCACCGCCGAAGCGCAAGAAAGGGAGCTGAGCCGCGATCGCGTCGCGGCTGGCCTCCATCAGGCGGCGTGACGGGACGTCGTGCTTCGTTCGCCGATCAGGCCGCGAGGGCGCAGCAGCAGCGTCAGCACGAGGATGAGGCCGATGACCACAGACTGGAGCGCGCCGCCATAGGCCTGATATTGCGCGGGAACCAACTGGGCTGTCGCGGCGCCGATCAGGGTCCATAGCGCCCAGACCAGGATCGCGCCCAGGATCGCGCCCTTGTTGTTGCCGCTCCCGCCGATGATCAGCATCGTCCAGATCTGGAAGGTCAGGATCGGCATGAAGTCGGAGGGGCTGACGAAGCCGACGAAGCCGACATAGAGCGCGCCGCCGAGCCCCATCAGCATCGACCCCAGCACGAAGGCCTGGAGCCGGAAAAGGCTGACATCCTTGCCGAGCGTCTGCGCGGCGATCTCGTCCTCTCGGATTGCCTTCAGCACGCGCCCCCAAGGCGACGCGACGATCTTCTGCAGGCCGCCATAGACCAGCGCGACGATCACCAGAACCAGCCCGAGATAGCAGAGATTGTTGACGATGGGCGAGCCGGACAGGCCGCGGGCGGGGTTGGGGATCGATGCGACGCCCATCGCGCCGCCGGTCAGCGGCTCGGCGTTCAGGGCGAGGAGCTGGATCGTCGAGGCGATGCCGAAGGTCGCGATCGCGAGATAGTCGTCGCGCAGCTTGAGCGTGGCCAGGCCGATGATCAGCGCTGCGAAGGCCGAGGCGACCATCGCACCTGCCAGCCCGACCAGCCAGGGAAGCCCGAAGTTGCCGATGAGCTCAGGGCGTGGCGGCGCAGTCAGGATGGCGAAGGCATAGGCGCCGATCGCATAGAAGCCGACGATACCGGCGTTGAAGAGGCCGGGGGAGCCCCACTGCAAATTGAGACCCAGCACGACCACCGCGAAGATCAACGCGACGCTCGTGAAAAAGACGAGATAGGATAACAGACCGATCATTCCGCCCTCACGCGCGTGTCGACTTGGCGAAGAGCCCCTGCGGCCGGAGATACAGCACGAGCAGGAGCAGCAGGAACGGCACCGCAGGCTTGAAGCTTGCGGGAATGACCAGAACGGAGAGGCTCTCGGCCAGCCCGACGATCAGCCCGCCGACGACGGCACCGAAAAGGCTGCCGGACCCGCCGAGCACAGCCGCGGTCAGGACCGCGAGCAGCATGTTGAAGCCGAGCTCCGGCCGGATCTGGACGGTGAGTCCGGTGAAGACGCCGGCGCAGGCCGCCAGCATGCCGGCCAATAGCCAGGTCCAGCGAATGACACTCGCCGTATCGATGCCGCAGGCCTGCGACAGCGCCGGGCTGTCCGCCATCGCGCGCATCGCGATGCCGACGCGGCTCGACTGCAGGAAGAGGTGCAGCGAGAGCACGAGGACGAAGGTCAGGGCCAGCACGAAGACATGATCCGGCATCAGACGGACGTCGGGCAGGATCTCGACCGCGATCTGAAGCTCCTGGCTGTAGTAATGCGCGTCCGGTCCCCATAGCAGCAGGACCAGATTACGCAGCATCAGCGCGACGCCGAAGCTGGCGAAGACCAGCGTGAGAGCCGCGGCCCGCCGCGAGCGCAGCCGGCTGAAGACGAGCCTGTCGACCGCGATCGCGACCAGCCCGGTGCCGATGCCCGCGAGCACCGTCGCCGCGATCAGCGGCAGGCCGAAGGACAGGGGGCCGATCGGCTCGGCCGTTCCCATCAGGCTCACCAGTGCCAGCGCGAGATAGGCGCCGACCGTCAGCATCTCGGCATGGGCGAAGTTCGCGAATTTGAGGATTTGCGCGCTCAGCGAATAGCCGATCGCGCCGAGCGCCAGAATGCCGCCTGTCAGGAGGCCGTCCACAATCGCCTGGCCGATCATGGCGCTCTCCGGGATCCGAGGAAGGCTTCGGCGATCGCGGCGTCATCGAGCAGATCGCGCGCGGTACCCGCCATGTGGTTGCGACCCTCGACCAGGACGTAGCCCCTGTCGGAGACGCGCAGAGCCGCTTTCGCATTCTGTTCGACCATCAGCACGGCGACGCCGCTATCCGCCAGCGCGCGCAGATCGGCCAGAACCTCCTGGACGATCTTCGGCGCAAGCCCCGCCGTCGGCTCGTCGAGCATGATCAGCCGCGGCTCGGTCATCAGGGCGCGGGCCACCGCCAGCATCTGGCGTTGACCGCCCGACAGGACGTTGGCGGCCGAACGCCGATGGCCGGCGAGCGCGGGGAACCGCTCGAAGGCGCGCGCGAGCCGCTCGCGCAGCAGTGCCTTGGGAAGGATGTGCCCGCCTGCGATCAGATTGTCCTCGATCGAAAGCGTGGCGAAGACATTGCCGGTCTGGGGTACGAAGCCGACACCGGCCGCGATGATCGCGTGGGTCGATCGTCCGGTGATGTCATGATCGTCGAGATGGATGGTGCCCCCTTCGATCATGACGAGCCCGGCGAGCGCCTTCATGAAGGTCGACTTGCCGGCGCCGTTGGGACCGACGAGGGTGACGAGTTCGCCAGCGGCGACATCGACCGAAATGTCGTGGACGATCGGCAGACCGCGGCGATAGCTGGCGCGCAGGTTGCGGGTGACGAGAAGCGGCCCGCTCACAGCGCCAGCTCCGTCACATCGCCCAGATAGGCGTCGACCACACGCTGTTCGCGGACGACGTCCTGCGGACTGCCCGAGAAAATCAGCTGCCCTTGCGCCATGACGATGATCGATCCGCAGATCCGCATCACCATGTCCATGTTGTGCTCGACGATGAGGAAGCCGATCCCCCTCGCGTTCAGTGCCACGATCTTCTCGATCAGCGTCTCCAGCAGCGCCGGATTGACGCCGGCCGCCGGCTCATCGAGCAGGATCAGCCGCGGCTCCACCATCATCACCCGCGCAAGTTCGAGCAGCTTCTGCTGACCGCCCGAAAGCACGCCCGCGGGGTCCTGCGCCTTGGCGGCCAGCCCCGTGAAGCCGAGCACCTCCATGGCGCGCTCGCGGCAGCGTCGCTCCTCCTCGCGAACGAGCGACGGCCGAAACCAGTTGTTCCAGAAGCGCTCCCCGGCCTGCGCGACGGGGGCCAGCATGACGTTTTCGAGCACCGTCATCTGCGGGAAGGGGCGCGGAATCTGGAAGGTGCGGGCCAACCCCTCGCGGAAGATCCGATCCGGTCGAAAACCCGTAATCGGCCGGCCGGCAAAGGTGATTTCTCCCGAGCTCGGCCTGACCTCGCCTGCGATCAAGCCGAAGAGCGTGCTTTTGCCGGCGCCATTCGGGCCGATGAGCCCGGTGATGCCGCCATTCGCGATGGAGAAGGTGACGTCGTCGACGGCGCGCAAGGCGCCGAAGCTGCGGGAGAGGCCGCGGGTTGCAAGGATGACGTCGCTCATCTCGTCATGCCGCCCCGAATGGTGAAAGGTCGCTTTCTGGCAGTCATCGCCCGGATCACAGCCGATTGAAGAAGCTGCTCAGGCGATCCATGCCCTCTTCCAGTCTCGCGAAGCCCTCCGAGCCGAAGCAGATGCGCAGATGTCCCTCGCCCGCCGCGCCATAGAAGCTGCCGGCTTCGACGACGACATGGGCCTGCTCGAGGATCATATCGGCGAGAAGCTGGGATGGCAGGCCGGTGCCCGAGATGTCGGGAAACGCATAGATGGCGCCTTGCGGCAGGGCACATCGCACGCCCGGCATCTGGTTCAGCCGCTGCACCACGAAATCGCGTTTGCGGCGATCCTCCTCGACCAGCGCGGCGAGAACGTCGCCCGGCCCGGTGATCGCCGCATGGGCGCCGGCCTGGATGAACGTGTTCACATGCGTGACGTCGTTCGCCGTGATCTTGAGCAGTCCGGCCATGGCCCAGGCGGGCGCGGCGAGATAGCCGATGCGCCAGCCGTCCATCGCGAAGGACTTGGTGAAGGCGAAGGCCGAGAAGGTCCGCTCGGCCATGCCGGGAAGCGAAGCGATGCTGCAGTGCTCCGCCCCGTCATAGACGATGTCCTCATACACCTCGTCGGCGAAGACCAGCAGGTCGTGCCGGCGCGCGAGTTCCGCGAGCCCCTCGAGCTCGGCCCGCGTGAACACCCGCCCCGTCGGGTTTACCGGATTGACGAGCACGATCATTCGCGTCCGGCTCGTGATCCGGCTTTCGATGCGCTCCGGCGCGAGCCTGAAATCATCGGCCGGGTCGAGCGCCGCGAAGACGGGCTTGGCTCCGGCGAGCTCGATCTTGCCGATATGCTGCGGGTAATGGGGATCGATCAGGATGACCTCGTCGCCCTGGTCGAGAAGCGCCATGAAGACGGCGAAGGCCGCATGCGTCAGCCCGTTCGTGACGAGAACGGTCTCGGGCTCGGCCGCGATGCCGTTGCGCGCTTGCAGCTTCTCCGCGAGGACATTCCGCAACCGCGCCGTTCCGGGCAAGTCGCTGTAGTGGACATCACCAGCGAGCAAGGCGTCGATCGTGGCCCGCTTGATGTGCTCCGGCGTGTCCGCTGCCGGCCGCCCCAATTCCAGATGAATCAGATCATGGCCGGCACCGCGCAGCGCCGCCGCCTTCTGGTACATGCCGAAGGATTTCTTCGGCGTTCCCGAAATCCGCTGGGCAACGCGCTTCATCGTCCGGCCTCCTCGGATGCGACGGCGCTCGCCTGAGCCCGCCGCGCAACCGCCTCGATCTCGACCTTGATCTCCTCGACCGGAAAACCGCAGAGGATCGTCGTATTGGTCGGCCGCGGATCGACAAACTGTTCACCGAGGACTTTGGATACGGCGAGAACATCGCCGCGCTCGGCGAGGTAGACGCGCACCGACACGATATCGGCGAGGGACGCATCGGCCTGCGCCAACGCTTCCGCGATTGTCTGCAAGGCACGGCGGGCCTGATCCTCGGCCAAGGCCGGAAAGGCCCCGCTCACCGGATCATAGCCAGCCGTCCCCGACACGAAGATCCAGTCCCCGTCGACGAGCGCGCGCGAATAGCCGGCCAGCTCCTCAAACTTCGAACCCGAGTAGATCGCTCGCCGGCCCATGGGCTTCCTATGAGTGCTCGTTTGATCAAATAATCGATTCTGCTTTTAGCATATCCGGAATGACATGCAACGGGTGGAGTGCAGCGTTTTCGGGAGTGAAATGCCGGGAGGCCCGCACAGCTCGCGGTCGCGGCCAAAAGGGCATCAATCGGCACCCCTTCGAGAAGAGATACAATCTCAATGCTCAATCATCTTATTGGAACAAGTGTATTCAGGCGATATTGAGGATATTAACGCCTAATATATAGAATTCACACGCAATACAGACACATACATCCGCGAACTTCAGGCAACTTTATTCGGGAATAAAACTTTGGCGACCCGGCGCATAACTTTCAAAATTGCCGAAGACATTGAGTCATTTGAGATAATTCTCAACATAAAATTCAAAGCAGAAGAAAACCCGCACTTGCGATCGCCATCACCGCTGTCGCGATCCAACCACCTGCAACGAGGGCGCGCGGCAGAACCAGACGCCCCATCACGCGCCGGTTTGTAGCGATCAGCATGATCACCACCATCAATGGAGCCGCAAGCACCCCATTGAGTACGGCACTCCAGTAAAGCGCCTTGACCTCGTCGATGCCGGCGAAGTTGAGGCCGAGACCGGCGACCGTAGCGACGGCGATTGTCGCATAGAAGGCTTTTGCTTCCCGAGGGCGATGGTCCAGCCCCTCGGGCCAGCGAAACGTCTCACTCGTGGCATAGGCGACAGAGCCGGCGAGAACGGGAATGGCGAGCATCCCGGTCGCGATGATGCCGGTGGTAAAGAGTGCAAAGGTATAGGCTCCCGCGATGGGGCGGAGCGCCTCTGCCGCCTGCGCCGAAGTCTGGATATCGGTGATGCCGTGGGCGTTGAGCGTGGCGGCCGTGGCGAGAATGATGAACAAGGCGATCGTGTTGGAAACGCCCATGCCGACCAGAGTGTCGATCCTGATGCGCGTCAGCTCCCCGCCCGCATCCTTGGGGGAAACGAACAACGGCTTGATGTGACGCCGATGCAGTTCCTCGACCTCCTGGCCCGCCTGCCAAAAAAAGAGGTAGGGGCTGATGGTGGTCCCGAGCACGGCAACCAGCGCCATGGCATGGGCGCTATCGAAAGTCAGGTGCGGAACGAAGGCGCCGCGCAGCGCGGCAGCGAGCGGTACGCCGGATATGAAGACGACGGCGACATAGGCGAAGAGCGAGAGCGTCGCCCATTTCAGCACGGCAGCATAGCGCTCATAGCTCATATAGGCTTGCAGCAGTACAGAGAGAACGGCGAACCCGACAGTATAGAGGTGCTGCGAGCCGCCGATCAGAAGCTTGAGCGCAGAACCCATCGCGCCCAGATCGGCGCCGAGGTTGAAGACATTGGCGACGACGAGCAACAACAGCACGCTGCGCAGCAGCCAGGGCGAGTAGTGCCGCCGCAGATTGCTGGCGATGCCGCGGCCGGTCACCGAGCCGATCCGCGCGCTGATCGCCTGAATGGCGACCATCAGGGGAAAGCTGAACAGCATTGTCCAGGCGAGGCCGTAGCCGAACTGTGCGCCGACCTGACTGTAGGTCGCAATTCCGCTGGGATCATCATCGGCAGCGCCGGTCACCAGCCCCGGACCCAGCAGCGCGATGAATCGCCTGCCCGGAGAGGCCGAAGCAGCATCTACGGCGGCTCCTTCGCGAGGAGGCGTGGCCTCCGGCTTCGAAGCGGCGCTCGCACCCGCCGCCTCGTCCGCAGCCACCCCCTGCATCATGTCAGCGCGATTGCGATCATTCATTTTGCGATCCCGGCCCTGCCCGTCGCGTGCACGACCGGCGCGGCACATTCGTCCATGATCGAAGAAGTTGGCTGGACGGCCTGAGGAATCCGCCGGAACTCGCCGGATGCGGCATTGAGGCGCCACGCCTCACGCGGAACCTCCGAGATCGCGGGAATGCCATGGATGCCTCCTGCCGTTACGTCGTGAGACGGGGGTACATGCGTGCTGCGATGGCGACGAGAACAGCGGTCGTTGCCAGCAGCACGGCACAGTCGACAGGCAGTCCGTAACGGCTTTGGCCTCCGACGAGCATCAGCGCCCGCAGCGCGTCAACCTGATAGGTCAGCGGATTTGCCAGGGAAACCGCCTTCAACCAGCCGGGCATGATCTCGATCGGATAGATCGCATTGCTGGCGAAGAAGATCGGCATGGTCAGCACCTGGCCGATACCCATGAAACGCTCACGTGTCTTCACGATGCAGGCGATGATGAGCGAGAAAGTCGAGAAGAGGGCCGACCCCAGCGCGATCAGCCCTGCAACCGCCAGAAGATTGAGCGGATTGAAATCGATCGCGATCCCGAGAAGCCAGGCAAGCAGATAGACCACCGCCGCCTGCGCAAGCCCACGTATACCGGCTGCGGTAGCCTTCCCCAGCACCAGCGCGCTGCGCGGTGCCGGGCTCACCATGTAGCGATGCAGGACGCCCAGATCCCGCTCCCAGATCGCCGCTATGCCGTAGAAGATGGCGGCGAACAGCACGCTCTGAGCCAGGATGCCCGGTGCCAGAAAGTCGAGATAGCGGACATTGCCAGTAGCAAGTCCGCGCACTTGCGCCATGACCTCGCCAAACAGCAAAAGCCAGATCACCGGCTGGATGGCCCGGGTCAGGATTTCGCTGGGATCATGCCTGAGTTTGCGGAACTCCGCATCCGCGACCGCATGGATCTGGGTGAAGAAACCCGCGATCCCGGCCAGACCGGCGCTAGTTTCGTCCGATGGCGCTGCGGCGCGATTGACGCGCATCTCCATAGTCGCCTCCTGTTTCGATGTCATGCCCGGCTATGGCAGCGAAGACATCATCGAGCGTCGCTGTCGGACCGATTTCGGCTTTGAGCTGCGCCGGGGTTCCGACCTTTTCGAGCCGCCCGCGGTGCAAGATCCCGACGCGATCGCAGAGCTCCTCGACCTCCTCCATCACATGTGTCGTAATCAGGATCGTCGTCTCGAAACGCTGCCTCAAATCGCGGATATGGTCCCAGATCGCATTGCGCGCGACGGGGTCGAGCCCCACGGTGGGCTCGTCCATGATCACGAGCGCGGGCCTGTGCAGCGTGCTCTGGGCGATTTCGAGGCGCCGCAGCATGCCGCCGGAATAGTGCTGCGCCAGACGGTCCTCCGCATCGGCTAGCCCAATCATCGAAAGAGCTTCGGCGATCCGTGCGGCGCGCTCCTTTCGGGGGATGAGATAGAGCCGAGCCGACAGCAACAGGTTCTCGTAGCCCGTCAGCGCGCCGTCCGCCGACAGGAGTTGCGGGACATAACCGATACGCGATCGCAGCCGCTGCGGCTCTTTGCGGAGATCGCAACCCGCGACCGACGCATCTCCGCCGGTTGGCGGCAACAGCGTGGTCAACATTTTGATAAGTGTGGATTTACCGGCGCCATTCGGCCCGATCAGGCCGAAAATCTCGCCGTGATTCACGGTGAGATCGACATTGTTCACGACCATGTTCCGGTCAAACGCCTTGCAGAGGCGGACCGTGTCAATCACCGCGCCTTGCGTGTCCGACATGACCAGGCCTTTCTCGCATCATCGCAGCTTCGGCCGAGGCAACGCGTATGACGGCTTTGGCTATCGCCCCCGTCCACGAGCGCGACCACCTGCGATTCCGTGACGCTCCGAAGCGCCGGGCTCAGCAGCACAACTGAACTTTGCACGGTGCCAGGGTGTTCCGTTTGATTTGCGTCAAAACCGACGAGAGACGCGCTGATGGCCCCGCGCTGCTTTCGGCGCGCACAAACGGACGCTGACTATGATCTCGCCGCTGCTTCCGCCTTTTTTGATAGCTGGAATCTGTTCTCGCTTGGTCCCTTGAGCACCGTACGGCGTACGGTCTTCGAAACTCCCGGGCGGCGCTCGGTCAGCGGTTCTTCGATAAGTCCATAGCCTGCGGAACAGATGCTCGTTGAAGTCCTCGTGGGCAGGCACTCCCGGCACCATGCCGCCGCATGGGCCGGGCCAAAACCCTTCACATTAATGGCCGCCGGGCGGTCGCTGGGAAGCGGACATTCCGCCGCTTGTGAACCAAATTCGCTTCAGCACGCCATCCTTGTAGGCATAGTGGTGCCACAATGCGGCCACCGCATGAAACGCCGCCAAGCAGATCAACGCGTTGGCGGCGAGTTCGTGCCAGCCGTTGATCGAGCGACGCAGAGCGCGGTCATCAGCTGCAAAGGACGGTATTTGGACCAAGCCGAACAGGTCCCATCCTCTGGCTGCCACATTGACGACGCCGAGAACCAGGGTGACCGCCAGAACGGCATATAGGAGCCAGTGCACGGCCTGCTCGGCTATCCGGAGAACACCCGTATTGATGGAGGGAAGACGGCGGCCTGATGACACGCGCCACCGAACTCGAACGCCATAGACCAATATCAGCCCCACCCCGGCCGCGATGTGGATGGACCACATGCCATGACGCCATTCACGCGGCAGCAGAGCTTCGCTTTGAGCCATGAGCCACAAAAGCAGCACAAGCGCAGCTGTCAGCCAATGCAGAGCGATGGTAGTCGAGTCATACCGCGTCAGGTCGGAATTATGCTGCATGGTGGTTCCGTTTGTTCTTCACGCGCCGCCGATGAGGATGCCGGTCGCCAGAACAAGCAGACCGCCCAGAATGATCTGGAACATGGCTCGGCCGATCGGCGTCTCCATGTAGCGATTTTGGATCCAGACAATCGCCCAGAGTTCGACGAAAACGACACAGAGCGCGATGATCGTAGCGGTCCAGAATTGAGGGATGAGGTAGGGCAATGCATGCCCGAGTCCGCCCAACGCTGTCATGACGCCGGAAGCGACGCCGCGCTTCCACGGCGGTCCGCGTCCCGAGAGCTTGCCGTCGTCGTGGGCTGCTTCTGTGAAGCCCATCGAGATACCAGCACCGACCGAAGCAGACAGGCCGATCAAGAATGTCGTCCACGTGTTCTGTGTCGCGAACGCGGTCGCGAAGATCGGCGCCAACGTCGAGACCGAGCCGTCCATCAGTCCGGCGAGGCCAGGCTGGACCCATGTCAGGACAAACTGACGCTTGGCGTGCTCCGCTTCAGTCTTCCCTTCGTCGCCGCTCGTCAGGCTGTCTTCGAGAGCCAGTGCCGTCCGCTCATGCTTCGCCTCGGCGGCGGCAAGATCTCCCAGCAGCTTGCGTGTTTCTGCATCGGAGCTGCGGGATGCGGCCAGCCGGTAGAAGGCTTCCGCCTGCCGCTCCATATCTGCGGCTTCCGCCCGGGCGCGCTCCAGCGGCAGCGATTTTACCAGCCATAGCGGCCGCCGCGCATAGAAGCCTTCGACGTGCTCGCGACGAATGGGAATGACCGTGGATCCGAACCGGCGCACATAGAGGTCGAGCAAACTGCGACGGTGCTCATTTTCTTCCGCCGCCATCGCATCGAACATCGCAGCCGAAGCTGGATACCGCTCGCCCAGATTTGCCGCGTAGGCTGCGTAGATGCGGCCGTCTTCCTCCTCGGCGAGAATCGCGAGGGAAAGGACCTCCTGCGGGCTGAGGTCATCGAACCGTCGCCGGGCAGGCCGAAAGAGCGAGAAGAACGCGGGCAAGACGTCACCAACAAACAGGAGTTCTCGACACTCTTTAGAAACATTCTAATGTTGAGTCCAGTCTGGTATCTCCCGGCGCTGGGTGAGGTCGTGCGATACCGAGGCGCGCAAACGGCCGCGGGGGCTCAGGACTCGTTGATCACAGCCAGAAGGTAACGGCAGCCGCGACGCAGGCGGCCGCGAGAAAGTTTGCGGCGCATCGATCGTGGCGAGTTGCGGCGGGCGGCAAGACCCCGAGCTCAGGTTTGCGCCTTTCTGCGATCGCTCAGCAGGAACAAGCACCCATCACGGCATCCGCCCAGGCGGCCGTTCGCGCCTTTGCCGGACGGTCGGATCGTCTCAAGTTGGTCCGCGGTAGCTAGGCTCAGACCGCGACGTCCGCCTTGATGACGGCGTGAGGCAAATAGCCCTCCACTTCAAAGTCCTCGATCCGATAGTCGTCGATGCTGGCTGCCTGCCGCACCAGACGCATTTTCGGGAACGGACGCGGATCACGGCTCAATTGCTCCCGGGCCTGGCCGAGATGATTGAGGTAGAGATGAACGTCTCCCCCAAACCAGACAAAGTCGCCCAGCTTTAATCCCGCCTGTTGCGCAATCATCATTTGAAGGGCGCAACAGTTCACCCAGTTGAACCCTACTCCAAGGAGCAGATCTGCTGACCTTTGGAAGCAAAGAGAATTCAGCCGCCCATCGGAAGTGACGTGGTATTGATAGACCATATGGCAAGGCGGTAAGGCCATTTGACTTAGCTCGGCCACGTTCCAACCGTGAAATAGCATTCGGCGGCTGGACGGATTGTTCCGTAGAGTGCTGATCAGATCCGCGATCTGGTCGTGTTCGCGACCATCAGCGCCCAACCAGCGCCGCCATTGCTTGCCATAGACGGGACCCAGATCGCCCCAACGCGCGGCAAATGCATCATCCTCCGCGATGCGCTTCTCGAATTCGGACTGGCTGATGTCCGTGCCGGTTTCGCGACGGTAGGTGGCGAGCGGCCAGTCGGTCCAGATTCGTACATTCTCGCGGATCAGCGGCTGAATGTTGGTCTGCCCGGTCAGAAACCAGAGCATCTCTTTCACCGCAGTCTTCCAGAAGACTCGCTTGGTTGTAAGAATGGGTACCGTCCCATCCGACAGGTCAAATCGAGCCATGGCGCCGAAGATGGACCGCGTGCCGACGCCGGTACGATCCAGCCGCTCGTCGCCCCGCTCCAGCACGTCGGAAAGAAGGTCGAGATACTGGTATTCCGGGTGCCGCCTGGTCATTCCTGCCTCCTGAAATTGCGCGACCATTGTCGCAGCAACCCTCATCCTCTCGCGAAGTCCTACTTCACAGTTGAAGGCGGACGAACATAGCGGCTCTGCGGCGCCTTGGCCCCCCTTGTCGCTGCGGACATCCCCAGCCTTTGCATGCACTCCCGCCGGCCGACGGCAGGAACGATGCCAGAGGCCCCCGGTTGCCGTCTCCGGAACGCCAGAGGGAGACATTTCCATGCTTTCGCGTAGATCGTTCCTGGCGCTCGCCGTCTCCGGCCCGTTCTGGCTCCTGGGCTATGCGGGCCACGCCCAGGCGCCCGAGACGATCGACCCCGCGCCGCCCCCAGTCTCGATGGACGAGGCCAGGCGAATCGCCCCCGAGAACGGCTTCGTCCGCGTCGAGGAGGCCAAACTCGACAAGGACGCTTGATAAGGTCGAGGGGCGGGACAGCACGGGCGCCGAAATCGAGATTGGCCTGCGCGCCAGTGACGGTGTCGTCATCAAGATGGAGCGCGAGCGTCCGGCCTCCGTCAAGGCGGAACGCAGCTAGCGCATTCTTGAGCGCGACACCGGCGCGCGTGAAGAAAATGCGATCGGATAAGGAGTTGGAGCATTTTCGCGCCGGAAGGAGACGCAGAGATGCGCCAGGGCTCACGCCATTGCGACTGGCCGTGAACGTCCGCATCCGCAAACCCGCCTCAATCCGGGCCGCTCATCGCGGCCTGATTCGTGGGGAATATGTCGATGTGGATGAAAACGACCGGAACCGGCTTGCTGGTCGCGCTCGCGCTGAACGGTCTCATCGCGGTGGCCGGGCATGCGCGGGAAGTGGATGCCATCATTTCGGAAAGCGAAGCCCGGAACATCGCCTGGAGCGCCGGCCTCGTCCATGTCGAGGAAATAACCCGCGCCGACGACCGCTGGGAGATATCCGGCCGCAGCGTCGACGACGACGAGATGATCCTCGACATCGACATTAGAAATGGTCGCATTCTCGATTGAGGCCCGAATGCCGCATTGCCTGTCGAAATCGGCTCAGCACTCTTTCCCCGCGCCGCTGCTGCGCCTATATTCGTCATTGCCACTCGCAAGAGCGGCTATGGCGATAAACGGATTTCGGAATAAGCCTTTCGGACCCGGGGGCAGTACCCGGCGCCTCCACCAAAGCCCTGATCTTTCAGGGTTTTGGCGGGGGCGAAATAGGATCGACGAGGGTGTAAAAGTTGTCCTTTTGCTCGGCATGGTTCCGCCGTTATCGGGCCAAAGCATAGTTGCCAACGACAACAATGCTCGGGTTGCTGTCGCCGCGTAAGCGGTGCTGGTTCCCAAACCAAAGCCCTTGCGCTTAGCCGCGTAAGGCGGGGCCCGGAGGCGCCTGGCAACAGAAGCCTCCACTTTCATTCTGGCCTGCCGGCTGTTCCCGCCGGAGCAGCAAGCGGAAAAACGCACCCGATGTCCAAAGATGTTCTTCGTTACGATCTGATGGTGCAGGAAGCGCTGAAGGGCGTCGTCCGCAAGATCCTGACGGAGGCGGCGCGGGACGGCCTGCCCGGCGAGCATCATTTCTACGTCACCTTCCGGACCGGGGCGCCCGGTGTGCGCTTGTCGCAGCGCCTGCGCGAGAAGCACCCGGACGAGATGACGATCGTCCTCCAGCACCAGTTCTGGGACCTCAGCGTCAGCGACCATGCCTTCGAGGTCGGCCTGTCCTTTTCGGGTGTGCCGGAGCGGCTGCTCATCCCCTTCGATGCGGTGACGACCTTCTTCGACCCCTCCGTGCAGTTCGGCCTGAAGTTCGAGACGCAGGGCGAGCCGGAGGAGGCAGGTGCCCCGCAGTCCGAGTCGGTTGCTGCCCCCGCTCCCGTTCCCACCAAGGTCGTGCCGACCGGCGTGCCCGCGCTGAAGACGCGGGCCTCGGCGGCAGAGGACGCGGACAAGGGCAGCGACGCGGCGATCGGCGAAACCGATGACGACGGCAAGAGCGGCGCCGAAGTCGTCAGCCTCGATTCCTTCCGCAAGAAGACCTGACGGACCTTCCCATGACCGAGACGCGCACCGAAACCGATTCCTTCGGCCCCATCGCTGTGCCTGCGGACCGGTATTGGGGCGCGCAGACGCAGCGCTCTCTGGAGAATTTCCGGATCGGCGGCGAGCGTGAGCGCATGCCGCTGCCGCTGGTTCATGCCCTCGTGCTGGTCAAGAAGGCGGCGGCTCATGTCAACGCCCGGCTCGGGCTGCTCGACCAGCGCGTTGCCGGCGCCATCGGCCAGGCCGCAGACGAAGCGCTCGCCGGCAAGTTCGACAGCCATTTTCCGCTGGTGATATGGCAGACCGGCTCCGGCACCCAGTCCAACATGAACGCCAACGAGGTGCTGGCGAACCGGGCAAACGAGCTGCTCGGTGCCGGCCTTGGCGCCAAGAGCCCGGTCCATCCCAACGACCACGTCAATCGCGGCCAGTCCTCGAACGATGCCTTCCCGACTGCGATGCATATCGCGGCCGTGCTCGAGATCACGCGCAAGCTGCTCCCGGCCCTGCGCAACCTCGAAAAGGCGCTGAACGCCAAGGCCGAGGCCTTCAGGCATCTCGTCAAGATCGGTCGCACCCATCTGCAGGATGCCACGCCCGTCACGCTCGGCCAGGAATTCTCCGGCTATGCGATGCAGCTCCATCTCGGCATCGGCCGGATCGAAGCCGCGCTCGGCGGGCTCTACGCGCTGGCGCAGGGCGGCACAGCCGTGGGCACCGGCCTCAATACCCATCCCGATTTCGCCGTGCTCTTCGCCAAGGAGGTCGCGACGCTGACCGGCCTGCCCTTCCGCACGGCCGAGAACAAGTTCGAGGCGCTGGCAAGCCACGGCGCACTCGCTGCCGCCCATGGCTCGCTGGCTGCGCTCGCTTCCGACCTGTTCAAGATCGCCAACGACATCCGCCTGATGGGCTCCGGCCCGCGCTCCGGTCTCGGCGAGATCAGCCTGCCGGAGAACGAACCCGGCTCCTCGATCATGCCCGGCAAGGTCAACCCGACTCAGGCCGAGGCTCTGACCATGGTCGCGACCCAGGTCCACGGCAACCAGGCGACGATCGGCTTCGCCGCAAGCCAGGGCCATTTCGAGCTCAACGTCTTCAAGCCGGTCATCGCCGCCGCCTTCCTGCAGTCGGTCCGGCTGCTGGCCGACGCGGCCGAAAGCTTCCGCACCAACTGCGTGGAGGGCATCGAGGCCAACGAGACGCAGCTCAAGGAACTGCTGTCGCGCTCACTCATGCTGGTAACCGCCCTGGCTCCGGCGATCGGCTATGACAAGGCGGCGAACATCGCCAAAGCCGCGCACCACAACGGCACGACGCTGCGCGAGGAAGCGCTCAAGGCTGGTGTCGACGCCGATCTCTTCGATAGGACGGTCAAGCCCGAGCAGATGCTCGGCCCGCGCTGAGGGAGCTGCGCTCATGGCCGAGATCATCAATCTCCGCCGCGCCCGCAAGCAGAAGGCGCGCACGGAGGCGGATAAGGCGGCCGAGCAGAACCGCATCAGCTTCGGCCGGACCAAGGCCGAGCGCAGCCTCTCCGAGGCCGAGCGCGACAAGGCCGCCCGCCACATCGACGGGCATAGGCTTGCGCAGGGCGACAAGGACCCGGAGCCGGCATGAGTTCGGAGCGCAAGCGCTCGCTCAGCATAGCAGGCCATCGCACCAGTATCTCGCTGGAAGACGAGTTCTGGGAGGCACTGAAGGAGATCGCCGCCACCGAAGGCCAGCCGGTTTCCGCCCTCGTCGTCGAAGTCGATTCCCGCCGGGGCGAGCTCAACCTCTCCTCGGCCCTGCGCTTGCACGCGCTTTCTCATTACCGGCGGCTCGCCGCTGAGCATCAAGGCAGCGCTGGGCCATGATTACTTCAGCCGCTTGAGAAGAGGCCGGGAATCAAACCCGCGAAGGGTTTGAAGCCCCTCAATTGCGCGGCTGCGCGCCCGGCAGGATCTGCAACGGCGGAGCCGGCTGCTGAACGACGCCTTCCGGAGAGCTGGCGCGCGGCGCGCCCGGCAGGACGAGCGGGCCGGGCTGTGACTGCGGCTGCGGCGGAGCGGCTTGCACGGCAGCCCGCTCCGCAGCGGCTCGCGCACGTTCCTCCAACTCCGCCCTTCGGCGCGCCTCCTGATCGGCACGCGCCTGTTCCGCGCGGCGCAGTTCCTCGGCCCGCTTCTCCTCGGCCTGCCTGCGCTGCTCCTCGGCACGCCGCGCTTCTTCCTGCCGCTTCTCCTCGGCGAGGCGGGCCTCCTCCTGCCCCCTCAGGAATTCGTTGAGCTTGCGCTCGTTCTCACGCATCTCGCGCTCGGCCCGCAGGCGCCGGGCATGCGCCGCCCGCTCGCGCGCATCCGCCTCGAAGGCCTCGACGCGCTCGATCTCGCGCGCCAGTGCCCGCGCCGCCACCGTGTTCGAGAGCGCGCTGACATCGCTCTCACGCCGCAGGTTCGAGAGCGGACCACGCCAGGCGATCCCGATCTGCGGGGCATCGCCGGGCCACCCCTTCGGCAGCGCGCCGATGGGCTTGAGAGCGAGCCTGAGATCGGCATTGAGCGCGCGCAGATCAATGGTGCCGCTCGCCTCCGCCCGCAAGCCGTTGCGCTCGAAGCTGAACGGCTGCAGCCGGATGAGTCCGCCTGCCAGCGTGAACGGCAAGGTTACGTCGCCGAGCGCCCAGGCATCGCGATCGAGAGCCTCGGCCAGCCGGTCCTGCAGTCGCGAGGTATCGCTCTCGGAGGCATCCTCGCCCGTATTGGCAATGATGCGGGCATAGGCGTTCGGATCGAAACGGGCGAGGCGCGTGCCGGAGAGCGACAGGCTGCCGGCTCCGCTCAGGCCCGCGATAAGGCGTGCCGGCGTCTCGCCCGATCCGCCGAACTCGACCTGCCCCGAAGCCTTGCCGCCGATGGCTCCCTTGGTCATCTCCACGATGTCGATCGCGGTCAGGGCCAGCCGCCCGTTGAGTTGAGCGAGCCCGCCATCCCGGCGCAGGCCGAGGCGGCCAGAGATCTGCCCCCCACCAAAGGTACCCTTGATGTCGTCGACCCGCAGCCCGTCCTGATCCGAACGCAACGCGAAGCTGGCATTGCGGATCGCCCCGCCGTCGAAGACCGCGAGCGTGCCGGCCTCGACCGCGATGTCGAGCTCCGGCAACTCGCCGACGCGCCCGAACCGTGCGGTGGACCAGATCGACCCGGGGGCCGACGGCGCCGGTCCCAGCGCCGTCGCGATCAGCTGGCGCAGATCCGCCGCGGGGATCGCGAAACGTCCGGTGTAGCGCCCCTCGCGTGGCAAGGTGAGCGAGCCGCTGGCTGCCATGCCACCGAGATTGGCCGCGATACCGTCGAGCCGAACCGCATCGCCAGTCACCTGCAGTCGCGCATGTGCGTCGAGCACCCCGTCGGGCAGCAGCCGCGCCGGCCCCTCCGCCAGAACCTGGGCCGGCCCTTCGGCTTGCAGCGAGACCTGCGCCCCCCCGGCGCCATCCTCCACCACGAGGGACAGACCCGGCCCTGCCAGCGAGCCGACCATGCGCCCTTTGTCGATGTCGAGCGTGAGCCGGCCAGCTCCGCCCTGCATCGGCGTGGGCAGGCCAAGCGCGGTGAAGGCCTGCCGCCGGTCGGCGAGGTCGAAGCCCAGAGTGGCGCGATTCCAGTTTCCGGCGCGGTCGAGCACGCCCTTGATCGTCAGCTTCCCGGCTGCCGCGTTGCCCTCGGCCGAGAGCGCGGTTTCGCCCGAAGCCGCCCGAGTCAGGCGGAAGCCGCTGTCCAGCCGCGCCAGCCCCTCGCCCGCCCGCATCAACGCCTGCACGGCCGCATCCGGCAGCAGCGGCCCGGCCAGTGCCGTCAGGGTCTCGACCCGTGGCGCACGGATCCGCCCCGAAATCTCCCCGCCCTCGGCCAGCAACGAACCGGCCCCGGTGACGTTGACGCCGCCGAAACCGTTGACCGAGAGCCGGCTCAATCGCCAGGCATCGCCCTCTCGGCGGATATCGAGGCTGGCCGAGCCCGGTGGAGCATTGCGAAAGCGTGCATTGGCCAGCGTCAGATCGAGCGCGATGTCAGGCTGCCTGAACAATCCGCTGAAGCTTGTTCCCGGCGGCAGGGTATCGAGTGCGAGCCCGCTCACCGTAGCCTTGGCCGCGAGCTTGGCCGATCCAGCCTCCCCTGACGCGTCGAGCCGCAAGCCGGATGAACCCGCAACCAGCAGCCGCTGCAACGCGATCCGCCCCGGCGCCCAGGAGCCGACCGCATCGGCATCGATGCGCCCGAGCCCGGCGATGAAATCGGCCATGGCCGGGTCCAATCCGGCCCTGGCCAGAACCAGCGCGATGCGCCGCGCATCATCCGCCTTGAGATTGATGCGGCCCGACGCTCCCTCGCCCCGCAGACCGCCGGACGCCCCGATCAACGCGCCGGCCACGCGGACTGAGGCCGAAGCATCGCTTAATCCGCCGTCATGCAGGCGCCCGCGCAGCGCGAATGTCGAAAGATCCTCGCCGCGCCAGATGACTTGGTCGAGGTCGAGGCCGATGTCGAGAGCGCCCGGCAGGCCAGTAAGCGCCCGCTCGAAGCCCTGGCGTTCCGCCAGCGCCGCCGCCAGTGCATCGGCATCGAGCCGGCGGGCGCGCAACGCCAGCGAGCCAGCTCCGGTTCCCGGCAGATATTGCCCCTCCCCCTCCAGCCTTGCCGCACCGCCGGCGAGGTCGAGCGTGAGACCGGCAAGGTCGAGTTGGCGGCCACCGCCCTTCACCCTGCCCGACAGCGAGACCGCCCCGCCAGGCGACAGGCCGAAGGCGCCGTCGAGCTCGACGCCGATCCGCCCTGGCGCCGTCGGCAGGATCAGGGAGCCGTCGAAATTGAGCTGCAGATCCTCGCCGGTGAGGAAGGCCTTGGCGCGCAGTCTGCCGCTCTCCTCCATCTCGCCGGTCATCACGCGCAGGGATGCGCCGGCCACCTCGCCCTCGAAGCGCCAGGGGCCTGCAAAGCTGACGGCGGAAACCTCCGCGGCGATGGGCGTCAACGTGACCGCCGGCTTGCCCGGCTCTCGCCAGATCAGGGCCGAACGGCTGATCCGCAGCCTGTCGAGCCGCGCCTCGGCCGGAAGGCCCTTGCCGGTCCGCTCCGGCAGGCGGATCGCGCCGGTATCGTCGAGGGAAAGCGAGATCGTGGCCCCGTCGATCTCGGCTTCGGAGAAGCGGAATTCGCCGCGCGCCATCGCGGCCAGCGCCAGTTCGACGGTCACCTGCTCGGCGGCCGCCGCGCTGGTCATGCCATCCCCGCCGCCGATCCGGACGTTCTCCAGCGAGATGCGCGGCGAAGGCAGCAGGCGCAGGCCGATGGCGCCGCCGATCTGCGTCTCGACTCCGAGCGCCTCGCTCAGCCTGGTCTCGATCTGCGGCCGGTAGACGCGCCAGTCGACGAAGCCGGGGCCGATCAGGGCCGCCAGCAGCGCCAGCACCAGCAGGCCGGCCAGAACTGTCAGGCTTTCACGCAACGTCCGCTTTCTATCCCTGTCGCAATGGTGTAGCGCCGCCGGCCCGGAACCGGCGGCCGCCCGCGATCATGCCGGCAAGTCGCGGCAGGATCACGACATTTCGCGAAGGGCGCCCGCAGCGCAAGCCGCGCCGATGTCACAGGACGATGATTTTTCCGGGATTGAGGATGTTCTGCGGGTCGAGCGCACGCTTCAGCGTCCGCATGACCGCGAGCGCTTCCGCCCCGTGCTCCTGCTCGAGATACTTCATCTTCTTCTGGCCGACGCCGTGCTCGCCCGTGCAGGTCCCGCCCATTGCCAGCGCGCGCTTCACCAGCCTGTCGATGAAGGCCTGGACCCGCTCCACCTCGGCCTTGTCGTTGAGATCGACCAGCGGCTGCGTGTGGAAATTGCCGTCGCCGACATGGCCCGCGATCGGCGCGATCAGCCCGGAGGCCTCGATGTCACGCTTGGTCTCCTCGACGCATTCGGCCAGTTGCGAGATCGGCACGCAGACATCGGTCGCGACCGAGTCGAAGCCGGGCCGCAGCGCCTTCGCCGCCCAATAGGCGTCATGGCGCGCCTGCCAGAGCTTGGAGCGGTCCTCGGCCTTGGTCGCCCATTCGAAGGGACCGCCGCCATATTCCGCCGCGATCTCGCCGAAGCGCTCGGACTGCTCGGCCACGCCGGCTTCCGTGCCGTGGAACTCGACGAAGAGCATCGTCGTCTCCGGCAGGCCGAGCTTGGCATGCAGGTTGACACCGCGGATCATCACGTCGTCGAGCAGTTCGATGCGCGCAACCGGCAGGCCGGTCTGGATGGTCAGGATCGTCGCGTCGCAGGCCGCCTTCACGGATGGGAAAGGGCAGACGCCGGCTGCGATCGCCTCCGGGATGCCATGCAGCTTCAGCGTCACCTCGGTGATGATGCCGAGCGTGCCTTCCGAACCGACGAGCAGGCGGGTGAGGTCGTAGCCCGCGGACGTCTTGCGGGCGCGGGTCGAGGTCTTGACGATGGAGCCGTCGGCCATCACCGCCTTCAGCGCCAGCACATTGTCCTTCATCGTGCCGTAGCGGACGGCGTTGGTGCCGGAAGCGCGCGTCGCGGCCATGCCCCCGATGGAGGCGTCCGCGCCGGGATCGATCGGGAACATCAGGCCCTGGTCGCGAAGATGCTCGTTGAGCTCCTTGCGGGTGACGCCGGCCTCGACCACCACGTCGAGATCCTCGGCGTGGACCGCGATGATCCGCTTCATCTGCGACATGTCGATGCAGATGCCGCCATAGACCGCGTTGACATGGCCCTCCAGCGAGGTGCCGGTGCCGAAGGGGATGACCGGCACGCCATGGGCGGCGCAGAGCTTCACGATCTCGGAGACTTGCTCCGTGCTCTGCGGGAACACCACCGCATCGGGCGGCAAATTCGGGATCCAGGTCAGCGTGTGGCCGTGCTGCTGGCGCACCGCCAGGCTGGTTACGAGCCTGTTGCCGAAGCGCGCGGCCAGCGCCTGCGTCACGGCCCCAACGGCTTCCGGCGACGGGGGCAGCGCTGCAGCAGAGGCAGGGCCGTCATGAAGGGCGGTGGCGGGCAGGCTCATTGTCAAGATCCGGTTTTGGCGCTTAGACTTGGAACAGATCGGTTTCGCAATCGGTTACAGTCCGACATGATCCGGCTTTATTCGTCGGAGCAAGATGCTGACGCCGATTGCGACCGGTGCATACTAGATCACGAGACGAGGAAATGGGCAGCCGCAATTCTGCGACGGCCCCTTGAACGAGGCGCCTGACAGGGAGGGCGATCATGGCAAACGATACACGCGCTCCGGCGCTCTTCTTCTCGCCCTTCGTCTCGTCGGCGATGCGGGTCGAGCCGCAATGGATCGACTACAACGGCCACCTCAACATGGCCTATTATCATGTCCTGTTCGACCGTGCGGTGGACGAAGTCTTCTCGCTCGTCGGCCTGACGCGGGACTATGTCGAGACACGCCATGCCTCGACCTTCACCGCGGAATGCCACATCCTCTACAAGCGTGAGCTGACCGACGGCGATCTCGTCCGCGTCACCGCCCAGCTCATCGACTTCGACGACAAGCGCCTGCACTACTATCTCGAGATGCGCCACGCCCATGAGGGTTGGCTCGCCGCGACGAGCGAGAACCTGTCGCTGCACGTCGATATGGTCCATCGCAGGGTCGTGCCCTTCCCTGCCGACATCCTGGCGAATCTTGCCTTGATGAAGGCGGCCCACAGCATGATGCCGCTGCCAGCCACGATCGGTCGCATCATCGGCATGCCGAAGAAGTCGGCGATCCGCGTCGAGGAAGCGAACGAAGAGCGCGAGCCCGAGGTCGAGACGCGGCACTGAGCGGTGTTGCCCGATCAGGCGTAGCTCGGGATTTCTGCTTCACCTCCGCAGGCGCGCCGCTACGCAGCCTAGCGGCTGCGCGTGACGACGGCATGCATCGCATAGCCGCGATACGGCGCGCCGAGCCGGCATTCGGCTCCGGCAGCTTCCGCCAGCGCCCGCACAGCTCCCGGCAGATCCTCGCGTGGCGTGACATGGAAAAGGGCGAGCCAGCGCAGCAGCACCGCCTTGAACGCCGCCGGAAGCCCGCTCTGGTCGCCGAAATCGACGATATACAATGAGCCGCCCATGTTAAGGCGGCGCAGCGCCTCGGCGACGACACCCTGCCAGGGCGGGATCATCGACAGCGCATAGGAGATCACGATCCGGTCGAAGCCCTCAAGGCCGAACAGCGCCTGAGGATCGAAACCGGTGGCGTCTGCCTCGGCAAGCTGGATCCGATCTTCCAGCTCCGCCCGCGCCACCGAAGCGTGCGCCGTCGCCAGCATCTCGCTGGAGACGTCGAGCCCGTAGCAGGCACAGGACGGGTAGCGTCTTGCGATCTGGATCAGGTTGCGCCCGGTGCCGCAGCCGATCTCCAGCACGGCGGCGCCGGGAGGAGGCTGCAACCCGTCGATAAGCTGGTCGCGGCCGAGCAGATAGAACTTCCGGCTGGCGTCGTAGATATGCCGTTGATGCCGATAGATCCGGTCCATCAACCCGGCGGCCGAGCCGCCCGGCGCCTCGGCCGCGCTCACCGGGCCGCCCCCTTCAGCACATAGAGGTGGAAGCCGCCATAGATCGCCGAGCGGTCCTGCCGGCAGAGATCGCGGCTGCGCTCCTCCTCGTACTGCCACTGATCGAGGATCGCCGCCGGCACCCGGCCCGGCAGCAGCCGCTCGTCGGCCGCCGTGCGGAAGATCACCCGCGCGCCCGGCCGCGCCGTCCGCGTGATCTGCGACCACAGCGCCGTGAGGTCGGCGTCATTCATCCAGTCCTGCGCATCGAGCAGCACATAGGCGTCGCAGCTTTCGGCTGGTTGGTCTTCGAGAACGGCCGTGATCGCGCTCTGGCGATAGGAGACGTTCGGGGCGCGCTCCTTCACCGCCGCGAAATGCCGCGGCTGCAGATAGGGCGGGAAGGCCGCATCCGGCCCCTCGCCATAGCGCCGGCCGAAAGCCTGCTGGGCGAAGTAGTTCTCCTTCATGTCGAAATCGCAGGCCAACCGCTCAAGCCTCAGCTTCAGCGCGCCGAGGATCCCGTCTTCGCCATCGGCGGCGAGCGCCTTGTACTGTGCCGGCGGGATGCCGAGCCCGTAGAGCGAGGCCGGCTGGCGCACGAGCCAACGCACCAGCTTGCGCTCGAAGACCGGCGCGAGATGCTGCTCGTAGAGCGCACGCTGCTCGGAAAGGTCGCGCGCCGCCAGCATCATCAGCGGGTTGCCGCCCAACGCCCGCGCCAGCACATGGCCCGTGCCGATGAAACGGCCGAGCAGGCCGTAGCGATAGAAGCCCTTAGCGAAGACGTTGATCCGACGCTGGCCGTTAAGGCCCCGCCCCTCCCAGTAGCCGCGCGAGACGGCGTCGAGATGATCAGCGATCTCGCGGTCGTAGACGCCGACGTTGCCGCGCACGTTCGCCCGGCCGAAGAAGCGCAGGAAGTCCTCCTGTCGCTCCATCCGCGCCAGCGCCGCAAGCTTCAACCGGCCGAGCGCGATATGCGCGGCATTGAGATCGACGGCGCTGACGCGGATCGGCGCAGCCGTCAGATAGGAAAGGATGTTGCAGGAGCCCGACGCGATCGCCACGACATGGTCGTCGGCCTTGAGCTGCAGCGCCGCCATGTCGACGACCGGATCTTCCCAGATCTGTGGATAGACCAGGCCGGAGAAGGCGCGGGCGAACAGCCATTCCAGCATGCCCGCCTTCGACAGCTTCTTGCTGCGTCGGACGGCCAATCCCAGGCCCGAGCTCGTCATGCGGCGGGCCGCGCGCGCCGTTTGCGTCGCCTGTTGCGTCACCGGTTTTCCTCCCTTTGCGGGTGGCGGGGCTGCTAGAGGAGTCGCGTGACGGTCAGGTGACGAAGCCCCGGCGATTGCCACGGCCTCGTGAAATCGTCTTGGATCGGCGGGGCTGAAATTCAGCGCGCGAGACGCCATATTGCCGGCACGAGAGCCGATGAGGTGGCCACCGCCCCGGCCGAAAGGAGATCGCAATGGGTCTGATGAGCATGTTCGGCGAGCCGAAGAAGCAGGACGAGACCTTCCCCTTCCAGCTGACTGACGCCGAATGGCGCGAGCGCCTGACGCCCGAGCAGTATCAGATCCTGCGCGGCCACGGCACGGAGCGGGCTGGCTCCTGCGCGCTCAACTACGAGAAGCGCGCCGGCACCTTCTCCTGCGCCGGCTGCGGCCAGAAGCTATTCAGGTCGGGCAAGAAATTCGAGAGCGGCACCGGCTGGCCGAGCTTTGACCAGCCGCTCGAAGGCGCGGTCGAGACCAGCGAGGACCGCAAGTTCGGCATGGTCCGCACCGAGGTCCATTGCGCCAATTGCGGCGGCCATCTCGGCCACGTCTTCCCCGACGGCCCGCCGCCCACCGGCCTGCGCTACTGCATCAA
This sequence comes from Allobosea sp. 05L423, assembly GCF_056397745.1. Taxonomy (NCBI): domain Bacteria; kingdom Pseudomonadati; phylum Pseudomonadota; class Alphaproteobacteria; order Hyphomicrobiales; family Alloboseaceae; genus Allobosea; species Allobosea sp. 05L423. Next base: position 397,257 of record NZ_JBFTOA010000001.1, on the reverse strand, counting down.
CGGCGTGGCGATGAATTTCGAGCCGGAAGCCTAGCAAAATCGCTCCGCCGTCATGGTCGGGCTCGTCCCGACCATCCACGTCTTCGCTGGTCGAAGACGGAGTTCGAGACATGGATGCTCGCCACAAGGGCGAGCATGACGGCCCGCTCTACGAAACGGCCGGCACGGCCCGCCGCGCCAACGCCGCCGCATCTACCATCGGCGGCAAATCCCCGAACTGCCCCGACCAGCCCTCGCCCAAGCGCGTCGCCACAAAGGCATCCGCCACCGCAGCGGGCGCGAACCGCAACAGCAGCGAGGCTTGCAGCGCCAGCGCCAGCTTTTCAGTTAGCCGCCGTGCCTGCCCCTCATTGCCGATCAGTTCCGGCAGCTCGCCTTCCAGTCGCTTCAGCGCCGCATCGTAGCGCCGATCCGCTCCCGCAGCCGTCAACAACTCCGCCCGCAGCACGTCGACCGCCCCTTCCTCGCGCGCCAGCGAACGCAGCACATCGAGACAGATGACATTGCCCGAGCCCTCCCAGATCGCGTTGAGCGGCGCCTCCCTGTAGAGCCGTGCCATCGGGTTCTCCTCGATGAAACCATTGCCGCCATGGCATTCCAGCGCCTCGGTGACGACGGCCGGCGCCCGCCGCGTGATCCAGTATTTCGCGATCGGCGCCCCCACCCGCGCCAGCAGCCGCTCGCCGGCCGACTCCTCCTGCCGGTCGAGCGCCGCGAAGAGCCGGAAAGCCAGCCAGGCAGCGGCCTCTGCCTCTATGGCGAGGTCGGCGAGAACGTTCTGCATGATCGGCTGGTCAATCAGCGCCTTCTGGAAGGCGCGCCGGTGCTGCGCGTGATGCGCCGCGAGCGAAACCGCCATCCGCATCAGCCCGGAGGAGGCTGCGGCGATGTCCAGCCGCGAATTGTGGTTCATCGAGAGACCCGTGCGGATGCCCCGCCCCGGCTCGCCGATCAGACGACCGATGGCGCCGCGGAACTCGACCTCCGATGAGGCATTCGAGCGATTGCCGACCTTGTCCTTGAGCCGCTGGATCGCGACGCCGTTGCGCGACCCATCCGGCAGCCAGCCCGGCACGACGAAGCAGGAGATGCCCTCCGGCGTGCGCGCCAGCGTCAGGAAGACGTCGGAATGCGGCACCGAGAAGAACCATTTCCGGCCGTGCAGCGAAAACGTGCCGTCGCGATTTTCCTCGGCAACGGTCTGTGTCTGGCGCAGATCCGAGCCGCCCTGCGTCTCCGTCATCGCCGTGCCGACGGTCGCGCCGGTCTTGAGATGCGCCGGTCCTTGTCGAGCGTCATAGCGATTGGAGGTGACGAGGGAACCCCACTGCTCCCAAATCAACGCGTCCTGTTTCAGCACCGGCACGGCAGCATAGGTCATGCTGATCGGGCAGCAGATCCCGCTCTCCCCGCCGTACCAGAGATATTGCAGCGCGGCGCGGGCCACCTGCGCGCCGGGCCCCGGACGGTTCCAGGCCAGCGCATGCGTCTCCTGCCCGATGGCGAACCCCATCAGCTCATGCCAGGCCGGATGGAAGGCGATCTCGTCGATGCGATTGCCAAAACGGTCGAAGGCCCGAAGCTCCGGCGTGTGACGGTTGGCGAGATAGGCCAGTTCCTGCACGCGGGCCGAGCCGACCGTGCGCCCCGCCTCCTGCAGCCGCTCGCGCGCCCAGTCGGCCCCGAAGGCCGCGACGATGCCGGGCAGCACCGGATCGGCCAAGAAGGCATCGTAGTCGGCCAGCACAGGCACCTGATTGATGACCTCCCAGCCGCCGGATCGCGACACGACATCAGTCATGGGCGCCTCCTCTCCACACGCGAGCCCTCATCCTGAGGAGCAGCCGCAGGCTGCGTCTCGAAGGATGATCCAGATCGCGGGAGAACCTCAAGGAGGCTATTGAAGCATCCTTCGAGACGGCCCTGCGGGGCTCCTCAGGATGAGGGCTCGATATTTTCAACGCCTTGTCGGTGGGGGGCGCAATCCCGACACTGACGCCCTATATTCGCCGGAGAACGAATCACGCACGAGCAGCTTAGACCCTTGTCCGATACCGACGCCTTTTCCGCTCCCCTGCCCCGCCCCGGCGGGCTGGCCGCGCGCGCTGCCGCGCAGCCGGCGGCCGGCTATCTCGCGGGTCTGAACCCGGAACAGCGCCAGGCGGTCGAGGCGACGGAGGGACCGGTGCTCGTGCTGGCCGGCGCCGGCACCGGCAAGACCCGCGTGCTCACCACACGCATCGGCCACCTGATCTCGACCAGCCGCGCCTATCCCTCGCAGATCCTCGCCGTCACCTTCACAAACAAGGCGGCGCGCGAGATGAAGGAGCGCGTCGCCCATCTCGTCGGCCCTGTCGCCGAGGGCATGCCCTGGCTTGGCACCTTCCACTCGATCTCGGCCAAGCTCCTGCGCCGCCACGCCGAACTGCTCGACCTGCGCAGCGACTTCACCATCCTCGACACCGACGACCAGATCCGCCTGATGAAGCAGGTGATCCAGGCCGAGAACATCGACGAGAAGCGCTGGCCCGGCCGCATGCTGGCGGGCTTCATCGATAGCTGGAAGAACCGCGGCCTTGCGCCGAAGGACGTCGCGCCGGGCGAGGCAGCCGTCTTCGCCAACGGCAAGGGCGGCAAGCTTTACGCCGCCTATCAGGAGCGCCTGAAGGCGCTGAACGCTGTCGATTTCGGCGATCTCCTGCTGCATTGCCTGACGCTGTTCCGCGACTATCCGGACGTGCTCCAGACCTATCACGACCGCTTCCGCTACATCCTCGTCGACGAGTACCAGGACACCAATACGGCGCAGTATCTCTGGCTGCGCCTGCTCGCGCAGGGCCGCCGCAACATCTGCTGCGTCGGCGACGACGACCAGTCGATCTATGGCTGGCGCGGCGCCGAGGTCGACAACATCCTTCGGTTCGAGCACGATTTTCCAGGCGCGACCGTGATCCGGCTGGAACGCAACTACCGCTCGACCGGCCATATCCTCGCCACCGCCTCCAAGCTGATCGCCCGCAATGAAGGCCGTCTCGGCAAGACGTTGCGCACCGAGGATGCGCTCGGCGAGAAGGTCACCATCACCGGCGCCTGGGACAGCCAGGAGGAAGCCCGCCTCGTCTCCGACGAGATCGAGGCGATGCAGTCCAAGGGCCAGGATCTCGGCCAGGTCGCGGTGCTCGTCCGCATCTCCGCCCAAATGCGCGAAATCGAGGAGCGCTTCGTCCAGGCCGGCGTGCCCTATCGCGTCATCGGCGGCCCGCGCTTCTACGAGCGCGCCGAGATCCGCGACGCGCTCGCCTATTTGCGCTGCGTGGTCTCGCCGACCGACGATCTTGCCTTCGAGCGCATCGTCAACGTGCCCAAGCGCGGCCTCGGCGACGCGACGGTCCAGCTCCTGCACAACCATGCCCGCGCCACCGGCTTCTCGCTGATGCAGTCGGCCCGCGCCGCGGTCGAGAGCGACGAGCTCAAGCCCAAGGCCCGCACGGCGCTGCGCGAACTGGTCGAGGCCTTCGGCCGCTGGTCGGCCCGCGCCGAGCACATGCCGCAGGGTGAGCTCGCCGAGCTGGTGCTGGAGGAATCCGGCTATACCGAGATGTGGAAGAAGGATCGCTCGGCCGATGCCGCCGGGCGCCTCGAAAACCTCAAGGAACTCGTGCGCTCGCTCGACGAATTCCCGGATCTGCCGGCCTTCCTCGAGCACGTCTCGCTCGTGATGGATGTCGCCGACGGCGAGGCGGAAGCCCGCGTTTCGATCATGACGCTGCATGCCGCCAAGGGGCTGGAGTTCGACACGGTCTTCCTGCCCGGCTGGGAGGAGGGCCTGTTCCCCAACCAGCGCGCGCTCGACGAGAGCGGCCGCGCCGGCCTGGAAGAAGAGCGCCGCCTCGCCCATGTCGGCCTCACGCGCGCCCGCAAGAAGCTGAAGCTCTATTTCGCCTCGAACCGCCGCATCCACGGCCTCTGGCAGACCAGCCTCCCCTCCCGCTTCATCGACGAATTGCCGGAGGAGCATGTCGAGGTCGAGCAGGCCCCCACCAGCTATTCGCAGGGCGGCTACGGCGCCTCGCGCTTCGATCGGATGGAGAGCTTCGGCTCCAGCTACAACACGCCGGGCTGGCAGCGCGCGCAGGAGAATCGCGCCAAGAACGGCGGCGGCGGAAGCGGCTTCTCCGAAAGCGGCCGCGGTTTCGGTTCAAGCTCGCGCCAGCGCGGCCCGCTGCTGATCGAGGGCGAGTTGACGGCCAAATCCACCGGCGAATCCGCCTATGGCGAGGGCGCCCGCGTCTTCCACGTCAAGTTCGGCCCCGGCTCGGTCGCCAGCGTCGACGGCAACAAGCTGACAGTCGATTTCGACAAGGCCGGGCGGAAGATGGTGCTGGACTCGTTCGTGCAGAAGGCGGGATGAGTTCTTCATTGCCTTGTCAAGTGGTAACTGCTCAGCGTTTATCACCAGACATGCCGAGAGATTAGTATAGATAGCAGGGTGCTTCACCAATCATCGTTTTGGAGCACCGATGCTCAACAACAGCGCCGACATCATGCGCCGCCTCGAACGCGAGGGTTGGGAATGCGTGCGCGTCACCGGCTCGCACCATGTCTTCAAAAAGCCCGGCGTCCGTGACACTATCGTGGTGCCGCATCCGAAGAAGAGTTTCGGACCCGGCCTTGTGTTGAAAATCTACAAGCAGGCAGGCTGGCCGCGCGACTGACATGACCCACTACGTCGCCATCATCGAGGATGCAGGCCCCGACCATGCCGTCGGCGTCTGGTTTCCCGATCTGCCCGGCTGCTTCGCGGCCGGCGATACGTTGGATGAAGCCCTGCTCAATGCACCGGAGGCCGTCGCGGTCTGGATCGAAGCGCAGGGCGGGGCAGCGCCCCGAGCCCGGACCCCTAGCGAATTGAAGGCCGATGCCGAGACAGCAGCCGAGATGGCTCGGCACGCGATCGCCCTTATCCCGGCGTCGGATGTATCGCTCCAGCCGGCAGCGGAGTAGAAGCGGCGCCTACGCCGCCGACTCTTTGACGAAACGACCGATATGACTCCCCAGATCGCGCTGACCGACGCCGAGGACGATGCTCTTCGCGACGTCCTCCATAACGGCCTGCGAAGCTACAACGACGAGAAGATCGGTCGGAATGATCGCCAGACGCTGACGATCCGCGTCGATGATCCGGAGACCGGCGAGCCGATCGGCGGGCTCGCGGGGCGCACCTCGCTCGGCCTGCTCTTCATCGACACCGTCTATCTGCCGAAGAGCCTGCGCGGCTCCGGCGTCGGCAGCCGCATCCTCGCCATGGCGGAGGAGGAAGGCCGGCGGCGCGGCTGCAGCAAGGCTGTGCTCTATACCATCAGCTTCCAGGCGCCGGAATTCTACAAGAAGCTCGGCTGGCAGGTCTTCGGCGAGATCGCCCCGAAGCCGCCGGGCGCGACCCGGATCTACCTGACGAAAGACCTCTGAGCGCTCGGAGTCCCTTGTAGATTCGAACCCTCATCCTGAGAAGCCGCGTGAGCGGTGTCTCGAAGGATGTTCCAGATGTCTCTGGAGCCTCCTGGACCATCCTTCGAGACGCAAGCCGATGGCTTGCTCCTCAGGATGAGGGCTGCGCGTCTGCGAACGAATGATCAGGCGCCGCCTTCCCGCTCGCGGAACGCCTTCCGCGCCGCCGAGACTTGCGGATAGTAGGTCTCGGCCCAGACCCAGACGCCGCAGAAGGCGGCGCTGAGCTCGCGGCCGAGCTCGGTCAGCGTATAATCGACATGGGGCGGGATCACCGGATGGACGGTGCGGACAACCAGCCCGTCTCGCTCCATTTCCCGCAGCGTCTTGGTCAGCATCTTCTGGCTGATGCCGCCGACCATGCGGCCGACCTCTGTGAAGCGCAGCGTGCCATGCTCCTCGAGCGCCTCCAGAACCAGCATCGTCCATTTGTCCGCGACCTGAGCGATCACCTGCCGCACCAGCGACTCCACCGCGGGGCTCACCGGAGGGATCGCTTCGCTGCGCGCATGCATCGCCGCCATCGCGGTTCGGATCGCCTGCATCGACGCTCTCCTTTTGGTATGTATGGAACCTTTCGGCGCCTTCTTTCCATTGAAGAGTAACGATGCCAACTGGTGTCACGCAACCACGAAAGGGACTTGCGATGAACATTTCCGGCAACACCATCCTGATTACCGGCGGCGGCTCCGGCATCGGCCGAGCGCTGGCCGAGGCGCTGCACGCGAAGGGCAACCAGGTCATCATCGCCGGGCGTCGCGAAGCCGTGCTCGACGAGGTCACCGCCGCCAATCCGGGCATGGCTTCGATGCTGCTCGACATTCAGGACAAGGCCGATATCGAAGCCTTCGCCCGCCAGGCCGTCGAGCGCTTCCCGAAGCTCAACGCCATCATCAACAACGCCGGCATCATGAAGCCCGAGAATGTCCCAGCCGCTGACAATCTCGCCATCGCCGAAGAGACAGTCACGACCAACCTGCTCGGCCCAATCCGCCTGACGACCGCACTGCTGCCGCATCTGTTGAAGCAGCCAAGCGCCACGGTCCTGACCGTCTCCTCCGGCCTCGCCTTCGTGCCCCTGGCGGTGACGCCGACCTACAGCGCGACCAAAGCCGCAATCCATTCCTGGTCGATCGGCCTGCGCGAGCAGCTGAAGGATACGTCTGTCGGGGTCATCGAGATCGCCCCGCCCTATGTCCAGACCGAGTTGATGGGGGCACAGCAGGCCGTCGACCCCGCCGCCATGCCGCTCGCCGACTTCATCGCCGAGGTCATGACGATCCTCGAAACCGGGCCCGACGCCGCGGAGGTCATCGTCGAGCGCTGCAAGCCGCTGCGCTATGCCGAGGCCACGGGCAATTTCGCCAATGTCTTCGCCGCGTTGAACGCCCAGCACGCGTGATGCCCGCGTCATTCTCGCGCGCCGCTCGGCGGCGACCCGAGAATCTCAGGACGGGAAGGCGCTTGTTTCGGAGATGGCCGGGTCAAGCCGGGCCATGACGGCTGCGCTGCACCGCATGACAACCCCGCCCCGCCCTGCTAATGCCACCGCATGCGCGAAGGCCTCCTGCCAGCGACGGTCGCGACCGTCTTCGAACTCTCCACCTCGGGCGAGAAGGCCCGGGCCCTGACCGAATTGCTCGGCGAGATCTTCGACCCGACCGAGACCGCAATTTCGGCTTTCGAGATCGAGGAAGGCGTCACCACGCTTTCGCTGAATGCGCCCTGGAAGGTCGAGATCTACTTCGCCCAGCACCCGGACGAGGAGGCGGTGCGCGACCTGCTGCGCCCGATCATCGGCGATCTCGTCGACACCACGCCCTTCACCACCGTCAACACGCGGGATTGGGTCGCGACCAGCCTCGACGGGCTGAAGCCCGTGCGCGCCGGCCGCGTCATCGTCCACGGTGCGCATGACCGGGATGTCGTGCGGGTCAACGACGTCGCCATCGAGATCGAGGCGGCGCTCGCTTTCGGCACCGGCCATCACGGCACCACCTCGGGCTGCCTGCTGGCGCTGCACGCCGAGCTGAAGAAGCGGCGTCCGCGCCACGGGCTCGACGTCGGCACCGGCACAGGCATCCTGGCACTGGCTCTGGCCAAGCAGATCAAGCGCAAGGTCGTCGCCGGCGATATCGACGCGATCGCGGTCGAGGTCTCCGCTCACAACGCCCGCCTCAACCACGCGCCCAATGCGCTCGATCTCTATGTCGCGCCGGGCCTGCGCCACGCCAAGGCGAACCGGCCCGGCCGTTTCGACCTCGTCTTCGCCAATATCCTCGCGGGGCCCCTGAGGCAGCTCGCGCCCTCGATCGCGCGCGTGCTCTCGCGGGACGGGACACTCATCCTGTCCGGCCTGCTCGCCATGGATGTCGCCGGGGTGGTCTCGGCCTACCGGCACCACGGCATCTATCTCGTCAGCCAGTCGCTGCGCGAGGGCTGGGCGACCCTGGTCATGAAAAAAGGCGGCGCAGCCCCGAGGCTCCGCCGCCCTGCCTGACCTCCGGCGCCAGAGCATCGGGCCTGATAGGCCGATGCCGCTAGAAGCGCGAGGTTGTTACTCGCCAATATGGCCGTACTCGCGCGCGGCCTCGGCCTGGAGGCTACGAGCATCGTGCCAGACGGCGGCGGTGAACTTCGCAGCGTCGACGATCTGCTCGACGATATGCTTGATGATGGTGATCATGGTTCGGGTCCTGTGTGCTATCGGCGCGCGGGCTGGCCGCAGCGGCCGGAAACTCAGCGGTTGAAGGGCAGCGAGACGTCGCTCGACAGCGTCGCGGACGGGTAGCCGCCCAGCACGATCTCGGCCTCGTTGACGAGGAGGTTGCGGGCACGCAGTTCGCGAGCGGCGGAGCGTTTGCGGCTTTCGATCAGCGCGGCATAGAGGCGCTGCATCACGCTCGGCTTGTCGGCTTTGCTGGCCCTGGTTTCGGCCACCACTGCTACGGGCAGCACGTCGGCGTTGTTCAACACATAGGTCATGGGTCTATCTCCGAAAAACGAAGGACAGTCCCGGTCGCTTCCTCGTTCTCTTATGCGACTAAAGTGGGATCATTTCGCACATGCGAGAAGATATGTTCGCATATGCGAGATATGCGAAAAACGCATGCAAGACGCCAATATCCGTTAATGTTTGCGTATATTGCATAACCAAACAGCACAATGCCGGCCTGTAAGGCAGCGCGATCCCACGGAACAGGCATCGCCCGCCGGCGCATTTGCACTGGCGCTTTCGCCGATGGAGCGCGACGATGGGCACACCATAGCATCGGACCGAAAAGTGGAATCCGCCTTTCGGAGAAATTCGACGCGATAACAATTACATAGATCGCCGTGGTCGTTCGACAGCACGCACGACCATCTGAGCCGGACCCCGCCATGACCGAATCGACCCTACCGACCTGCCGCTTCCAGTCCTTCTCCGAGCCCAGCGACCCAAGGCTGGTTGCCGGCCGCGTCGCTGCGCTGCGCATGGCGCTCACGGCGCAAGGTCTCGACGGCTTCGTCATCCCGCGCGCCGACGAGCATCAGGGCGAATATGTCCCGGCGCATATGGCCCGCCTCGCCTGGCTGACCGGCTTCACCGGTTCGGCCGGGAACGCCGTCGTGCTGGCTGACAAGGCCGCTCTGGTCGTCGATGGCCGCTACACCATCCAATCGGCCGAGCAGACCGACACCAAGGTCGTCACGCCCGTGCGCATGGAGCAGACGCCGCTGGAGCGCTGGGTCGAGCAGAACCTGCCGGCTGGGGGCAAGCTCGGCTACGATCCCTGGCTGCATACGGTCGATGGCCTCGCCCGCCTCGAAAAGGCGGCGGCCGCAGCCGGCGGCAGCCTCGTCGCGGTCAAGACCAACCCGATCGACGCGCTATGGAGCGACCGCCCGGCACCGCCGACCGCACCCGTCAAGGCGCATCCGGCCGCCTTTGCTGGGGAGGACAGCGTCTCCAAGCTCGCCCGCATCCAGAAGGCGCTTGCCGAGGCCAAGGTCGACGCGCTCGTCGTCTCCGATCCGCATGCTCTGGCCTGGGTCTTCAACATCCGCGGCGGCGATGTCGAGCACACGCCCTTGCCGCTCGGCTACGCCATCGTCCCACGGGAGGGGCGCCCGACCGTGTTCCTCGCGCCCGAGAAGATCACCAACGAGGCCGGCGACGCGATCGGCGCGGTCGGCGAGATCGCACCCCCGGCCGAGCTCGAAAACCAGCTCAAGAAGCTCGGTGCGGCCAAGGCCAAGGTCCGCCTCGACGCGACGACCGCCGCGGCGGCCCTGGCGACGCTGATCCGCGATGCCGGCGGCACGCCCGACGCCGGCACCGACCCGATCGCGCTGATGAAGGCGCGCAAGAACGCTGCCGAACTCAAGGGCACCCGCACGGCCCATCTGCGTGACGGCGCGGCGATGACGAACTATCTCGCCTGGCTCGCGCGCGAGGCGCCGAAGGGCGATCTCACCGAGATCGACGCCGTCGCAGCGCTCGAAGCCGAACGTCTCAGGACCGGGCTGCTGAAGGACGTCTCCTTCACCACGATCGCTGGCGCAGGCCCCAACGCCGCCCTCCCGCATTACCGCGTCAGCGACGCGACCAACCGCCGGCTGGAGCCGGGCATCTTCCTGGTCGATTCAGGCGGCCAGTACGAGGACGGCACCACCGACATCACCCGCACCATCGTCATCGGCGAGCCCACGGCCGAGATGCGCGACCGGTACACCCGGGTGCTCAAGGGCCATGTCGCGATCTCGCGGCTGGTCTTCGTCAAGGGAACCTCCGGCGCGCAGCTCGACGCCTTCGCCCGGCTGCCGCTCTGGCAGGGCGGCTTCGACTTCGACCACGGCACCGGCCACGGCGTCGGCAGCTATCTCTCGGTGCATGAGGGGCCGCAGCGCCTGTCCAAGCTCGGCATCACGCCGCTGGAGCCGGGTATGATCCTCTCCAACGAGCCCGGCTACTACAAGCAGGGTGAATACGGCATCCGCATCGAGAACCTGATCGTCGTCGAGGAGCGCGCGATCCCCGGTGCCGAGCGCACGATCTACGGCTTCGAGACCATCACCTGGTGCCCCTATGAGCGGGCGCTGATCGACACGGCACTGCTCGATGCCGGCGAGATCGCCTGGATCGACGCCTATCACGCCACGGTCTGGCAGAAGCTCAGCCCGCTGGTCACGGGCGAGGCCGAGGAATGGCTGGAGAAGGCCTGCCGGCCGTTGTGACCCGGCGTCAATCTCGGGCGAAGCGCAGCTTCGACCCGTGAATCTCCTGCCGGAAAAGGGGCGAAACCGCAGCCTCTGGTCATGAGATGCTCGGATCGAGCCCGAGCATGACGGCAGCTCACATCACCATCCGGAACGCCACCACCGCCACCACGCCGACGGCCACCACACCCAGCAGCGGCAGCCTCGTCGCGGCCAATGCCGCAATCGCCGCCGCTGCCGTCTCGGCCCAGCCGGTGGCGAGCGCGCTCGGCGCGATGACGGCGACAAGCACGGCGGGCGGGATCGCATCGAAGGCGGCTTGCGCGCGGGGTGACAGATTAAGCCGCCCGGCGAGCGCGAGCCCGGCGACGCGCGTCGCATAGGTCACGATCGCCATGCCGAGGAAGGCGAGAAGGTTGATCGGATCGACGCTCACGCCTCGACCTCCTTCGTCATCGGAAGCTCCTCCTCGCCGGCCGCGAGCCAGGCCGCCAGCAAACCGCAAAGGGCGCCCGCCGCGACATGCCAGGGCGGCCCGGCAAGGCGATAGGTCACGGCCGAGGCGATGCCCGCCGCCGCCACCGTCCAGAACGTCACCCGTCCCTTCCAGAAGGCCGCGACCAGCGCGATGAAGAGTGCCGTGAAGGCGAAATCGGCGCCCAGCCGCTTCGGATCGCCCAGCACGGCGCCGATGGTCGCCCCCAGCGTCGAATTGACGAGCCAGCCCAGCACGAAGGGGATGACCATCGCGAACCAGTAGGCCGGCGTGAGCCGGTGGGTGCGGGAGCGCTTCTCGGCCAGCGCCCAGTTCTCGTCGGCCATGTAGTAGAGGCCGAGGAATTTCTGCCAGCGGCTGAAGCCCTCGAGCTTGGGCGCGAGCGATGCCCCCATCAGGACATGGCGGACATTGATCAGCAGCGTCGAGAAGACCAGCGCCGCGACCGGCGCCGGCGTCGTCCACAGCTCCACCGCTGCAAATTGCGCCCCGCCGGCGAAGACCATGGTGCTCATAAGGAACACCTCCAGCGGCGACAGCCCCTTGCTGGCGGCCACCGCGCCGAAGAGCAGGCCGATCGGCGCCGCAGCCACCGCAGCCGGCCAGATATCGTTCAGGCCGCGCCTGATGTCGTCACGCATCGTGGACATGGTTGGGTTCTTTCGGAAGGGCGCTCAGCCGAGATGCGCCGCGCGGAAGGCGCCAGGCGTCACACCGAAGCGGGCCTTGAAGGCGCGGGTCAGATGCGGCTGGTCGCAGAAGCCGGTCGCCGCAGCGACATCGCCGGGCATCTCGCCGCGTCGCAGCCGCTCGCGGGCGCGCCGCACGCGGACATCGACCAGATAGGCATGGGGCGTCAGCCCCGTCTCCTGCCGGAAGGCACGGATCAGGTGATGGCGCGGCAGGCCGGTGAGCCGGGCGAGATCGGCGAGCGACAGATCCTCTTCGTAGCGCGCCTCGAACAGTTCGCGCGCCCTGGCGACGGGGCCGGCCTCGGCCCCGACGGGGCGGACCGAGAGATCGGCATGGCGCGCCAGGCAGAGCGCATAGAAGCGCAGAAGCATCTCCTCGCCGGCCAGCAGATCCTCGCCGTCCTCGATGGCATGATGCGCGGCGGCGAACAGCGCAGCCCCATCGGGGTCCTCGACCAGCGGCAGCGGAAAGAACGGCGTGCCGACACTGTCCCGGCCGCTGAGCGAGGCCGCGACCTCGCGGATCAGCCCGACCTCCGGATAGGTCATCCGGTAGCTGTAGCCCGGCCCGTAGGGCTCCCCGTCATGGGTCTCGAGCGGATTGACGAAGGCGATCTGGCTCGGGCGTGCGTAATGGCGCTCGCCCCGGATCCGGAAGGTCTCGCAGCCGGCCTCGATGATGCCGATCACATAGCTTTCGTGCTGGTGCGGCGCGTAGGCATGGCGGCGGAAGGTCGCGGCGAGGCAATCCAGCCCGTCGAAACGCTCGGCCGGAAACAGCTTCGCCCGCTCGCCGGCGACGAGCGGTTCGAGGCCAAATGTCTCGCCTTGTGTGACTGTTTCCATGGCGCGAGCATAAACGCTCTCGCGGCGCTGCTGTCTTGAAGAAAAGTGATCGGGCGCATCACGCGCCCGATGTGTTTCGTTGCCCGGCGATGGGATTCACGGTTCGGCCGGAGCACCTTTTCGAGCCCTCGTCCTGAGGAGGCCCGAAGGGCCGTCTCGAAGGGCGATCCAGATGTCTCCGGAACCCTCTGAAGCACCCTTCGAGACGCAAGCCGTCGGCTTGCTCCTCAGGATGAGGGCTCAGATGCTCGAACAGCGATCTCAGATGGCGTGGGAGGCGCTGCCGGCACCGACCCGCTCGGGGCTCTTCGCGCCGAGCAGGAGCACGCCGAGCCCGCCGACCAGCGTCGCGACGGTGGCATAGGCGATCACACCGAGCGTGCCGAAACCGTCGACCAGGAGCCCGCCGAAGATGGCGCCACTCGCAATCGCGACCTGGAAGGCCGCGACGAGCAGGCCGCCGGCCGATTCGGCCTCCTCTTCCGGTGCGACGCGCACCAGCCAGGTCTGGAAGCCCACCGGCAGCGCGCCGAAGGCGAAGCCCCAGAGACCGACAGCGACCGCCGAGGCGATCGGCGAGGCGCCGGCGAACAGCAGGCTCACCCCCATCAGCGCGATCGCGAAGGCGCCGAAGATCACCGAGGCCTTGGCGCTGCGGGCCGTGATCGCCCCGCCCAGGAAGTTTCCGAAGAAGCCGCCGACACCATAGGCCAGCAGGACGAGCGAGATCGCCTCGACCGAAAGCTTGGGGATCTGCTCCAGGAACGGTCGCACATAGGTGAAACCGGCGAAGTGCCCGGAGATCACCACGACGATGCCGGCCAGGACGAGCGCGATGCTGGGCTGGCCGAGCAACCGGAAGAGCGTGCGGATGTCGGGCGAGCCGCGCGCCGGCAGCCGCGGCAGCACCGCCATCTGGATGATGAGCGTCGCCACGCCGATCAGAGCCGACAGCCAGAACACGACGCGCCAGCCCCAGAGGTTGCCGACATAGGCGCCGATCGGCGCCGCGCTCACCGTCGCAACCGAAACGCCGGTGAAGATCAGGGACATCGCCTTGGGCAGGGCGCTCGGCGGCACGAGCCGCATCGCGGTCGCCGCCACCATCGACCAGAAGGCTCCGAGCCCGATGCCGAGCAGGACACGGGCGAAAAGCAGCGTCGGCAGATTGGTGGCGACGGCGGCGAGCGCGCTGGAGACGATCAGCAGTCCGGTCAGCGACCAGATCACGAGGCGCCGGTCGATGCCGCGCGTCACGATGGCGGCGGCGAGGCCGGCGATGGCGCCGACGACCGCCGTTGCGGTCACGGCCTGCCCGGCGGCTCCGACGGAAACGCCGACATCGGCGGCCATCGGGGTCAACAGGCTGGCGGGCAGGAACTCGGCGGTAACGAGGCCGAAGACGCCGAAGGTCAATGAGACGACAGCGGGCCAAGCCGGCTTTTCGCGAGCATCCTCGGCGGTGTCGTCGAATTCAAGTGCAGTGGCAGACAGGGAATCTGACATGGGGGTCTCCATGAAGTCGCCGGAAGATGGGCGTGGCCTCGTGGAGTTTCCATGCTATATCATCCGCATCTCATGACCGTTCGTCCAGGATTGCCATGACCGCTTCCGCCGACCACCTGACAGAGATGCTCCGGGGCCTGAGACTCGACGGCGTCGACTACAGCCGCTGCCAGTTGGCAGCGCCCTGGGGCGTCGCCTTCCCCCCGACCAATGAAGCCTATTTCCACTTCATTTCGCGCGGCCGCTGCTGGCTGAAGACGCAGGCCGGCGAATGGCTGGAACTCGCCGATGGCGACGCCGTGCTGCTGCCACGCGGCGGCGGCCATGTCCTGGCGAGTTCGCCAGAGGTCGTCGCCTCCCCGCCCTGCGACTGCCGGGTGCGCGAAACCTATGGCAATATCTTCGATGTCGAGGGCGGCGGCACCGGCGAGCATATGCTGCTCTTCACCGGCCGCATGACCTTCAATGTCGATCTCGACCACCCGCTGCTGCGGTTGATGCCTGACCTGATGCGGATGAGCGACTTCATCGCCAACGAGCCCGGCATCCCGCATCTGCTGGAGGCGATGGGCCGCGAAGTCGCGATGGACCGGGTCGGTGCTGGCGGCATCCTCGCCCGCCTCGCCGACGTGCTGGCAGCCGCGATCATCCGCGCGTGGGTCGAGCGCGGCTGCGGCGCCGCCAAGGGCTGGGTCGCTGCGGCGCGCTGCCCGACAATCGGCAAGGTGCTGGCGGCCATCCACGCCCATCCCGAGGCGGACTGGACGGTCGAGAGCCTCGCCGAGCTGATGGGCGCTTCCCGTTCGGGTTTCGCCGAGCGCTTCGCCGAGGTCGTCGGCGAGACTCCGGCCCGCTATGTCGCGCAGGTCAGGATGCATCAGGCCCGGCAATGGCTCGCCCGCGACAAGCTGCGGATCGCGGTGGTCGCGCAGCGCCTCGGCTACGAGTCCGAGGCTTCCTTCAGCCGGGCCTTCAAGCGCGTTACCGGCACGGCACCGGGCCAGGTGCGGGCGGCGGGCGAGGCGCAGCCGGCCGCGATGTTCACGCCGCCGGCGGAAGCGGCGGAGTAGCTGACAGGCGACCCAGTTGTCGTCATGCTCGCCCTTGTGGCGAGCATCCACGTCTTGAACACGACCCTCGACCACGAAGACGTGGATGGTCGGGACAAGCCCGACCATGACGGCAACCGTTGCGGTCATGGGTTCCGCGCTCAGGTCCCGGCGCTTCCACCCACCAGATCGAACCAGCCGGCCTCGTCGATCACTTCGACGCCATGCTTCGCAGCGTCCTTGAGCTTGGAGCCCGCCCCCGGTCCGGCCACGAGCAGGTCGGTCTTCGACGACACCGAGCCCGCGACCTTGGCGCCGAGCCGCTCGGCCATCGCCTTGGCCTCGTCGCGGGTCATCCGCTCCAGCGCGCCGGTGAACACCACGACCTTGCCAGCGACGGGGCTCGCCGAGGCCACCGCCTCGAGAGGCTGCGGCGAGACCTGCGCCAGCAGGCGGTCGAGCAATTCCTCGTTATGCGGCTCGCCGAAGAACTCGATCAGCGCTTCGACCACTGTGGGGCCGACGCTATCGATGGCGTCGAGTTCCTGCCGCTCGGGCGAGGCCTCGTCGGCAGCCGCTATGCCGGCTGCCCGCAGCGCCTCGAACGAACCGTAATGCCGCGCCAGAAGCCGCGCGGTCGTCTCGCCGATATGGCGGATGCCGAGCCCGAAGATGAAGCGGTTGAGCGGCGGCCGGCGCCGATCCTCGATCGCGTCGAACAACTTCTTCGCGCTGACGGCGCCGAAGCCTTCCTTGTCCTTGAGCTTCTTGAGATTGGCGGCATCGCGCTCGGCCAGCGTGAAGATGTCGGCGGGCTCCTTCACAGGCAGTTCAGGATCGCTGTGAAAGAACTCGATCTGCTTGTCGCCGAGCCCGTCGATATCCATCGCATCGCGCGAGACGAAATGCTTCAGCCGCTCGACGGCCTGCGCCGGGCAGATCAGGCCGCCGGTGCAGCGGCGCACCGCATCTTCCTTGCCGGTGCGCGGATTGAGCTCCCGCGTCGCATGGCTGCCGCAGGCCGGACAGAGCGTCGGGAATTCATAGGGTTTCGAATCCGCCGGCCGCTTCGACAGATCGACCGCCTCGACGCGCGGGATGACGTCCCCCGCCCGCTTCACCGTCACCGTGTCGCCGATGCGAATGTCGGTGCCGTCGCGGATCGGTGAACCCTTGGAATCGAAGCCGCGGATATAGTCCTCGTTGTGCAGCGTCGCGTTGGTCACGACGACACCGCCGACCGTCACCGGCTTCAGCCGCGCCACCGGCGAGAGCGCGCCGGTGCGGCCCACCTGGATGTCGATCGCTTCGAGAACGGTTGTCGCGAGTTCCGCCGGGAATTTGTGCGCGATCGCCCAGCGCGGCGCCCGCGAGACGAAGCCGAGCCTGGCCTGCAGCGCGAGATCGTCGACCTTGTAGACCACGCCGTCGATATCGTAGCCGAGCGTCGCGCGCTGGCTCTCGATCAGCCGGTACCGCGCGATCAGCTCCTCCACGCTCTCGCAGCGCTTCATCAGCGGGTTCGTGCGGAAACCCCAGCGTTTGAACGCCTCGACCACGCCCATCTGCGTCGGCGCCGGCAACACCGGCATCTCGCCCCAGGCATAGGCAAAAAACCGCAGGGGCCGCGAGGCCGTGACGCTAACGTCGAGCTGGCGCAGCGAGCCTGCCGCGGCATTGCGCGGATTGGCGAATTCGGGCTGCCCCTTCTCGCGCTGGCGTTCGTTGATCCCCGCAAAATCGGCATGACCGAGATAGACCTCGCCGCGCACTTCGGCGATCTCAGGCACATCCGGTCCGGCGAGCGTTCCGGGGATTTCGGAGATGGTGCGGGCATTGAGGGTGACGTCCTCGCCCTCCTCGCCATCGCCGCGCGTCGCAGCCGAAACCAGCTCGCCCTTCTCGTAGCGTAGCGAGAGCGATAGGCCGTCGATCTTCGGCTCGGCGGTGAAGGCGATGCCGCCCTCCTCTTCCCTGCGGCCGAGGAAACGGTAGACCCGGCCCGCGAACTCGGCCACGGCCTCATCAGAGAAGGCGTTGTCGAGCGAGAGCATCGGCACACGGTGCCGGATCTTGGCGAATTTGCCTGAAGGCTTGGCGCCGACCTTGCCGCTGACGCCGCCGGTTTCCTTCAGCCCTGGAAAAGCCTCCTCGAGCGCGACCAGACGCCGACGCTTCGCGTCATAGGCCGCGTCGTCCATGATCGGCTGATCGTCCTGGAAATAGGCGTCGTTCGCGGCCTGCACCTGCGCTGCGAGCTGCTCGTGCTCGGCCTTCGCCTTGCGCGGCGTCAGCTCGGCAACGGGCGTTTCGGAGAGGGCGGTGTCGTCGGAGTCGCTCATGGCACAGCATTAGGCGAGATGGCGGTGACGAGGAAGGGCAGGAACCGCTGCCTCGCGCCGCTCCAGCCCCGCGGCCCTCATCCTGAGGAGCAGGCCATCGGCCTACGTCTCGAAGGATGCTCCAGATGGCTCCGGACCGCCTGGAACATCCTTCGAGACGCCGCAGGCGCGGCTCCTCTGGATGAGGGCTCGGGGGGCCAATCCTCACATCCGCGAGATGCCTTGCGACAAATCCGGCTTTCGCGCGTATAGTTTAGGCGCTGGGAATTGGAAGCTCGACGCCATCGGCCGTTGACGCCAAGGACACGTCGACAGCCGTGGTGAACCGGGCCGGAACCGGGAGGCTCGCCATGGCCAATGTTGACGGCACCGTACATGACATCGTCACGCTCTCGCAGCCGCGCATCAAGACCATCACCACGAGGGATTTGCGCGAGGCGCTGCAGCGCGGCTGGGAAGACTTCATGGCGCAACCGAGCCATCTCGTCTTCATCGCCGTGATCTATCCCATCGCCGGCATCCTGCTGGCGCAGCTCACCGTGAGCTACAACATCTTCCCCCTGCTCTTCCCGCTGCTCAGCGGCTTCGCGCTGATCGGCCCCTTCGCCGCAATCGGGCTCTATGAGGTGAGCCGCCGCCGCGAGAAGGGGCTCGACTCGTCCTGGTCCCACGCACTCGAAGTGCTGCGCTCGCCGTCGATCGGGCAGACCGTCCTTTTGGGCGCGATGCTGACCGGGCTCTTCCTCGCCTGGCTGTTCAGCGCCTGGTTCCTCTATCGCGGGATCCTCGGCCTGCCGGCCGACGTCTCGACCGCAGATTTCCTGCGTGCCGTCTTCACCACGGCCGATGGCTGGATCATGATCGTCATCGGCAACTCGCTCGGGCTGCTCTTCGCGATCGCCGCCTTCGCGATCTCGGTGGTGTCGTTCCCGCTGATCATCGACCGGCATGTCGATGCGCCCACGGCGATCCGCACCTCGATCGCCGCCGTCGAGGCCAATCCGCGCGTGATGATGTATTGGGGCCTGATCGTGACCGGGCTTCTGGTGCTCGGTTGCCTGCCGGTGCTGGTCGGGCTGGTCGTGGTCATGCCGGTTCTCGGCCACGCCACCTGGCATCTCTATCGCAAGGTCGTGGGCTGACCGGCCGGCCTGGGGTCGAGCGCGCCACGGGCGCGCGCTCCTGTCGATACGGGAACTTTTTGCCCCCAAAAGGGGTTCACTCCCTGCCAGATCGAGCCTGACGGCTCCATTTAGTCAGGGGGTTTTTCATGAACAACATCATTTATATCGTCGGCCTCGTCGTCGTCGTCCTCGCCATTCTCTCCTTCCTCGGCCTGCGCTGAGGCGGGGGACCGGAAGCGCCCACCCAACGGGCGACGGCTTGAAGCGCACCGATCTTCAAAGAAATAGCGCCGTCATCCCGGGCTTGACCCGGGATCCATCATAGAGCGCAGAGCTCTACGATCGATCCCGGATCGGCGCTGCTGCGCAGCTTGTCCGGGCTGACGGCGCTTTGTGTAAAGGCTGAAGCTCAGCCGCGAGGGCCGCCGCGCGGCTTGCCCTTGCCGAACGGCTTGCCGCCGGCCGGGCGCCCGCCCTCTGGCTTGCCAGCGAAAGGCTTGCCCTTCCCAGCATAGGGCTTCTTGAAGCCGCCACCACCGGGCTTGCCGTCGTCGCGGCGCGGCGGACGCGCGTCGTCGCGCGCGGGCCTGCTGTCGGCGCGATAGGGCTGGCGGTCCTCTCCCCGCGGCGCGCGTTGATTCGCGTCCCGGGGCTCGAAGCGTGGCCGCTGCGGCCTGTCCTCGCCAGCCACCTTATCATCGCCCCAGCTCTTCCGCGGCGCGGCCGGACGCTCGGCCTTGTCGGCGAAGGATTTCGCCGGACGCCGCTCGTCCGCTTCCGCCATCTCGATCACGATCTTGTCGCGATCGGGGATGCGCACGGATTCGTAGAAGCGCTCGGCCACCTCGGCATCGATCTCGACCTTGGTCTCACGATCAAAGATGCGGATCGCGCCGACCTCGTCGCGCGTGATCCGGCCGCGCCGGCACAGCATCGGCAGCAGCTGGCGCGGATCGGCGCCCTGCTTGCGACCGATGTCGAGCCGGAACCAGACGGTATCCCCGCGTGGCCCTGCCGGCTTGCGCGGCCGCTCGCCATCCTCGCCTTCGTCGCGCCCCGCGCCGAAGGGCCGACGCTTGGCGGCATAGTCCTCGTTCGAACGAACCGGACGGCGCTCGTCTCGGCCGAAGCCGGGATCGCCGACCTCTTCGGCCGCCGGCAGCCGCGCCCGATAGAGCCTGACCAGCGCCGCAGCGATGTCGCGCGCCTCGCGGCCGGCCATCAGCGCCTCGATCATGCCGACATCGTCTTCGCCGGTCTCGCCACTGAGCATCGGGTCGGCCAGCAGGCGCTCCTGATCGAGCGCGCGGATCTCCTCCGGCGTCGGCGGGCCGATCCACTCGGCCTCGACCTTGCCTTCCATCAGCAGGCGCTCGGCCTTGCGCCGACGCGACTGCGGCACCAGCAGGACGCTCGTGCCCTTGTTGCCGGCGCGGCCGGTGCGGCCCGAGCGATGCTGCATCACCTCGGAATCATTAGGCAATTCGGCATGGATGACGAGGTCGAGTCCCGGCAGGTCGATGCCGCGCGCCGCAACATCGGTCGCGACGCAAACCCGCGCGCGTCCGTCGCGCAGCGCCTGGAGCGCCGCATTGCGCTCGTTCTGGCCGAGTTCGCCGGACAGCGCGACCGAAGTGAAGCCGCGCTCCAGCAGGATCGCCTCGAGATGGCGCACCGCATTGCGGGTGTTGCAGAAGACCAGCGCCACCGGCGCATTATGGAAGCGCAGCAGGTTGACGACCGCGAGCTCGGCTTCCTTCGGGAAGACGCGCACGGCCTTGTAGGCGATGTCGGCATGGCCGCGGCGGGTCGCTTCGACCTCGATGCGCAGCGCATCGCGCTGGTAGCTCTGCGCGAGCTGGACGATCGCCTTCGGGAAGGTCGCCGAGAACAGCAGGCTGCGGCGCTCCGCCGGCGTGGTCTTCAGGATGTATTCGAGATCGTCGCGGAAGCCGAGATCAAGCATCTCATCGGCCTCGTCGAGCACGACAGCCTTCAGAGCGGAGACGTCGAGGCGGCGGCGCTCGATATGATCGCGCAGGCGGCCGGGCGTACCGACGACGATATGGGCGCCCTCGTCGAGCAGCATCGCCTCGCGGCGCGGGTCCATGCCGCCGACGCAGGAGATCACCCGCGCACCGGTCTGAGCATAGAGCCAGGCGAGCTCGCGCTGCACCTGCAAGGCAAGCTCGCGCGTCGGCGCGATGATGAGAGCAAGCGGCTCGGCGGCGGGGCCGAGCTTCTCGGCGGTGCCCAGCAGGGTCTCGCCGATCGCGAGACCGTAGGCGATGGTCTTGCCGGAGCCGGTCTGCGATGAGACCAAGAGGTCGCGCCCGCGGGCGGCCTCTTCGATCACGGCGCTCTGCACCGGCGTCGGGTCGGAGTAATTGCGATCGGCGAGCGCGCGCGCGAGCGGCGGGCTCGTGAGGGAAAAGGACATGCGATAAGGGCCTAAAGGTTTGCGGCGTAAGATGAATTAACGGCGCGAAGCGTGGCGATGGGTTCAGGCGGCATTTGGTAATCGGACCGAAAAGTGGGTCTCACTTCTCAGAAAATCCGATGCCAAAACAAATAATTAGGTCGCCCCCAGGGGCGTCCAGCAGGACGCATGGCGATCTAACGGGCAGCTGCACCATCGGATGACAGCAGCTCATAAAGCAAAGCGACACAAAAGGAAATGCGGCATTCCCGCGCCCTGCGCAGGGCCGGGCCGGGCCGGACGCGCCTTGCCGGCAAGGCGGCGGGCCCACTAGCTTCCCAGCTTCACCGAACGTGCAAGATGCCGCAGCGGAGAACAGCCATGGTCCTGCAGTCCCGCCGCATCGGCGCCTACGAGATATCGATCCTGCATGACGGCGTCTTCGAGGCCCCGCTCGATGTGCTGATCCACGCCGACGGCGCGGCCGCTCGCGACGAGGCGCTGGCGCGTTGGGGCAAGCCGAAGATCAACATCGTCGTGAACTGCTTCGCGCTGAAGGGATCGGATGGCATCACGCTGATCGATGCTGGCACCGGCCCCTCCTGGGGCGCCGCGATGGGCCATGCCCCTGAGGCCATGGCCGCCGCCGGGATTACACCAGAGGATGTCGCCCGCGTGCTGATCACGCATCTTCATGGCGACCACGCGCTCGGCCTGTTCGACGGCGATGCAGCCCGCTTCCCGAATGCCGAGATCATCGTGCCCGAGGCCGATTTCGGCTTCTATGGCGACGAGGCCAATCGCGCACGGGTGCCGGAGAAGAAGCACGGCGCTTTCGCCATCACGGCAACGCTGAAGAAGCTCTATGCCGGTCGCATCCGCTCCGTTCCGGCCGGCGAGGCGCGGCCCGGCATCAGCTTGCTCCCCCTGCCCGGCCACACCTTCGGCCATAGCGGCTATCTGATCGAAGGCGAGAACGAGAGCCTGCTGCTCTGGGGCGATGCGCTGCATCTCTCCGACCTCCAGGCCTTGGAACCGGATATCGGCTTCGTCTACGATCTCGACGCTGCGACTGCGCTAGCCTCCCGCCGCGGCATCCTGGAACGCGCCGCGCATGAGAACTGGTTGGTTTGCGGCGGCCATGTTGAGGGCTTCCGGCGGGTGGTCAAGAAGGGCGCGGGCTACGAATTGGTCGCCGCGTAGGTCATCAACCGTCGTCATTCCGGGCAAGCGAAGCGCAGATCCGGAATGACGACTTCAGAGAATTCGCTTCAGCCGCGCAATCCCGCCGCTTCCAGCAGGCGCCCGGCCGCGGCGCGCGCCTCCTCGGTGATCGAGGCTCCGGCAAGCATCCGCGCAATCTCCTCGCGCCGCGCCTGCTCGGCCAGCACTGTGACGCGCGTCACCGTCCGCACGGCTTCGCCTTCCGCCGATTTGGCGATCAGGAAATGCTGACCGGCCTTGGCCGCGACCTGCGGCGCATGGGTGACCGAGATCACCTGCACGCGTCCGGCCAATCGCGCCAGCCGCTCGCCGATCGCATCTGCGACGGCGCCGCCGACGCCCGTGTCGATCTCGTCGAAGACCAGCGTCGGGGCCGAGCCGCGCTCGGCCAGCACGACCTTGAGCGCCAGCATGAAGCGCGAGAGCTCGCCGCCCGAGGCGACTTTCATCATAGGCCCCGGCCGCGTGCCCGGATTGGTCTCGACCCAGAACTCGACCCGGTCGAAGCCCTCTGGCCCACGCGCGGCCTCATCGCTCTCGACCCGGGTGATGAAACGCGCCCGCTCCAGCTTGAGCGGCGGCAATTCGGCCTTCACGGCGGCATCGAGCCGCGCCGCCGCCGCCTTGCGCGCCTCCGATAAGACCTGCGCCCGCGCGAGGAAAGTGCCCTCCGCCTCGTTCAGCTCGGCTTCCAGTCGCGACAAGGATGATTCGCTCTCGTCGAGCGCCGCGAGGTCGCTCGCCATCGTGGCAGCCAGGACCGCCAGCCCATCGACCGGCACGTCGTATTTGCGTCCCGCCGCACGCAACGCGAAGAGCCGCTCCTCGATCCGCTCCTGCTCGCGCGGGTCGTATTCGGCGGCGCGCATCGCCGCAGCAAGCGTCTCCCCCGCCTCCTCCAGCGCGACGATGGCGGTGTTGAGGGCGGCGATCGACGGATCGACCAGCCCGGGCGCCTGCCCGGCCCGGCGCTCCAGCCGGCGCAGAACCGCGGCGAGCGTGGCAACAGGCGATGCCTGCCCGCCGACCGCCTCATGCGCATCGATGAGGTCGCGCGCCACCTTCTCCGCCTGCATCATCGACTGGCGGGTGGCGGCGAGCGCGTCTTCCTCGCCCCGCTGCGGCGCGAGCTTGCCGAGCTCCTCGACGGCATGGCGCAGAAAATCCGCCTCCTTGCGCGCCGCTTCGACCCGCATGCGCTGCGACTGCAGGGCCTGCCGCGCCCGTTTCAGCGTCTCGCTGGCCTCGGAGACGGCTTCCGCCTGCCTCTCCAGATCACCGAAGCCGTCGAGTATGGCGCGGTGCTGCGCCGGATCGGTCAGCGCACGGTCGTCATGCTGGCCGTGGATCTCGACGATCGCCGCGCCAACCATGCGCAGGATCTGCACTGAAACCGGCTGGTCGTTGATGAAGGCGCGCGTGCGCCCGTCGGCATATTGCACCCGGCGCAGGATCAGGTCGCCGTCGGTGTCGATTTCCTGGGCATGGGCCAGCTTGCGTGCGGCGTGGTCGAGCGGCAGATCGAAAACGGCGCTGACCTGCCCCTGCGCCTCGCCGTGGCGGACGAGCGAACCGTCGCCGCGCCCGCCGAGCGCAAGCGCGAAACCGTCGAGCAGAATCGACTTGCCCGCGCCCGTCTCGCCCGTGAGGACGCTCAAGCCCTCACGGAAGCCCAGATCGAGCCGGTCGATCAGAACGATGTCGCGAATGGAGAGCTGCGCCAGCATCGGCGCTCAGCTCGGTTTCCGGTGCCGGCAGCGTCGCCCGAGGCCCGTCATGGACGCCTCGTCAGCGCCCACCGAACCCGAGAAGACCGCCGACCGTGCGCTGGAAGCCGTCGAAGGCACGGCTGATATAGGAGCCGCGATCCTCGCGCGGCTCCAGGCCGCCGCTCTGCAGCAGCTTGTAGGCGTCCTTGTACCAGGGGCTGTCCGGGAAGTTGTGGCCGAGCACGGCCGCGGCGGTCTGCGCCTCGTTGGTGATGCCCATCGCCATATAGGCCTCGGTCAGGCGCATCAGCGCCTCCTCGACATGGCGCGTGGTCTGGTACTTGATGATCACCTCGCGGAAGCGGTTCACCGCGCCGGTGTAGTTGCGCTTCTCGAGGTAGTAGCGCCCGGCGTTCATCTCCTTGCCGGCGAGCTGGTCGCGCGCCACCAGGAGCTTCTCCTTGGCGTCCAGCACGTATTCCGACTTCGGGTAGTTCGCGATGAGCTGCTCGAAAGCCTGGATCGCCTGAACCGTGCGCTCCTGATCGCGTGTCGTGTCAGGGATCTGGTTATAATAGGACATTGCCATGATGTACTGCGCGTAGGCAGCATCGGGGCTGGCCGGGTTCTGGGCGATGAAGCGCTTGGAGGCGGTGATCGCCTCTTCCCACTTCGAGGCCTGGAAATTGGTGTAGGCCGTCATCAGCAGGCCCTTGCGTGCGTAGGGCGAGAACGGCGCCGCCTTGTCGATACCCTCGAACTTCTTGGTCGCGCCTTCGCTGTCGCCGTTCTGCAGGCGTGCGAGACCCTCGTTGTAGAGCTTGTCGGCGGGCTCGGGCGGCGTGAGGTCCGGCTTGTAGACCTCGGGCTTGTCGAAGGGATTGAGCGACGACAGCGTATCGCAGCCGCCGAGCAGCATGGCGGCGCCCAGCGCCAGGGCGATGCCCTTGCGCGGATACTGGCCGCGATGGATTGCCGGAAGGCTATGCCGCTTCACGCTCACGTCGTCCGTCCTCTTTCGATCGTCCCAGTTGGCGGGAAGCATGCCTTACCTCAGACGCTTCCACCGCGCCACTGCCGAAAACCGGTCAGGGCGCGATTCCGCCACCATGCGGCATCTGGGACAAAAACCCGGCGAAGGAAAGGCGAAAAGCGCCGCCGCGACTTTTCAGTGCAGATCCGGCGCGTAGGCAGCCGGCGCGGCTGCAGCCATCTTCACGGCGCGCGGCGTGGCGAAAACCGGCTGGGCCTCGATGATCGCGAAATTGGCGCGGTCGGCGAAGAGCGCTTCGAGAATGCGGACGTTCATGCGATGGCCGCCGCAATAGGAGCGGAACTCACCGATGATCGGATAGCCGGCAAGCGCGAGGTCGCCGATCGCGTCGAGCACCTTGTGACGCACGAACTCGTCGCTGTAGCGCAGCCCCTCGGGATTGATGACCTTGTCTTCGCCAATCGCCACGGTGTTTTCGAGCGAGGCGCCCTGCGCGAAGCCGGCCTTCCAGAGCTGCTCGACATCGCGCATGAAGCCGAAGGTGCGGGCCTTCGAGATCTCGCGGGCATAGGTCTCTGCGTCGAGGTCGAAGATCTTGCGCTGGCGGCCGATCACGGCGCTGTCGAAATCGATCTCGACATCGAGGCGGAAGCCCTGCTCGGCCGGCATCAGCTCGGCGAAGGCGCGGCCGTTCTCGATCCGCACGGGCTGGAGGACCTTGAGATAGCGGCGCGGCGCGTGGAGAGTGACCGTCCCGGTCGTCTGGATCGCGGTGACGAAAGCGGTGGCGCTGCCGTCCATGATCGGCATTTCGGGGCCGTCGATCTCGATCAAGACATTGTCGAGGCCGAGGCCGGCGCAGGCCGACATCAGATGCTCGATCGTCGAGACCGAGGCGGGGCCGCGGTCTCCGATCACGGTGCAGAGCTCGGTGGCGCTGACCTTGTTGTGCTTGGCGTGGATGAGCTGGGGCGGCATGCCCTCGATGCCGGTCCGCAGGAAGACGACGCCCGAATTCGCGCTGGAAGGCTTCAGGCAGATGCTGGCGGGGGCTCCGGAATGCACACCGATCCCGGTCAGGGTCACTGCTGCCCGCAAGGTCGTCTGCCGATCGAAGCTCATTCCGCTATCCAATCCTGATCATCGGACCGCACCCAACCTGCTCTGGGCAGTGGCCGACGCCGACGATGTCTTCCGAGGTTGACGTCAGGTCAGACCTAACGCGCTATCCTCTTGATGCAGCTGCAACATAAGCTCTGGGGGCAACCTCTCAAAATCACGCTTTCTTTCGCTGTGTTACAATCGAAAGCCCGCGGACAGGCGTTTATAACACGCTGAAAGATAACGATTTTCTAACAACGAAAATCCCGCCGCGGAAGACCGCGGCGGGATTTGTTGCAGAACCGTCAAGAACGGCTGGAGCTCAGTTCGCCTGGCGGCGCAGGAAAGCGGGAATCTCCAGGTGGTCTTCCTCGCTGGTGCGAGTCGGCGCGACTCGGCCATGCGGGTCGAGCTGGCCCTGGGCCGGGCGCGAGGCCGGCTGCGGAGCCGGGCGGCGCATATACTCGGCATGGGCAGCGCTCGGCGCGGCCGCCTGCGGCACCGGGGCCTGCGGCGCCTGGCGGACCGGAGCCGGGGCGGGCGCCGGCTCGGCATATTCCTCGTCCTTGCGGCCGAATCCGACCGAGGCCAGCCGCTGCATCAGCGACATCCGCTTCTGCTCGACGGCATTCGGCGGCAGCGGCGCCGGCTGGGCGCCGCGCTGGGCGTTGAGCTGAGCCTGGCCCGGGACCGGCAGATCCTCGACGCGCGGCATGCGGGTCGGGCGGACGGCGCGCTCCGGCATCGGCGGGATGAAGCTGTCGTCGAGATGCAGGTTGTGCTCGGCATGGTGGACCGGCTCCGGAGCCGGAGCGGCGACCATCACCGGGCGGGGCTGCACCGGCTCGATCCGGATGTCGTGCGCGATCGGGGCGATCGGCGCCGGCTCGGCGGCAGGCGCAAGGCGGGTGGTGTCGATCACCGGGATCGATGCCGGCGCCATCTGGGCGACGGGACGGGGAGCGGCGGTAGCATTGCTGCGCAGGCGGGCTTCCTGCTTCAGGCGTTCGGCGACCTGGGCGATGCGGGCTTCCGTCTCGTCGACCTCGCCATGCTGGGAGATCGGCTTGTCGATGCCGGTAGCGACGACAGAGACGCGGACCGTGCCCTCGAGCGATTCGTCGAAAGTGGCGCCGACGATGATGTTGGCCTCGGAATCGACCTCCTCGCGGATGCGGGTGGCGGCCTCGTCGACCTCATAGAGCTTCATGTCGCGCCCGCCGGTGATCGAGATCAGCAGACCGCGCGCGCCCTTCATCGAGACGTCGTCGAGCAGCGGGTTGTTGATCGCGGCCTGGGCGGCGGTCAGCGCGCGCTTCTCGCCCTGCGATTCGCCGGTGCCCATCATCGCCTTGCCCATGCCGCGCATGACGGCGCGCACGTCGGCGAAGTCGAGGTTGATCAGGCCGGGGCGGACCATCAGGTCGGTGATGCAGGCGACGCCCGAATAAAGCACCTGGTCGGCCATGCCGAAGGCGTCGGCGAAGCCGGTGGTCTCGTTGGCGACGCGGAACAGGTTCTGGTTCGGGATGACGATGAGGGTATCGACCGCTTCGTTCAGCTCGCCGATGCCGGCCTCCGCCATGCGCATGCGGCGCTGCCCCTCGAACTGGAACGGCTTGGTGACGACGCCGACGGTCAGTATGCCCATGTCCCGGGCGACGCGGGCGATGGCCGGAGCGGCGCCGGTGCCGGTGCCGCCACCCATGCCCGCGGTGATGAAGACCATGTGTGCGCCCGCCAGGTGATCACGGATCTCGTCGATCACTTCCTCGGCCGCCGCACGCCCGACTTCCGGCTGCGAGCCGGCGCCGAGGCCCTCGGTGACCTGCAGGCCCATCTGGATGATGCGCGGGGCGCGCGAGAGCGCCAGAGCCTGGGCATCGGTGTTGGCACAGACGAAATCGACCCCGTCGAGGCCGGCCTCGATCATGTTGTTGACGGCATTGCCGCCGGCTCCGCCGACGCCGAAGACCGTGATCCGGGGCTTCAGTTCCCGGATGTCCGGGGCTTGCAGATTCATCGCCATGGTTGCCTCTTTTGATCCTGTGTCCGGCGCCTGGCGGGAGCCGTCCCGATTACTACGTTTGACGCCGTGGCTCGCCCCTTCGAACGAGCCGAACTCACTAGA
The DNA here is from genome assembly GCF_056397745.1 of Allobosea sp. 05L423. Lineage (NCBI taxonomy): Bacteria > Pseudomonadati > Pseudomonadota > Alphaproteobacteria > Hyphomicrobiales > Alloboseaceae > Allobosea > Allobosea sp. 05L423. The sequence goes on along the minus strand of NZ_JBFTOA010000001.1, from coordinate 368,917 downwards.
AACTGTCCTTCAGCCACCGCCCGACGCGCGAGAAGTAGCCATCCGTTCCGGTCGCGAAGTAGCGCGCACCGGCAGAACGCGGTTCGAAGTGCTCGACATGGGCGACCTGCGGGTAGACCAGCAGGCCGACCGCCGCCGAGAAGGCCGGGCCCTTGCCCGCTTCCGGCAGACCCTTGATCCCGAGGGGACGGCCGGTACGGACCTGCCCGCCGAGCACGCGGCGCGCCACTTCCGGCAGGCCGGTAAGCTGGCAGGCGCCGCCGGTGAGGACGACGCGCCGCCCGGCCTGGGCCGAGAAGCCGGCATTGGTCAGCCGGTCGCGCACCAATTCGAGAATCTCTTCGACGCGCGGCTTGATGATCCGCACGAGATGCGACTTGGCGAGATGGTTCGGCATGTCGCGCTCGTCGTCGTCGACCTGCGGCACGGCGATCATGTCGCGCTCGTCGGAAGCGCTGGAGATGCAGGAGCCGTGCAGCGTCTTCAGCCGCTCCGCCGCCGAGACGCGGGTGGAAAGGCCGCGCGCCACGTCCATCGTGATGTGGTTGCCGCCCACCGCGATCGCGTCGGCATGGACGAGATGTCCGCCGGAGAAGACGCCGAGGCTGGTGGTGCCGCCGCCGAGATCGACCACGACGACGCCCATCTCGGCCTCGTCATCGACCAGAACGGAGAGGCCGGAGGCGTAGGGCGTCGCCACCACGGCCTCGACCTCGAGATGGCAGCGCTCGACCGCCAGCATGACGTTGCGCGCTGCCGCCGCCTCGCTGGCGACGACATGCATGTCGACCGAGAGCTTGCCGCCGATCAGCCCGCGCGGATCGAGCACGCCCGGCACGCCGTCGAGCGCATAGCCCGTCGGCAAGGCGTGGAGCACGGCCTTGCCGGGGCGGATCGCATGGGTCGCGGCGGTCGCGAGCACGCGCTTGACGTCGCTGTCGCCGACCGAGCCCGAGCGCAGATCGACGCTCGCGGCGTAATGCTGCGAGCCGATGCGCCCGCCGGTCAGGTTGACGATGACCGACTGCACCTCGACCTTGGCCATGCGCTCGGCCGCGTCGACCGAGGCACGAATCGCGCGCTCGGCGCTTTCGAGATCGATGATCGCGCCGCCCTTGAGGCCGAGCGAGCGCTGATGGCCAATGCCGATGATGCGGGCGACATGGGTGCGCCCACGCAGCCGCTCATTGGCCTCGGCCGGGTTCAATTCGGCGATCAGGCAGACGACCTTGCTCGTGCCGATGTCGAGAATCGACAAGGTCGCGCTCTTGCGCGACGACAGCGGACGCATGCGAGGTGTCAGACCCTGGGAGGTGACGTGGTTCATGCCTCGCCTCCCTTCTTCTTGGACTTGCTCTTCAACTGGTCGGCGCGGGCGGCGGCCGCTTCCTCGGAGAGGCGCATCACCACCCGGTCCGGCTGGCGCAGATCGATGGCGAGCACGTCCTTCTCGAGGACGCGGAAATCGCTTTCCAGCGAGACGAGGCGCTGCAGCGCCGCTTCCGGCTTGGTTTCCGGCAGGCGCACATCCATGCCGTTGTCGAGCTTGAGGTTCCAGCGGCGCCCGGAGATCAGGGTCGCGGCGCGAATATGCTGGGCGAAGGGACCCGCCTGGTTGCGCAGCGCCAGATATTCGCCAGCGCGGTTGTTGGCATCCTTGCCGACGACCAGCGGCAGATAGGCGAAGCGGCCGTCATCCATCTTGTCGATCACCGTGCCGTCGGCCGCGATCACGAAAAGCTCCCCCTTAACCTGCCACAGCGCATAGGGATCGCGCTCGGTCAGCGCGATCGAGACTTCGCCCGGATAGAGCTTGCGCACCGCCGCCTCGCGAATCAGCGGCGTCGCTTCCAGCTGCTTGCGGGCTTCGTCGGCGTCGAAGAACACCAGCGAGGTCTTCGAATCGATGCCGGCTGCGACCAGCACCTCCTGCTCCGAGAGCCCCGACAGGCCGGAGATGGTGACGCGGTCAATGCCGAAGCCGAGCACGCGGGCCAGCATGTGGCGCGGCTCGCCGTAATTGTCCTGGAGGTTCTGCCAGTGACCGCCCATGACGAAGCCGGCGCCGAGGCTGAGCGTCAGGAAGCCGAGGGCGAGCCAGGTGCCGAGGCTGCTCGGCACGCGCTGCGACAGCGGCACCGCGATGGCGCTGCGGCGCGTGCGGCGCATCCAGCGGCCCTGCCGCTCGCCGACGAGCAGCTGCGGCCCGCTGTGCCGGACCGGCAGGCGTGCAGCCGGCACCGTGGCCGGGCTACGTCGCTGCGCTGAAACGGGTTTCGCCGTCATCGCTTTCACCGATCGAGGGAGGCGTCCGCCACCATCCATTTGACGAGCTCACCGAAATTCAGCCCCGCATGGGCAGCCAGTTCGGGCACCAGGCTGGTTTCGGTCATCCCGGGCTGCGTATTGACCTCCAGCCAGACGAGCGTGTCGGTCTCGTCGTCGTAGCGGAAGTCAGATCGGCTGACGCCCCGGCATCCGATTGCTTGATGCGCCGTTAACGCACACTCTTCGATCTGCTGGTAAATTTTCGGTAAAATTTGAGCCGGACAGATGTGGATCGAGCCGCCTTTCGCGTACTTCGCATCGTAGTCGTAGAAGTCGCCGGTCGCGGCCTTGATCTCGGTCACGCCGAGCACCCGCTCGCCCATCACGGCGCAGGTCAGCTCACGCCCGGCGATGAAGGTCTCGGCCAGCATCATCTCGCCGCAGGGCCAGTCCGGCCGGGCGATTTCCTGCGGCGGATGCTGCCTGCCCTTCTTCACGATCACGACGCCGACGGAGGAGCCTTCGTCGATCGGCTTGAGCACATAGGGCGGCGGCAGGACATGGCTTTTCGCCGCGGCAAAGCGGGAAACGTTGACGCCGTCGGCGACGGGAACGCCCGCCGCCTTGACCACCGTCTTCGCCCGGTCCTTGCGGATCGCGAGCGCCGAAGCGAGCACGCCCGAATGGGTGTAGGGAATGCGCAGGATCTCCAGAACGCCCTGGATGGTGCCGTCCTCGCCGAAGCGCCCATGCAGGGCATTGAAGGCGACGTCCGGCTTCAGCTTCGCCAGCACCTCGGCGATGTCGCGCTGCACGTCGATGCGGGTGACGCGCAAGCCCTGCCCTTCCAGGGCCCGCGCGCAGGCCGCACCGCTGTTGAGGCTGACCCCCCGTTCAACGGACCATCCCCCCATCAGCACTGCAACGTGTTTGCTCATGCCGGCCCTCGTTCGACGCGATAGCCGTACCTCAGCCGGAGATGGTTAACAGCGCGTTAACCATAAGCTCGCGGTCGTTAACGAGCTCGGAATCAACCGATTTTGGCAAGCAACTGTCGTAACTGTGCACGCTCTTCCGAAGAGAGCGCACTCACCAGCCGCTCCTCGGTCGCGACATGCGAGGCAACGATTCGGTCCGCCAGCGCGAAGCCCGTCGCGGTCAGCACAATGCGCAGCGCCCGGCGATCCGCGGGGTCGGCCTGCCGCTCGATCAGCCCGCGCTTCTGCAGCCGGTCGAGGCGGTTCGTCATCGCCGAGGTCGAGATCATCATGTCCTGCGCGAGTTCGGACGGCGATAGCGCCCGCCCCTCGCCCTGGCGCCGCAAAGTGAGCAGCACGTCGAAACCGGCGAGATCAAGCTCATCGGCCACAAGATTGGCCGAAACGCCGTCCCGCACCCGGTCGGCCGCCCGCCAGAGATCGCCGCAGACCGCCATCACGCTCGTGTCGAGATCGGGCCGCTCCCGCCGCCACTGCGCCAGGATCGAATCCATCGGCCCACCCTGAACGTGGGGTCGCTCCTGACTCATGGCTGCTCCTTGCCAAGTAATTTCATGTCAGATAATTCGATATCGAATTATCTGACATGAAATAAAAATAGCAGCCGCGCTGTCGTGAGCCAAGCTCCACGCGCCTGGGAGGCCGCCATGCCGCTGAACAAGATATTGCTGACCACCATCCTCGTGCCCTGCATCTGGGGCTCGACCTACGTCGTCTTCACTCAGACGCTGCCCGTGGATCATCCGCTGCTCGTCGGCGCGCTGAGGGCTCTGCCGGCCGGCCTTCTGCTGATGGCGCTCGGCGCGGGCCTGCCGCCGCGCGACAAGCTGCTGCCGCTCGCGGCGCTCGGCCTCGCCAATATCGGGATATTCTTCGCGCTGCTCTTCGTCAGCGCGGCGCGCCTGCCCGGCGGACTTGCCGCCACGGTCGGCTCGACCCAGCCGTTGATCGTCGGCCTGCTGGCCTGGCCGCTGCTCGGCCGGCGCCCGGGCCGCGGGCAGATCCTCGCCGCGCTCGCCGGCCTCGTCGGCGTCGCCCTGCTGGTGCTCGATCCGCATGCGCGGCCCGACGCCATCGGCATCGTCGCCGGCCTCGCCAGCGCCGCCTCCATGGCAACCGGAACCGTGCTGATCGAGCGCTGGGGCAAGCTGGGCTCGGCCCTCGCGCTGGCGGCCTGGCAGCTCACGCTCGGCGGGCTGATCCTGCTGCCGGTCGCGCTGCTGGTCGAAGGCCCGCCGCCGATGCCGACTGCCCTGAACGGGATCGGGCTTGGCTATCTCGTCCTGATCGGCACCGCCCTCACCTATTGGCTCTGGGTCAGGGGCATCACCACGCTCGGCGCCAGCGTCGCCTTCCTCGGGCTGCTCAGCCCGACGGTCGCGACCATCCTCGGCGCCGTGCTGCTCGGCCAATGGCTGGGCGCGGTCCAGCTCCTCGGCATCGCGATCATCCTGAGTTCGACGATCGCGGGAATGCTGCTCTCGCGCCGGGCTGCGGCCACAACAGCCGCTACGCCGCAACCCCGAGCCGCTTGATCTCCCACTGGAGCTCGAAGCCGGAATTCTCCTTGACCCGGCGGCGAACCTCCTCGCCGAGCCCCTCGACATCGGCGGCCGTCGCGCCGCCGGTGTTGATCAGGAAGTTGCAGTGCATCTCCGAGACCTGGGCCCCGCCGACCCGCAAACCGCGGCAGCCGGCGGCATCGATCAGCTTCCAGGCCTTGCCGCCATCCGGGTTCTTGAAGGTCGAGCCGCCCGTGCGCTCCTTGATCGGCTGGGCCGCCTCGCGCGCCTGCGTCACCCGGTCCATCTCGGCCTGGATCAGCGCCTGATCGCCCGGCCGCCCCTGGAACAGGGCGGAAGTGAAGATGATGTCGCGGGTCGATGCCGCGCTGTTGCGATAGGTGAAGCCCATCTGCGCGTGGGACAAGGTGACGATCTCGCCCTTGCGGGTGACGCCGCGCGCCTCGACCAGCACATCGGTGGTCTCGCCGCCATGGGCGCCGGCATTCATGCGCAGCGCCCCGCCGATCGAGCCGGGAATGCCGCGATAGAAGGCGAGCCCGTCGAGCGAGGCATCGGCCGCCGCACGCGCCACCTTGACGTCCGGCACCGCCGTTCCGGCCCGCAGCCGGTCACCGCTCTCCAGCTTGATCTCGCCGAAAGCCTTGCCGCCGAGCCTGACCACGACGCCGGGAATGCCGCCATCGCGCACGATCAGATTCGAGCCGAGGCCGACCACGGTGACTGGAACGTCGTCCGGCAGCTTCGAGAGCAGGTAGGCGAGATCCTCGTCATCGGCCGGCGTGAACAGGATCTGCGCGGCGCCGCCGACGCGGAACCATGTCAGCCCCGCGAGGTCCTGATTGGCGAGAAGCCGGCCCCGCAGGTCGGGGGCCGAGGCGCGGATGTCGGAGGAGAGATCTTCGAAGGGCATGGCGTCGCTTTAGCGCATGATGTTCCGGGACGGAACAGGTCGTCATGCTCGGGCTTGACCCGAGCATCTCTCGCCGAAGGAGGCTCCCTCATTCTTCTGTTCGAGATTCTCGGGTCTGCGCTTCGCTTCGCCCGAGAATGACGGTGGAGAACGCGGGGCGCGGTTACCCGTTCAGCGCCTCGAGCTCACCCGGCAGCGCATAAGCCCATTGCGTGATGTTGCCGGCGCCGAGGCAGACGACGTAATCGCCCGGTCCCGCCAGCTCGGCCACCATGCCGGCAAGCTTGTCCGGCGCTTCCAGCGCCAGCGCGTGGCGATGACCGCGCGCCTTGATGCCGGCGATCAGCGAATCGCGGTCGGCGCCGGGGATCGGTGCCTCGCCGGCCGCGTAGGTGTCGGCCACGATCACCGTATCGGCGTCGTTGAAGCAGGCGGCGAAGTCATCGAACAGGCTGGAGAGACGAGTGTAGCGATGTGGCTGCACGATGGCGACGACCTTGCCCTTGGTCGAGGCCCGCGCCGCCTTGAGGACGGCGGCGATCTCGACCGGGTGATGGCCGTAATCGTCGAAGATCAGCGCGCCGTTCCACTCGCCGGTCTTGGTGAAGCGACGCTTGACGCCGCCGAAGCCGGCGAGCGCCTCGCGGATAACAGGCACGGGAATACCGAGATCGTAGGCGACTGCGATCGCAGCGGTCGCATTCAGCGCGTTGTGATGGCCGGGCATCGGCATGACGAGGTCCCGGATCACCTCGTCGCGCCCGCTCTTGCGGTCGCGGATAAGGAGCGTGAACTTCGCCTGCCCGCCCGAGAGATCGATGTCGATCAGGCGGAAATCGGCCTGCGGGTTCTCGCCATAGGTGACGACGCGGCGGTCCTCGATCTGGCCGACCAGACCCTGAACCGTCGGGTGGTCGATGCACATCACTGCGAAGCCGTAGAACGGGAGGTTCTCGACGAAGGAGCGGAAGGCCGCCTTGATCGCGTCGAAGGTGCCGAAATGGTCGAGATGCTCGGGGTCGATATTGGTGACGATCGCGACGTCGGCCGGCAGCTTCAGGAAGGTGCCGTCGGACTCGTCGGCCTCGACCACCATCCAGTCGCTCTCGCCCATGCGGGCGTTGGTGCCATAGGCGTTGATGATGCCGCCATTGATGACGGTCGGGTCGAGCCCGCCCTTCTCCAGCAGCGTCGCGACCAGCGAGGTCGTGGTCGTCTTGCCATGGGTGCCGGCGATGGCGACGCAGCTTTTCAGCCGCATCAGCTCGGCCAGCATCTCGGCGCGGCGCACCACCGGCAGGCGCTGCTCGCGGGCGGCGAGCAGTTCGGGATTGTCGCGCTTGATCGCGGTCGAGATCACCACGACTTCGGCCTCGCCGAGGTTCTCGGCCTTGTGGCCCACGAAGGTGGTGATGCCCTTCTCGGCAAGGCGCTTGACGTTGGCGCCATCGGAGGCATCCGAGCCCTGCACCTTGTAGCCGAGATTGTGCAGGACTTCGGCGATGCCGGACATGCCGATGCCGCCGATGCCGACGAAATGGATGGAGCCGAGCTTCGGCGGCAGCTTCATGGTCCCGAAATCCTATCAGTTCGAAGAATGGGCCGTGGCGATCACGAGATCGGCCAGGCGGTCGGCAGCGTCGGGGATGCCGGCGCTCTTCGCGTTTGCAGCCATGCTCGTCAAGTGCGCCGGCTGCGCGATGAGCTTGGAGAGCTCGCCGGCGAGGTGCCGCGGCGTGAAATCCGTCTGCAGCATGCGGATGGCGCCGCCCACCCCTTGCAGGAAGGCTGCGTTGGCCGCCTGGTCCTGATCGAGCGAGCCCGGCAGCGGCACCAGGATTGCGGGCCGCCCGATCACCGAAAGCTCCGCGACGGTCGAGGCGCCGGAGCGCGCGATGACGAGTTGCGCCGCCGCCATCTGCGCCGGCAGATCCTTGAAGAACGGCGCGATCGTCGCCTTGACGCCGAGCGTCTCGTAGATGCCGCGCACACGCTCGTCATCCTCGGCCCGCGCCTGCTGGACGATGGTCAGGCGCGCCCGCTCGCCCTCGGTGAGGAGCTGGATCGCCGGCGGCACGATATCGGCCATGATGCGCGCACCCTGGCTGCCGCCGAAGACGAGCAGCCTGATCTTGCCCTCGCCCGGCGGGTCATAATCATGGCCTGCGGCCTCGATCACGGCCGGGCGCACGGGATTGCCGACATGGCGGCACTTGGTCTGCTGCGCTTCCGTCAAACCGCCGACCTTGGCGAAGCCGGTCGCGATCACGTCGGCCCGGCCGGCGAGGAAACGGTTGGCCCGGCCGATCACGGCGTTCTGTTCGTGGATCAGCGTGCGGACGCCCGCGAGCGAGGCGCCGAGCACCGGCGGCACCGTCGGATAGCCGCCGAAGCCGACGACGACGTCCGGCTTCACCTGCCGGATGATCCGCCGCGCCGCGAAGGTACCCTTGGCGATGTTGAACAGCGCCGCCGCCTTCTGCAGCGGCGAGCGGCCGGAGGGGGTCGCCGCCGGCACGGCATGGACCGCTTCGGCCGGGAAATTGCCGGCATATTCGGCCGCGCGCGTATCGGTCATCAGCACGACGCGCATGCCCCTTGCGTGCAGCGCGTGGCTCAGTGCCTCCGCCGGAAAGAGATGGCCGCCGGTTCCGCCCGCAGCCAGCATGATGAGCTTGCCCGCGGCCATGCTCAGCGCCTGTACGAGCCGAAATCGACCGACCGCGGCCGCCGCCGCGTCAGCGCCAGCAGGAAGCCGGTACCGATCGCGAGCGAGAGCAGCGAGGAGCCGCCATAGGAAATGAAGGGCAGCGTCATGCCCTTGGCCGGCATCATGTGCAGATTGACCATCATGTTGATCGCCGCCTGGATGCCGAAGAGCAGCGCGAGCCCGGTGACTGCGAGACGGATGAACGGGTCCTCCGCCTTCTGCGCGACGAAGAGCGAGCGCAGCACGATCACCGCGAAGAGCATGACCAGCAGCATGCAGACGACGACGCCGAACTCCTCGGCGGTGACCGCGAAGATGAAGTCGGTATGGGCGTCCGGCAGGATGCGCTTCACCGTGCCCTCGCCGGGTCCCTTCCCGAGCCAGCCGCCCTGCGCGAAGCTCTCCAGAGCCGTATCGACCTGGAAGGTGTCGCCCGAGCCCTTGTCCATGAAGCGCTCGATGCGGGCGCGCACGTGCGGCACCAGTTCGTAGGCGACGAGGATGCCGACGGCGCCGACGCCGCCGAGTCCGATCACCCAGAACCAGTGCAATCCGGCGACGAAAAACAGCCCTGCCCAGACCAGGCTGACCAGCATGGTCTGGCCGAAGTCGGGCTGCAGCACCAACGGCACGATCGTGACCGGCAGCAGCAGCAGCGCCAGGATCGTGCCCGGCAGATCCGGCCGGCGGGTGCCCTCGGCAAAGGCCCAGGCGGCCATCACGACGAAAGCGGGCTTCAGGAACTCGGAGGGCTGCACCGAGCCCAGCGGTCCGAGCGTCAGCCAGCGTTTGGCGCCCTTCACCTCGACGCCGAAATAGAGCGTCGCCACCACCATGGCGAGCGAGAGCACATAGATGATCAGCGCCGCGCGCCGCACCTGCCGGGGCGTCATCAGCGAGACGCCGAGGAAGATCACCATCGCCGCGGCAAGATAGGCGGCCTGACGGTTGACGAAATGGAAGGTCGAGAGCCCGAGTCGCTCGGCCACCGGCGGTCCGCCCGCCATCAGCAGCACGACGCCCGACACCATCAGGGCGACGAGGGCGGTAAGGATCAGGCGGTCGATCGACCACCACCAGCGGCCGCTGAGAGAAGGTTCCGCGCGCGAGACCATGACGGGCATCCCATCGACAAATTCTGCGCGGCGAGGCCGCGCCTTGCGAGACGAATCACTCTGTCAATGAATGGTTAACCGATTGATTCCGATGCGTCGGAATGCCGGGCTTCCCACAGCCGCCCGCTATCGCTGCGCCTCGGCGCGGAACGTCGCCGCCATGCCGTTGAGCAGCGCCGCGGCACGGAGCCTGCTCACGGCCGAATGGAGGACGATGGGCCGCGCCGGCAGCGGCGGCAGCTTGAAGCGCGAGCCCGCCTCGACGAGCCCGGCCGGCGCTGCGCATCGTGCCAGCGGCGCAAGGCCAAGGCCCGCACTCGCAGCCGCTGCCACCGAAGCGGCCCCCTCGCCGATGAAGGCCTCTCGCCATGGCGTTCCGGCCGCGTCGAGCGCACCGATCGCCATGCTCCGCAGATTGCATGGCGGCCTCTGGACCGCGAGCGGCAGCGGCTCTCCCTGAAACGGCGAAAAGTCGGGAGCGCAGAACCATCCGAAGCGTGCCTGAGCGAGAATCTCGCCGTCGCGCCGGCTGGCATCGTGGCGCAGGACGATGACCGCATCGAGCTCGCCGGCATCGAACCGCTCGAGCAGCCCGCCCGACAATCCGGTTCGCAGCGAAAGCTTCACCCCGCCAGCCTGCTTGCCGGCGGCCTGGATCGCACGGGTCAACTCGGGGCCAACGAGGTGATGCGTCACGCCGAGGTTGAGCGAAACGGCCTCTTCCGACAGCGCCTCGGCGGCGCGGCGATGCGCAGAAAGGAACTCGCGAGCCGGACCTAGGAAGCGCTCTCCAGCCGCGGTCAGGCTGATGCGGCGCGGCGTGCGCTCGAGCAGGCGCTGGCCGAGATGTGCCTCGAGGCGCTTCAGCCGCAGCGAGACGGCCGCCTGGGTGGTGTTGAGAACCGCAGCGGCCTTCGTGAAGGACCGGAGATCGGCGGCCAGAACGAAGGTTTCGATGGCCTCGGGATCGAGCGAACGGCGAACATTCATAACAGAACGATATCATTGATATCCGAAACCCGACAGTTCCGATCGCATTAAAAATCGGGCTTCCGTGTGCGGCCGCCACCCGAGAACGAAGTCCATGCCCAGAACCTCCCTCGCAGTCGCATCCGCACCGGATACCCGGCAAGCCGGGACCAACTCCTACATCTGGACCGTCCTGACGGTCGCCGTGGCCACCCAGACGGCAGGTTCACTGGTCTCGCAGGGCGTCTACATCCTCGTACCCTTCTGGCGCGATGCCTATGGCATCTCGCTCGCCTCGGCCTCCCTCGCGGTCACCGTGATGAACGGCACGCAGATCGCGACGATCTACGTGATCGGGCGGGCCATCGATCTGTACGGGGAGCGCATCGTCGTGGGCATCGCCATGCTGGGCATGGCGGCTGCGATGGCCGCGGCTTCCTTCGCGACGGGCTTGACCGGCCTTCTGCTCAGCATGGCCTTTCTCGGCGGCACCTATGCAGCGGTGCAGCCGGGCGGCACGCGGGCCATCATGCGCTGGTTCCCGCCGCGCCACCGCGCACTGGCGACGGGCTTTCGGCAGGCCGCTGTCCCGTTGGGGACAATGATCGCAGCCGCCCTTCTGCCCCTGCTCGTCGTCCATGCCGGCCTGCCGGCGGCAGCCTGGTTCAGCGCCGGCATCTCGCTTCTCGGCAGCCTGCTGTTCCTCGCTTTCTACCGGGAAGGCGAACAGCAGAGTGCCGGCGCAGGCAATCGCGACAAGCCGCTGCCATTGCGCGCGCTGGTTCGGACGGTTGGCCTGAACCCGCGGTTCTGGCCGGTGCTGCGCCTGGGCATCGCGATGTCCGCCTTCCAGTTCACCTTCACCGCCCACGCCATCGGCTACATGGCCGGCTCCCTCGGCCTCGGCATCGTCGGCGCGGCCAGCCTGTTCGCCATTGCGCAGCTCGCCGGCATTCCCGGCCGGGTCGTTCTGCCCTGTCTGAGCGACAGGCTATGGCCCGGCCGGCGGCCCCGCTCATTTGCGGTCATCGCGCTTATCGGCGCGACGACCGTCGCGATCTTCGCCGCGCTGCCGGGCGATACGCCGTCATGGCTCGCAGCCTGCGTGCTGGTCACCTTCGGCCTCTTCGGAATCGGCTGGTTCCCGCTCTATCTGCTGGAGATAGCGGAGATGGCCCCGCCCACATCCGTGGCCTCGACCGTCAGCTTCGCCTCGACGCTCTGCCTGATCGCAATGGCGCTCGGGCCGTGGTTCTTCGGCCTGATCGTCGATCATTTCGGATACGCGGCTGCCTGGACACTGCTCACCGCGCCCGTCGTCATCGTGGCGCTGCCGCTGACGGGGCTGCTCGGGCGTTCGAACGGCTAGAGCAACGAACCCGTCGACGACGTGGATTATTGGATCGCTGCCGGCAGGCAGCCTTCGGAGTTCCCGAACGCCTTCGCCCTTCGCTACCGGGCGGCAACCGACGCCGCGAAGATGCGGGCAACGTCGGCAAGCCGCTGCGCATAGACTTGGGCACTCGGCGGCTCGCCCGTCTTTGCGCCGGCCGCCGCGAACATCAGGCCGGCGATCCAGTCCCCGGTGGGGACGCACGCGCGGGCAAAGGCGATTTCGCCCTGGCTCTCGGCTTCCTGAAGAAGTTGCGCTGCCAGCTTGGCGAATATCTGCTCGAACGCCTGCAACTCGCGCGTCGCGATGGCGTTCATGACCGCCTTCAGCTCGACGAGATGTTCGCCGGTGCCGAAGCTCGCATAGGCTTGCCCATGATGAGCCTGCAGCAGGGCAGCAAGCCGCTCCGGAAACGGGCCCTTGCTCGCGACGACCTCACGGCAACGTGCCTCGACGCGGCGTCCTAGCAGGTCCAGCATCGCCCGAAAGACGTCGTCCTTGCCCTTGAAATGCAGGTAGAGCGTCGCCTTGGCCAGCCCCGCCTCCTTGGCGATGTCGTCCATCGAGCTGCGCTTGTAGCCATAGCGGGCGAACAGCCGCAGCGCCGCCTCGGCGATCTGGTCGACGCGAGCACGAGCGTCGTCGACGGGGAGAGAGCTGGAACTTTCGCGTCTGTCCGACATTGCAGCGTCAGTAGTCTTGACAAAATCCAAACTGCGCGCGACCATCCCAAATAGACTCAAATCGTCTATCTAGTCCAGTCGCGCGACCCAGGGCTACGGATACATCGCCCGTCATCTGATATGTCAGATCGGGCCATCGAGGGCGAGCCCTCGATCCGCACCATGGTGCCGCGCTGCGTCATGCCAGCATCGGAGGCAGCCATGGTCTCTCTCAAAGTCAACGGGACGACGCATACCGTCGACGTCGACGACGACACGCCCTTGCTCTGGGCCATCCGCGACAATATCGGCCTCACCGGCACCAAGTTCGGCTGCGGCATCGCCCAATGCGGCGCCTGTACAGTCTATATCGATGGCCAGCCGCTGCGCTCCTGCGTGACCCCGGTCTCCGCGGTCGGGACCAGCGAGATCACCACGATCGAGGGCCTCGCCGGCAAGGAGGCGGATGCCGTCCAGGCCGCCTGGATCGCCCGCGACGTGCCGCAATGCGGCTATTGCCAGTCCGGCCAGGTGATGAGCGCCATCGCCCTCCTCAAGGAAAACCGCAAGCCGACCGATCGCGACATCGATCTCGCGATGAACGGCAACATCTGCCGCTGCGCCACCTATGTCCGCATCCGCGCCGCGATCCATGACGCGGCTCGCGCGCTGGAGATCTGAGCCATGACCGCGCATGATCCCGCCCTTTCCCGCCGAATGCTGCTCAAAGGCGCCGGCGCCCTCGTCATCGGCTTCAACCTGCCGCGCAATGCCCGCGCCCAGTCCGGCGCTGCGGCCGGCTACCGGCCCGGCGGCAATGACAGCTTCGCGCCGAATGCCTTCATCCGCGTCGCGCCGGACGACACCGTCACCGTGATCGTCAAACATATCGAGTTCGGCCAGGGGCCGTTCACCGGCCTCGCCACCCTCGCCGCCGAGGAGATGGACGCCGCCTGGAGCCAGATGCGCGCCGAGCATGCGCCGGCCGACGTCAAGCTCTACGCCAATCTCGCGCTGGGGGTTCAGGGCACTGGCGGTTCGACCGCGATTGCCAACAGCTGGGAGCAGATGCGCAAGGCCGGCGCCGCCGCCCGCGCCATGCTGGTCCAGGCGGCCGCCGATGCCTGGAAGGCTCCCGTCTCCGAGATCAAGGTCGAGGCCGGCGTCATCAGCCATGCCTCCGGCAAGCAGGGTCGCTTCGGCGAGTTCGCCGAGGCAGCGGCGAAACTGCCCGTGCCCGAGAACCCGCCGCTGAAGCCGGCCTCTGCTTACCGGCTGATCGGCAAGGAGGGCGCGGTGAAGCGCCTCGACACCGCCGACAAGACGCGCGGCAAGGCTCAGTTCACTATCGATATCCACGCGCCGAACATGCTGACGGTGGTCGTCGCCCGCTCGCCGCGTTTCGGCGGCAAGGTCGCCAGCTTCGACGCCTCGCAGGCGCTCAAGGTCAAGGGCGTCGTCGACGTCAAGCAGATCGGCTCCGGCGTCGCGGTCTATGCCAGCGGGATGTGGCCGGCTCTGAAGGGCCGCGAGGCGCTCAAGGTCACCTGGGATGACAGCGAGGCGGAGAAGCGCGGCAGCGCCGAGCTGATCGCCGAATATCGCCGCCTCGCCCGCCAACCCGGCACGGTCGCCGGCAGCCACGGTGACGCCGAAGCCGCGCTCGCCAAGGCCAACCGGGTCATCGAAGCCGAGTTCGTCTTCCCCTATCTGGCGCATGCGCCTATGGAGCCGCTCGACGGTTATCTGGAATGGGACGGCGAGAAGGCGCATGCCCGCTTCGGCAGCCAGTTCCAGACCACCGAGCACCAGACCATCGCCACCATCCTCGGCCTGCCGCCCGAGAAGGTGAACCTCGAGACCATGCTCGCCGGCGGCAGCTTCGGCCGGCGCGCGCAGGTCAGCCAGCACCTTGCTGCCGAGCTTGCCATGGCCGCCAAGGCGATCGGCCCGAACCGGCCGGTCAAGATCGTCTGGACCCGCGAGGACGATCTCACCGGCGGCTACTACCGCCCGCTCTTCGTGCACCGCCTCAGGGGTGCGGTGAAGGATGGCAAGATCACCGCCTGGTCGAACACAGTGGTCGGCCAATCCTTCTTCCTCGGCACGCCCTTCGAGTCCTTCGTGGTCAAGAACGGCATCGACGCGACCTCGGTCGAAGGCGCCAACGAGATCTTCTACGAGGTACCGGATTTCCGCTGCGAGGTGCACAACCCCAAGGTCGGCGTGCCCACCCTGTGGTGGCGCTCGGTCGGCCACACCCACACCGGCTATGCCGTCGAGTGCTTCGTCGACGAGTTGCTGCAGGCCGCGGGGCAGGACCCGCTGCAGGGCCGGCTCGCGATGATGGGCGACAGGCATCCGCGCGCCGCAGCTGTCCTCAAGGCGGTCGGCGAGATGGCCGGCTGGAAGGGCTCCGCGCCGGTCGATGGCCGTGCGCGCGGCGTCGCCGTGGTCGAGAGCTTCAATTCCTTCGTCGCCCAGATCGCCGAGGTCTCGATCGGCCCGGAGGGCGAGCCGAAGGTGCACAAGGTCTGGTGCGCGGTGGATTGCGGCGTCGCCGTCAATCCCGACGTCATCCGCGCCCAGATGGAGGGCGGCATCGGCTTCGGCCTCGGCCACGCCCTCTACGGCCAGATCACGCTCGACGGCGGCCGGCCGGTCCAGACCAACTTCCACGAGTACCGCTCGCTGCGCATCCACGAGATGCCGGAGGTAGAGGTCAGGATCATCGCCTCCACAGAGAAGCCGACGGGCGTCGGCGAGCCCGGCGTGCCGCCGATCGGCCCCGCCGTCGCGAACGCGCTCGCCGCGCTCGGCCATGGCCGGCCGCGCCAGCTGCCAATGCAGGGAGGCACGGTCTGATGAGCCGAAATCTGATCCTCGCCGCCTCGGCAGCGCTCGCTGTCTGCGTCACCGGCAGCGCGCTGACGCTGGCGCAGAGTGCCGGCCAGCCCCAGCCCGGCGGCACGGCCCTACGTCCGGCTTCGAGCTTCGCCTCGATTGCCAATCAGCGCGACCGCTCGGTCGCGCTGTTCAACGAGATGGGCAAGGTGCTCACGCATCCGCGCTGCATGAACTGCCATCCGGCGACGGAGCGGCCGCGCCAGGGCGATGCGCGCAAGCTGCACGAGCCGGTGGTCGTACGCGGCAAGGACGGCCATGGCGCAGCCGGGCTGCATTGCGCAACCTGCCACGGAAAGGAGAATTTCGATCCGGCAGGGGTTCCCGGCGACGGGCACTGGGCACTCGCTCCTGCCTCCATGGCCTGGGAGGGTAAGACGATCGGTCAGATCTGCGAGCAGCTGAAGGACCAGAATCGCAACGGCAGCCGCGACACCGCCGCGCTGATCAAGCACGTCACCACCGACACCCTCGTGCTCTGGGGTTGGAATCCCGGCAAGGGCCGCCAGCCGGCACCGGGCACCGCAGCGGAGTTCGGCGCGCTGATGCAGGCCTGGGCCGACAGCGGTGCTGCCTGCCCGGCGCCGTGAAAGGGTCGGCCCAGCCGGGTTTGAACATCCGCGTTGTCATCCCGGACGCGGCGAAGCGGAGATCCGGGATCCATGCCGGACCTGTTCAGGCATGGATCCCGGGTCAAGCCCGGGATGACCACGCGTTTCCCGCTCGAATCAGCGGGCGCTACGGAGCGGTAGATTTCCCGCCCGCCCCAAAGGGCTCGAAGCCCGGCAACGCTGCGACCAGCGCGCGGAAGCTGTCGCCACGCACCTCGAAATTGGGGAACTGGTCGAAGGAGGCGCAGGCCGGCGAGAGCAGCACCGCGATCTCGCCCTCGCCCGGCTTCGCCAGCGCGTCTCGCGCCGCGTCCGCCACCGCCTTGTCGAGCGTGTCGCTACGCTCATAGGCGACGCGTCCGTCATCGTCGAAGGTCGCGGCGAAGAGGTCGCTGGCTGCCCCGATCAGATAGGCCTTGGCGATGTTCGGGAAATAGCGGCGCAGGGACTCGATACCACCATCCTTGGCCTTGCCGCCGAGTATCCAGAAGATGTCGTGGAAGGAGGTCAGCGCCTTCTCGGTCGAGTCGGCATTGGTCGCCTTGGAATCGTTGATGAAGACGACGCGGCCGATCCGGCCGAGTTCCTCCATGCGATGCGCCAATCCCGGATAGCTCTTGAAGCCCGCTTCGATCTCTTCAGCGCTCAGGCCCAGCGCCGCACAGGCGGCGAAGGCTGCCGCCGCGTTCTGGGCATTGTGTGAGCCGCGCAAAGAGCCGATGCCGGCGAGATTAGCGACGACGCGCGGCTTGCCGCCCCTGACCTCGACGATACGGGTGTCGAGCCGGCCCTGATTGGCGGTGACGCCGGCAAAGACGCCCTCGTCCAGCGGTTGCTCGCCGCTGATCTTCACGAGCGGGCGCCCCCCGGCGGCACGGCGACGCGCCATCTGCTTCGAGGCCTCGTCATCGACCCCGAGCACGGCGATATCCGCTGCTGCGACCAACCGCTCCTTGATCGCGGCGTAGTTCTCCAGCGAGCCGTGCCGGTCGAGATGATCAGGCGTCAGGTTCATCTGGATGCCGACCGTCGGCGCCAGCGTCGGCGCGAGGTCGATCTGGTAGCTCGAGCACTCGATGACATGGATGCGATCAGCCGCCGGTGGCTCCAGCGCCAGCACGGCAGTGCCGATATTGCCGCCCATCTGGACGTCGCGCCCGGCTTCCTTGAGCACATGCGCGATCAGCGCGGTGGTGGTCGACTTGCCGTTGGTGCCGGTGATGCAGATGACCGGCGAACCCGGCGCGGTCTTCGCCCGCTCACGGAAGAACAGCTCGACATCCCCAATGATCTCGACGCCCGCAGCCTCGGCTTTCCCGACGGTCCAATGCGGCTCCGGATGCGTCAGCGGCACGCCCGGCGACAACACGAAGGCAGCGAAGCTCGACCAATCGGCACCCGCCAGATCGACGACAGTGATGCCTTCGGCCGCCGCCTTCTCCCGGCTCTTCTCGCTGTCGTCCCACGCTGAGACATCCGCGCCGCCAGCCTTCAGCGCGCGCGCAGTGGCAAGGCCCGAGCCGCCGAGGCCGAAAAGGGCGACCTTGCACCCGGCGAACACGGTGACGGGCGTCATGCTCTGTGTCTCAGCGCAGCTTGAGCGTGGAGAGGCCGACAAGCGCCAGCACCACGGAGATGATCCAGAAGCGGATCACCACCTGCGGCTCTGTCCAGCCCAGCTTCTCGAAATGGTGGTGGATCGGCGCCATCAGGAAGACGCGCTTGCCGGTACGCTTGAACACCGCGACCTGGATGATCACCGAGAGCGCCTCGACGACGAAGAGGCCGCCGACGATGGCGAGCACGATCTCGTGCTTGGTCGCGACCGCTATGGTGCCGAGCAGGCCGCCGAGGCCGAGCGAACCGGTATCGCCCATGAAAATCTGGGCCGGCGGCGCGTTGAACCAGAGGAAACCGAGGCCGGCGCCGATCACCGCGCCGCAGACCACGGCGAGTTCGCCGGCGCCGGGGATGTGGTGGATCTGCAGGTAGTTGGCGAAGATCGCGTTGCCGACGAGATAGGAGATGAAGCCGAAGGTGCCGGCCGCGATCATCACCGGCACGATGGCGAGCCCGTCGAGCCCGTCCGTCAGGTTCACCGAGTTGCCGGCGCCAACCACCACGAAGGCCGTGACCAGCGGGAACAGGATGCCGAGCGGGATGATAGCTTCCTTGAGGAAGGGCATAGCGAAGCCGGAGCCGATTGCCGGTGGCTGCGTCTGCATGATGAAATAGCAGGCGATCAGCGCGACCACGACCTCGATGGAGATGCGCGCCTTGCCCGAGAAACCCTTGTGCGACTGCTTGGTGACCTTGAGATAGTCGTCATAGAAGCCGATGGCGCCGTACGCCGCCGTCACCCCGAGCACGATCCAGACATAGGGGTTGCGCAGATTGCCCCAGAGCAGCACCGCGGCGAACAGGCCGGACATGATCATCAGCCCGCCCATGGTCGGCGTGCCGCGCTTGGCGAGATGCGTTTCCGGCCCGTCGGTGCGGATCGGCTGTCCCTTGCCCTGCTTGATCCTGAGCCAGGAGATCGCCGCTGGCCCGAAGAAGAAGACGAACAGCAGCGCCGTCGCCGTCGCCCCGCCTGCGCGGAAGGTGATGTAGCGAAAGACGTTCAGGATCGGGAAGGTGCCGGAGAGTTCGGCGAGCCAGACGAGCATGCTTCGTTATTCTCTTAGATCACGATGATTTTGGAGCGATTCGATCCAAAATCATAAAACGTGATCGATTCCAAAAGATGAGAGCGGGATGCGAAAAACTGGTTTCCACTTTTTCGCATCCCGCTCTTGGAGATCAGTCATCGGCAGGCATGGCAGGAAAGCGCGCGAGGATCGCCTTGACGATCGGCCCCATGCGCGAGCCGAGCGACCCCTTCACCGTGATGACATCGCCGGCACGGATCGCATCGAGCACGAGCGGCTCCAGTTCGCCCGCCCCGGGGGCATAAGCCCCCCGCATGGGCGAAGGCAAGCTCTCATAGAGCCCTTTCATCAGCGGCCCGCAGGCGAAAACCTTGTCGATCTTGCTAGCGACCAGAGGATCAGCCAGGCCTCGGTGCAGCTCCGCGCCTGTGGATCCGAGTTCCAGCATATCGCCGAGCACGGCGATGCGGCGGCCCCGCCCCTCGACCGGCAGGCGGCCGAGATTCTCGATCGCAGCGCGCATCGATGCGGGGTTGCCGTTGTAGCTTTCGTCGAGCAGCGTGATCCGTCCGCCCGGCGCCTGCAAAATCTGCCGTGCCCCGCGTCCTGCCGGCGGCTTCAGATCGCCCAGCGCCAGCGCCGCGAGCGCGAGGTCGGCGCCGAGCGCATGGACGACGGCGAGCACACCGAGGGAGTTCAGCACGATATGCTTGCCCGGGCTGCCGAGACGATAGGTGACGGGCTCGCCGAAGACGCGCGCCTCGACCGTCGACATGTCCGGCTTCAGCGCGCAGGAGACGAGCTTCACGTCGGCATCGGGACTTTCGCCGAAGGTGATGATCCGCCCGGCCGGGCCGGACTTGGCGATGTCCCGCAGCAGTTCGGATTGCGGAATGTCGGCATTGACGATCGCCGTGCCGCCCTTCTCAAGCTCCCAGAAGACACCGGCCTTCTCTTCCGCGATGCCCTCCAGCGAGGCGAAAGCGGCCAGATGCACCGGCTGGATCGTGGTGATGATCGCAACCTGCGGGCGCACCATCCGCGCCAGGGGCACGATCTCGCCCGGGCTGTTCATCCCGATCTCATAGACCGCATAGGCCACGTCGCTGGGAGTACGACACAAAGTGAGCGGCACGCCCCAATGGTTGTTGTAGGAGGCGACCGGCGCATGCGTCTTGCCCTGCCGCGAGAGCACGAGGCGCAGCGCCTCCTTGGTGCCGGTCTTGCCGACCGAGCCGGTGACGGCGATGACGCCCGCCTTGAGCTCCGCCCGCCGCGCCGTTCCGGCCCGCTCCATCGCCTTCAGCACGTCCGGAACGACGGCGAGCGCACCGGCGCCCGTGAGGTCCGCCGCATGCGCCTCATCGACCACCGCGAGCGCAGCACCCTTCTGAAGCGCAGCCTTGACAAATTCATGCCCGTCGCGCGCCTCGCCCTTGATGGCGAAGAAGGCGTCACCCGGCTCAACAGTGCGGGTGTCGATCGAGGCCCCCGTCACGGCCGGCGGCACGGCGCCCTCGGGCCGCGCGCCCAGCGCCGCGATCAGCTTGTCTCCGGTCCAGAGAGGGGCGCTCATCCTGCGATCTCCGATAGCGCTTTCCGGACCACGTCGTGATCGGAGAAGGGCAGTGTGCGGTCGCCCACGATCTGGCCGGTTTCATGGCCTTTTCCGGCTATGACCAGCAAATCCCCAGGCATCAGCATGCACACCGCGCTTCTGATCGCCTCCTCGCGGTCGCCGACCTCCAGGAGCTTCGGCGAGGCAGCCATGATCTCGGCACGGATCGTCGCCGGATCCTCGCTGCGCGGGTTGTCGTCGGTAACGATGGCGATATCGGCCTTCTCGGCCGCGATCGCCCCCATCAGCGGGCGCTTGCCCTTGTCGCGGTCGCCGCCGCAGCCGAAGACGCAGATCAACCGCCCGGAAGCATAGCGCCGTAGCGTCGTCAGCACGGCGGCCAGCGCATCCGGCTTGTGGGCATAGTCGACCACGACGAGCCCGCCATTGGCCTCTCCGACGCGCTCCAGCCGCCCGGCCACGCCCTCGAGGCCCGCAATCGCCTGCAGCGCGGCGGCCTTGTCTTCGCCGGTCGCGATCGCAAGCCCGGCTGCGACCAGCGCGTTGCCGGCCATGAAATCGCCCACCAGCGGCAGCGCGACCGAGAGCTTCTGCCCGTCGAAACCGACCGTGAGCCGCTGCGAGAAGCCATCGCGCTCATTGCCAAGCAGCGTCAGCGTCTCGCCCTTGCGGCCGATGCCAATGATCGGATGCCCGCCGGCGGCGGCGGCCTGCGCCGCCTCCTCCGCATAGGGCTCGTCGCGATTGATCACGACCGGCGCACCTTCCGGCAGCAGCTCCCAGAGCCGGAGCTTGGCGGTGAGATAGTCCTCGACGCTGGGATGATAGTCGAGATGGTCGCGCCCGAGATTGAGAAAGGCGCCGGCTTGCAGCCGCACGCCGTCGAGGCGGCGCTGGTCGAGCCCGTGCGAGGAGGCTTCCATCGCGAGATGGGTGATGCCGTCACCGGCGAGTTGATCCAGCGAGGCGTGCAGCGAAAGCGGGTCGGGCGTCGTCAGAGAGCCGTAATCGGCGCCCTTCGCCGTCACCACGCCGATGGTGCCGAGGCTCGCCGCCTCATGGCCGAGTGCCTGGAATATCTGCCGGGTGAAATCCGCGACGGAGGATTTGCCGCTCGTCCCTGTCACCGCGACGATGGTCTGCGGCTGGCGCGGATGGATCTTCGCGGCAGCCAGCGCCAATGCAAGGCGCGGATCGTCGACCTGCGCGAAGGCGACGCCCGCCGGCAGGTCGGCCGGGCGCGGGCCGCCCGAAATAACGGCGACGGCGCCATGCCCCACCGCGTCCATGATGAAGCGCGCACCGTCCGCCTTCGCACCGGCGAGCGCGACGAAGACGTCGTCCCCCGTGACCTTCCGGCTGTCGAAGGCGACGCCGTGCACCTGCTGGCTGGCGGCGTCGACGTCGAAGGTCTCGGGGAAGAGGTTTCCGAGGCTGTATCCGGTCATCGTCATGGTCACCGTGTATAGGCCGAGATCAGCGCGAACCCCAGGCCCCGAGCTTCGCCATCAGCGGGAAGGGCGACGGCGGCGGGTCGAAGCGCGGCGACAGGCCCAGAATCGGGGCGGCACGCTCGATCACCTTGCCGGTGGTGACGCCGGCATTCCAGGCGGCGGTCGAATAGCCGCCGCTCTCGGCATAGCCCTTCGGCTCGTCGTAGATCGCGAGGAAGAGATATTTCGGCTTGTCCGAGGGTGCGATCGCCGTGAAGGTCGTGAAGTTCTTGTTCTTGGCGTAGCGGCCGTTGATGACCTTCTCGGCCGTGCCGGTCTTGCCACCGACGAAGTAGCCGGGAATGTCGGCCTTGCGGGCGGAGCCCTTCTCGCCGTTGAGGCGCATGATGTAGCGCATCGCCTCCGAGGTTTCCGGCTTGATCACGCGCGTCGCCACCTTGCGCGCATCCTCCTCGGTGCGCTTCAGGAAGGTCGGCTTCATCAGATAGCCGCCATTGACCAGCGCCGCGACGGCGGAGAGGGCCTGCAGCGGCGCGACCGCCAGGCCGTGGCCGAAGGCGATGGTCGCGGTGTTGATCTCGCCCCAGCGCTGCGGGACGATCGGGGCGGCGCTTTCCGGCAGCTCCGTCGTCATCCGGTCGAGCTGCATCATCTTCTTGAGGAAGGCCTTGTGGCCCTCGACGCCGACGGCGAGCGCCATCTTGATCGAGCCCATATTGGACGAGTGCAGGAAGACCTCGGGCACCGTCAGGTTGCGGCCGGTGCCGTGGTATTCCTTGATGACCTGGCGGCCGAACCGCATCATGCCGCCGGCGGTCGAGAAGCTCGAATTGATGTTGACCTTGCCGGAATCGAGCGCCATCGCGATGGTCAGCGCCTTGAAGGTCGAGCCCATCTCGTAGACGCCGACATTCATCCGGTTGATGCGGTCCTTCTCCAGCGCGTCGACCGGATTGTTCGGATCGAAATCCGGCAGCGAGGCCAGCGCGATCACCTCGCCGGTGTTCACGTCCATGATCGCGCCGGCCGCCGCGATGGCCTTGAAGCGCTCCATGCCCTTGAAGAGCTCGTCGCGCAGCAGGTGCTGGACGCGCAGGTCGATCGAGAGCTGAACCGGCTTGAGATCGGAGGCCTCGGTCGCAAGGCCGGCGCCGTTGAGGTCCTGCAGCCCCTGCGAGTCGATATATTTCTCGATGCCGGCGATGCCGACATTGTCGACGCTGGCGAAGCCCAGCACATGCGCAGCCGCCGTGCCGTTGGGGTAGACGCGCTTGTTCTCGGGCACGAAGCCGACGCCGGGGATACCGAGCCGGTGCACCTCGGCCTGCTGGCGCGGCGTGATCTCGCGCTTCACCCAGACGAAGCCCTTCTTGGTGCCGAGCTTGTCGCGCAGATCCTTGGCATCGAGATCGGGCAGCACGGCCGTCAGCAGCTCGGTCGCCTCGTCCTTATCGAGGATCTTGCGCGGCTCGGCGAAGACGGAGACCGTACGGATGTCGGTCGCCATCACCTCGCCGTTGCGGTCGGTGATGTCGGGCCGCGCCGCGGAGATGGCGTTGGAGGTCGCGCGGCGCAGGCCGACCTGCTCGTTCGGCAGTGTCGCCAGCATGACGAGCCGGCCGGTAATGGCGATGAACAGCGCCGAGAAGCCGAGGATGACCAGGCCGACGCGCGGCTGGCTCTTCTCGCCGCTCATGCGGAAGACATCACGCAGCCAGGCCAGGCGCCCGCGCTTGACCGCGCCCCCGGCGGCCTCGTGCTGCTGCTCCATCGGGGCCTCGTTCTGTTTCGGTCCGGTCATGGCATCGGCCCCGGCGTCGTCGCGCCCGTCCTGGCGCTCTTCGGCGTTTCGGTCGGGACGCTGAGGCCGAGATCCTCAAGCTTGCGGCCGATGGTGTCGACCTTCGGGCCGCGATTGGGGATATCGGAAGGCTTCACGACCTGCGTCACGACGAAGGGCTGCAGGTCGAGGTGCCGCTCGGCCAGCGCCTGGACCCGGTCGGGCCGGTTCAGGAACTGCCACTCCGCCTTGAGCACCTGGATCGCGTCGCGTTCGCGCTGGGTCTTGGTCTTGAGCTTCTGGAGATGCTCGGCCGCCAGCGTCGTCTCGTATTTGATCGAATAGGCATAGACCGCCGAGGAGACCAGTGCGCCGATGGCAATGACATGCAGGAGCTTGATCACGCTCAGGATCTCCGGCGCGGCTGCGGGTCGGGGACGGTCGAAAGCGCGACGAGCCCGGCATCGGCGCTGCGTGCCGGCGCCTCGTTGCGCTCGGCGGCGCGCAGCTTGGCCGAGCGCGCCCGCGGATTGGCCCGCATCTCGGCCTCGGACGGCGCGACCGCGCCCTTGGCGATCAGCCGGAAGGTCGGCTGCGCGGCAGCCACGGCCGGAGCATGACGCGAGCCGGCCGGCACGCGGCCCGAGCGCTCGGCGAAGAATTGCTTGACGATGCGGTCTTCCAGCGAGTGGAAGGTCACGACGACGAGCCGCCCGCCGGGCTTAAGCACCGTCTCGGCCGCATGCAGAGCCCTGACCAGCTCGCCGAGTTCGTCGTTGACCGCGATGCGCAGCGCCTGGAAGACGCGCGTCGCCGGATGTGCCCCGCCCGGCTCGCCGCGCACGATGCCGGCGACGAGATCGGCAAGCTGCTTGGTGGTGGTGAGCGGCGCCTTGCGGCGAGCCTCGACGACGGCGCGTGCGACGGCGCGCGAGCGGCGCTCCTCGCCATAATGGTAGAAGATGTTGGCGAGGAGCCCTTCCTCGGCCTCGTTGACGATCTCGGCCGCGCTCTGCCCCTGCCCGCTCATGCGCATGTCGAGCGGCCCGTCGAAGCGGAATGAAAAGCCACGCTCGGCCTGATCCAGCTGCATGGACGAGACGCCGATGTCGAGCACGACGCCGTCGAGCGGCGCCATCTTGAAGCGCTCGGCTTCCTCGGCGAGCTCGCCGAAGCAGGCCTGCGACAATGTCAGCCGCCCGTCCATCGCCGCGACGAGATCGGCCCCGCCCGCGATCGCCGTCGGATCGCGGTCGAGCCCGAGCAGGATCGCGCCCGGCGCCGCATCGAGGATCGCCTTCGTGTAGCCGCCGGCTCCGAAGGTGCCGTCGAGATAGCGCCCGCCCGGTTGCGGCGCGAGCGCTTCCAGCACTTCAGCGAGCAGCACGGGCACATGACGAGCCGGTCCGCCAATGGCCGCACCTGGACGGTCGCCACGATCCGTCATGTGCCCGCACCTCCGGCTGGAATGGTCAATCCGCCCAGCGCGCGCTTGACGTCGCGCAGCCGCGTCCGCGCGGCTTCGAGATGGGCGCGGAAACGCTCCGGCTCCCAGATCTGGAATTTGTGGCCATGGCCCACGAAGGTCACCATGTCGCCGATCCCGGCATGCGCCTTCAGCGCCTCGCTCAGCACCATCCGCCCCTCCGTATCGACCTTCAGCACCTCTGAGGTGCCGTTGAGCGCCGTCGAAAGCAGCTCCCATTCGTCCGAGAACGGCGAGAAGCGCGCCAGGATGTCGTCGATCGTGGCCCGCAGCGCGTTGCCGCCGGCGTCCAGCGCCGGCAGGTCGAGCGCCTGATGGACATAGAGCCCCTCGTAGCCGTCCTTCGCAAGGACAGCCCGGAAACTTGAAGGAATGGAAACACGCCCCTTGGCGTCGAGCCGATTGGTGAAGTTCGAGACGAAGCGGTCCGTCAACGCCGCCTCCCGGCTTGCTCCTCACGGCGCCGCAGCACGACGAGGCTGGCGGCGAAAAGACCCCCCGCCGAAGCGGGCAAGACACCTCCTGCAGCCAAATTCCGCGCGGCACACGGACCTTGACCTTTGGATTGCCTGCCGGCTTCGACGGGATGATTTGGGATAGCATGGGCAATAATGGGCGTCAATGGAATCGAGGGTGCGCGAACGCACCTGCGGGGACTCTCCGCCATCACAGCTCGTTAAGGTTAAGTATCCGTAAGCGCGCGGAATTCGGCGCCGCGGCACCCTTCGCCACGGCGACGCACGGCACGACCGCGATGAAAAATTTCTACGGAAGCGCAGCGTCATTCCGGACAAGCTGCAAAGCAGCGCCGATCCGGGAGCCTTCACAAGGCACCCGCGCCCTCCGACGGATTCCGGGTCAACCCGGGAACGACGCCGCACCTCAGGTGAGAGACGGAATGTTCAAGCGTCCCGGGAAGCCGCCAGCAGCGCGTCGCGAACAAGGCCGAGCTGATCGCGCAGCCGCCCTGCATCCGGCGCCGTCGCCCCCAGCGCCTGCCCGATCGCATCCTGGATGCAACGGCCCCGCTCCCGCATCCGCTCGCCCTTCTCCGTCAGCAGGATGCGGACCTGGCGCTCGTCGCGCGCGTCGCGCTCGCGCCGGATGATGCCGGCGGCGTCTAGTCGCTTGAGCAGCGGCGTCAGCGTGCCGGAATCCAGCATCAGCTTCTCGCCGAGCTCCTTCACGGCCAGCCCGTCCTGCTCCCAGAGCACGAGCATCACGAGATATTGCGGATAGGTCAGCCCGAGCTCGGCGAGGACCGGCCGATAGGCCCGGTTGAAGGCATGGCCGACCTGATAGACCGCAAAGCAGAGCTGCTGCTCAAGCCGCGGCATCGCCTCTTTGGCCTCGCTTTGCTCCGTCATCGCATCCTCATCATCAGCAGCTCAGGCAAAGCGGAATTTGCCCGCGCGATCAACCGACCCGTCATTTGCATAAATTGATTGTTGACAATCTAATTGTGCACAATCTAAATGGCAAGCATCGGTTCACCGCAGAGTAGGAGCATCCCATGAAAATCCTCTACACCGCCCATGGTTCCGCCACCGGCGGCCGCGAAGGCCAGGCCGCGACCGATACCGGCAACGTCAAGCTCGTCCTGAACACGCCGAAGGAGCTCGGCGGCGGTGGCGGGGAAGGCACCAATCCGGAGCAGCTCTTCTCGATGGGCTATTCGGCCTGCTTCCTCGGCGCGCTCAAATTCGTCGCCGGCAAGGAGAAGGTGAAGATTCCTGAGGACGCCCGGGTCAGCGCCGATGTCGGCATCGGCCCGCGCGACGACGGGCAGGGATTCGGCATCGCCGCGAAGCTGACCGTCTCGGTGCCGGGCCTCGACAAGGCCGTGGTCGAGGACCTCGTGAAGAAGGCCCACGTCGTTTGCCCCTACTCGCACGCGACGAAGGGCAACATCGACGTCCAGACGACGGTGGCCTGAGGCGAAGCCGTCAAGCGACACGGCGCAGTCATCCCGGACGCAGCGCATGCGCGGTCGCCCGGGACGACGCGGCTCTGAAGAGACGATCGGGAGCGCCGAAAAGGAGGCGCCGGCCGGCAGGCTTGGCTCGACCCGCAACACCGGAAGCGCAGAAAGCCGCGCCTGAGTCCGCCGGAGCAGAATTCGCGACGGTAGAGGTGCCAGTCGGCCTGTAAGCCGGGTTCTGGATGGCCGGAGGATCGCTCCCCCGACGTGACGGCCATTCCTCTGGGACGCGCATTGCTGCGCGCCTCGAGCAACCAACCCGGACGACGGGGCTCAGAAACCAGCCCCTCTCCGCTTGCGCGGAAAGCGTCGTCCCTATTCGGTCTTGCTCCCGGTGGGGCTTGCCATGCCGTCCCCGTTGCCGGGTCCGCGGTGCGCTCTTACCGCACCTTTTCACCCTTACCGACGGGCAGGAGCCGAAGCTCATGGCCGGCGGCGGTTCGATCTCTGTGGCGCTTTCCCTGGGGTCGCCCCCGCCGGACGTTATCCGGCACCGTGTTTCCGTGGAGCCCGGACTTTCCTCCCCCGCGAGCGGGAGCGGCCGTCCGGCCGACTGGCGAGGGGGGAATGCGCGCTGGCGCGGCCGGCGTCAAGCTGGGAAAGCCGCCAGGAAATCGAGCCCTCATCTTGAGGAGCAGCCAAAGGCTGCGTCTCGAAGGATGTTCCAGAGGGTTCCGGAGCCTCCCGAAGCGCCCTTCGAGACGCCATTCCTGACGGAACGGCTCCTCAGGACGAGGGCTCGCGTGAGAAGAAGCAAGCCCGGAACCTGCACGATAGCCGTCAGTTGCGCGCCGTGATGGTGCGCACCTTGGCGCAATAGGTGCGGTTGGCGCCGCTCATCCGGGTCGCCATGTGGCCGCTCTGATATTTCATGATGGTGCGGCAGGTGTCGCCGCCGGCAAGCTTGTAGGCCAGCGCCAGATATTTCATGCCGTAGCGGGCATTGGTCTCGGCATCGAGCAGGCCGCTGGCCCCGCCCGAATAGCCCATGCCGCGGGCGGTCTGGTGGCGGATCTGCATCAGGCCGAGATTTCCGGCATGCGAGGCGCGCGGATTGTAGCGACTCTCGACCCGCACCACCGCATCGGCCAGCGAGAACGGCACGCCGTTGGCTGCTGCATGGCGCGCGACGATGGCCTTGATTCCCTCGGGCCCGGCCGGAGCGGCCGGCGAATGACTTGCGCGAGGCTCGGCCTTCTCTGTCTCGGCATCGGCAGCACGCGCCGCTTCGGCCCTGGCCATCCGCGCCGCCTTGCGCCCGCCCCTGGCGCCCGCCTTCGTGGCGGCCGCACCAACCTGCTCGCCCTGCGCATCCTCGGCCTTCTCGCGGGCGATCTGCGCCTCGCGAACGATGAAGGCTCTGGCGTCCGTTTCCGCGTTCACGAATTCCTCCGCCGAAGCCAAGCCGGAGAGGCTAATCAGGCACACAGCCGCGAGACCACCAGAGATATACCGCATGTTGAACTGAACCCACCTTACGCCACGACTGGCCAATGGGGGCGTTCAATTGATGGTCGAATATGTCGATAATCTGTCCATTAATTAAGAAAAACATGCAATTCAATACATAAACAGGAATTTATTCTATATTTATCTATTTAGTATTTTTATGTATTGAGTCGCCTTGAAAACTTAGCCGGCCCGGCGTCCATAAGAACGAATCAAGCAGGCATCCGAACCGCCCCATTGCCGCCCCATTCCCGGCCGGCGGAACTTTTTTGGCGCGTCAGGCCGCCGCAGCCGCGCCCCTTGCATCAGTGCGGCGGCTCCCCACATCATTCGCCCTTCGGATTCACCAGGGTCATTGCGTTCATGGCTTCCTCTTTCTGGGGTGCACTCGGCGGCGGCGGGCTCGGGCTCGTTCTGGGCGGCCCCCTCGGCGCCCTGCTCGGTGCGGTTGCGGGCCATGTGCTGGTCGATCGCGAGGGGGCGCCTTTCGGCCCGGCGCCGCGCGAGCTCGTCTTCACCACCGGTCTGGTCGCGCTCGCCGCCAAGATGGCGCGCTCGGACGGCGTCGTGACCTGCGACGAGGTCACCGCCTTCCGCCGCATCATCGAGGTTCCGCCGGAACAGCAGCAGCGCATCGAGCATCTGTTCGACCTCGCCAAGCAGACCAGCGCCGGCTTCGAGGCCTATGCCGCGCAGATCGCGGGCGCCTTCAGGGACGAACCCGCACTGCTGGAGGATGTCCTCGACGGGCTCTTCCTGATCGCCGCGGCCGACGGCGCGATCCATGAGGCGGAGCATGCCTATCTGTGCTCGGTCGCCGGCATCTTTGGCATCGAGGAGCGCGATTTCGCTCGGATCGAAGCGCGCCACGTCCGGCGCGCGGATGATCCCTATCTCGTCCTCGGTGCCAGCCGCGAGATGGACGATGCCGAGCTGAAGCGGCACTATCGTCGCCTCGTCGCCGAGACCCATCCCGACCGCGAGATCGCCCGCGGCCTCCCCGAGGAGGCGATCGCCATCGCAACGAAGCGGCTCTCGGCGATCAACGCAGCCTGGGACGCGATCCGGAAGGAACGCGGAATGAGCCGCAACCTCACGCCCGAACCCGCTTGAGCGTTGCTCCTTTTGGAAAACGTGCCGTCATCCCGGACAGGCAGCGAAGCAGCGCCGACCCGGGGTCCATGCCGCCCCCCACGAATGCTCCTGCATGAACCCCGGGTCTTCCTTCGGTCGCCGGGGATGACGGCGTGGTTCGACCGCCATTGTCTCACGCGCTAAAGCCAGGCCCATGACCGACTCAGCAACCCCCGACAGCCGCTTCGCTGCCAAGGTCTTTCCCTCCCCCAATCACGGCGAGCGCAAGCAGCGCGACGGCGCGCCTGGCCGCCGGCCGGACATACTGATCCTGCACTACACCGGCATGCCGGTTGCCGGCGAAGCGCTGCAGTGGCTGTGCAACCCGGTCTCGCAGGTCTCCTCGCATTATTTCGTCTTCGAGAACGGCCACACGCTACAGCTCGTGCCGGAAGGCCGTCGCGCCTGGCATGCTGGCGCCTCGCACTGGGCCGGCGAGACCGACCTCAACTCCTGCTCGATCGGCATCGAGATCGCCAACCCCGGCCATCCCGGCGGCCTCCCCGATTATCCCGAGGAGCAGATCGTCGCGACGCTGAACCTCTGCCGCGACATCTGCGAGCGCTGGGCCATTTCCCCCGAACGCGTGCTCGCCCATTCCGACATCGCGCCGGGGCGCAAGATCGATCCCGGCGAGAAATTCCCGTGGCGGCGCTTCGCCGAGGCCGGCGTCGGCCTGTGGAGCGAGCCTGCCCCGATCCGGGGCGGGCGCTTCTTCGCCCGCGGCGAGAGCGGCCAGCCGGTCGAGGCACTGCAGGCGATGTTCGCCATGCTCGGCTATGGCGTCGCGGTCGACGGCATCTTCGACGAGAAGCTCGAAGCCGTCGTCGCCGCCTTCCAGCGCCACTGGCGGCCGGAGAAGGTCGACGGCGTCGCCGATTCCTCGACGATCACGACGTTGCGAGACCTGCTCGCTGCAACGCAGGGCGCCCGCACGGCCTGAGCGGTGGCTAACCCAAAGATTGCAGGAAGTTAACTCGCCGGCCGATCCGCTTTCTGGCACAGTCGCCGCCAACTGCGCTCGCGCGCAGGCGGGATGGGGAAGCGACCTTGCGCAAATGGCTGATCGGAACGGGGCTCGTCGTGCTCGCAGCAGCCGGCGGCTACTGGGCTTTGCGCCCGGCCGGCGGGGCCGCCAATGAACCACCCTATCGCACCGCAGCGCTCGATCGGGGCCGCATTACCGCCGCAGTGCGCGCCACCGGCACACTGACGCCGGTCACCACCGTCCTCGTCGGTTCCCAGCTTTCCGGCCAGATCGTCGAGATCCTCGTCGACTACAATTCGCAGGTAAAGGCCGGGCAGATCGTTGCTCGCCTCAACAGCGACCAGATCAAGACGCGACGCGACGCGGCACAGTCGGATCTCGAGCAGGCCAGAGCCGATCTCACCGTCAAGCGCGCCCAGCTCGACCGCGCCCGCACCGCCCGGATCAAGGCCGATTCGGTCATCCGCGATCTCGAAGCCCAGCGCGACCGCACCGCCGCCCAACTCGCCGACGCCAAGCGCACCTTCGAGCGCCAGGAGCAGCTCTTCAACCGCAGCACCGGCTCGCAGCAGAATCTCGACACCGCGCGCACGCAGGTCGAGATCCAGACCGCGACGCTCGCCTCGAACGAGGCCCAGCTCGCCTCGGCCCGCGCCGAGCTCAAGGGGCTCGATGCAGACATTCAGCTCGCCGAAGGCCAGGTCCAGTCCGGCACCGCCCTGATCGGCAGCCGCGAGGCCAAGCTGAAGGACATCCTGATCGATCTCGAGCGCACGGATATCCGCTCGCCGGTCGATGGCGTCGTGGTGCAGCGCCAGGTCGATCTCGGCCAGACGGTCGCCGCCTCGCTCTCGACGCCGACGCTGTTCCAGATCGCACAGGACCTGAGGACCATCGACATCTACGCCAATATCGACGAAGCCGATGTCGGCCGGCTGAGGCCGAGACAGCCGGTCTCCTTCACCGTCAACGCCTATCCCAACCGGACCTTCCAGGGACGGGTCGAGATGGTTCGCCTCGGCGCCCAGACCATCCAGAACGTCGTGACCTATACCGGCGTCGTGCGGGTCGAGAACCGCGACATGGCGCTTCTGCCGGGCATGACCGCCAATCTTCAGGTCGTGACCGAAGACCGCTCCGAAGCGCTGCGCGTGCCCAATGCCGCGCTGCGTTTCCGCCCCGCCGGCGCCGCGCTCGCGCCATCCGCTCCCTCCGGCGCCGGTCCCGCTTCCGATGGCTCGGCGAGCGAGCGCGGCCCGCGCGCCGCTGCGGCCTTGCGTGAGCGGATCGAGACCGAGCTGCAGCCGACGGCGGAGCAGAAGCAGGCGATCGCCGAAATCCTGAAGGAGCGCCGCGGCAGTCGCGAGGCGATGGCCGGCCTCTCGCCGGAGGAGCGCCGCGCCGCCATCCGCACGGCGCGCAACGAGCTCGTCGCCAAGATCGGCGCGGTTCTCGACCCCGAGCGCCGCGCCAAGTTCGAGGCGATCATGCAGGAAGGACGCGCCGCCCCGCCCCAGGGCGTTCCGGGACGCATCTATGTGCTCGACGACGCCGGCCAGCCCAAGCCGGTGCCGGTCATGCTCGGGCCGACCGACGGCGCCTTCACCGAGCTTCTCGGCGGCGAGGTCAAGGACGGCATGCAGATCGTGACCGGGGGCGGCCCACGCGCCACGGCGGCACCCGAACCGCCCGCCTCCCGCCCGCGCGGGCCGCGGCTGTTCTGATGACAGCCCGCGATCACATGTGTAGCCCGCGTCCTGAGGAGCCGCGCAGCGGCGTCTCGAAGGATGGTCGGGGTGTTTCCGGAAACATCTGGAACATCCTTCGAGACGCGCCTGCGGCTCGCCTCGGGACGAGCACTGAGTGTAGGCGTCGATCGGAGCACGCACCATGCCCCTGATCGAAACCCGCGACCTTTCCCGTGTCTACGATCTCGATTCCGGCCGCGTCACGGCGCTGGACCGGGTCTCGCTCACGATCGAGGCCGGCGACCTCGTCGCCGTGATGGGGCCATCCGGCTCGGGCAAGTCGACCTTCATGAACCTGATCGGCTGCCTCGACCGGCCGAGCGCCGGCCATTACGTGCTCGACGGCGTCGCGGTCGAGACGCTGTCGAGCGATGGCCTGGCCGAGCTGCGCAACCGCAAGCTCGGCTTCGTCTTCCAGCAATTCAACCTGCTGCCGCGCATCGATGCCTGTGCCAATGTCGAACTGCCGATGGTTTATGCCGGCGTGGCGCGGGCCGAGCGGCGCCGGCGCGCGCTTGCGGCGCTCGGGCGTGTCGGCCTGGCCGAGCGCGCCCATCACCGCCCGATGCAGCTCTCCGGTGGCCAGCAGCAGCGCGTCGCCATTGCGCGCGCACTGGTCAACCAGCCGCGCCTCCTGCTCGCCGACGAGCCCACCGGCGCGCTCGACAGCCGTACTGCGCTCGAAATCCTCGCGCTCTTCCAGGATCTGAACCGCGAAGGCGTCACCGTTGTCCTCGTCACGCATGACGCCGAGGTCGCCCGCCATGCGCGCCGGCTGATCCGCTTTCGCGACGGACATCTGCTCAGCGATATCAGGCAGGAGCCGGCCGACGCTCGCACTGCGCTGGAAGCGCTCGATGCCGGCGTCGCCTTGCCTGAGATGGATTTGCCGGAGGCCGCCGCATGAGTCTCGTCGAAGCCCTCCGCTCGGCCCTCTCCGCAATCGGCGCCAATGCGCTGCGCTCGGCGCTGACGATGCTCGGCATCATCATCGGCGTCGCAGCCGTCATCGCCATGGTCGCGATCGGCTCCGGCGCGCGCGAGCGCGTCACCGGACAGATCAAGTCGCTCGGCGCCAATCTCGCGATCATCCAGTCCGGCAACGTCACCCAGGGCGGCGTGCGCCTCGGCGCCGGCGCCTCCTCGACGCTGACCGACGAGGACGCCGCCGCGATCCTGAAGGAAGTCGAGGACACCACCGCCGCCGCGCCCGTCATCGTCACCCGCGCCCAGGCGGTCTATGCCGGCACCAACTGGTCGACGCAGATCACCGCGACCAATCTCGATTTCTTCGCCGCCCGCGAATGGGATCTCGCCGACGGCCGGCTGTTCGAGCCCGAGGAACTGCGCAAGGGCGAGATCGTCGCGGTCATCGGCCAGACCGTGGCGCGCAATCTCTTCGGCGAGGAGAACCCGCTCGACCAGCAGTTCCGCATCCGCAACGTGCCCTTCAAGGTCATCGGCGTGATGGCACCCAAGGGCCAGTCGGCGCTGGGGCAGGACCAGGATGACGTCATCTTCGTGCCGCTCGATACCGGCCGGCGCCGCATCGTCGGCCGCAACTATGCCCGCGACCGCTCGGTGCAGAGCATCATGGTGAAGTTCGCGAACGAGGAGGCGATCAATCCCGGCATCGCCGAGGTCACCGCCCTGCTGCGCCAGCGCCACCGGTTGATGGAGGATCAGGACGACGACTTCATCGTCCGCAACCTCACCGAGATCGCCAACACCGCGACAGCCGCCGCAACCACCCTGTCCTGGCTGCTCGCGGCAGTGGCCGCCGTCTCGCTGCTGGTCGGCGGCATCGGCATCATGAACATCATGCTGGTCTCGGTGACCGAGCGCACCCGCGAGATCGGCCTCAGGCTTGCGGTCGGGGCTCGCCAGAGCGCGGTGCTGATCCAGTTCCTGATCGAGGCGACCACGCTCGCGACCATCGGCGGCGCGGCCGGCGTGGCGCTCGGCATTGCGGCCGCGCTCACCATCGCCCATGTCGCCGGCTGGCCCTCGGTGATCTCGATCGAGACGATCCTGATCGCGGTCGGCGTCTCCGGGCTGATCGGCGTCTTCTTCGGCTTCTACCCGGCGCAGCGGGCCGCAAGGCTCGATCCGATCGAGGCGTTGCGGCGCGAATGAAATTCCAGCCGCCGCGCATGTAACGCAAAGGTCCCTTAACGGACCGGGCTTAGGGTTGCCACATCGGCACAGGAGGGGCGTCTTGAACAGCCAGCAGCTCATCGCGGCGACCCGTCCCCTCTATGATCGCGCCGCCGCCACGGCCTCCATCGGCGCCTGGGAATGCAACCTCTCCAATGAATCGCTGAGCTGGACCGACGGCGTCTACGACCTCTTCGGCCTGAAGCGCGGCTCGGCCATCTACCGGAGCGCGACCCTGGACCTCTACGAGGACCAGTCGCGCCGCGACATGAACCGGCTGCGCAGCACTGCCATCCGCACCGGTCAGGGCTTCGCGCTGGACTGCCGGATCAAGGCAGCGACGGGCGAGAGGCGCTGGATGCGTCTTGTCGTCGGCGTCGGCCATCAGCATGGCCGACCGCTCCGCATCTTCGGCTCCAAGCAGGACGTCACCGCCGAAAAGGGGCTCTGGACCGAGCTTGCCGGCATGGCGCGCAGCGAACCGCTCACCGGCCATGCCCTGCCGCACAGCTTCGCCGACACGCTACGGCAGATCAGGCACGACCGGCGCTCCGGTCCCGACCGCTTCGCCCTCGCGATCTTCCAGATCGACCGTTTCCAGAACCTGGTCGAAGATTTCGGCAAGGCGGCGAGCGATACGCTCACGCGCGGCATCGCCGAGCGGCTGAAGCGGCTCTTCCCCGATGCGCTGGCGATCGATCCGGCGGGACCTGGCGCCTTCGCCCTGCTGCTGCAAATGCCCGGTGACCGGCACTATCTGGGCACCGTGCTCGACGGCACACGCCGCCTGCTCTGCCGCCCGGTCTCGCACGGCGCGCTCGTGCTCGATTTCAAGCTGTCGATCGGCGCCGCGCTGGTGATGGCGGACCGCTTTCGCCAGCAGCAGGAAATCCTCGCCGAGGCGGAAGCCGCACTCCATGTCGCCGGCATGGCTGGGGGCGACTGCGTCCGCGTCTTCGACGGGCCGGTCACCGCAATCCGCTCCAGGGCCGCCTCGGCCTGATCGGAGCTTCGTCGCGGCTCAGCTGGCGTCCGCCTCCGCCAACGCCCGGATGAACACGATCTGCCCGTCGATCGACCGGCCCATCTCGCGCCAGCCATGGCGCCGATAGAAGCGCTCGGCCCGCGTACCCGATCCCGTCGTCAGCCACGCCTGCGCATGCCCTGCCGCCCTCAATTCGGCGAGCGCCGCGTCCAGCAGCGCCCGGCCATGGCCGCGCCCCTCATGCGCGGGGTCGACGAACAGAGCCCAGACCAGACCGCTCTGATGGTTGGCACAGGTGAAGGCCACGATCTCGCCCGCCTCCTCCGCAACCAGGAAGATGGCGTGTTCGCGATACCAGTCGACTTCTTCGGGCGTCACCAGCGAGGGATCGCTGAGGACGTTCTCGCGCACGCCCATGCGGATGGCATGGATGCGCGCGTGGTCGGCAAGGGTCGCTTTCCGGATCACCGAGCCCCCGCCTCAGCGCTTGCGGACGAATTCGGTGCGCAGCACGAGGCCTTTGATCGCGTCGTGGCGGCAGTCGATCTCTTCAGGATTGTCGGTCAGCCGGATCGAKCGGATCACCGTGCCCTGCTTCAGGGTCTGGCCGGCACCTTTGACCTTCAGATCCTTGATCAGCACGACGGAATCGCCATCCGCCAGAACATTTCCGGCGGAATCACGCACTTCGACGTGCGCCGCGGCGGCAGCGGCCGCCGCCGCCTCGGAAGCAGGGCGCCACTCGCCCGTCGCCTCGTCATAGACGTAGTTGTCGTTGTCGTCGGTCATGACCGCTCAGTCCGCCATAGGGATGCCGGACAGCCCGGCCCCGCTCGGTTATACGAGCCGGGCCGGAAATTCAACAAACTCCATCTGTAGAAATAAAGAGCCGCCGCCCTGGCCGCCCCTGCCCTACTCCGCCGCCTGAAGCCGATAGGCGGCGGTATCGTAGTTGAGGATCGGCGCGAGCCAGCGCTCGACCTCCTCGATGCTCATCCCCTTGCGCGCCGCATAATCCTCGGCCTGATCGCGCTCGACCTTGGCGACGCCGAAGTAATAGGCGTCGGGGTGGGCGAGATAGAGCCCGGAGACCGAGGAGCCCGGCCACATCGCATAGCTCTCGGTCAGCTTCACGCCGACGCGCCGCTCCGCCTCCAGCAGCCGGAAGAGCGTCTCCTTCTCGGTGTGGTCGGGCTGGGCCGGATAGCCGGGCGCCGGGCGGATGCCGCGATACTCCTCGCGGATGAGATCCTCGTTGCTGAACGCCTCGTCCGGCGCGTAGCCCCAGAACTCCTTGCGCACGAGCTGGTGCATGCGCTCGGCGAAGGCTTCCGCGAAGCGGTCGGCCAGGGCCTTGACCATGATCGAGCGGTAGTCGTCGTTGTCGCGCGCGAACTTCTCGGAGATGCGCTCCTCCTCCGCGCCGGCCGTGACGACGAAGCTCCCGATATAGTCGGGCGCTCCGCCTTCCGGCGCAACGAAGTCGGAGAGGCACATGTTCGGCTTGCCGTCGCGCTTGGAGAGCTGCTGGCGCAGGCCGTGGAAGGTTGCGAGCGTCTCCTGCCGGCTCTCGCCGGTATAGAGGCGGATGTCGTCGCCGACGGCATTGGCCGGCCAGAAGCCGATCACCGCCTTCGGGTTGAACCAGCGCTCCTCGACGACGCGCTTCAGCATCGCCTGCGCATCTTCCCAGAGCGCGCGCGCCGCCTCGCCCTGCTTCTCGTCCTCCAGGATCGCCGGGAAGCGGCCCTTCAGCTCCCAGGTCTGGAAGAACGGCGTCCAGTCGATCACCGGCACGAGGTCGGCGATGTCGTAGGTCCGGAAGACGCGCGTGCCGAGGAAGCTCGGCTTCGGCGGCACGTAGCTGGCCCAATCCGGCTTGAAGGCGTTGGCGCGGGCCTTGGCCAGCGGCAGGCGCTGCTTGTCCGCCTCCGAGCGGCGATGCGCGTCGGCGACCTTGGCGTACTCGGCCTTGAGCCCATCGACATAGGCCGGCTTCTGGTCCTGCGAGAGCAGGTTCGAAACAACGCCGACCGCGCGCGAGGCGTCGGTGACATAGACCGTCTGGCCCTTCTCATAGGCCGGATGGATCTTCACCGCCGTATGCACGCGGCTCGTCGTCGCCCCGCCGATCAGGAGCGGGATGTCGAAGCCTTCGCGCTCCATCTCGGAGGCGACCGTCACCATCTCGTCGAGCGAGGGCGTGATCAGGCCGGAGAGGCCGATGATGTCGACCTTCTCCTTGCGCGCCGTCTCCAGGATCTTCTGCGTCGGCACCATCACGCCGAGGTCGATCACCTCGTAATTGTTGCACTGGAGCACGACGCCGACGATGTTCTTGCCGATGTCGTGGACATCGCCCTTCACCGTCGCCATCAGCACCTTGCCGGCAGCGGCGCGCTCGGAGCCGCCGTTGAGGCGCTTCTCCTCCTCCATGAAGGGCATGAGATAGGCGACAGCCTGCTTCATCACGCGAGCGGACTTCACCACCTGCGGCAGGAACATCTTGCCCGCGCCGAACAGGTCGCCGACCACGTTCATGCCGGCCATCAGCGGTCCCTCGATGACGTGCAGCGGCTTCTCCGCCTTCAGGCGGGCTTCTTCCGTATCGACATCGATGAATTCGGTGATGCCGGCGACCAGCGCATGCTCCAGCCGCTTCTCGACCGGGAGTTCGCGCCAGGCGAGATCCTTGCCTGATGCTGCCACAGAACCATCGCCCTTGAAGCGCGGCGCGGCCTCCAGCAGCCGTTCGGTCGAATCCTTGCGGCGGTTGAGAACGACGTCTTCGCAGAGCTCCCGCAGCTCGGGATCGAGATCGTCGTAAGAGCCGAGCTGGCCGGCATTGACGATGCCCATGTCCATCCCCGCCTTGATGGCGTGGTAGAGGAACACGGAGTGCATGGCTTCACGCACCTTCTCGTTGCCTCGGAAGGAGAACGAGAGGTTCGACACGCCACCCGAGATATGGGCATGCGGCAGCGTCTCGCGGATCGCGCGGGTCGCGTCGATGAAGTCGTTGCCGTAGTTGTCGTGCTCCTCGATGCCCGTCGCCACCGCGAAGATGTTCGGGTCGAAGATGATGTCTTCAGCCGGGAAGCCGGCCTTCTCGGTCAGCAGCTTATAGGCCCGCGTGCAGATCTCGATCTTGCGGGCATAGGTATCGGCCTGCCCGGTCTCGTCGAAGGCCATCACGACCACAGCCGCGCCGTACTGCCGGCAGATGCGGGCATGCTCGAGGAACGCCTCCTCGCCCTCCTTCATCGAGATGGAGTTGACGATCGGCTTGCCCTGGATCGTCTTGAGGCCCGCCTCGATCACCGGGAACTTCGAGGAGTCCACCATGATCGGCACGCGCGAGATGTCGGGCTCGGAGGCGATCAGGTTGAGGAACTCGGTCATCGCCTTCTCGGAATCGAGCAGGCCCTCGTCCATGTTGATGTCGATGACCTGCGCGCCGTTGGCGACCTGGTCGCGCGCCACATCAAGCGCCGCGGCATAGTCGCCGGCGGTGATCAGCTTCCGGAACTTGGCCGAGCCGGTGACATTGGTGCGCTCGCCCACGTTGACGAAGGGGATGGTCTCGTCGAGCGTGAAGGGCTCCAACCCCGCAAGGCGCAGATAGGGCTTCGTCTCGGGAATCTGGCGCGGCGCCTTGCCGGCCACCGCCTGCGCGATCGCTTCGATATGCCCCGGCGTGGTGCCGCAGCAGCCGCCGACGACATTGACGAAGCCGGCATCGGCGAACTCCGCCAGCATCTTGGCGGTCGCCTCGGGCCGTTCGTCATAGAGGCCGAATTCGTTGGGCAGGCCGGCATTCGGATAGGCGCAGATCAGCGTGTCGGCGACACGGGACATATCCTTGATATGCGCCCGCATCTCGCGCGCGCCGAGCGCGCAGTTGAGGCCGACGGTCAGCGGCGCGGCGTGGCGCACGGCATTCCAGAAGGCCTCGACCGTCTGGCCGGAGAGCGTGCGGCCCGAAAGGTCGGTGATCGTGCCGGAGATCATCACCGGCAGGCGGATGCCCTTGGCGCGGAACACCTCCTCGATCGCGACGATCGCGGCCTTGGCGTTGAGCGTGTCGAAGATCGTCTCGATCAGCAGCAGCTCGGAACCGCCATCGATCAGCCCCCTCACCTGCTCGGCATAGGATTCGCGGACCTGATCGAAGGTGACGGCACGGAAGCCGGGATTGTTGACATCGGGCGAGATCGAGAGCGTGCGGTTGGTCGGGCCGATGGCACCCGCGACATAGCGGCGGCGCCCGTCCTCCTTCTGTGCGATCAGCGCGGCCTCGCGGGCAATGCGCGAGCACTCGACGTTCAGCTCATGGACATACGCCTCCATGCCGTAATCGGCCTGGGCAATCGAAGTGCCGGAGAAGGTGTTGGTCTCGACGATATCGGCGCCCGCCCGGAAATAGGCGAGGTGGATGTCGCGCAACGCATCGGGCTGCGTCAGCGCGATGATGTCGTTGTTGCCCTTGAGGTCGTGGTTGAAGCCCTTGAAGCGCTCGCCGCGGAAATCCGCTTCCGAGAGCTTGAGGTCCTGGATCTGCGTGCCCATCGCGCCGTCGAGCACGAGGATGCGCTCGCGCGCGGCCTGGCGGAGCGAGCGCTCGATCTCGGCGCCATCGACGGGAGCGGGAATGAAGTCGGACATCAGGCTCACTCCGCCGCCACCGCCTGCGCCGCCGGCTTCTCGGGCTTCAAGCCGACGAGATGGCAGATGGCGTAGACGAGGTCGGCCTTGTTCATCGTGTAGAAATGCAGGTCGGAGACGCCGCGATCGATCAGGTCGAGCACCTGCTCCGCGCAAACGGCGGCCGCCACCAGACGACGCGTCGCCGGATCATCCTCCAGCCCTTCGAAGCGGTCTGCCAGCCATTGCGGCACGCTGGCGCCGGTCTTGCGCGCGAAATTCGCGGTCTGCTTGAAGTTCTGGACGGGAACGATGCCCGGCAGGATCGGGATCTCGATGCCGGCAGCGCGGACCTTGTCGAGATAGCGGAAATAGACGTCGTTATCGAAGAAGAATTGGGTGATCGCCCGCGTCGCGCCGGCATCGACCTTCTTCTTCAGCGCATCGATATCGGCATCGAGCGAGGCGGCTTCCGGATGCTTCTCCGGATAGGCCGAGACCGTCACCTCGAAATCGCCGATACGCTTCAAGCCCGCGACGAGGTCCGAAGTCTGGTGATAGCCGTCCGGGTGCGGCTCATAGGTGGTGCCGAGGCCGCCGGCCGGATCCCCGCGCAGTGCCACGACATGGCGCACGCCGGCATCCCAATAGGAGCGGATGACCTCGTCGATCTCGGCCTTCGAGGCCGAAACGCAGGTGAGATGCGCGGCCGGCTTCAGCGCCGTCTCCTCGACCATGCGCTTGACCGTGGCATGGGTGCGCTCACGGGTCGAGCCGCCAGCGCCATAGGTCACCGAGACGAAGTTCGGGCCGAGCGGCTCGAGCCGGCGCACGCTCTCCCACAGCGCGACCTCCATCTCCGCCGTCTTCGGCGGGAAGAACTCGAAGGAGACGCGGGGACGGCGCGAACCGTGCCGGCTAGGGCGAAAGGCATTCATCACGCAACCTCGAGATTGATCATGCGGGCTGGCGGATCGGACTGCACGCGCCGGTCGCGCCCGCGCCAGAGCATGACCGGCAACTGCCCGGAGCCGCCATCGGCCAGGGTGACTTCGCGGGAAAGATCGCAGGCGAGACCGGCCTCCGCGAACCAGCCGGCGATCTGCTGTCGCGAGAAGCCGAGCCGGCGATGCGCATGCTCGGTCCGCAGGAATTCCATGTCGTGCGGGGCGAAATCGACGACGATCAACCGTCCGCCCGGCGCCAGCATGGCCGCGGCCTCGCGCACGGCCCGGCCGGGATCGTCGAGGAAGTGCAGCACCTGATGGACGACGACGAGGTCGAAAGAGTTGCGCGCGAACGGCAGCGCATAGATATCGCCCTGCCTGAGTTCGACGCGCGACAGCCCCGCCCGCTCCAGATTGGCACGCGCAACCGCGAGCATCGCGTGGTTGGCATCGACGCCGACGGCGCGGCCGAATTTCGGCGCGATCCGCTCCAGCATCCGGCCGGTGCCGGTGCCGAGATCGAGCATCGCGCCCGGCGTCCCCTCGCCGACGGCCTCTTCGACCGCCGCCTCGACGACGTGGTCGGGCACATGCAGGCCGCGCAAACGGTCCCAGTCGCGCGCGACGCTGGCGAAATAGCTCTGCGCTGCCTCGGCGCGGTTCGCCCGGACGGAAGCCAACCTCTCGCGATCGGCCGCGAGCACCGGATCGGCGCGGTCGAGCCAGGCGGCGAGCGAAGCGGCGAAAGCCCCGCCCGGCCCGGTCTCATCGAGCCGGAAGAAGGCCCAGGCCCCCTCGCGGGACCGTCGGACGAGCCCGGCCTCGGCCAGGAGCTTGAGATGGCGCGAGATGCGCGGCTGCGACTGGCCGAGAATGTCGGTCAGGTCGGAAACGGAAAGCTCGCCCTCGGACAGGAGCGCAAGGATGCGCAGGCGCGTCTCCTCGCCTGCGGCCCTGAGACCTGCGAGAAGCACATCGGAAGACAATGCCGTCGGCTGCCGCACGCAAACGCCTCCCTTGCTCGAAAAAAGATATAAAGATATCTTTATATCGAGAGCATCGTTCGTGCAAGCGGATTGTCGTGCGGAAAACAGGACGACCCACGGAACGAGCCGCAGGGGCAATGCTTCACGTCTCCCCTGGCGGGAGAAGGCGGCAGCGGGTGGCGCTAACGGATGAGGGGTCGCGCCTGTTCCGAGCCTGGTCGCTATTTCCTCCCACGACGCTATCCCGGATAAGCTGCACAGCGGCGCCGACGCGGGACCCATGCCTATCCTGCGCGCGTCCTATCCGACGGAGGGGCTTCGCGAGGCATCGTAGGCCGGAGGGAACTGCGGGTTTCGCATCCCGCGCCGTTGCGGATCCGCTCGATCGCCGCGCGTCCGATAAGACGCGATAACGGTGATCGATCTATTCACGATCGCACCAGAAAGCTCTGATGCGATGAGCGCGTAGGTGGCGAGTTCGCGCTGGCCGAGCAGGCAACTCCCCGCGCTCGCCGGGCGTCCAAGCGGGCGCCCCCCAGATGCCCGTGCGCGCAGCCGGGCAGCGCGAGGTCATCGCTGTGCGACATTCGACATCGACACCACATCGGCGCGCAACCGTCCACTGCGAACGCCGCAAGGCATCCGCGCATCCCTCGGATGCTCAAGCCTGAAACCCCGCAGGCTGGGCCTGGGCGGGGCTTTCGGCGCGCCTATCCAGAAAAGTAAGCAAAACCACGACCCCGGAAATACGGCGGTCAACGTCGCTCCGGTCTTTCGATGTCAGCGAGCGCCTGCCGCGGCCTTGGCCGCGCGCGGCAGGCGGTTCTTCCTTGCAGCAGGAAACGTTCA
Source organism: Allobosea sp. 05L423 (assembly GCF_056397745.1). NCBI lineage: Bacteria > Pseudomonadati > Pseudomonadota > Alphaproteobacteria > Hyphomicrobiales > Alloboseaceae > Allobosea > Allobosea sp. 05L423. Next base: position 326,033 of record NZ_JBFTOA010000001.1, on the reverse strand, counting down.
GAGCAGTTTCAGATCGCCCGCTGCGGTCTTGCCGCGTTCGGTCTTCAGCTCGAAAGAAACCTTCTGCCCTTCCGTCAGCGTCATCATACCGGCTTCCTTGACGGCAGTAATATGGACGAACACGTCCTTGCCGCCTTCCTCCGGCTGAATGAAGCCGTACCCCTTTTCAGTATTGAACCATTTTACGGTTCCGGTCGCCATCGCCACATCCCTCGAAGCCGCGCCCACCGGCCCGCACGCCATGGCGTGCAAGCCGGCAACGGAAGGATTCACCGAAAACCGAAACTTGTCGAGATTAAACACGATGCAGACGAATCAAATATTCGATCAAGACCTTAACACGACGACTTGTGTCATTGCTGCCGCGCGGGACGATCCGCCGAGGTAAATTTCCAATTCGCCGGGGTCGACGACATAACGTCCCTGTTCGTCATGGGCCCCGAGGCTTGAGGCCTCCAGCTTGAATCGCACAGTTTTCGTCTCTCCGGCAGCAATCATGACCTTCCTGAAGCCTTTCAGCTCACGTAGCGGACGCGACAGGCTCGCAACGGGCTGGCGGATATAGAGCTGCACCACTTCCTGCCCGTCGCGCGCACCCGTATTGGTGACGTCGACCGCCACCTCGACCGCGCCGCCGCGCCGCACCGACGAGGCCGAAACGCGCGGATTGGCATAGCTGAAGCGGCTGTAGGAGAGCCCGTATCCGAAGGGGTAGAGCGGCTCGTTGCGCTCGTCCATGAAGATGGACGCGTAACGCTCGCCCGGCTTTTCCGGCCGGCCGGAGGGAAGCTGGCCGTAATAGACCGGAATCTGGCCGACCGAGCGCGGGAAGCTCATCGGCACGCGCCCCGACGGATTGTAGCGCCCGGTCAGGATGTCCGCGATCGCGGTCCGCCCCTCCGTACCACCGTGGAAGGTCTGCAGGATCGCGGCGACATGGTCGTTCGCCCAGGTCAGGATGAGCGGCCGGGCCGTCGCCAGCACCAGAACCACCGGCTTGCCGGTCTTGACCAGAGCCTCGAGCAGTTCCTGCTGCACGCCCGGCAGGTCCAGCTTGGTGCGCGAGGCCGCTTCGCCGATGAACTCGCAATCCTCGCCGAGCATCGCGACGACGAGATCGCTCTCGGCAGCGGCGCGGATCGCGGCCTCCTTGTCGGCGAATTCCGTGCCGCAGTTCTTGGTGAAGGCGGGCTGGTAGGCAACCGAGACCTCCCTCGGCAGCCGCTCGCGCAGCGCGTCCGGCAGGGGGGCGACGACGCGCCGGCCGAGCCCCGCCGGATCGGTCCAGACCCGCTCGTCTTCCGGCACCGCCATGGCGCCGATCACGGCGACCGACTTCACCGTCTCGCGGATCGGCAGCGTCTCATCGGCATTCTTGAGCAGGATCGCACCCTCGCGCGCCGCCTGCAGCGCAACCTCGCGGGCGGCCTGCGTCTGCATCAGGCTCTGCGCGGCGGCGGGATCGACATCGGGTCTCTCGAACAGGCCGAGATGGAACTTGACGCGCAGCACCCGCCGCACCGCCTCGTTCACCGCCTTCACCGGCACGCGGCCGGCGCGTACCTCGCCGGCGAGGTGCTTGTGATAGACGTCGCCCATCATGTCCATGTCGATGCCGGCGAGCAGAGCCTTGCGCGCAGCTTCGGCATCGTCGCGGGCGATGCCATGCAGCCTGAGCTCGGTAATCGAGCCGAAATCGGAGGTGACGAAGCCGCGGAAGCCCCAGCGGCCGCGCAGGAGATCGGTCAGCATGCCCTTATGCGCCGTCGTCGGCACGCCGTTCAGCGCCGTGAAAGCCGCCATCGCCGTCATCGCACCGGCCTCGAAGGCGGCCTTGAACGGTGGCAGATGCAGGTCGAAGAGCTGGCTCGTCGGGATCCAGGTCGCGTTGTAGTCGCGCCCCGCCTCAACGGCGCCATAGCCGACGAAGTGCTTCGGCGTCGTCGCCACCCCGCCACGCTGGTAGCCGCGTGTGCGTGCCGCCGCGACGACGGCACCGAGATAGGCGTCCTCGCCCGCCCCCTCCAGCGCACGGCCCCAGCGTGGATCGCGCGAGATGTCGACCATCGGCGCGAAGGTCCAGTTGATGCCGGCGGCCGAGGCTTCCCGCCCCGTCCAATAAGCGGCCTGCTCGATCAATTCCGGGTTCCAGCTCGAAGCCTGCCCGAGCGGCAGCGGAAAGTAGGTGGAGAAGCCATGGACCGCATCGAGCCCGATGATCAGCGGGATCTTCAGCCGGCTCTCGCGCACGGCCTTCTGCACCGCCAGAACCTCGGCCGGCACGACAAAGTTCATCACCGCGCCCATCTCGCCGCTGCGGACCTGATTGACGTCGAAACCTTCGCCGCGCCCCGAGAGGTGGAGCTGGCCGACCTTTTCCGCCAGCGTCATCCTCCCGATCAGCGCATCGACCTTGCGCTCGATCTCGCGCGCCTCGCGTCCGGTTTTCCAGGCGACGGGCTGCTGGGCGAATGCGATGCCGCTCGGGATCAGCAGCAGGAGGGCCGCGACGAGCCGCAAAAGCATCAAGAACATCTCTCCGAGGAACGCGGGAAGTAGGAGAAGTCTGTGCCCCACGGAATGGTTCCCCGGCCTCCTGGCTCGACCATTGCATAGCCTCTGGCGCTCGCAGCCTCCAGCCGATACAGGGCTCGCCATGTCCCAGACCGCCATCGCCGCCATGCCGCAGCAGCACCGTCTCTACGAGGATCTGCTCGCCCTTCCGCTGGGCACGCTGATGATCAGCATCGGCATCGTCCTCTTTGCCAAGGCGACCCTGCTGACCGGCGGAGCGGCGGGGCTCGCCCTGCTGCTGCAATTCGCCACCGGCGCCGATTTCAGCCCGCTGTTCTTCGTCATCAACCTGCCGTTCTACTGGCTCGCCTTCCGGCGGATGGGCTTCGCCTTCACGCTGCGCACCGTCGCGGCCGTCGCGCTGATCTCGCTCTTCGTCTGGGCGACGCCGGGCTGGTTCCGGATCGAGGCGGTAGCGCCGCTCTATGCCGCCATCGCCGGCGGTGTCGCGATGGGGCTCGGCCTGCTGGCGCTCGCGCGCCACCGCACCGCCATCGGCGGGGTCAACATCCTCGCGCTCTACCTGCAGGAGCGCCACGGTCTGCGCGCCGGCTGGGTCCAGCTCGGCATCGACGCAGCGATTTTCGCCGCCGCCCTTTTCGTGCTTCCGCTGGACAAGGTCGCCCTGTCCCTGGTCGGCACGCTCGTCCTCAACGCCATCCTGGCGATGAACCATAAGCCGGGCCGCTACATGGCGATCTCCTGACGGAAGGGCGCCCTGTCGTTCGGGAGGTTGCGCCCCATCGTCCGACATGCGACTCAGCCGAGGAAACTGACAGGAAGCGAACGGCGAGACGAGAACATGGCCCAGCCCCTGACCATCGAAGACCTGCGCCTTCTGGCCAAGCGCCGCGTGCCGCGCATGTTCTACGATTACGCCGATTCCGGTGCCTGGACCGAGAGCACCTATCGCTCGAACGAGACCGACTTCGCCAAGATCAAGCTGCGCCAGCGCGTCGCCGTCGACATGACCAACCGCTCGCTGGCTTCCGAGATGATCGGCCAGCCGGTGGCGATGCCGGTCGCACTCGCCCCCACCGGCCTTACCGGCATGCAGCACGCCGATGGCGAGATCCTCGCGGCCCGCGCTGCCGCGAAGGCAGGCGTGCCCTTCACGCTCTCGACCATGAGCATCTGCTCGATCGAGGACGTGGCGAACCACACCCAGGCGCCGTTCTGGTTCCAGCTCTATGTGATGAAGGACCGCGACTTCATCTCCCGCCTGATCCAGCGCGCCAAGGCTGCCAGCTGTTCCGCGCTGGTGCTGACGCTCGACCTGCAGATCCTCGGCCAGCGCCACAAGGACATCCGCAACGGCCTCTCCGCCCCGCCGAAGCCGACCATCGCCAACCTGATCAACCTCGCCTTCAAGCCGCTTTGGTGCCTGAAGATGCTGGACACGCCGCGGCGGCAGTTCGGCAACATCGTCGGCCACGTCACCGGCGTCGCCGACATGTCCTCGCTTTCCTCCTGGACCGCCAGCCAGTTCGATCCGCAGCTCAACTGGGACGACGTCCAGTGGATCAAGGACCAATGGGGCGGCAAGCTGATCCTCAAGGGCATCCTCGATCCCGAGGACGCCGAGATGGCGGCCAAGAGCGGCGCCGACGCGCTGATCGTCTCGAACCATGGCGGACGGCAGCTCGACGGCGCGCTGTCCTCGATCGAGGCCCTGCCCGGCATCGTCGAGCAGGTCGGCAACCGCATCGAGGTGCTCTTCGACGGCGGCATCCGCTCGGGCCAGGACGTGCTTAAGGCGATCGCGCTCGGCGCCAAGGGCACCTTCATCGGCCGCGCCTTCCTCTACGGCCTCGGTGCCATGGGCGAGCAGGGCGTCACCGCCGCGCTCGACATCATCCGCAAGGAGCTCGACATCACCATGGCGCTCTGCGGCAAGCGGGACATCAGGGATGTCGACGCAAGCATCCTCGTCGGCGGCAAGCCGAGAGCCTGATCCACCCGCGGGGAGACCTATCCTGAGACCACTGGCCTACTATCCGGAGCAGGCCGCGCCGGCGGACCCGCCCCTGACGGCGCGCGTGAGCCTCCCGCAGCGCCTGTTCGCCGGTCCGTCCTTCGCAGACCGTCTGGCGGCCGCCGGCAACCGGCCGGCCGGGTTCGACTATCTGCGCCTCCTGCTCTCGACGCTCGTCATCGTCACCCATGCGGTGGGTGTGGCCTACGGCGTCGGCGAGACGCTTCGGATTTTCGGCGGAGCGCTGCGCCCGGCGGTGGCCCTGATCCTGCCGATGTTCTTCGCATTGAGCGGCTTTCTCGTCGCCGGCAGCCTCGAACGCTGCCGGTCTCTGATCTCGTTCCTCGGGCTGCGGCTGCTCCGGCTGGTTCCAGCCCTCGCTGTGGAGACCTTTGCCGCCGCCATCGTCATCGGCGCGATCTTCACGACGCTGCCGCTGAAGGAGTATTTTGCCAGCCCGCTCTTCCGGCAGTATTTCCTGAACATCCTCGGCGTCGTCCAATTTTCGCTGCCGGGAGTGTTTCTGGACAATCCCTGGGCGGGGCTGGTCAACGGCCAGCTCTGGACCCTACCTTGGGAACTGTATTGTTACCTGATCATTGCCGGCATCACGGCGCTGGGACTATTGCGCCGGAGCGATCGCGCCCTGGCCACGATCCTCGCCGTCCACGCCGTCATTTTCGTCATCTACGTCCTGATCAGGCGTCATCAGCCGGGCGTCACCGTCTCGGGCCCCGTGCTGATCCTCTGCTTTCTCTACGGCATCGGCTTCTATCTGTTCCGGAAGCGGATCGTGTGGAGCAAGGCGCTGTTCGCGCTGTCCCTCGGAGCAACGCTGCTGGGGCTGAGCTTCCCCGGCGGCGACTATCTGATCGCCCTCCCTTGCGCCTATCTCACCGCCTTCATCGGGCTCACCAGGCCGCGCCGCGTCTGGCTGGTCTCGTCGGGCGACTATTCCTACGGCCTGTTCCTCTACGGCTTCCCGATCCAGCAGGCAGTGGTCGCCACCTTCGGCGCGGGAGGCCAGTCCTGGTGGGCCAATGCCGCCATCTCCTGGTGCCTGGCCTTCATCCTCGCCTTCCTCTCCTGGCACTTCGTCGAAAAGAACGCGATGAAGCTGCGCCCCCGCCTCCTCGCCACCGAAACAAGCCTGCTCGCGCGCCTGCCGGGGCCCATTGTCTTCGCCGGATGGTTCCGCTCACGCCGCATCATTGCGGCTCTTGCCATGGGGCTCATCGCCGCCGCGGCAGCCGGCACCTATCTCGCGCTGCGCAAACCGGCCGAGAACTTCCCGCTTCTGGCGAGGCTCGCGGTGATCAACGCCCAGATCGGCGAAGCCGATCCCGACTATGTCTTCATCGCGGGCGACTCCAACGCCGAGATGATCAACTCGACCCATCGCCTCTGCGGCCGCAACGTCGTCAACGCCGGCATCAGCGGCGCCAAGATGACGGATATGAACGGCCATTGGGCGAAGTTTGCCTTTACGAAGAAGCCCAGCACCATCGTCATCCTGGTCGGCACGAACGACCTGCATCGCAAGCGCAATCCCACCCAGCCGAAATACCTCGACGCATTCGAACGCAACACCGACCGGCTCATCGCCAGCGCGGCCGCACTGTCCGCGAAGGTCTTCGTCGCCGCCGTTCCCCCGGCCGAGCCCTCGATGATCAAATATTATGAGCCGGCGGCGGTCGTCGCCCTGTCGGAGCGGCTGAAGCGGGCCTGCAGCCGCAACGCCTGCACGTTCATCGACCCCTTCGCCGGAACCCGCGACGGAGTCGACGGCCTCGCCAAGCCGGACAGCACCCATGACGGCATTCATGTGCGGTCGTACCGGGAGGCCATGGCGTCGGTCGAAGCCGAAATCTGCAGCTGATCGTCCGCTTTCCGAAGCGGGCCCAAAAGCCTCCGGTGGCCCCTCCGGCGCCCTCCCCAAAAGCAAAGCCCGCCGGCGACTGGAGGCGCATCGGCGGGCTCGACGGAAGGCAGCAGCAGGATGAGAGCGCCGCATCGCGCGGCGCCCTCGCGAAACCTCAGCGCGTGAACTTCTTGTACTGGATGCGCTTGGGAATGGTGGAGTCGATGCCGAGGCGACGCTTCTTGTCCTCCTCGTATTCGGCGAAGTTGCCCTCGAACCACTCGACATGGCTGTCGCCCTCGAAGGCGAGGATATGGGTCGCGATACGGTCGAGGAACCAGCGATCGTGGCTGATGATCACGGCGCAGCCGGCATAATCCTCCAGCGCCTCTTCAAGCGCGCGGAGCGTGTCGACGTCGAGGTCGTTGGTCGGCTCGTCGAGCAGCAGCAGGTTGGCGCCGGACTTCAGCATCTTGGCGAGGTGGACGCGGTTGCGTTCACCACCCGAGAGCGAGCCGACCTTCTTCTGCTGGTCGCCGCCCTTGAAGTTGAAGGCCGAGCAATAGGCGCGGGAATTGATCTCGCGCTTGCCGAGATAGAGGATGTCGTTGCCGCCGGAGATTTCCTCCCAGACGTTCTTCTTGTCGTCGAGCGAGTCGCGGCTCTGGTCGACATAGCCGAGCTGGACGCTCTCGCCGACCTTGATCGTGCCGGCATCGGGCTTCTCGACCCCGGTGATCATCTTGAACAGCGTCGTCTTGCCGGCGCCGTTGGGGCCGATCACGCCGACGATGCCGCCCGGCGGCAGCTTGAAGGACAGTCCGTCGATCAGGAGCTTGTCCTGGAAGCCCTTCGACAGGTCCTCGAAATCGACGACGTTGTTGCCCAGCCGCTCGGCAATCGGGATGATGATCTGGGCGGTGTCCGGCCCCTTGTTGTTGGCCTTCTGGACCAGCTCGTCATAGCGCTGGATGCGGGCCTTGCTCTTGGCCTGGCGGGCCTTCGGCGAAGCGGCCATCCACTCGGCCTCGCGCTCCAGTGTCTTCTGACGCGACACGTCCTCGCGGCCTTCCTGAGCCAGGCGCTTCTGCTTCTGCACCGACCAGGCCGAGTAGTTGCCCTCATAGGGTATGCCCTGGCCGCGATCGAGCTCGAGGATCCAGCTCGTGACGTTGTCGAGGAAGTAGCGATCGTGGGTGACGATCAGGATCGCGCCCGGGTAGGTCCGCAGATGGCCTTCGAGCCAGGCGGTGGTCTCGGCGTCCAGATGGTTGGTCGGCTCGTCGAGCAGCAGCAGCTCCGGCTGCTCCAGCAGCAGCTTGCACATGGCGACGCGGCGGCGCTCGCCGCCCGAGAGCTTGTCGACGGCCCAGTCGTCGGGCGGGCAGCGCAGCGCGTCCATCGCCTGGTCGACCTTGGAGTCGAGATCCCACAGCCCCTTCGCCTCGATCTCGTCCTGGAGATTGGTCATCTCGTCGGCGGTCTCGTCCGAATAGTTCATGGCGAGCTCGTTGTAGCGGTCGAGGATCGCCTTCTGCGGCGCGACGCCGAGCATGACGTTCTCGCGCACCGTCAGGGTCTCGTCGAGCTTCGGCTCCTGCGGCAGATAGCCGACGCGCGCGCCCTCCGCGACCCAGGCCTCGCCGGTCCACTCCTTGTCGAACCCGGCCATGATCTTGAGCAGGGTCGACTTGCCCGCGCCGTTGACGCCGAGCACGCCGATCTTGGCGTCCGGATAGAACGAGAGATGGATGTCCTTCAAAACCTGCTTGCCGCCCGGATAGGTCTTGGACAGGCCGCGCATATGGTAGATGAACTGGCGGGACATGAGGCGAGCGGGCTCCGCTTTCAGGCGCTTGGCGACGAGATGTCGGGAAATCTGGCCGCTATGTAGCGAGCGGCAGCCCGCGCCGCAACCGCATCGGGCGGATTGCGGCCGCCGCGCGCCTCCTGAACAATGCGGACCGACCGCGGCAAAGACCTGATCCGAGATGTCAGACCAGAACGGCAAGGCCCTGATCGAGCTGAGGCTGCGCGACGGCGCGCAGCTCTACAACAGCCTCGACCCTTTCCCCTTTCGCGAAGGCGACCTCGCCGCCGAGGCCGAGGAGTACATCCTCGACTGGGCCCGCGATCTGCCGAAGGACCGGCCGATCGCAATCGTGATCCATCTGGAAAAGCCCGACACACACGACAGGCCTCTTCCGGACCTCGCCGCGACCATCACCCGCTGGTTCGCCGGCCGGGCCAGCGCCGAGACGCGGGCGTTGTACGAGCTCTTCCGGGACGGCCGGCTGGCCTTGATGATCGGCTTCGCCGGGCTCGCCGCCTGCCTGTTCCTCAGCTGGCTGCTGACCCGGGGACAGGAGGGCCCCTTCGCGCGCGTCTTCCAGGAGAGCCTGATCATCATCGGCTGGGTCGTGATCTGGCGCCCAGCGGAGATGTTTCTCTACGACTGGGTGCCGATTCTGCGGCGCAGGAAGCTTTACCGGCGCCTCGCCGAGGCGAATGTCGAGGTCAGATTGCCCAAACAGTGAAATGCGGGTCGCGGGCCGCGCCTCGGCGTCAGTTCACAAAACCGCCAGAGCGCTTCCAACGGCCCACCCTTTGCCTGATCGTCGCAGGCAAAGGAAAGCAGGAGCCGTGCGATGAATCTGTCGAGCCCCTTCGCAGCACTGGCATTTGTTGTCGCCGCTATCGCAGGTTTCATCCCCTCGCCCACCCGCGCCCAACCGGGCGAGCCGGGCTGCCGCCCGGAGATGGCGCGCCTCGGCCTGCCGATCCAGCGCGTGCAATTGGCGAAGGACGAGGTCCGGCTCACCTTCGTCGGCCATGCCACCTTCCTGATCGAGACGCCCGGTGGCGTGAAGATCGCGACCGACTACAACGACTATATCCGCCCCCCGGTGACGCCCGACATCGCCACGATGAACAAGGCGCATTCGACCCATTACTCGAACCATCCCGACCCGGGCATCAAGCAAGTGCTGCGCGGCTGGGATCCTGAGGGTAAGGGCGCCGCCCATCATGACGTCACGCTCGGCGATGTTCGCGTCCGCAACGTGCCGACCAATATCCGAACCTATGACGGCGGCACCGATTACGACGGCAACTCGATCTTCGTCTTCGAGATCGGCGATCTCTGCATCGCCCATCTCGGCCATCTGCATCACCCGCTCGAACCCGGCCATCTGCGCGCGCTCGGCCGGGTCGATGTGGTGCTCTTTCCGGTGGACGGCAGCTACACGCTCGACCAGGAAGGCATGGTGGAGGTGCTGAAGTCGCTGCAGGCTCGCGTGATGATCCCGATGCATTTCTTCGGCGGCGGCACGCTGAACCGCTTCCTCGCCCGCACGCAGGATCTCTGGCCGGTCGAGCGCCGCGAGCGCCCGACGATCACGCTGAGCAAGGCCACGCTGCCGGCGACGCCCACCGTGATCGTCCTGCCCGGGCATTAGAAAGCCTCCCGAGCGCCATGGTCGCGAGATGCTCGGGTCAAGCCCGAGCATGACGGCGCCATTTCAGGTGTTGACGCCGCCGTCGATGGCGAAGCCGGCACCGGTGATGAAGCGGCCCTCATCGCTGGCGAGATAGGCGACGGCCCCGGCGATATCTTCCGGCCTGCCATAGGCGGGAATGGCCATGCGCGCGAGCTGCGCCTCCGCGCCCGGACCGTTGGCCGGGTTCATGTCGGTATCGGTCGAGCCGGGATGGACGATGTTGACCGTAATGCCGCGCCGGCCGAGATCGCGCGCCAGCCCTTTTGTGAAGCCGATCAGCGCCGCCTTGCTCATTGCATAGAGCGTGATGTCGGACTCGACCACCCGCTCGGCAAGGCAGGAGCCGATCGAGATGATACGCCCGCCCTCGCCGAGATGCGCAGCCGCGGCCTGCGAGGCCAGCACCACGGCGCGGATGTTCACGGCGAGCGTCGCGTCGATATCGGCGAGGCTCCAATCTGCGACCGGGCCACCGCGATAGATGCCGGCGTTGTTGACGAGGATGTCGAGACCGCCGAGCGCCTTCGTCGCCTCGTTGACCGAACGCTTCACGGCCTCGGCATCGGCGCTGTCGGCGGCGATGGCGACGCCTTTGCGACCGAGCGCCTCGATCGCATTCACGACCTCGGCGGCCTTGTCGGCGGAACGTTCATAGGTGAGCGCGACATCCGCACCTTCGGCAGCCAGCCGCTTGGCGATGGCAGCGCCGATCCCGCGGCTGCCGCCGGTGACGAGAGCACGCTTTCCTGCGAGGCGGGACATGGCAAACTCCATTTATGTGATGATCGATACACAAACGAATGACGTGCTTGCCTGAAGGCGTCAAGCAAAATACATAGTGATCGACACAGAATTATTTCGGAGAGGGGAGCGGCATGGCCGAACGAGGCCGCCCACGCAGTTTCGACCGGCAGGCAGCGCTGGAACGCGCCATGGACGTGTTCTGGGAGCGTGGCTACCAGGCGGCGTCGATGAGCGACCTCACCGACGCCATGGGCATCAATTCGCCCAGCCTCTACGCCGCCTTCGGCAGCAAGGAGGAACTCTATCGCGAGGCCATTGCCCATTTCGCCGCGACAGAGAGCGACGACATCGTCGCCCCCCTGCAGAACGCGCCGACCGCGCGCGCGGCGGTCGAGGGCTATCTCATGGCGAGCGCCGCGACCTTCACCCGGCCCGGCCGCCCGCCCGGCTGCATGGTCGTGCTATCGGCCGTCAATGCGGTCGGCGTCGGCGAGGAAACCGGCCGAATCCTGCGCGAGATGCGGGCCGGCAGCGTCGCCATGATCGAAGAGCGGCTGAACCGGGCGATCGCGGCAGGCGAACTGCCCGCCTCCCTCGATCCGCGCCCGATCGCGAGCTACTACGTCACGGTTCAGCAGGGCATGTCGATCCAGGCCCGGGACGGCGCCTCGCGCACGCTGCTCGAAGCGATCGTGCGCGGCGCCATGGCGGCATGGGACAGCCTGACCCGGGAACATGCGGCAGCCTGACCATTCGCGTTAACGCCTCGCTGATGCTGATCCGAGGCTTTCCTTGCCGTTGCGGCAGATCGCGGCATCCTGCCTGCAATCGGGAGATCGCTCCATGCGCCGCATTGCTGCCCTCGCCTGCCTGCTCGCTGCCTCCACCTTCCTGCCGGTTCAGGCGGAGGCCGCCCGATTCCGTGGCGGCCGCAGCGGCGCCACCACCAAGACCAGCCGCAGCATCGTCATCGTCCCCGGCGCAGCCGCCGCCAATCGCACTCAGGCGGCAGAATCTGACAAACCCGAGCGGGTGCCCTTCCCGCCTTCCAGCGCACCGCGCGAGGAACCCGTTCCGCTGCGCCTGACCGCCAACGAAGGCGACCAGAAGACCTGGTGCCGGACCGAGGTGGTGGTCGGCGGCTTCTGCATCCTGAACTGAGCTGACGCCCGCACTCAGAGGCCGTTTGGGAACTCCAGCCCTCATCCTTAGGAGCCATTCCTGCCGGAAGGGCTCCTAAGGATGAGGGTTCAGTGAATTTTCAAACAGTCTCTCAGCTCTCCCCGCCGATGTCGTCGGGCAAATTCGCCGGGATCTGGCCGGGTCGCTTCGGCTTCGTCAGCGGCGTCGGGGTCGGCGCGTTGTTCCTGAGGAGTTCGCGCCCGGAGTAGAGATCACCCGCCAGCTGAAGGTCGAAGCGCTCGTCGTCGCGGCGGCGCACATCCGCCTCGATCGCGTCGGCCTCATCCTCGGGAACGCCGAGGCATTTCAACAGTGCCGTGCCGAAGACCATCGCCGATTCGAAGGTCTCCCGGATCTGATACTCGACGCCGGCATGGACGAGGTCGAGCGCATGACCTCGGTCATAGGCACGCACGAACAGCTTGGCATGTGGGAATTCGGCCTGCGCCAGCCGCACGATCGCATCCGCGGTCTGCCGCCGGTCGACGCAGACCACGATCACCTCGGCCCGCTCGGCGCCGGCGGCGTGGAGGATGTCGCTCCGCGTTCCGTCGCCATAATAGAGCTTGAAGCCGAACTGCGACGCAGCCCGGATCATCTCGACATCGAAATCGATGATCGAGACGCTGATGCCGCGGGCGAGCAGTGCCTGGCTCGCAACCTGGCCGAAGCGGCCGAAACCGACGATCAGCGCCTGCCCCTTCAGCCCGTCAGCGACCTCAATGCCATCGAGATCGGTCGGCGGCGCAGGCATGAAGCGGTCGAGCGCCAGCGCGAGCAGCGGCGTCAACGCCATCGAGATGATCACGGTGCCGCTGGCGATGGCGGTCATGCGCGAATCGAAGATGCCGGCGGCCGCGGCGGCGGCATAGAGCACGAAGGCGAACTCACCACCTTGCGAGAACAGCGCGACGCGCGTGATCGCCTCGCGCCAGTCCGAGCCGAAGAGCTTGGCAACGATGAAGATGCCGAGCGCCTTGACCGCCGTGAAGCCGATGACGGCGGCCAGGACGAGGCGCCATTCGCGCGCCACGACGCCGAGGTCGAGCGACATGCCGACAGCAAGAAAGAAGAGCCCGAGCAGGATACCGCGGAACGGCTCGATGTCTGCTTCGAGCTGATGGCGGAAGGTGGATTCGGACAGGAGCACGCCGGCCAGAAACGCGCCCATCGCCATCGACAGCCCACCGAGCTGCATGGCGAGCGCCGCGCCGAGCACCACGAGCAGCGCCGCCGCGGTCATCACCTCCCGCGCCTCGGCGGCCGCCAGCACGCGGAACATCGGGTTGAGCAGCCAGCGCCCGGCTGCGATCAGCCCGCCGAGCGCGCCCGCGGCAATGGCGAAGGAGACCCAGGCCTGTTCGTGGCCGCCCCGCTGCGGCGACAGGAACGCGACGATGGCGAGCAGCGGCACGATGGCGAGGTCTTCGAGCAGCAGGATCGAGACCGCCTTCTGCCCCTGCGGTGTCGAGGTCTCGCCACGCTCGTTGAGCATCTGCATGACCACGGCCGTCGAGGACAGCACGAAGCCCATCCCCGCAATGAAGGCGACCTTGACACCGAGGCCGCCGGCCATGCCGAACAGCGTCAGCAGAAAGCCGCAGGCGAGAACCTGCGCGATGCCGAGCCCGAAGATGCTACTCCTCAGGCCCCAGAGCCGTGAGGGCTGCATCTCGAGCCCGATCACGAACAGGAACATCACCACGCCGAATTCGGCGATGTGCAGAATGCCTTCGGGATTGGAAAACAGACCGAGGCCGAAGGGGCCGATCACGATACCCGCGCCGAAATAGCCGAGCACGGAGCCGAGCCCGAGCTTGCGGAAGACCGGCACGGCCACGACACCGGCGCCGAGCAGCGCCACGACCTTGACGAGGTCGCTCGTCAGTCCTGCCTCGGCCGCCATTCGCCCTTCCTTCGCGGCGGGCTCCCTGCGGCCCGCCGTTCAAACTAGCGGGCGCGCCCAATGTTCAACAAGCCAAGCGTTCAACAAAGCAGGTGTTCGATCTGCCCGGACAGTACTAACCCGCCCGGCTGATCCGCCCTTCGAGCGGATAGGCCGGATCGGAATAGCCAGGCGTCGAGGGGTGGCCCGGCGGCACGAGGCTGTCGACCAGCGCCTCGTCCTCCTTGTCGAAACCGGCGTCGAGCGCCGCAAGATAGGCCTGCCATTGCTCGAAGGTGCGCGGCCCAGCGATCGCCGCCGTGACGAAGGCGTTGTTCAGCACCCAGCGCACGGCGAACTGGATCGGGGTCAGCCCCTTCCTGGCGGCATGCTCCTTGAACGTCTGGGCGATGACGAGGCTCTCCTCGCGCCATTCCGCCTGCATGATCCGCCGGTCGCCGCGCCCGGCGCGCGTGCCCTCGGCCGGAGCCTCGCCGGGCGCATACTTCGCCGTCAGCACGCCGCGCGCCAGTGGCGAATAGGAGGCGACGCCGAGGCCGAAATAGCCGCAGGCTGGCAGGTGCTCGACCTCGGGCATGCGATTCATCGCGTTGTAATAGGGCTGGCTGACGACGGGCCGGTCGATGCCGAGCTCGTCGCAGAGCCGGCAGATCTCGGCCAGCCGCCAGGCCCGATAGTTCGAGACGCCGAAATGCCGGATCTTGCCCTGGCGGACGAGATCGGCAATCGCATGCACCGTCTCCTCCAGCGGCGTCTGATGATCCTCCTTGTGGAGATAGTAGATGTCGATCGTCTCCGTGCCGAGCCGGCGCAGGCTGTCCTCGCAGGCGCGCATCATCCAGCGACGCGACAGGCCGCCGCTCATCGGGCCCGGCCCCATCGCATTCGCCACCTTGGTCGCCAGCACCCAGTCGTGGCGATTGGCGGCGATGGCGCGGCCGGTGACCTCCTCCGAGCGCCCCTCGTTGTAGACATCGGCCGTGTCGATGAAGTTGATGCCCGTCTCGCGGGCGCTGTCGACGATCCGGCGCGAGGTCGCCTCATCCGTCGGGCCGCCGAACATCATCGTGCCCAGGCACAACGGCGAGACATTGAGGCCGGAGCGGCCGAGACGGCGATAATCCATGGCAGTCAACCTTCGGATGGGGGAGCGCCGAGCCTGCAGCAGGGCTAGCGGCGACGCCAGAGCCGACGGCGCAGGCGCGCCCTGCGCGGCACGGCCAACAGCAAGGAAACGCTTAATCTTTCGTGACAGGATGGGCCGTCGTCACATGGCAGCCAGATGAACCTCACCCAGCTCGTCAAGAGCCAGACCTTTGCCACCCTGCTGCAGGCGCTCGAAGCGGCGGGCGAGCTGACGGCTGGCCGGACGGTGCAGGCCAGGTTGCTCTCTCTGGAGACGGACGGCACGCCAACGGCCATGATCGGCGACAGCAAGGTCGCCCTCGTCCTGGCCGGCCCGCAGGCGAAGCAGGCGGAGCTACAGCCTGGAGCCACCCTGCTGCTGCGCCTCGACCCTCCCGAGCAACCCGGCGGCGATCTGCGCGCCACGCTGGTCGAGGTGCGTCCGCCCCCGGCCTCGCCCCCAAGCCCGGCAACCTCGCAACCGGCCGTCGCGCTTGCGAGCCTACGACCGGACATGTCGCTGCCGGCCGGCAACCCGGCATCCACCGCGCCAGCACCGGCTCCGGTTCCAACGCCTTTGCCGCCAGCCACCAGCCAGGCGCCGCAATCTGCTCCGACGGCCGCTCCTGCCAATGCGCCCGCACCATCTGCGGGCAGCCTACTTGCCACCTCTTCTCCTGTCTCCCCTGCCGGCTTGGCCGCGCAGCCCGGGGCGCCCCCGGCTGGCCCCGTCATTCCAGACCCCGCGGCGGCGCGCATGCTTGCCGGGCCATTGCTCGGCTCCGTGCTGCAAACCCAGGATAGCCTCGCCCCGCTCTTCGCCAATCTGCGCGGCCTGGCGCAGGGCTCGATCGCACTGACCTTGCCGAAACCCCTGCTGGCGGCCATCGATCGCGTGCTGGCTCAAGCGATGCCCGCTGAACGTCAGCCGGTCACGGCGCTGCGCCTGAAGGAAGCGTTCCAGGGTTCAGGTCTATTCACGGAGGCTCGCCAGGCCGCCGGGGCGCCCACCCCGAGGCAGGGCGATCTCAAGACCAGCCTCCAGGCGCTGCGCGAGACGCTGCAGCCGATCATCGACAGTCTGTCGCCGGGGCCGAAGGCCAGCCAGCTGGACCGCGCCGCCGCTGCGCTCGCGCCCGACCGGCCATCCGACAGCCTGCCGGGCACCGCAGCGGACAACGCCAACCGCACCGCCCCGCCTCGGCGGGATGGCCCGCTGCTGCCCCAGGCCGCCGCCGAGCCGACGCTTTCGCCGGGCGAGAAGCCACTTGCCATTGCTGAGACGCTGCTCGATCAGACCGACGCGGCGCTCGATCGCATAAAGCTCGCCCAATACGCCTCGCTGCCTCTCGATCAGGCACGGCAGGACATCAGCCAGCCGGCGCAGCGCTGGCTTGCCGAGATCCCGATCGCCTTCCAGCACGGCACCGCGATCCTGCCGCTGCAAGTCGAGCGCGAAGCCCCGCGGCGGGATGTCCAGGGTGTAACTCCGCCGCTCTGGCGCATCCGCTTCGCCCTCGATGTCGAGCCGATGGGGCCGCTGCAAGGCGTCGTGACCCTGCAGGCGCGCGATGTCGGCGTGACGCTCTGGGCAGAGCGCGAGGAAACCAGCCGGCTCCTGCGCGGCGCGGCACCCGGCCTCGAAAGCGCCTTGCTCCATGCCGATTTCGCCAGTGGCGCCGTCGATATCCACACCGGCCAGCCCCGCGTGATGCAGCCGACAGCCGGCCAGTTCCTGGACCGCCTGTCATGAGCGCGCCGCAGCCGCCCCGCATCGCCGTCGCGCTCGAATATGACGGGCATGGCGCGCCGCGCGTCACCGCCAAGGGCCGTGGCGAGCTGGCGGAACGCATCGTCGCCACAGCGCGCGAACATGATGTCGCGATCGAGCAGAACGCCATCCTCGCCCAGGCGCTCTCGGCCGTCGAACTCGACGACGAGATTCCGGAGGAGCTTTATCGGGCAACGGCGCAGGTGATCGCCTTCGTGCTGGCGCTGCGCGGCGAACTGCACCGGCTGAACCGCGACGGCCATCGACCTTGACCAGTATCGTCGTCAGGCGCATCGGCCCAGCCGCTTATGCGGAACTGGGCCCGGCTTTCGCGGAGCTCGCCCATCACGCGCTCGAGCCCAATCCGCATATGGCGCCGGCTGCCGTCCGCGCGGCAACCCTGCTCGTCCCCGAGGACGAGATCATCGTGCTCTGCGCCTGGTTCAGCGAAGCGCTCGATTTCGAGCGGCTGGTTGGTGTCTGGGCATTCCGGCGCGAACAGGGCTGGCGCAGCGGCTTCGCCGGCGCCCTCGCCTCGCCGCTCGTGCCACTCTACGAAGTCTCCTCGCTGCCGGTGCTCGACCACGACCACGCGGCGGAGTCTGCCCGGGCGTTGATGCGCTATCTCCTTGCCTCACGCGACCTGCCGCATGTGCTGCTGCTGCCGCTGCTGCCGCTCGACGGCCCCTGCTACGCCGCCCTTTCGGAAGCTTCCCGCCAGACGGGCAGCCGGATCTCAATCTACGAGCGCTGGAGCCGGCCGGTGATGATCCCCCAGCCCGGCGACGATATGGAGCGCTATCTGCGGCGCTCCCTCGGCTCCAGCTACAAGAAGCGGATGCAGCAGTTCCGGGCGGTGGCGAAGCATGGCGCGCTGACCTTCCGCCGTAGCCGCGGCCGCGCGGCGCTCGACGCGCTCGACACCTTCCTCACGCTCGAAGCCTCGGGCTGGAAGGGCGCTGCCGGGACGGCGATTGCCTGCCTGCCGACGGACGCCGCCTATATCCGCCGGATGGCCGAGCTCTTTGCCGGCGCCGACGCCCTGCAGATGGATACCCTGCTGCTCGACGGCCAGGTCCTTGCCATGGGCCTGCTCGTCGAAAGCGGCGACCGCCGCCACTTCCTCAAGATCGCCTATGACGAAGCGCAGGCGCGCCATTCCCCTGGCCGCACCCTGACGATCGCGATGCTGCAGGCTGATCTTGCCGGCACGCCGCCCGCCTTTTTCGACAGCGGCGCCGGTGAAGGCGTCGATGCCGGCACCTATGCCTGGGGCGAGCGCCGCGAGATGGCCAACGCCATCATCCGCATCGGCCCCGGCCGGCCCGGCGCGGCGCAGTTCGCGGCCCTCGGCCGGATGTGGCTGCGGCGCCTGCGGGAGGCAGCCCGAGCCCGACCGGGGCAAGCATCTCCTTCCAAGCGGTCTTGAGAAGCAGGCCGAGGGGAGAGCCCGCACGGCTCCCGCGCTTGACCACCCTTCGCGCTCGCCGATAGAGCCGGAGCGCTACGCAGGAGACGCCAGATGTCCGCCATCGCCCGCATTGGAATCGTCACTGTTTCGGACCGCGCCTCGGCCGGCGTCTATGCCGACGAGGGAGGGCCGGCGATCCGCGACTACATGGCGAAGGTGCTGACCTCTCCCTGGGAAGCCATCGAGCGCGTCATTCCCGACGACCGCAGGCTCATCGCCGAGACCCTGATCGCGCTCGCCGACCGCGAGGGCTGCTGCCTCGTCGTCACCACCGGCGGCACCGGCCCTGCCCCGCGCGACGTCACGCCGGAAGCGACCGAGGACGTGATCGAGAAGCCGATGCCGGGTTTCGGCGAACTGATGCGGCAGGTCAGCCTCGCCAAGGTGCCGACCGCGATCCTCTCGCGACAGACGGCCGGGATCCGCGGCAAGACCCTGATCGTCAACCTGCCGGGCCGTCCACGCGCCATCGCCGAATGCCTCGACGCGGTGATGCCGGCGATCCCCTACTGCATCGACCTGATCGAAGGGCCCTATATCGAGACCGATCCGGCTTTGATCGCGGCTTTCCGGCCGAAGAAATAGAAGCACGTCATGCTCGGGCTTGACCCGAGCATCTCATGCCGGAAGAGGCTCCCGCGCTTCGTCTTACCTGAGATTCTCGGGTCTGAGCTTCGCTCCGCCCGAGAATGACGCTCTCGCCAAAGACCGGGAATGGCGGAATTCACCCCGCCTGCAACTCCTCGCCGATCGCCTGGACGAGCTGCGGGGAGAGCGGATCGGTTGCCGCCGGGAAGCCGCCGATCAGCATGCCGTCGCGGCCGATCAGATATTTGTGGAAGTTCCAGCGCGGCGCCTCGGCCGGTCGCTGCGCTGCCGCCCAGCGATAGAAGGGGTGCGCCTCGGGCCCGCGCACGACGGTCTTTTCGACGAAGGCATAGGTCGCGCCATAGCTCTCCCGCGCCGCCTCGGCGATGGCAGCGCCTTCGAGCGGCTCCTGCCCGCCGAAATCATTGCTCGGCACGGCGACGAGCATCATCCCGCGCGCCTGGTAGCGCTGCCAGAGCTGTTCCAGCGTCGCCATCTGCCCGGCATAGCCGCAACGCGTCGCCGTGTTGACGACGAGGACCGGCCGGTCGCGGTAGTCGGACAGGGCAAGCCTTCCGCCGCCCGGCCGGTCGAAGCCGAAGGCATGGGCGCCGGTCAGAGCCTGCGCCACAGTTGCACGTGCCCCGATACCCGTGGCGAGGGCTCCGGCGATCCCAGCCACGATTTGGCGGCGTGACAGCAGCATGGCTTCTCTCCGGTTTGACCGTCGAACAGGCGGCATCATGCCCCAAAGCAAAAAGCCCCGCAGCCGGTCGGCGCAGGGCTTTGCTTCACGATGGCGAGACCGGGTGCCTCAGCAGGCGAGGACCTTCTTCACCCGCACTTCGAGGTCGCGCAGCTCGTAGGGCTTCACGACATAATGGTCGGCGCCGTTGCTGGTCGCCTCGTCCATCTTGTCGACCGAGCGCTCGGAGGTCGCCATGATGATCTTGATCTGGTTCAGCTCCGGCACGGAACGGATGGCGCGCAGCAGGTCGATGCCGCTCATGCCTTCCATGTTCCAGTCGAGCAACAGCAGATCGTAGCGCTTCTGCTGCATCTTCATCAGCGCCTCGCGGGCGTTCTCCGCCTCGTCGATGTCCTGAAACTCGATCTGCTTCAGGAAATAGGTCGCCAGACCGCGCATGCTCTTCTGGTCGTCGACCACCAGGATGCGGAACTCGCTTCTGGCCTTTGACATAACTTTGCTCCTTACGCGCTCCGCAGATTCGGGCGCTCGCCGATCAGCTGCGCGACCGCCGCGCCGATCTGGCTGAGCGGAACGACCCTGTCGGCGGCTCCTATCTCGAAGGCCGCTTTCGGCATCCCGTTTACCACGCAGGTCTCACCACTTTGGATTAACGTCTCGGCCCCTGCTTTGCGCATGGCTAACAAACCGTCAGCGCCGTCACGGCCCATGCCCGTGAGCAGGATGCCGACCGCATGAGCGCCCAGGCTGCGCGCCACCGAATGGAACATGACGTCGACCGAGGGCGAATGGCCGCTGACGAGCGGGCCCTCCTTCAGGACGCAGACAAGCTCGCCGCGCCGCTCCTCGATTTCGAGATGGCGCAAGCCCCCCGGCGCCACCACGGCCATTCCCGGTCGCAAACGGTCGCCATCCGCCGCCTCGCGGACATCGAGGCCCGTCGCCGTCGCGAGCCGCGTCGCGAACTTTGCCGTGTATCCCGGCGGCATGTGCTGCACCACGACGACCGGCATGCGCAGATGGGCGAGATCACGCATGACCGTCTGGACGGCCGGCACGCCGCCGGTCGAGGCGCCGATCGCGATCAGCGAGGTCTTGCCGGCGCGCGCCGGCTCCTTCGGCGGCGCCGGGCGCGCCGGCGCGGCGATCTGCGCCATCTGGCGGGCGGCGGCGATCATCTTGCGGCTCGCCGCGGCGCGCTGCAGCGCCGCGACCAGATGCTTCATGAAGCCTTCGAGCGTGTGGGTGGTGCCGTCCGGCTTCTCGATAAAGTCGATGGCGCCGAGCTCGAGCGCCTGGATCGTGTTGTCGGCGCCCGGGCCGCCGAAGGCCGAGACGATCAGAACGGGCAGCGGGTCCTGCTTCAGCACCCGCGCCAAGAGCTTGAGGCCGTGCCGACCGGGCAATTCGAGATCGAGCGTCAACACGTCGGGCCGGAGCTCCTGGATGGCATCCCAGCCCTCCTCGGCGCTGCCGGCGACGCCGATCACCTGGAAGCCCGGCGCAGAATCGATGATCTTGGTCATCAGCTTCTGCATCAGGATGGAATCGTCGACGACGAGAACCTTGACCGGTGCTGTGGAGGACGTCGGCATGTTCATCACCAGACCTCCACTTCACCAGCCACGGGCTGGCTCTTGAGCCGGTTGAGATAGGCGATTTCCTGCTCGTGGCCGCTGTCGCGTGCCGTGGGCTGGACGTGCTGAACCCAGGCCCGGCCCGTCGAGGGTTGGTAGTGGATGCGTCGCGAGCGCGTGCCGCCGACATCCCGCGAGACGACGGGAATTCCCTCGACCCTCAGGAACTCATTGACGAAGGCGATGTTGCCGTCGCCGATCGCCAGCATCGTCGCGCCCGAAAGCACCCGCGCCCCGCCGAAAACCTTGGCCTCGAAATTCTGGCGCCGGGCGCCGCGCTTGAGCAGGTCGTTGATCAGGACTTCCATCGCCGTGTCGCCGTAGCGCTCACCGGCGCTGGGATCGGCGTTGCCGTTGTTCTTCGGCAGCAGGAAATGGTTGAGCCCGCCGACGCCGATCTGCGGATCGCGCATGCAGACCGAGACGCAGGAGCCGAGCACCGTCGCGACGATCTCGTCCTTGGCCGAGGTGATCTCGTGCTCGCCGGGCGCGACGGTGATGATCGTCGCTTCGAAGCGCGGATCGAAATAGCGGCGAGAGGACCGGGAGACGCTCATGCTGTCCTCTCATAGATAGTCCGGCCGATCAGGCGCAGATTTGGGTGCGGCTGCGGCAGCGATTCCGAATGGCCGAGATAGAGAAAGCCTCCGGGCGACAAGAGCGCCACGAAGCGATCGAGGATCGAGGCCTTGGTCTGCGTGTCGAAATAGATGAAAACGTTGCGGCAGAAGATCACGTCGAAAGGCCCGCTCATCGGCCATTTCTCGATGAGGTTCAGGCGCTTGAAGGCAATCAGCCGGCGCAGGTCCTCGCTGATCCGGGCTTCGCCTCGCCCCCCGCCGCTCTCCAGCTTGAGCAGTGGCTTCACATCCGCGGGCAGCCGCTCGAACTGCTCCGCCGGATAGATGCCGGCCTCGGCGCGTGCCAGGATGTCAGTGTCGATGTCGGTCGCCAGGATCTTGAAGTCGAGGTCGCCGCGCGCCCCCATCACCTCGCGGCAGGAGGCCGCAATCGAATAGGGTTCCTCGCCCGACGAGCAGGCCGAGGACCAGATGCGGATGCGTCCGCGCCGGCCCGCACGCTCCTGCAGGAGCCGCGGCATCACCTCCTTGCGCAGGTGATCGAAATGATGGCGCTCGCGGAAGAAGGCGGTGTGGTTCGTCGTCACCGCGTTGATCAGCTCGGGCAGTTCCCCCGCCGCCTGCGGCGTCTTCAGGAAGGCGCAGTATTCGGCGACCGAGCCCATGCCGAGCGCCTTGACGCGCCGCGCCAGCCGCCCGCGCGTCATCGCTTCCTTGTGCTCGCGGATGACGATGCCGGCCTGCTCATAGACCAGCGCCGCGATGAACTTCATGTCGTCGCGCGTCAGGGTGATGTCGGCCATTGCGGGCTGGAGCGACGGCAGCATGCTGGGGAGCGATGTCGGCCTGGACATGGTTCAGCCTCCCGTCCGTGCGCCGGCAGCGGCAAGGCGGCGAGGCTGAATTTGCAACGGCATGCGCTGTTCGACCGGGATCGGAGCAGGCGCCCAGCGGCGTGCGCGCGGAGGCTCGCTGCGCACCGCCACGCTGGCGGGGCGGAACGTGTCGACGATCTCGCTCAGCGTGGCGACCTGGTCGGCGAGCTCGCCGGCCGCCTCGACGCCGCGCCCAGCCAGTTCGGCATTCTGCCGGATACCCTTGTCCACCTGCGCCACGCTGCGACTCACTCCTCCCATGCCGCGCGCCTGCTCGGCGCTCACGGCGGAAATCTCGGCGACCGTCTCGGAAACCTTGCCCACCGCGGCGACGATGCGGCCGAGCGTCTCTCCGGTCTCGCGCACGAGGCCAACGCCTTCGGCGACCTGCCCGTTCGAGGTCGCGATCAGCCCTTTGATGTCCTTCGCGGCCTGGGCCGAGCGCTGCGCCAGCGACCGCACCTCCGAAGCGACCACGGCGAAGCCCTTGCCGGCATCGCCGGCGCGGGCCGCCTCGACCGCCGCGTTGAGCGCCAGCAGATTGGTCTGGAAGGCGATCTCGTCGATCACTCCAACGATCTCGGCAATGCGCAGCGAAGAGCTTTCGATCCGCTCGATCGCACCAACCGCCTTGGCGACCACGTTCCGGCCTTCCTGCGCCACGCCCATGGTCGTGCCGGCGAGCTCGCTGGCCTCGCGCGAACGCTCATGGCTGCGTCCGACCGAGGCCGCGATCTCGACCGCCGCTCCCGATGTCTCGCCCAGTTCGGCGGCGACCTTCTCGGTCCGCGCCGCAAGGTCGGTCGCGACGCTGTTCACGTCGATGGCGACATGGCAGACGGAGCCCGCCGTCGCGCGGATCATTTCGATCCGCTCGTCGAGCAGGCCGAGCGCCTGGTTGAGCTCGTGCTGGAGCCGCCCCAGCCGGCCGGAGCGGCCGCCGGCCATGCGGCGGGTCAAATCGCCTTCCGATAGGGCCTCGACCACCGCATCGATATCGGCGAAGACCTCGTCCAGCTGCCCGTTGATCCGGTTCATGCCCTCGGCGATCCGGGCCACCGTTTCGGATTTGCCCTGCGGGGCGATCCGCCGCGAGAAATCGCCTTCGACGGCGGCCTCGATCACCTGCGTGACCTCCCTGGCGACCGCCAGTTCTTCGGTCAGTTCGTGCCAATCCACCGCCGTCCCGAGGCTGCGCCCATCGGCCGTCTCGATGGCCGTCAACGTCAGGCAGACGATGCGGCGGCCGAGCGTCAGGCGAACCGAGGGGCCGGTCGCGAGCCGAGGCTCGGCCCGCACGCGCTCCATCACGCGCCCGAGCATGTCCTTGGCCGAACAGCCCGGAAACGCCGCGCGAAAATCGTCCTGCGCCTCGGCGAAGAAGCGCAACAGGCCCTTGCTGGCATAAATGACCCGTCCGTCCGGATCGCAGATCATGACGTTGGCGCGGCCATGGTCGAGCGCGGAGCGCAGCCGGACAGCTTCCTGCGCCCGATCCTGCAAGCTGGCGAGCGCACGCGACAGCTCGCCGGCCTCGTGGCTTCCACCGACCTCCGGCAGAGCCAGATCCACGTCATCCGCCAGACGCGGCGCGACCCGCGACAGGCTGGCCACGGATCGGCTCGCGCCCCAGGCAGCGAACCCGCCGAGCAACGCCACGGCCGAGACGGCGAGAGCCCCCATGACGGGAGCTCCGGCCCCAGCCGCATAATAGGCAATCCCCCCGGCAAGTGCCGCGGAGCCGACCGCGGTCAGCGGCTGGCTGACCGAGAGTCGCGAAAAGGGGCCGAGCGCGCTGCCCATAGGTCCTGTCGTTTCTTGTTCTGGCCCGCTTGGACGCTACGCTCGGGCTGTGTTTTGAAAGCTGTTCAGGCAGCGCGGCTGGTCTTGAGCTGCGCTTCGCCGCCGCCGTCGCGGATGACCGCGGCCAGATCGAGCAGCGCCACGATGTCGCTGTCGAGCAGGACGAGGCCCTCGATCAGGCCGTGCTCGTCGCGCTCCAGATCCGGCGCCGGACGCACGGCTGAGACCGGCACGTCGACGATGTCCGAGACCGAGTCGACCAGCAGGCCCGCCGTCTTGTCCTCGACATCGACGACGACGATCACATGCGTGGCGGAGGCGTCGGTGACGCCCATGCCGATCGCGGTACGCAGGTCGTAGACCGCGAGGATCACGCCGCGCAGGTTGAGCACGCCGCGCACATGCGGAGCCGCATGCGGCAGCGGGGTCGTCGCCTGCCAGCCCTTGATCTCGCGGACCATGCCGACATCGATGCCGAAGGTGCGGTCGCCGACCTTGAAGGTGACGATCCGCCGCGCCGCCGCTTCCGGCTGCGCAGACGAGAAGTGCTTTTCGCCGAGTTGGAGGGTCATGGTCATCCAGCCATCTTGAGATCTGACACGGGAGTCCGGCCGCCGGACGCGGCAAGCCGCAGCATGGAGTCGATATCCAGGATCAGGGCGACGAGGCCGTCGCCGAGGATCGTCGCCGCCGAGGCGCCGTTGACGGTGCCGTAATTCGCCTCGAGGCTTTTCACGACCACCTGTTGCTGGCCGACGATCTCGTCGACCGCAATGCCGACGTTGTTGCCGCGCTCGTTCTCGGCGATGATCACGATGTTCTCGTTGGTCGTGCCGGTCGAACCCATGACCTCGCCGAGGCGATAGAGCGGCGTCACCTCGCCGCGCCAGCGCAGCACCTCCTGACCGAAGGGCAGCCGCTCGATCGGCGTCGAGGCGAGATGCTGCGTCTCGATGACGGAGGCGATCGGAATGACATAGCGATCGTCGCCGCAGCGGATCACCATGCCTTCGAGCACGGCGAGCGTCAGCGGCAGCGCCAGCGTGAACTTGCAGCCGCGGCCCGGCTCGGAATCGACGCTGATGCGCCCGCCGAGGGACTCGACGTTGCGGCGCACGACGTCCATGCCGACGCCGCGGCCGGAGATGTCGCTGACCGCTTCCGCCGTCGACAGGCCCGCGGCGAAGATCAACTGGTCGATCTCCTCCGGCTGCAGCCGCTCGTCGGCGCCGACGAGGCCGCGCGAGCGGGCCTTGGCGAGCAGCCGGTCGCGGCCGATGCCGCGCCCGTCATCGGTGACGGAGATGACGATGCGGCCGGCGCGATGCTCGGCGATCAACTTGATCGTACCCTCGCGCGGCTTGCCCGCGGCGACGCGTTCGTCCGGCGTCTCCAGTCCGTGATCCATCGAATTGCGGATCATATGGGTGAGCGGATCGGCGAGTTCCTCGATGATCGTCTTGTCGACCTCGGTGTTCTCGCCTTCGAGCACCAGGCGCACTTCCTTGCCCAGCGTCTGGGCGAGTTCGCGCACCAGGCGCGGCATGCGCTGGAACACGGCCTTCACCGGCTGCGCACGCACGGCCATGACATGGTCCTGCAATTCGCGCGTCTGGCGCGAGAGGGTCAGCATGCCCTCGGCGGTCTTGGCATGGACGTCGTAAGGCAGCGAGCGGACGCATTCGACCAGCATCGACTGGGTGATGACGATCTCGCCGACGAGGTTCATCAGCTTGTCGATGCGGTCGAGATCGACGCGCACGCTGACCGCCTGGCGCTGGCGCGCCGAGGTATCCGCAGCCGGGGCACGCGGGGCCGTGCGGGCGGCTGCCGGCGCTTCGGCAACCGGTGCAACGACGGCCGATGCAGCGACGGCAGGGGCGGCGACCGGCAGTATTGCCTGCGCGGGAGCAAGCTCGGGCTGGCTCGTGGCATCGGTCGCCGGGCCAAGCTTGGCCAGGATCGCCGAGAGATCGGCAGCGACCGAACTCGGAACCTCGGAGGCATCGGCAGCCGGCTCGGCGGGAGCCGCTTCGGCCGCGAAGGCGCCTTCGAGTATTTCGATCTCGAATTCTTCGTTCGCCAGGCTGAAGTCGAAGCGCCCGTGCAGTTCCTCGACCGACAATTCGGTACGCAAATCGACCTCGAAGCGCATCCAGCAATCGGTAACGTCGAGGGTTTCGAGCGAGGGAACCTGGCTGAGATCGCAGCGGATCGCGACGACATCGTCGGCGGGCAGCGAGCCGAGTACGACGCGCGGCTCGATCACACGGCGGAACAGGTCGTTCTCCGGCGTGATGCGCAAGCGCAGGTTCCGTCCCGGCTTCTCGGCGGCGGGCGCCGGTGCAGGGATTGCGACCGGCTCGTCGTCCCAGCCGTCATCGGCAGGCGCCGTTGCGGCAACGGTCTTAGCCTCGACCATGGCGAGGAGGTTGCCGAGCGCGGCGATGCCGAGAGGGGCATCGTTATCCCCGGCAGTGGCAGCAAGCACGGCGACAGTGGCGGGAGCGGGAATGGACGCTGGGGCCGGCGCTGCCGGCTCCTTGCCGACCTGCTCCAGCGCGGCCAGCAGATCCGGGCGCTCGGTCCCGGGCTCGGAGTTGCGGGCGGCGGAGACCAGATCGGCGACGGCATCCGCACAGCGCAGGAACAGCGTGAACGGCGCATCCTCGATGGCGACGCGGCCGGACCTCAGATGATCGAGAGAGGCCTCGAAGACATGCGCGAAGCCGACCAGCTCCGTGCAGCCGAAGGCGCCCGCGCCACCCTTGATCGAGTGAATGGCGCGGAAGGCGGCATTGACGTCCTCAGGATCGACGGAGCCCTCGTCGAGAGCCTGGAGCTTCTGCTCCAGCGCGCCGAGGAGTTCTTCGCATTCCTGGAAGAAGGTCTGCTTGAGTTCTGCCAACGGATCCATCGGCCGACCTTCAGTTCTGGTAGCGCGCGACGAGGCCGAGCAGCGTGTTGGGTTCGAAAGGCTTGACCATCCAGGCGCTGGCGCCGGCGCGGCGGCCTTCCGCCTTGATCTCGGCTCCGTTCTCCGTGGTCAGCACGATGATCGGCGTGTTCTGCCCGGCGGGCCGCGAGCGGCAGGCGCGGGTGAACTCGATGCCGTCCATGATCGGCATGTTGAGGTCGGTGATAACGAGATCGGGCTTGAACTGGTCGAACTTATTCAGGCCGTCCTCGCCGTTCTCGGCCTCCGCCACTTCGTGACCGGCATTGCGCAGAGTCAGGCTGAGCAGGCTGAGCAGGGTCTTGGTATCGTCGATGGCCAGGATTTTCATGCCTGTCACTCCAGAACGAGAGCGCTGTGAGCGGCATCGAAGCCGATCGCCCGCAAGGATTCGCGGCATTCCGAGGAGGCCGCCTTGAGCGTGACCGAAAGCCCCCGCGCCTTAGCGCTGGCAGCTGCGGAATGAAGGAGCTGGATCCACAGGCTCGGCAGCGGCCCGGCTTCCGCGCATTCGACGGCGACGCTTTCCTTCTGTTCCAGCGCTACGAGCAACTGGTTGCGGAACGTCGCAGCCTCGGAACGACCGAGGAAGGGCGGAAGCGAGACGGTGATGACCATGAAGGGCGACCCAGGATTGCCCACGGAGCATCACAACAAACTGGTAAAAACTTCGCTAAATGACGCGACGCCCGTCAAGACTCGTGACGCTTTCGCGACGATTGCGCGGCCGGGCGGCCCGGCTCAGAACATATTGTTGCTGATGGCCCGGGGCACCAGCGTGATCTTGCCGTTCGCCTCCCGGTATTTCCGCGGCATGTTGATGATGCCCGACATATGCAGCCAGAGGTTGTTGGGCGAGATCGGCTTGGTGATGATCTCATGTGCGCCGAGCTTCGCCGCCTGGACGATCGAGCGCCGGTCGGGCCGCTCCATCATCACCAGCACCGGCGCCTTGGCGAAGGGCGAGGTCTTGAAGGAGCGGATCGCGGCCAGGCATTTCACGCTGCCGCCATCCGGCAGATCCCAGTCCAGAATGACGATGTTGGGCTGCTTCTGAATGAAGGTCGTCGCGGCCGAGGACAGGTCCGGCGCCTCGAAGATGCGGTTGAGCTGCGTCTGGTACAGCATCGTGCGGATGATCCGCCGATAGTGCGGGCTCGGGTCGATGAGCAGCACCGACAGGTTCGGGAAGGATGGCGCGATATGCATGGCGCTCGCTCGGGTACTCGCTCACTCGACTCTACAGACGGCCCGACTGACCGCTACACCTTCAGCCCGATGCGGAAGCCGCCCCAGTGCCGACCCTTCACCAGGATCGGCGCCGACAGGTCCTCCATCACCAGGAACTGCCCGCCGCCCATGTCGCGCCTGTAGCTCTGCAACAGGAAGGGCTTGCGGTTGCGCGCGGCGGCGAGCCCGGTCCGGTCGTCGAAGATGCGCCGGTTGCGGCAATTGGCATTGTTCCACGCCGCATCCCTGCCCTGCGGTTGCGCGTATTTGCGGTTATGCGTCGGCAGGAAGCCGTTGCGGTCGACGGCGGCGCAGAACACGATCCGCCCGTTCGAGCCCAGCAGTTGCTCCTGCAGCGGCGGCAGCAGCCGGTCGGTCAGGCCAACGAAACGGGTCATGTGCTGGACCGGATCGGAGCCTGGCACCGGCCGATAGGCTTCGTCGAACAGATCGGCGAGCGTCACATCGCCCCGCGCCAATGCTGCCTCGAACAGCTCTCCGATCGTGGCTGCCGTCTCCATCACCGTCGCGATCAGTTCGGATTGCGCAGTCCGCACGCCGGAGGCGGCGATCGAGCCCAGAATGCCCTCGCTGATCGTAACCAGCGCGTCGGTGCGCTCGACGGCCTGCTCCAGGGTGTGGGTCGACGCATCAACCCCGGCAACGAGCCCGGCAAGGTCCTGCCCGGCCTTGGCACAGGCCTCGGCATTCTCCCGCGTCGGCCGCGACACCGCCTCGATCTCGCCGATCAGCTCGACGACCGAGCGGCCGAAGCTGTCGAACTCGCCGACCTGCTGCGAGATCATCCGGCTGCCCTCGCGGGCACGCTGTGCCGTCTGCGCATTGTTCTGGCTGCGGCGGGAGAGAGCGTCGACCGCCTTGACCAGAAGGTCGAGCTGCGTCGCGCTCGCCGCTGTCGCTTCCCGCGTCTGCTCGGCCAGCGCCTTCACTGCGGCGGCGATGACGGCGAAGCCCTTGCCGGCCTCGCCGCTGCGCGCCGCCTCGACACCGGCATTGATCGAGAGCAGCTGGATCTCGCGGGTGATCGACTGGATCGCATCGCTGGAGGCACGCGCCTTGTGCGCGTCGCTGACGGCCTGCGCCAGCGCCTGCGACATCGACTGCGCCTCCTCCGAGAGCGTCTCGATATCCGTCTGGGCGGCATTGAGGCCGAGCTTGACCGAGCCGGCGACGCGTTCGAGCCCGCTGCGCACCACCGAGGCCGCAGCTTGCGCCCCCTCGGCCGACTGCCGGATCGCATGGTTGGCGCGCGAGACCTGCTCGACCGCCCCGACGACACGCCGAAGCCCCGCGGTCTGGGTCTCGAATTGCTGGGTCACATCGCCAATTCGGCCGGCCACATCGGTGATCTCGGCACTGAGCTTGCCGAAGCGATCGGCGATCTCGCGCACCGCGCGCTCGGCGCCCGTCTGCGTGTTTGCGACCGGGCAGTCGGCTGTGCTGACGGACGCCGCTGCGTCGTTGAACGACTCGTCCAGGGTCGCCAGATCGGCCTTGAGAGCCAGTGCGTGCATGCGAGGCGTTCCCCGAACCGACGGATTTCCTTCCAGACCGTAGTGAAACGCGGTAAATCGCGGGTTAAGAAGGCATTCCGGGCGTTAAGGGCGCCGGAACTCGGGGGTGAGCCTTCATCGCTGCCGCCGGCTGGCGCGCCAGCGGCCCTTACTAGATCCGGGAGACGCCTCAGCCACGGGAACCCGCTCGACCTTTCGACGTAGACAAAGCAATGCTCAATGATGGCAACCGGCAGCGCTGCCTGCACAAAGCTTCACATCGGAGGACGTCATGACAGAGTTTTCGGTCTTCTCCCGCCGTGCCGTTCTCGGGCTCGGCGTCGGTGCTCTCGCAGCCGCCGCGGCGCCCAGGGTTTGGGCACAGGCCACAGCCCCGGCAGCGCCCACCGGCCCCTTCTCGCTGCCGAAGCGCGCTTATGAGCCCAACGCGCTCGAACCGCATATCGACACGACGACGATGGATATCCACTACAACCGCCACCATGCGGCCTATGTCGCGGCGCTTAACAACGCCGCCAAGGACAATGGCGTCATCGCCAAGGCCTCGGTCGGCGAATTGCTGGCCGACCTCAATCAGCTGCCGGAGAGCGTGCGCACCCTCGTGCGCAACAATGGCGGCGGCCACGCCAACCACACCATGTTCTGGGAGGTGATGGGTCCGGGGGCCGGCGGCGCGCCGACCGGCGACGTCGCCGCGGCGATCACCAAGGACCTCGGCGGCTTTGACAAGTTCAAGGCCGATTTCGAGGCGGCGGGCCTGCGCGTCTTCGGCTCGGGCTGGGTCTTCGTCACCGTCGACAAGGACGGCAAGCTCGCCTTGCTGGCGAAGCCCAACCAGGACAGTCCGATCATGGAGAAGCAGATGGTCCTGCTCGGCAATGACGTCTGGGAGCACGCCTATTACCTGAAGTACCAGAACCGCCGTGCCGACTATCTCAAGAGCTGGTGGAACGTCGTGAACTGGACAAAGGTCAACGAGCGCTATGCCGCAGCCAAGGCCGGCAAGCTCGCGATCTGACGGGCGGCTGACAGGCCCGGTTCAAGCCGGACATTGAGCGCATGCGCGCCGCCGACGGCCGCGCGCATGCGGAAATCACAACGAACGACGTGCTCGGAGGTCAGGCAACCCCGACGCTGCCGTAGACCATGCGGCCCCGATGGAAGGTGGCGCTGCGCTCCGGCAGGCGGGCGACGGCCTCGGCCGAGCAACTGGCGGGGACCAGCGTGAAGGCAGCCTCGTCGCCGGCCTTAGGCCAGGCCCGCTTGCCGCTGTCGTCTAGCGGCAGCACGCCGCCCGTGGCGATCGCCATGGCACGCGACAACCGGAACTCGTCGCTGCCCCTGTAGAGCTGCGCGTAGAGGTTCGCCTTCTCCAGCATGTCGCCTTTGCCGAAGGGCGACCAGTGATCGATCACGCTGTCGGTGCCGGTCATCACGAACACGCCCTTCTCGCTCAGCTGCGGCAGCGGCATCGTCAGGCTTCCCAGCGGCACGGTCGAGGCGATGGTCATCTGCTGCGCCGCCATGCGCCCGATGGTTTCCGCCAACGCGCCTGCGGGCAGCGTGGTGAGGGCGAAGGCGTGGCTGATCGTCACCTTGCCGCGCAAGGCCGGATTCTTCTCGACCGTGTCGATCATGTAGTCGATCGCAGCGACGCCGGCCGGGTTGGTTTCATGCAGGTGGATGTCGACGCCCTTGCCCGAGTCGAGCGCGATCTGGAACATGGCATCCAGCGACTTCTCCATCGCCCCGTCGACATTGGTCGGATCGAGCCCGCCGACATAGGCGGCGCCCATCTTCATCGCCTCCCGCATCAGGCCGTCGACCTTCGAATGCAGCAGGCCGTGCTGCGGGAAGGCGACGATCTCGCAGACGAAGTCGTCGCGATGATTTTCCAGCGCGCGCTGCAGGTGCTCGAGGCTCTTGAGGCCGCTCACCGGATCGATGTTGCAATGGCTGCGCGCCACCGTCGTGCCCTTCGACTGCAGCAGGGCGATCAGCGCCTCGGCGCGCTGCTGCGAGGTCGGCAGGAGCTGCGGCAACAGCTTCTCTTCCAGCGCGATCATGTCGAGGATCGTCTTGCCCTGGCGCGGCCGCGGCGCCTGCCACGGGCCGCTGTAGAAGGTCTTGTCCAGATGGATGTGCATGTCGCGCATCGCCGGCAGGGCGAGCTGGCCATGGGCGCGATAGCAGGGCACGCCGGCCGGCAGGGTCGCACCGACCGGATGCAGCGCCGCGATCTTCCCGGCCTTGATCTCCAGCGTGTACAGCGCCGTGCGGGTGCCCACGACGATCTCGCCGTCGCGCTCGAAGCCGTCCTCCAGCCGCACGTCGGTGAGGCAGTAATGCTGGTCCGTCAGCCTGCTGACACCCGCCTCGGACATCGGACGCGCCGGAGGGGGCGCAGCCGGAGCGGCCTGGGCGGCGCCGCTCGCCAGCCCGGCGACCGCATAGGCGGCGGTGACTTTTCCGGTCTGGCTGAGAAAGGCGCGTCGGCTGTGATGGTGCCCGGTTTCCATGGCGGTTTTCCATTGCCTCGGTGGTTGCGTTTCCTCCTCCGGATGTACGCGCGGGCAGCTCCGCTTGGCAGCGATATTTGCCAATCCTGGCTATTCGAAACGGCAATGCTGCGCGCCAGCCCGCGCTCGGTCACCATTCCAGCTTGCAGAAATCGGCCAATCGCTCGGCCAGCACGATGGCCGCGGCGGGGGCATTGTCGCGGTAGTAGAGCGCAAGCTCGAAGTCCGTGATCTCCGGCAATCCCTCGGCTGCTCCCAGCGTCCGGTGGCCGGGCAAGCGGCAGCTCGCAGGCAGCAGGGTCACGCCCAGCCCGGCCGCCGATGCGGCGGCAAGTGCCGCGAGGCTCGCGCTGCTGTAGCTGACGCGCCAGCGAATGCCGAGGCCGTCGAGCGCCTCGCAAAGCTCCTCGCGGTAGAGCCCGTTGAGCGGAAACACGGCCAGCGACACCGGCGCGCGCTCGATCGCCGGATGGGCCCTGCTGTCGAGCCACAGCAATGGCTCCGGCCGGGCGGCCCGGGGCGGCTGGCGGCGGCGCTGCTTGACCAGGATCAGATCCAGCTCTTCGCGATCATAGGCGCTGCGCAGATCGGCGCTGAGGCCGCTGGTGACGTCGAGCCGCAAATGCGGCTGCTCGCGGCTGAACGCCGCCAGCAGATCGACCGTCGGCACCGTGAAGTCCTCGGGCATGCCGAGCCGCAATACGCCGTCGCGCCAGAAGCCGGTCAGCGCATCATGCGCCTCCTCGTTGAGGGCAATGATGCGCCGGGCATAGCTCAGGAGCCTCCCGCCCTCCTCGGTCAATTCGACCTGATGCGAGGATCGCTCCAGCAGCGGCTTGCCGAGCAGCTCCTCCAACCGCCGGACCTGCTGGCTGACGGTCGATTGCGAAAGGGACACGCGATCGGCAGCGCGGGTGAAGCTCAGCGTTTCGCATACCGCGACGAAGCTGAGCAGCAGCTGTGGATTGAACATCGGATAGCGATTCATTCGCCCACCGCGAGGCACGTCATGGGCCGCTTGTCCAGGACCTTGAGGGGCGAGCGCCGCCCAGGCGGCAGGCCGATTGCAGGGTTGGCGAAGCCGCCGGAGCTGTCAACGCCGAAGCAGTGCTCATCCAAGCCTAGGGCGTTGCCGTCGCTTTTGGCGTATCCTGCGGCAAGCTACGCGGCCGAAGCACTCGCCCCTCGGCCAATTCCCACGGAAACATGCGCGCTTTGGATTGGCGAGGACGGACATCTACCCCATTCGCGATCAAGGATGAGAGGTCCTGGGATGGCTGGAGACGAGCGGGAGGCGTGGCTCAGGAAGCTGAAGGAGGCCCGCCGGCTCATGATGGTTCATTATCTTGCCGACCGTCATGACGAGGGCGACAAGATGAAGAAGCTCGCGGCGGACCTCGAAGACTTCGGCCGGTCCCGAGACTGGCCAATTCCAGACGAAGAGTATTCCCGAACACCCGGTCACTGAAGCCGAGCAGCTGCCGCCCTGTGCGCTGGACCGAGCATCAGCTTGTGGCGGTCTCCGGCTGGAGAGCCCAAAGCCGATGACGCCCCGCGAGGATTGGTGGGCCGCGCCGGAGCACCTTACCCAAACAAGATCAATAATTTAAGCTTGAGCAGGAAAGCTGCAGCCGCTGCGACTTTGCTGGCCTTTCGGCCAGCTTCTTTCCCACGTCCACGTTCGGAATTCGCTTAGTCCGGGATTCACGTCGCGGGCCAGCTTCGTCAGCTTTGCTGATAATCAGCTCTCGACACGTCCAGGACGTTCCAGCCAAACGATAAAGGCCGGCCCCTTCGAAGGCCGGGCATCTTGTGAAATCAACGCCGTTGTCAAGCATCTGGTGGTAGAGTTCAATCTGTAAGCCGCACTGGGAGAAACAGCATGAAGATGCTTGCCGTTACCGCATGCTGCGCCTTCCTTGCTGGGTGCGCAACCTATGTCCCGCCTCAGCAGAGCGCCGCAGTCTTGATCACTCGCGACAGCATGCGCACCTATCGGCCACTCCCTCGCGAAGAGCGACGAGTGGACATATGCACCATGACTGAGCAAAACAAAGCCGTCATTTGCCGCTAAGCGACGCGACCTCCGCGGTATCTGAGAGGTGTAGTTGCGTCGAGGCCGCTGACGGGCAGATTCCCCGTCAACGCTTCGTACGGTCTAGCCAACGCTTGACCGCATTTGGTCACTCACATGCAGGCCGGTGATTCTCCGACCGCTATCGACCCATCTGTGACTGCGGGGAGGTCCGCTTCCTGACGGGCCGATTGACCCGAAAGGAGAGACCGAGATTGGACCGTCCGCTTGCCGGCGAATTTCCCGAAAAGCGAGATGATCTTCGGAGCGGCTGCTGCCAATTGTGTTACTTCGTCGGTTGAGAGCGCGCGCTGAGCTTGTTTCCGTCCGGATCGCGAAGGTAGGCGACGAAGGCTCCGTTCGGGCGCTCGCTCGGCGGGCTCTCGATCGCCGTCCCACCGTGCGTGGCGCCGGCTTTATGCCACGCGAGAACATGGTCACGGCTCGCAGCGGCGATACCAATAGTCCCACCGTTGGCCGCGGTCGCTGGATTGCCGTCGATCGGCTTCGTGATCATCAGCCGACCGCCCTTGTGGGCATAGATCAGCCTGCCTCTGGCATCTATCTCGCCAGGCTCGCCTCCTAACGCGGCGAATGTGGCGTCGTAGAAATCTCTAGCACGCTCCAGGTCGTTGCTGCCGATCATGACATGAGTGAACATATCTTTATCTCCAAAGAGGGCCTGTGCGAGATAATCGAGCGTAGAGACGAGCGGCTGACCGCGAATAAAAACCGATGATCGTCAGCTGCCCTGTGCGGTCTTTGAGAAATGATCAGTCCGTCACAAGGCACTTCCGCAGGGTTGGGAGCAAGCCCCGCACCTACCCACCTCTGAAGATGCAGCGATTACTGCAAGCCGAATGTCCGCTCACAGACACCGAACCAATCTCCGCTTCCGACCCAGTTCGGGCTCTGACATCAGCCCTGTTTGACTGGCCGGCACTTGCAGTGAACGCAGTTGCGCCTGCCTTCCGACGCCTCCAATGCCCGGCTGGCGTCGCGCGGAAAAGACATCAAAATAAATTCAATAACTTACAGGATAATTGGTGGGCCGGGCCGGACTCGAACCGGCACCGGCGCTGTTATGAGCAGCGAGCTCTAACCATTGAGCTACCGGCCCATCACTCGCCTAGCACCGCCCGAGGCCGGCAAGCAAGGCGCTAGCGACCACTTTGAAACGGAAAAGGCCCTGCGCAGTGCGCAGGGCCTTCGTCTTGTCAGCGCCTTGGAGTTCAGGCAGCGCTCGCCATGGCCGGCTTGTCGTGATGCCCGGCTGCGTGCCCCTCGCGGAAGGTGAAGCGAGCGATGTGCTCGGTCAGCGCTCGGGTCTGCTCGTCGGTCAGCGCCAGCGCTGCATTGGTCTCCTCGACCAGCGCCGCGTTCTGATGCGCCATCGTGCCGATGCCGTCGATCTCGGTGTTGATGGCCGAGACGTCAGTCGCCTGGTTGCGCGCGGTCTGCGAGATGCCGTTCATCAGCCCGGTCAGCTCGTTCACCGAGGAGACGATCGCGCCGAACATGGCGGATGTCTCCTCGACGAGGCCCACGCCGACCTTGACGTCGCCATGCGCGGCCTCGACCAGCTTCTTGACGTCGTTCGAGGCATCGGCCGAGCGCTTGGCAAGGCTGCGCACCTCGGTGGCAACGACCGCGAAGCCCTTGCCGGCATCGCCGGCGCGCGCCGCCTCGACGGCCGCATTGAGCGCAAGCAGGTTGGTCTGGAAGGCGATCTCGTCGATCATCGCGATAACCTCGGAGATCTTGCTCGAGGACTGGCGGATGCGCTGCATCGCTTCGAGCGCGGAGGCGACGACCTTCTCGCCCTGCTGCGCACGCTGCTCTGCACCCTGCGCCATGCCGGTGGCCTGGGCCGCCTCGCTTGCGGTCTTCTTGACCGTGCCGGCGAAGGCGCCGAGCTGGTTGGTGGCCATCGAGACGGCGTTGCTCTCCTCGCTGGTGCGCTCGGCGAGATCGGTCACGCCGTCAAGGATCTCGCTCGTGGCGCTGCGCACGGCCGAAACCGTTTCGGCAAGACGCGCCAGCGTGCTTTCGAACTCGTCGGCCAGCGCATTGGTGCCGTCCTTGAGCTCGGCGAAGGCGCCCTGATAGAGCCCCTCGATGCGGGCCGAGAGATGCCCGGCCGAAAGCTCCGCCAGAACCTCGCAGGTCTCGGACAGACCGGTCCGGACCGTCTCCAGCAGGGTGTTGACCGAGCCGGCGAGCGCATTGAGCTCGGCATCGGCGAACTGAGCCGCGACGCGCTGGCTGAAGTCGCCGGCCGCAGCCGCAGCCACCACCACGCCGAAGGCCTCGCCCAGCTCCTGCATCATCTGCCGGCGCTGCTCCTGCGCCCGGGCCTGGTCCTCGATCTTGGCGGCCTCGGCGGCGCGCAGTGCCACCG
The DNA here is from genome assembly GCF_056397745.1 of Allobosea sp. 05L423. Lineage (NCBI taxonomy): Bacteria > Pseudomonadati > Pseudomonadota > Alphaproteobacteria > Hyphomicrobiales > Alloboseaceae > Allobosea > Allobosea sp. 05L423. The sequence continues at coordinate 289,016 of NZ_JBFTOA010000001.1, read as the reverse complement.
CATTGTCGCGGAAGAGCAGCACGCTCTTCGAGATGTCGGAGATCTCGTCATTGCCCTTGGTGTCGACCGCAGTCTCCAGCGCACCGTCGGCAATCGCCCTCGTGGCAGCCCAAAGCCGATTGAGGCGTCCGACGATCATCGGCCGGACATAGAACAGCGACAGCGCCAGCGCGATCAGCAGCGAGCCGAGCCCGATGCCACCGAGCCAGAGCTTGCTCTGGTCGATCAGCGCCCCGCTGGCATCGCCCGAAGCCACGGCCTCGCTGCGCGCCGTGCTGACCAGTTCGCCGACCTGGGCGCGGACCGCTTCGGCCGCGACATGGGTCTGCTTGAGACCGGCATCGATCGCGCTGCGGGTAGCGAGATCGCGCTCGCGGATCGCGATCAGCCCGCTCTGCCCCTCGCCGAGATCGATCACGGCGTTGACGGCCTGGGCGCGTGCCGGATTGGCCTGGATCTTGTCTGCCGCGGCGAGGAAGCCGCGAACCTGGCCGAGGATCGCCTTGAAGCGCGCCTTTGCGTTCTCGAGCTTCTCGGGGCTCTCGATCTGCGAAATCTCGCGCAGCAACCCGACCAACTCGCTGACCTGGAGCTGAAGCGCCTGCGCCGTCTGCAGCGCCGCCAGGTCCTTGTCGATGATGCTGGACAGCGCCTCCTCGACCTCTTTGCCCGTGAGCTGCGTCGCGCTGGCGATGTTCATCTTGACGTTGAACTGCGCATCGCCCGTCTCGAAATCGGCGAGCGCAGTGAAGCCTTCGCGTGCCTTCGAGAGCTTGTCCAGCGCCTCGCCCTGTTCGGAGACGTTGCGCAGCCGGTCTCCGGTCAGGTCGTTGATGTCGTTGATCTGGCGCGACAGCGTGTCGATCGCGGCCTGTGCCTTCGCCTTGTCGACCTGACCCTGCTCGCCGATGCGGCGCAGCAGGTCGATCTGCCGGGCTTCGACCTTGTCGAGATCACCCGTCAGGGCGGAGCGCTGCTGGACAGTCTCGATTTCGCTGAAGCGCGCCGCCAACGCGGTCGACTGGGTCGCGGCCTGCGACAGCTCCAGCGCGAGCTCCACGACCGGCATTTTCTTGCCGACGAGATCGTCGACCGTCTGGTCGACGCGATTGTAGGAGAACCATGCAACCGAGGACGAGACGAGGGTCAGGGCCGTCATCATGCCGAGTGCTGCATAGATCCGTGCCGCAATGCCGATCCGCAACGGCTTGCCCTCACGCGCGGGCTTGGCTTTCGTCATGAAGTCGTACTCCGGATATCACGCAACGCTGAACGAAGAACTCAAGGGAAAACGAATGCTTGCCGGGGCACAGCCGGGAGGTGCCGAACCGGTAGCGCCGTGGCCATGGGAATCCCCTCCCTCCCCTGGCAACGGCCAGGCGACTGGACCCGCATGCGGCATCGAACGGACATGAATTCCCCCGGCCGGGTCTTCCCCGGTCTGTCGTGGCGCAGCATCGTCCGGACGCGCTTAAAGAACGGTTTAAATGGATTCTTTTGAATCACATCGTTCGGGGGCGGCTTCACGCCCCGTTAGGAATTGCGGCGCGCTCAATCCTTGGCCGGTTTCGGCACCGGGCGCGGCCGGCCCTCCTCGTCGATCGCGACGAAGGTGAAGGTCGCGTCGGTGACCTTCTCGTGCAGGGTCGTGCGGAAGCGCTTGGCCCAGGCCTCGACATGGATCTTCATCGAGGTCCGGCCGATCGACTCGATCTCCGTGTAGACGCTCAGTACGTCACCGACCTTCACAGGGTGGATGAAGGTCATCGCATCCACCGCGACCGTGACCACGCGCCCCTGCGCCTGGTCGACACCGGCGATGCCGCCGGCCTGGTCCATCCGCGACATCACCCAGCCGCCGAAGATGTCGCCATTGGCGTTGGTGTCGCCGGGCATGGCAATGGTCCGCACCGTCAGCGTGCCGCGCGGATCGTTGTCATGGCGATGGTCGGCTTTGGTCATGGGCATCCTGCAAGGCTTGGCGGAGATCCGCCCGGCGATGATGGCGAGGCGCCCCGCGACAGGCAAGCGCCCTGGCCCCCTTTGCTTCGCGCAAAGTTACCAGCGACAGTCACCGAGGTTTCACCGAAGGGGATCGCCGCCAATGTCCACGCCGGAGCCGATGATCTGCATCTCGCTGCGCTACGCCGATGCGCAGCGCATGTATGACTGGCTGATCGAGGCGTTCGGCTTCGAGAAGCACGCCGCCTACTATTCGGACGATGGCAGGACGCTGCTCCACGGCGAATTGCGCATGGGTGCGAGCTTCGTGATGCTCGGCTCGTCCGACAACAACGCGTTCGGCAAGCTGGTCTCGCGCCCGGCCGAGCTCGGCGGCACCACCGCCTCGCCCTACATTGCGACCGACGACATCGACGCGCGCTGCGAGCGCGCCCGCAAGGCCGGCGCCGAGATCTGCATGGGCCCCACAGACCAGCCCTATGGCAGCCGGGATTTCATCTGCAAGGACCCGGAAGGCCATATCTGGTGCTTCGGCACCTACCGCCCCGCCTCGCCGGCGAGCTGAGCCGGCGGCGCAGGCCGCCGCGACCGCAGCATCAGCCAGCAGACCACGCTCAGATTGACGAGGTTCCAGGCGAGGCCGTTGAGGAAGGCCATCCGGTAGGAGCTGAAATAGTCGAAGATCACACCCGACAGATAGCCGCCAACCGCCATGCCGAGCACCGTCACCGACATGACGATGCCGATCCGCACGCCCGCCTGCTTGGCCGGCAGGTATTCGCGGATGACGACAGCGTACATCGGCACGATGCCGCCCTGGAACAGGCCGAAGATGCCGCTGACGACGTAGAGCGATTGCAGACCGTCGAACCAGAGATAGAGGAAGAGGGCGACGCCCTGCATCAGCGAGCCCAGCGCCAGCGTCGCCGCTCCGCCGATCCGATCCGCGACAAAGCCCGAGCCGATGCGGCTGATGATGCCGAGCAGCATCATCAGCGACAGCATTTCGGCGCCGCGGGCGACGCCGTATCCGAGATCGCCGCAGTAGGCGACGATATGCACCTGCGGCATCGCCATCGCGACGCAGCAGGCGAAACCGGCGACGCAGAGCAGGAGCTGGAGCTGGTTGGCACTCAGCCCGAGATCCCCGCGCGCCCCGGCGCTGTGCGCCTCCGCGGCGGCCAGCGTCGCGGCCGTGGGCTGGCGTCGGAAGAACGGAGCCAGCGGCAGCATCACCACCAGCGCCACGACGGCGATGCCGAAATGGGTCGCGCGCCAGCCATGATGGGCCAGCCCCCAGGTGATGACCTGCGGCCAGACCACGCCGGCGAGATAGCTGCCCGAGGCGCCGCAGACCACGGCGAGCCCGCGATGGCGGCGGAACCAGTGCGACAGGTCGGAGATCAGCGGCGAGAAGCCCGCCGCGCTGCCCATCCCGATCAGCAGCCCATGCGCCAGCGCGAACTGCCAGAGCGAATGCGACAGCCCCGCCGCGGTGTAGCCGGCCGCGAGCAGAAAGGCGCCGGCGATGATCGGCACCATGATGCCGTAGCGATCCGCGACACGGCCCATGATGATGTTGCCGGCGCCGAAGCCGAGCATGGCGAAGGTGTAGGGCAGCGAGGCGCCGGCGCGCAGCGTCTCGAACTCGCCCTGCATCGCCGGCAGCACCACCACGACCGACCAGGAGCCAACGCAGGCGACGGTGCCGATCACCAGCGCGACGGCAAGGCGCAGCCAGGCGTAAGGAGAATCGGGTTGGTAGCGGTCGGCAGAATGGGACATGTTTCCTCGGCGGCCACCTGTTTGGAGATGACTCTTCTCCCGGCAGCTTTAGCGACTGGGATGCCCCGGACAAGCGCGCCGGAGGCAGGGCGGCCGCGCGACCGCGGCAGGATCGGCCTGCCGACTGCGCTTGACGACCCCGCTCTTTGACGGAACACCGAAGCGGCGGGAGCGCGGGACATGACGAGGATCTGCATCTACGGCGCCGGCCTGATCGGCTGCTATCTCGGTGGGCGCCTCCTCGCCGCCGGCGGCGATGTCCGCTTCGTCGGGCGCCCCGCCATCGGCGAGGTGCTGACGCGCGAGGGCCTGACCGTCTCACACTATGACGGCCGCAGCTGGCATGTGCCGCCCGAGGCGATCGTCTTCGGCCCGGACGCCACCATGGCGTCCGATGCCGATCTCGTGCTCGTCACCGTCAAATCGGGCGGCACGGCCGTGGCCGCTCGTGATCTGGCAGGGGCGCTGCCGCCTGCCGCCGCCATCGTCAGCTTCCAGAACGGCCTCGGCAACGGCGCCCTGCTCCGGGAAGCCCTGGGCGATCGCACCGTCCTCGACGGCATGGTGCCGTTCAACGTCGTCTCGAAGGAACCGGGTCGGTTCCATCAGGCTTCGGAAGGGCACCTCTATGTTCAGGCCGGCGGCGATGCCGACCAACGCCTCGCGATTTTCGGCCGCGCCGGCCTGACGCTGACGCGACCGGTCGACATGCGCTCCGTTCAGTGGGCCAAGCTCCTGCTCAACCTCAACAACGCCATCAATGCGCTGGCGGGCCAACCGCTGAAGCAGGAACTGTCGCAGCGCGGCTTTCGGCGCTGCCTCGCCGCGGCACAGCGCGAGGCGCTTTCGCTTCTGGACAAGGCGGGCATCGAACCCGCGCGGCTTACGCCATTGCCCGCGCGGGATCCCCGCCCTGCTCGAATGGCCCGACCTCGCCTTCCGCGTGCTGGCGCGGCGCATGCTTGCCATCGACCCGAGCGCGCGCTCCTCGATGGCCGAAGACCTCGCGGCCGGCCGCCTCACCGAAATCGACTGGATCAATGGCGAGGTGGTCAGGCTGGCGGCAGGGCTCGGACAAACCGCCCCCGTCAATGCCCGGCTCTGCGAACTCGTCCATGATGCCGAAGCGCAAAGCCCACGGTCCCCATGGACCGCAGACCAGCTTCTGCAAGCGCTGCGGCGGGCCCCGGGCAAATAGCGCGCCTCGGTTGCGCCGGGGCCAGTGCTCAGCGGAAGATTCGTTCGCCTTCCATGTCGACGATCTGCTGGCCCTTTATCAGCGTGAAGTCTGCGGCTTCGGCCTGCCCCGGGAAGCGGTCGGCGCGGATGAAGCGATGGCTCTTCGTCTCGCCCTCGATCACCTTCTCGATGACGCCGCAGAGCTGGTACTGGCCGCCCTCCTGATAGGGCGTCGCGTGAATGGTGAAGCCGTTGTGCTCGATGCTCTTGACCGGGCCGGCCGGCTTCTCCTCCGCGGCCTTGCGACCGCCGAACAGGGATTTGAAGAAAGACATGGCACCTCCGGATTGCTTGCCGCTGATATAGGACAGGAGCAGCGCCAAGGGGAGCACTGTTTCGGCTCGCCGAAACTGGCCCGCCGCGCTGCCTCGGGCGCTTGAACGACCGTACCGACTTCCCACATCAAATCTGTTCTGGGCGGTCGCAAGACTTGCCGTCGTCGTGCCGCCCAGGCGGCCGCCTCCGGACAGGGAGGTGGCCGTGACGTTGATCAAGGTCCTGGTGATCGCTGGATTGGCCGGCGTGGCATTTGCGCCCCGCGCCCTCGCCCAGCAGCCTGCGCCGCCGGAGCGGCCTTGTGCCGAACGCGCCCATGTTGCCGGAAAGCTCCGCGAGACTTTCGGCGAGCGCATGGTCGGGAGTGGTTTGACCGAGAGCGGCATGCTGTTCGAGCTCTATGTCGGCCCCGCCGGCACCTGGACCCTCCTCGCCACCGCGCCCACCGGCATCAGCTGTCTCGTTGGCGCCGGCGAATCCTGGGAGCCCTTGCCCGCCCCGGACATTTTCGTGGCGCGGTAGACGGCTTGGCAGCGCCATGTCAATCGACTATGGAGCCGCCATCGGGCTTCGTTCCCGTTCGTAAGCGTCTCACGTCAGGCAACGCACCCAACCGGCTCATGGCCGGATCGGGTGCTCCCGAACGGCCTGCCACTTGCGAAAGCCTGACTGATGCCTCGCCTTGTTTTCCGCCGCCTCCCTGCCCGCTACGCCGGGGTGGCCATGCCATTCTTCCTGTCCGTGCTGATGACCTTCGTCGTCTCGGGTATCTCGACGCTGAAGGCGCTGGGCCCGACGGCCGAATTCCTGCAGACCTGGCCCGGCTCCTGGGCCCTGTCCTGGATCGTCGCCTTCCCGACCCTGCTGCTGGTGCTGCCCGTGGTCCGGCGCCTCGTCGCGCTGGTTGTGGCTCCGCCGGCCTGAACCCGCTACGCGCCGAGGTGCAGTGCGACCTCGCGCCGATGCGGCCTGGCCCGGTGCTCGAAGAGATAGATGCCCTGCCAGGTGCCGAGCGCGAGCCGCCCGCCCATCACCGGAACCGAGAGGGAAACCGGCGTCAGCGCCGCCTTGATATGGGCGGGCATGTCGTCGGGCCCCTCGGCGCGATGGACGAGATACGCCATCGCCGGATCATCCGCGGCCGGCACCAGCCGGCGAAAGAAGGTGTCGAGATCCTGCCGCACGTCGGGGTCGGCATTTTCCTGGATCAGCAGGGAGCAGGAGGTGTGCCGTACGAACAGCGTCAGCAGCCCGCTCGTCTCCCCGCCGGCGCGCACGAAAGCCACGGCGCGGTCGGTGAACTCGTAGAGCCCGGCCCCGTGCGTATCGATCGTCAGGATCGTCTGGCGCGGCATTCCGATTTCAACGCTCGGTGAGCGCGAGCTTGGCGCCGAGCGCGACGAAGGCGGCAGCGAAGCTGCGCCTGAGCCACGCCATCACCGCCGGGCGGCCGATGACCTTGTCGCGCATCGCCGCGGCGAAGAGCCCATAGAGCGCGAAGACGATGAAGGTCATCGCCATGAACACGCCCGAGAGCTCCAGCATACGCCCCATCGGACTGGCTTCGTCGGCCGCGATGAACTGCGGCAGGAAGGCGACGAAGAAGATCGAGAGCTTGGGGTTGAGCAGGTTGATGGCCAGCCCGTCGCGCAGCACGAGCCAGGCCGAGCGCGCATCCGCCTTGGTTTCGACCTTGAGCGCGCCATGCTCCCTGAGCGTCTGCCAGGCCATGTAGAGCAGATAGGCGACGCCGGCATATTTCACGATGGCGAAGGCGAGCGCGCTGGCGTGCAGCAGCGCCGCGATGCCCATCATCGCCGCGATCAGATGCGGCACGATCCCGATCGTGCAGGCGATAGCCGCGAGCACGCTCGCTCGGCTGCCGCGCGTGAGGCCAGCGGCAATGGTGTAGATCGCCCCCGTTCCCGGCGAAGCGACGATGATCAGCGAGGTCAGCAGGAATTCTGGGGACATGGCGCCTCCGGCGGCTGGGAGGCGCAGGAGGCCCTCTCTCGCCCGGAAGATCAAGTCGCGCCGGCCCGCGATGACATCAGGCGCGTCAGCGCGCCTGCCAGAAATAGAGCTGGCCGGTATGCCTGTTGCCAGCCAGTTTTTCCTCCTGCGCGATGATGGTGGTGCCCTCGAACAGGTCCCAATGGTCGCCATTCGTCCATTGAAAGAACAGAAAGGAACGCCTCTTGTCGCCGCTCGTCTGGTAGCAGTTCTCCAGATAGAGCACGCCCTTCCGGCCGAGCACCTTGGGGGTGACATCCTTGCAGACGCCCTCGATATCGGCCGGGCCATACGCCCGCTGAACACGCGGAAGCAACTCCGAAGCGCGGATGAAGAGGAGCTGGCTCAGGCCGCCGAGCGGTCTCCCCGAGCCGGGCAGCACTCCCGGGCGAGGCCCGCCCGCCAGCGGCGGAGCGCCCTGGAAGGATGCGCTGATATCCGCATTCATGATGGTCTGGATCGTCGCGTCGTCCTGCGACGGCGTCAGGCGCAGCGTGTAGCCCATGCAGATGGCGCAGCGATTGGTGGCGTCGCCGATCGCGTTCTTCGCCCAGGGGCGGATCGTGGCGAAGCGCTCGGCAAGGGCATCGTAGCTGAACGGAAGCACGGGCAACCTCCTGAGCGCAAGGCAGCGATGTCGATGACCGACCGACCGCCAGATCGTCGAGCGGCGGCAGACTGACCAGCCGCCGGCCCGGCCGCATCCTGCATTCGCAGGAGGACCGATCTGGCGCTGGCTTCAGCGCGCGCCAAAAGAAAAGCCCGCCTCCAAAGCATGGAAGCGGGCCCCGTTCTCGATCGGCAGGCGTCGCCGCCGGCCTGCTCGCGATCAGTTGTCGAGGAAGCTCCGGAGCTTCCGCGAGCGGCTCGGATGCTTCAGCTTCCTGAGCGCCTTCGCCTCGATCTGGCGGATGCGCTCGCGGGTGACGCTGAACTGCTGGCCGACCTCTTCGAGGGTGTGGTCGGTGTTCATGCCGATGCCGAAGCGCATGCGCAGCACGCGCTCCTCGCGCGGGGTGAGCGAGGCCAGCACGCGGGTCGTCGTCTCGCGCAGATTCGACTGGATCGCCGCGTCGATCGGCAGGATCGCGTTCTTGTCCTCGATGAAGTCGCCGAGATGGCTGTCTTCCTCGTCGCCGATCGGCGTTTCCAGAGAGATCGGCTCCTTGGCGATCTTCAGGACCTTGCGCACCTTCTCCAGCGGCATGGCCAGCTTCTCGGCCAGCTCCTCCGGGGTCGGCTCGCGGCCGATCTCGTGCAGCATCTGGCGCGAGGTTCGCACGATCTTGTTGATCGTCTCGATCATGTGGACGGGGATGCGGATCGTGCGGGCCTGGTCGGCGATCGAGCGGGTGATCGCCTGCCGGATCCACCAGGTCGCATAGGTCGAGAACTTATAACCCCGGCGGTACTCGAACTTATCGACCGCCTTCATCAGGCCGATATTGCCTTCCTGGATCAGGTCGAGGAACTGCAGGCCGCGGTTCGTGTACTTCTTGGCGATCGAGATCACGAGACGCAGATTGGCCTCGATCATCTCCTTCTTCGCCTGCCGGGCCTCGCGCTCACCCTTCTGGACCATCAGCACGATCTTGCGGAATTCCTGGATCTCCAGGCCGGTCTCGGAGGCGAGCGTGTGCACCTCCTCGCGCAGGTCCTTGATCCGGTCCTTCTCCGAGGCGACGAATTCCTTCCAGCCGCGCGAGCCGAGCTTGGAGACGCGCAGCAGCCATTTCGGATCGAGCTCGCCGCCGACATGCTGCTTGAGGAAGTCCTCGCGGCCGACGCCATAGCTCTCAGCGAGGCGCAGCAGGCGCGTCTCATGGCCGATCAGGCGCTTGTTGATGTCGTAGAGCTGCTCGACCAGCGCCTCGATGCGGTTGTTGTTGAGCGAGAGCGACTTCACCGCGGTGATGATGTCGTCCTTGAGCTTCTTGTACTTGCGGTCCTGCGACGGCGAGAGCTTGGTGTTCTCCAGCCGGTTGGCGATGTCCTGGTCCTGCAGACGACGCAGCTTCTTGTAGTCGTCTGCGATGGCGTTGAACGTCTCCAGGACGCGCGGCTTGATCTCGGCCTCCATGGCCGAAAGCGACACGTTGTTCTCGATGTCGTCGTCGTCCATCTCGGGCGGAGCTTCGCCCTCGGCGGCCTCAGCCTGCTCGCCTTCCTCGCCCTCCTCCTCGCCGGGGACGGCCGGGTTCTTGCCGTCCGGGCCGGCATAGGTCGCTTCGAGATCGATGATGTCGCGCAGCAGCACCTTGCCGTCGACGAGCTCGTCGCGCCAGATGATGATGGCCTGGAAGGTCAGCGGGCTCTCGCAGAGACCCGCGATCATCGCCTCGCGGCCGGCCTCGATGCGCTTGGCGATGGCGATCTCGCCCTCGCGGGAGAGAAGCTCCACCGAGCCCATCTCGCGCAGATACATGCGCACCGGGTCGTCGGTGCGCTCGGTCGGCTCGAGGTTGCGCTTGGTCTCGGTCGGAAGCGTCTGGCGCGATGCCTCGACCAGATCGCCGCCTTCAACCTCGTCGTCGTCGCCGCCGGCGGCATCCTTGCGGTTGGCGCGTTCCTCGCCTGCCGCTTCCGGATCCTCGTTGTCGACGACGTTGATGCCCTGCTCGCTGAGCTGGCCGAGCACGTCCTCGATCTGCTCGGAGGAGAACTCCTCCGAGGGCAGCACTTCGTTCAGTTCGTCATAGGTGACATAGCCGCGCTTCTTCGCGAGCTTGATCATCCGCCTTACGGCCTGATCGGTCAGATCGAGCAACGGGCCGTCGGTAGTCGGGGGGGCATCCGGCGCGACCTGATCGGTCTTTTCCCGTTCGCTCGCTTTCGTCGCCATCAATCAGCGCTCCGCACTCGCGCGCCGGCCATGACCAGAAAAGTCATATACCGACGCATAAAAGGGCGGCGCGACCGCAGGCCCGGCGCGCTCACCCACCCAAATCTATTCGCAGATGGCACCAGACGTCGTTGACGAATCGTGAACCACCCCACCAGCCCCGCGCGCATCGAACCTGCGTCCACCATTCGCTGGGCTATCAATCCTCGGACATTGCCTCGGTGCCCTCGATCGCTTCGAGGCGGGCCTTCACGTCCTTGATCCAGGCGAAATTGGCTTCGGTCGCATCGTCAGCCAATGCACGCTCGGCTGCTCTCAACTCGCTATTTAGCGTTCGAGCGCGATGATGCAAGACGATAGCCTGATAAATCGAGTCAAAAACCGATTCAGGATCAGCATCTTGCGCCAGCTTGCGCCGTTCTGCGGGGCCGGTGACAGCCATGAGTTGATTATGGGCCTCCCGCACACGCGGTTGCACCAGCCGATTCGCCAGGATCTCCCGGTCGAGCTTATCCTCGACCGCATCGAGCAGCGCCTGCCGGAAGCGCTCGGCTGCCGGCCCGTCCAGCGAAAGCTCGGCAATTTCGTCGGCGCAGCGCAGGATGAGGTCGGGGTGGCTGGCCAGCGCCAGCAGGATGAAGGCCTCGCGCTGGTCCTCGCCGCGCACCTTAGCCACGAGTCGCGACTGGGTCAGCGCGCTCGAGGCCCGCAAGGGACCGGCGAGCCAGGATGGCACCTGCCGGCCGCCCCGCGGGGCTGGTCCGCCCCTGCCGCGCTGGAAGTTTCCTCCCCCGCCGCCACGCTCCTGCCGTGCCGGGGCAGCGCTGGTGAAGAGCTGCGCCAGCCGCTCGTCCATCTCGCGGCGGTAATGCTTGCGGGTCGTCTCGTCGCGGATCTCGGCCAGCGGCTCCTTGAGACGGCGTTCGAAGGCGGCGCGCCGCTCCGGCGTGTCGAGCGGGCTGGCCTCGACCTCGCGCTGCCAGAGCATGTCGACCAGCGGGCGCGCCCCGGCAATTACCTCCGCGATCGCCTGCCGCCCGCCCGACCGGGCGAGATCGTCGGGATCCTGCCCGTCCGGCAGCAGCGCGAAGGAGAGCGACTTTCCGGGCTCCAGGAGCGGCAATGCCAGATCGATGGCGCGGCTAGCCGCCTTGCGCCCGGCCTTGTCGCCGTCGAGGCAGATCACCGGCTCGTCGGCCATCCGCCAGAGCAGGCCGAGCTGGCCCTCGGTAAGCGCCGTGCCGAGCGGCGCCACTGTCTGCGGAAAGCCCGAAAGCGACATCGCGATGACGTCGACATAGCCCTCGACCACGATCACCTGGCTCGTGTCATGCGCCGCCTTGCGGGCATTGTGGTGGTTGAACAGCAGGTGGCCCTTGTGGAAGAGCGGCGTCTCCGGCGAGTTGAGGTACTTCGCCGCCACCTCCGCGCTCATCGCCCGCCCGCCGAAGGCGACGACACGCCCGCGGGAATCGTGGATCGGGAACATGACGCGGTCGCGGAAGCGGTCGTAGGGCACGGCGATCTCATCGCCATGCACGAGCAGCCCCGCCTCCATCATCAGCTCGGCCGGCACGCCCTTGCCGGCAAGATGGTCGCGCAGCGCGAAGCGGTCGACCGGGCCGTAGCCGAGGCGAAAGCGTGTGCGCGCCTCGCCGTCGAGCCCGCGCGTCGCGAGATAGCGCCGGGCAGCGCCGCCGCGATCGCCCATCAGCTCGGCCTCGAAGAATTGCGCCGCGAGCTCCACGACCTCGTGCAACCCCTTGCGCTTCTCCTCCTGGACCTGCGCCTCCTGCGTGATCTTGGGCAGAATGACGCCAGCCTCGGCCGCAAGCTTCTCGACCGCCTCGGGGAAGGAGAGCCCTTCCGTCTCCATCACGAATTTGAAGATGTCGCCGTTCTTGCCGGAGGAGAAATCGAAGAACGAGGCCTTCTGGTCGTTGACGAAGAAGGAAGGCGTCTTCTCGGCGTTGAAGGGCGAGAGCCCCTTCCATTCGCGCCCCGCTTTTTGAAGGCGCACGCGCTTACCCACGACCGCCGAAACCGGCAGCCGCGCCTTGATCTCCTCAAGGACGGAAGGGGGGAATTTCATCGACCTTATGTGGACCTGCAAAAGCCGAAAGCCAACCGCCGATCGCGCCGGCAGTTGGCTTTCTCCCGTGATTCACAAAGATGATGGCGGCAGCCGAAAAGCGGCTGTCCGGGCAGCTCAGCCGCCCAGCGCCGCCTTCACCATCGGGCTGACCTTGCCGAAATCCATCTGGCCGGCATAGGCGGCGCGGAGGATGCCGATGACCTTGCCCATGTCCTTGACCGCAGTCGCGCCGCTCTCGGCGATGGCCTTGTCGATAGCGGCCTTCACCTCGTCGTCCGACATCTGCTTGGGCAGATAGGATGAGATCACCGCGACCTCGACGCGCTCGCCATCGGCGAGCTCGGGACGGTTGTTGGCGTCGTAGATCGCGATCGATTCCTGGCGCTGCTTGATCATCTTCTGGAGCACGCCGAGGATTTCGTCGGCCGTGGCCTCGCCCTTGCCGGCGCCGCGCGCCTCGATGTCCTTTTCCTTGAGCGCCGCCTGGATCAGGCGGATCGCGCCAACCCTGCCCTTTTCGCCGGCCTTCATCGCTTCCTTCAAATCGCTGGTGAAGCGCTCGCGCAGGCTCGTCATCTCGTTGTTCCTTTTTCTCTTGTGCGGCCTGCGCCAACCTTGATTGACGGGCAGCGCCCGGCTCTTTATGGCTCGCGTTCCAGACCGGCGGAGTGGATTTCTGCAGCCCCGCCCCCGCATTCTGCCGCTGGCGCGGCCTGGACCGAGACATAGACATGACCGCTTCCGAAGGAAACCCCGCCCCAGGCGGCTGGACCGAACCGCACGCGACCGCGCTCCTCGTGCTCGCCGACGGCACGGTGCTGGAAGGCTTCGGCCTCGGCGCCGTGGGCGAAGCGCCCGGCGAGGTCTGCTTCAACACCGCGATGACCGGCTATCAGGAGATCCTGACCGACCCGTCCTATGCCGGGCAGATCATCACCTTCACCTTCCCGCATGTCGGCAATGTCGGCGTGAACGAGGAGGACACCGAGACGGTGAACGCCGCCGCCTCCTCGGGCGTGCGCGGCTGCGTGCTCCATGCCGCCATCACCGAGCCCTCGAACTRGCGCGCCAACCGGCATTTCGACGCCTGGCTGAAGGCCCGGAACATCGTCGGCATCTGCGGCATCGACACCCGCGCACTCACCGCGCTGATCCGCGACAACGGCATGCCCAACGCCATCCTCGCGCACAGCCCGGACGGCGTCTTCGACATCGAGCGGCTGAAGAAGCAGGCGGCGGAGCTGCCCTCCATGGCCGGCCTCGACCTCGTCCCGCTCGTCACCGCCTCGCAGCGCTACGATTGGGATGAGACCCCCTGGGTCTGGCCGGCCGGCTATGGCAAGCGCGAAACCAGCAATTTCAAGGTCGTCGCCATCGACTATGGCGTGAAGCGCAACATCCTGCGCCTGCTCGCCAAGGCCGGTTGCGACGTCACAGTGGTGCCCTCGACCGCAACCGCCGAGGATATTCTGGCCCTCACCCCCGATGGCATCTTCCTCTCCAACGGCCCGGGCGACCCGGCCGCGACCGGCGAATACGCCGTGCCGGTGATCAAGCAGCTGCTGGATCGGAATATCCCCACCTTCGGCATCTGCCTGGGACACCAGATGATGGCGCTCGCCATCGGCGGCCAGACGATGAAGATGAAGCAGGGCCACCACGGCGCCAACCATCCGGTGCAGGACAAGACCACGGGCAAGGTCGAGATCGTCTCGATGAACCACGGTTTCGCCGTCGATCCCGCCAGCCTGCCGGCGAATGCGGTCGAGACCCATGTCTCGCTCTTCGACGGCTCGAACAGCGGCATCGCGCTGACCGACCGCCCGGCCTTCAGCGTCCAGCATCATCCGGAGGCCTCTCCCGGCCCGCAGGACAGCCACTATCTCTTCAACCGCTTCGTCGAGCTGATGGTGGCAGAGAAGGGCAAGAAGGCGGCCTGAAGAGGTCGCTGCTTCAGCGTCAGAACCCTCATCCTGAGGAGCAAGCGAAGCTTGCGTCTCGAGGATGCTTCGGCAGGCTCCGGCGCACGGCAGACCATCCTTCGAGACGGCCGCCATTGCGGCCTCCTCAGGATGAGGGCTCGGTAAGACGCAGTCCCGATTGGAGGCAGGCATGATCCACCAGTTGCGCATCTACGAGATCTTCGAGCGCAACAAGGCGGCCTTCCATGCCCGCTTCCGTGACCATGCCGCCCGCATCATGGGCCGCCACGGCTTCAGGATCGTGGCGATGTGGGAAACGGCTAGCGCCGGGCGGACCGAATTCGCCTATATCCTCGCCTGGCCCGACGCCGAGACGAAGGCCAAGGCCTGGGCGAGCTTCATGGCCGATCCGGAATGGAGCGAGATCAAGCGCGCCACCAAGATCGAGCACGGCGACATGGTCGGCGCGATCGAGGACCGCACGCTGACGCCGACCGACTATTCGCCCCCGCTCGATTGACAGCGTTGCGCCCGCGAGCTTTAAACGGGCCATGACCAGCCTGATGGCCAGCTTCCGCAGCTATTACGCCCCGTCCTCATAGAGGCGGTGGCATTCCCATGTTCAACCGCCGCGCTGGCGGTTGAATTCAGGCAGATCACCCGGCATCGCGGCTCCCACCGGACCAGAGCGATGTCTTCCACGATCAGAGCCGTCACCTCCATCGGCATCATGGGCTTCGGCGCCTTCGGGCGACTGATGGCCCGCCATCTCCAGCCGCATTTTGCATTGCGCATCTGTGACCCGGCCCATCCGCCCGAGCCGGATGCGAGCGGCCAGGGGCTGGTTCCCGCCTCCCCCGCCGAAATCGGGGCCTGCGATCTCGTCATTCTCGCAGTGCCCGTCCCGGCGATCCCCGAGGCGATCGCGTCGCTGCGCGCGCATCTCAAGGCCGGCGCCGTGGTCCTCGACGTCGGCTCCGTCAAGATCGGCCCGGCACGGGCGATGGAGGCGGCCTTGCCGGAGGATGTCGAGATCATCGGCACGCACCCGCTCTTCGGCCCGCAGAGCGCCCGCAACGGCCTCGACGGGCTCAAGATCGCGCTCTGCCCGATCAGGGGCGGCAGCACCCCGCGCATCGCCGCCTTCCTGCGCCGCGTGCTCAAGCTGAAGGTCATCGTGACCACGGCCGACGCCCATGACCGCGAGGCTGCCATGGTGCAGGGCCTGACCCATCTCATCGCCAAGATCCTGGTCCGCATGGAGCCGCTGCCCCGGACGATGACCACTGCGAGCTTTGACCACCTGATGCAGGCGACGGAGATGGTCCGCTACGACGCACCCAACGTCTTCATGGCGATCGAGCGCGCCAATCCCCACGCCAAGGCGGTGCGGGATCGCTTCTTCGCGCTCGCCGACGAGATGCGGCTGTTTCTGGAGCACGGCCAACAGGATATCGCCCCGCCCGACCCCACCCTGCCTCACAAGGTCGCAGAAACCGTGCGGGCCTAGCCTTCTCCGCTCGGCCCGCAGACAATACGAGAAACCTCGAATGCCCCAAAGATGACCGACAACCCCCTCATTCATCCGGGCGCTGCCCACCCTGACCTGCGCGAGCCGATGATCGCCGAGCTGGTCCGCACCTTCTATGAGCGGGCGCGTCAGGACGACCTGATCGGCCCGGTCTTCGCGGCAGCGGTGGAGGACTGGGACGATCATATCGGCAAGATCACCGATTTCTGGAGCGGCGTGATGCTACGCTCCGGCCGCTACAACGGCCGGCCGATGCGTCCGCATCTCATCCTGCCCCTGGAGGGCAAGCATTTCGACCGCTGGCTCGACCTGTTCGAGATCACCGCGCACGAGGTCTGCCCGCCGGATATCGCGCAGGCCTTCATCGTCAGGGCGCGACGCATCGCCGACAGTTTCGAGATGGCCCGCGCCAGCCAGCGCGGGGAGTTCGCCGCTCCGCGGCATAGCTTGCGGTAAATGCAGCTCGTCATTCTCGGGCTTGTCCCGAGAATCTCAGGCCGAAAGAGGTTCCGGCACCTGCTGGTCACGAGATGCTCGGGTCAAGCCCGAGTATGACGCGGATCAAGCAGCCCGCGCCTCCCGGCTCAGGAACGCCTCGATGTCGCCTCTGGCCGCACCGGCCGCCCGCGCAATGCGCTCGGCCAAAGCTGCCGCCGAAGGTCTGAGTGCGCCATGGGGCCGGTCGAGCCAGTAGGACACGGGGTTCAGTGCCTCGCGTGCATCCACGCGCATGATCCGACCCGCCGTGAGCTGCTCGCGCGCCAGCGGCGGACGGGCCAGCGCGATACCGAGGCCGTGCGCCGCAGCATCCAGCACGAGGTTGTAATCCTCGAAACGGCGGTCCTGCGGGCGCGGGCGATAATCCAGCCCCTGCGCCGCGAACCAGGCCTTCCAGCCCGCAGCGTCGGAATCGTGGATCAGCGGCTGGCCGAGCAGTCGCTCGGGAGGCCCCTCCCCGATCAGCGCAGCGAGCTGCGGCGAGGCGATCGGGAAGCACCACTCCTCGAACAACTTGAGCGAAAGCCGGTCCGGCGCGCCGCCGCGTCCGCAACGTATCCCGAGGTCTACACCTTCCTCTTCAAAATCCACCTTGCGATGCTCGACCTGCAGCACGATGCGCAGGGCCGGCATGCCCGCCTCCAGAACCGCCAGACGCGGCATCAGCCACAAGGCGCAAACCGAGGGCGGCGCGCTGACGCGCACCACCGAAGCGCCGCGCGCCTCGCGCCAGCGCTCGGAGGTATCCGCGATCAGCGCGAAGGCCTCCTGCGTGCGCTGGAGCAGGCGCTGCCCCTCCGGCGTCAGCGAGACGCCGCGCGCCTGCCGCAGGAAGACGCGCAGGCCCAGCCAATGCTCGAGCTTGGCGATCTGCCGGCTGATGGCGCCATGGGTCAGGTTCAGCGCCTCGGCCGCCGAAGAGAAGCTGCCGGTGCGCGCGGCGGCTTCGAAGGCGCGCAAGGTGTCGAGCGGAGGGAGGTTCGAGCTGTGATCCATCCTCACAGCTCATGCGCGAATTGTTCGTTTGTCAATCAGCTCGCTGAGGCGTCTATCGGGAGCAACCTTTCGTCACCGATGGATCGACGCCATGTCCTCCTCAAGCTGCGCATCCTCCGCGCCGACCACTTCCGGTTCTCAGCGCCTCGACCCGACGCTGGTCTTCACCGTCACCTTCACGGTCATGGCCTGGGCTTCCTCCTTCCCGGCGATCCGCGCCGGCCTGGCCGGCTTCGGCCCGGCCGAGATGGCTGCGCTGCGCTTCGCGCTCGCCGGCGGCCCCGCCGCGCTCTTCCTTCTCGCGACGCGGGCGAAGCTACCAGAAAGCGCCGATATCTGGCGCTTCCTCGTCGGCGGCGTCATCTTTATCGCGGGTTATGCGCTGCTGCTGAACTTCGGCCAGCGCGTCGTGCCGGCTGGCCCTGCCGCCTTCATCATCAACACCAACCCGATCATGACCGCCGTCCTCGCCATGATGATCCTGGGCGAGCGCTTCAGCCTGATCGCCTGGTTCGGCACCGCCCTTTCCTTCGCCGGCATCGGCGTGATCGCGATCGGCAAGGGGCTCGATGTCGAGATCGGCATGAGCGTGCTGCTGATTCTCGGCGCCGCGTTCTGCAACGCCATCACCACTGTCGTGCAGAAGCCGCTCTTCGCCCGCTACAAGCCGCTCCATGTCGCGGCCTGGAACATGGCGATCGGCGGCTTCGTGCTGCTGCCCTTCCTGCCTTCCGCGATCGCGCAGGCGCAGGTCGCCCCGGCCGTCTCCTTCTGGTCGGTGGTCTATCTCGCCGCCGTGCCGAGCCTGATCGCCTACGGCACCTGGGCGATCACCCTCTCGCGCCTGCCGGCCGCCCGCGCGTCGAACTTCCAATACGCCGTGCCGCCGATGGCGATGCTGATCGGCTTCCTCTGGCTCAGCGAAGTCCCGACGGCCTTCGGCCTGATGGGCGGCGCCATGGCACTCGCCGGCGTGGTGATCGTCAATCTGAAGCGGTAAGGCGCTTTCCTCGGCCTATGTCGTCATTGCGAGGAGCGAAGCGACGAAGCAATCCAGGCGCGGCAGAGCCCTGCGCCTCCTGGACTGCTTCGCTGCGCTCGCAATGAGGGCAGCCCGCTCAAAACCCCTTCGCGGCCAGCGCCTTCTCGTCATCCGCGATGTAGTCGCGGATGATCGGGACGGCGCTCTTGTGCGGCCCGAGCAGCAGTTGGAACACCATGTCGCCGCCGATGTCGAAGGAGATCGAGCAGGCGCAGAGATAGAACTCCCACATCCGCGCGAAGCGCTCGCCCATCATGCCGACCACTTCCTCGCGCCTCGCCATGAAGCGCTCGCGCCAGGCCTCCAGTGTCCAGTGGTAGTGGCGGCGCCAGAATTCGCAGTCCGAGGACCAGAGCCCGGTCTGCTCGACTGCGGCGAACACCTCCGACAATGCCGGCGCATAGCCGCCTGGGAAGATGTACTTCTCGAAGAACGGCCCGGTGAAGCCGGGCGGCCCGGCGCGGCCGATGCAGTGGACGAGTGCGATCCCGTCCGGCGTCAGGAGATCGCGGATCCCCTCGAAATACTCGCCGTAATGCGCGACGCCGACATGCTCCATCATGCCGACCGAGACGATGCGGTCGAACGTCCCGGTGAGCTCGCGATAGTCCTTGTTGACGAAGGTTACGGCATCGCCGACCCCAGCCGCCTCGGCGCGCCTCGCAGCCGCCGCCATCTGGTCGGGCGAGACGTTGAGGCCGGTCACCTTCGCCCCGCAGGCCTTGGCCAGATAGATCGCCAGTTCGCCCCAGCCCGAGCCGATATCGAGCACACGCATGCCGGGCTCGATCTTCAGCTTGGCGGCGATGTGCCGGAGCTTGGCCTTCTGCGCGTTCTCCAGCCCGACATCCGGCGAGTGCCAGTACGCACAGGAATAGGTCATGCTCTCGTCGAGCCAGAGCCGATAGAAATCGGTCGGGATGTCGTAGTGGTGCTTGACCTTCTTGCCCGCGAGGCCGAGCGGGTTGTGCATGCGCCAGCGCCGGATGCGGAAGCGCACCTGCCGGATCACCTTCTGCAGCGGGTGCTTCCGCAGCTCCTTGCGCTGCAGCCAGAACAGCGTCAGCAGATCGTGGATCGTGCCTTCCTCGAAGTCGATCCGGCCATCCATGTAGCCTTCGGCCAAGGCGAGCTCGGGATTGAGGAAAAGCTCGCGCTCGATACGGTTGTCATGGAAGCGCACCGTGACCGAGGGCGCCGTCTTTCGCACGCCGGCGAACAACATCTCGGCTGGACCGGGTCCGAAGACGTGGCGCTTGCCGTCCGGCGTGATGACGGTGAGGCGTCCCTGCCGGACGAACCCCTTGAGCAATCGCGGCAGCAGCAGCATCGGCATCCCCCGTCCCGCGCGCCCCGAGTCGGGGACGCAATCGTGACTTAAGCGGAAACCGCCGCGTCCCGGAACCCCGGCTGTTGCGAAGCCCTGCCGCTTGCGTCTAGTCATCGGGCAACGGTCGTGAGCGACCCCGAGGATCGATACTGCCCATGTCCTGGCGCGATTTCTGGAACGGCGAACATTCCATCTACGTCTCGCCGCGCCACAAGGCGCTGCACTACCACGCCATCGCAAGCGACGTGATCGCACATGTTCCCGCGCCCGACGCCGTCGTGCTCGACCATGGCTGCGGCGAGGCGCTCGATGCGGCACGCGTCGCCTCGGCCTGCGGCAGGCTCTATCTTTGCGAAGCTGCGCCCACCGTGCGTGACAAACTGCGCGCCCAGTTCGGCCGCAAGGTCAACATCACGGTCGTCTCCCCCGAAGAGGTCGAGGCTCTGCCGGAGGCTTCGCTCGATCTCGTCGTCGCCAATTCGCTCGTCCAGTATCTCTCCCGCGACGAATTGAAGGCGCTGCTCGAAACCTGGCGCAGCAAGCTCAGGCCCGGCGGCAAGCTGGTGATAGCGGACGTCATTCCGCCCGACGTCAGCCCGCTCACCGATGCCTCGCAGCTTCTCGGCTTCGCCTGGCGCGGCGGCTTCCTGATGGCGGCGCTCGCAGGCCTCATCCGCACCGCCTTTTCGGACTACCGGAAGCTCAGGGCGCAATACGGGCTGTCGACCTACACCCCGGACGCCATCTCCGAACTGATCGGCGAGGCCGGCTTCGCCGACCTGCAGAGGCCCGCGAATTTCGGCCACAACCCGCATCGGATGACGTTCAAGGCGACGAAGCCCACCTGATCGAAATAGGCCGCGCATCCATTACGGCAAGAATGCTGACTTATACTAAAGTTCCGCTAGGGGAGCGCGCAAAGTAGCTTGATTTGGCGGAGCGAACGTGGCTCTGAGCGCGGCTTGCCCCGAAGGCGTGAGAGCTCCGTGCAGGATCAGTTCAACTGTCCCTATTGCGACGCCACGCTCAAGGCGGGCGTCCTGTCCTGCCGTTGCTGCGGGCGTGACCTGACGCCGGTCCTTCCCCTGCTGCGTCGCCTCGGTGCTCTGGAGGAGCGGCTCACGGCCTTCGAGAAGCGTGCCGAAGAGGACCGCGCCGCACTGGCTGCAAGACCCGTTGCAGCCCTGGAACCTGTAGCATCCGAGAAGGCGGACACGCCTGAGCCTGCCCCTCCGATCGCCCACTCCGTTGCGCGCCGCCGCTACTGGGTGTTGCCCTTCGGCCTGACTTTGCTGCTGCTGGCCTATTGCGCGATCGTCCTTTGGCTCGACCTGCCGCTCTGGGCGCTGCGCCTTGCCTCGATCGCGATCCCCTTCATCACCGGCATGCTCTATTTCGGGCTTCGCCCGCGGCTGATCGCCTTCGATATCGGCATCGCCATCGGTTTCGCGATTTTTTCCGTCGTGACCATGAACGCATTGCTCGGTTGGCACGACAATATACCGCTCCTTCCGCAAGGGCTGGCAGCCTGGCGCGAGACTTCGTTCTATGCGCTGAGCATCGGCGCCTCCATGTTCTCGGGGATGTTGCTGCGCGTGACGCAGGCTGCGCTCACCGCGCGGGGCCTCGTCTCGCTGCCGGAACTGCGGAAGGGGCTGCTGGCCGTGCATGGCAAGGTGCCGATGGAAACGCTGAAAACCATCGAAACCACCATCCTGATGGCCGGTACCATCATTTCTGCCATCGCCGGCCTCATCGCCGGAATCTTGGGAGTGAAATAGGGACGATGATGAAGACTGTGCTCATCCCGCACATTCTGCGTGTTGTTCTCGCCGCCGCTGTGATGTCGACGACGGCACACGCCGCCGAACCGGTTCAGCTCATCACCCGTGAGGAAGCGGGCTTGCCGACCACAGCCAAGGCCCCAGCCAGCACGCGCAACCTCACCCGCGGCCCCAGCATCGACACCTTGCCGACGCCCGACAAGAGTGTTGACGGCAAGCCTTTCCGGCTGGCCGTTCGCTTCATGCCGAGCAACGGCGTGCCGATCGATCCGGCGACCGTGCGCGTCTTCTATCGCCGCCAGCCTCCGGTCGACATCACCGAGCGGATCAAGCCCTTCATCACGCCGGCAGGAATCGACGCGCCCTCAGTCCTCGTCCCCAGCGGAAGCCACATCATCGAGATCGAGGCGACCGACAAGGAAGGCCGCATCGGCCGCCGCCAGCTCACGCTGACGGTCGCCCCGCAGCAGTGAGGAAAACGACCGGGCGGCGTGCCGTCAGGCCGCCCGGTCGGCGAAGCTGAAGAATTTGTGACCGAGGAACGAGAACACCATCACCACGCCGGTGGTGACGATCTGCATCGGCAGATAGGGCAAGCCAGCCCTCGTCACGAAGAAATGCATCAGGATTCCGGTGAGCACGAAGCCGCCGGCTGCGATCAGGGCGAAGCGCCACCCCGCTTGCGCATGGGTGCGCGTGGCGTCGAAGGTCATCCAGCGGTTCAGCGTATAGGAAACCAGCGCGCCGACGACGAAGCCGGCGAGCGTCGCCGGAACAGGATCGATCCGGCCGAGCTCGACGAGCCCGATCAGCACGCCGTAATGCGCGACCGCGGTGAGCCCGCCGGCGACGACATAGGCCATGAGCTGGCGGAACTGGCGCGGATAGCGGCGAAACGGCATCCGCGCTTCCTAGATCATGGACAGCGCGGGGCGAACGATTTTTTCGCCCCGCGCTGCTTCACGAATTATCCGGCGTCGCTGCCGGCAAGGTTGGCGGGCATGCCGCCGACCGGCATATCGAGCCCCTGCTTCAACGTGTGGAGATGATATTCGCGGATGCGCGCGTTCGTCGGGTCGCTGACGAAGGCGCTGCCCCCGATCACGGCGAGACTCGGCGTTGGCGTCTTCGCCGCGTAGGCACAGTCGAAGGCCGGGACCGCGTCGAAGGAGGCGATTTCCTTCCAGGCGGGCCCGACCTCGTAGATCCTGAGCTTGCCGTCCGGCGTCAGATTGGCGAGCCGGCTGCCATTGCTGCTGAGCTCGAACCGGCAGACAGCCTGCTCGCCCGGCACCGGCAGCACATCCTCGGCGGAGAGCGCCTTCGCTTCGGGATCGATCCGGAGCAGCGCGTCATAGGGCGCCTTCAACCCGTAATTGCCGACGAGATGGCGTCCGCCTTCGCGGGACTTGAGCGCGCTGGTGCGCCGTTCGTCGGGATAGGCGAGCTTCCGCGCGCTCCAACCGTCTGCGGCGCCTTTCGCGGCTTTGGACAGCACCAGCAAACCGCCGCCCTCCCCTTCGGTGCAGCCGAAGACATAGCGCCCGCCGCGCGCCGGCGCATAGCCGTGATAGAGCTTGCAGGAAGCTTCCGCTCGCGCCGGGTCGTTGAAGCCTGCGACACGCTTCCAACCGCCATCGTTCTGTGACGCTCGGCCCTGCTCGAGGATCTCGAAGCCGTTGGGACGTGGCGAGGCGCTGCGGTCATCGCCCTTGGCATAGGCGGGGTTGGGCACCGAGATCAACCATTGCCGCGCTCCGAGCGGCACGGCAATGCCATGCTGCGGCGCCGGGCTCGGCCAGATCGTGACCTCGGGTTCCGGCTTGGCCAGGGCGTCGATGGCGAGCATCACCACCTTGGGCTCGCTCTTGCCTTCCCAGGGACGTAAGCCGTCATAGAACAGCGCGAGCTGCCCATGGCCCGAAATGACATGGGCAGGCCGGTCCCCTTTCGTCGAGAAGTCGAGGAGCTTCGGCTCGGCCTTGTCGAGATCGACATGGTCGCCATGCGACTCGGCGATCAGCCCGGTGTCGAGGATGCGCAGCGTCCCCGCGTCGTCTCCCGTCTTGACCACGACGTAGCGCCCGCCGGAAACCGCGGCGAAACCCGGATTGGCTTTTGGCACGTCGAAGCTATGCGTGACCTCGCCGCTGTCGAGGTCGAGGATGCGGACGACCGTTTTTTCGTGGTCGGCGAAGACGAGCCGCCCGCGTAGCAGCGCATGGTCATGCGCAAGGGCCGCGGACGCGAGCAGGCAGCCGACGAGGCCGAAGCCGGCCGCAACGAGGCGAGACGAAGACAAGGGAAAACTCCACTTATTACGCAATGATATAACATTGCATAATAACGACCGACACCTCAACTCGCTTCTGCGGCGAGCGGTGGATAAATCCCGCCCCCTGCGGCGCTTCCGACCGCGCCCCCTGGGTTTCAGCCGAACCGTGTTAGGCCCGCACCTCGAAGACCATGTTGAACGGCGTCTCGGTCGCCCGGCGGAAATGCGAGAAGCCCGCATCCATCGCGACCTTCCGCAGCCGCATCTCGCCGGCCTGCGCGCCGAGGCCGAGCCCGACCTCCTGCGAAAGAGAGGCTGGCGTGCAGATCATCGTGGACGCGCCGTAGAAGATCCGCCCGACCGGGTTCAGATTGTCCTTGAGATGGTCGTGCGCGAAGGGCTCGACGATCATCCAGCTGCCGTCCCGCGCCAGCGACTCCCGCACATGCTTCCCCGCACCGACCGGATCGCCCATGTCGTGCAGGCAGTCGAACATCGTCACGAGGTCGTATTTCCGCTCGGGGAAGTCCTTCGCGGAGGCACGCTCGAAGACGATGCGATCGGCAACGCCCGCCTTCTCCGCCGCCTCGCGCGCCCGCTCGATCGAAGGCCCGTGATAGTCGAAGCCATAGAAGCGCGATTGCGGATAGGCCTGCGCCATCAGGATGGTGGATGAGCCGTGCCCGCAGCCGACATCGGCGACGGTCGCGCCCTGCATCAACTTGGCCTGGACACCGTCCAGCGCCGGAATCCACTCCGCGGTCAGATGCGCGTTGTAGCCGGGCCGGAAGAAGCGCTCGGTTCCCCGGAACAGGCATTTGCTGTGCTCGTGCCAGCCGAGGCCCGAGCCGGTTCGGAAGGCCTCCTCGACCTTCGGCTCGTCGACCCACATCGACTGCACGATCTCGAAGGCACCGGCGAAGAAGGCGGGGCTGTCGTCTTCGGCGAAGGCCATGGCCTGCTCCGGCGAGAGGCTGAAGCTGTCGCTGCCCTCGTCATAGTCGACATAGCCGGCCGACGCCTGGCCGGCGAGCCATTCGCGCACATAGCGTTCTTTGAAGCCTGTCTTCTCTGCCAGTTGCCGGGAGGTGACGGGCTCGCCGTCGCCCATCGCCTTGTAGAGGCCGAGCTGGTCGCCCAGCACGATCAGGGCGCCAGTGACGGAGGCTCCGACGTCACCGACGAGACGCCCCACCAGGGCATCGAGTTTCTGAGGGTCAGCAGCACGCATGGCCATGCTCCTCGGGTTCGGGCGTGGCCGGTGCCGCGTCGCGATCCGGCTCGACGCCATCGCGGAAGAGAGGACGCTAAACCTGCGCCAGACGCTGTCAACGGGGCGAAGTCGAACCCTGCGTCTCGTCGCTGCCTGAAAGCCATTCGGGACCGAGCCGCGGCAGGTTCGGGTCACGCCGCGCGGTCTCGATCACGCTGTCGATCAGCCCGGGAAAGCGCTGGTTCAGCTCGTCGCGCCGGATGCTGAGATAGCGCGACGTTCCCTCCACCCGCATGCGGGTGATGCCGGCCTCGCGCAGCTTGGCGAAGTGGTAGGACAGCAGCGAAGGCGAGGCGAAGGCGGTGAAATGGCTGCAGCGCGCCTTGTCGACCTCGCTGACATCGGCGAGCGCGACGAGGATGCCGAGCCGTATCGGATCCGCCAGCGCCGCGAACACGTCGGCGGGCGCGACATCCTCGATATCGGGGTGGAAGACCGGCTTCATCGCCTCCGAGATAGGCGATGAAGCTGCCGCTGACAATATTCAACATTCATTGAAATTACCCTTGCGGGCAGTGATCGGCACCCTTAAAATTCAACGATCATTGAAGTTTTGAAGCTTGCCTTCGAAACAGCGATCATCCGCAAGGATCATTCCCATGGATACGCGCCTTCTTTCCCTCGCCGGCGGCGCCTTCGCCATCGGCACGGGCAGCCTGATCGTCACCGGCATCCTGCCCCACCTCGCCAACGGCCTGAGCGTTTCTGTCGACACCGCCGGCCTGCTCATCTCGATCTTCGCCCTCGCCTATGCGATCGGCTCGCCGATACTCTCCACCGTGCTCGGCGATGCCGACCGCAAGACGGTGCTGGTCGGCGCGATGACGGTGTTCGGCCTTGCCAATCTCGGTGCCGCCTTCGCCAGCGATTTCTGGGTGGTGATGGCCGCCCGGATCGTGATGGCGCTCTCGGCGGGCGTCTTCATGCCGGCGGCGAACGCAGTCGCCGTCGCGGTCTCCGCGCCGGAGCGGCGCGGCCGCGCCATCGCACTGGTCACCGGCGGTATGACGGTCTCGCTGATTCTCGGCATCCCGATCGGCACGGCCGTGGTCGGTTTCGGCGGCTGGCACCTTGCCTTCCTGATCGTGACGCTGTTCAGCGCGTTGTCTCTGGCGGGCCTTCTCGTCAAGCTGCCCAAGGGCCTGCCGCACAGCACGAACACGCTACGCGAGCGCCTGCAGGTCGCGGGGCGCAGCGATGTGCTGCTGGCGCTGGCAACAACGATGCTTTGGACCACCGGCGCCTTCGTTCTCTACACCTATATCGCGCCCTTCCTGACCAACCATGCCGGTATCGCCGGCCCCTGGCTCGCCGCGGCGCTGGTCGTCTCCGGCATCGGCTCGGCCATCGGCAACCAGCTCGGCGGCATCGCGAGCGACCGCTTCGGCCCGGAGCGGACGCTGACCGTCGTGCTGACCGTGCTGGCCGCGGCGTTGCTCACCGCCTCGCTGATCGCCGTCAACCTGCCGCCGGCACTGGCGATCTACCCGATCCCCTTCGTGCTGCTGATCTGGAGCGCGGCGGGTTGGGCGGGGCACCCCTCGCAGATGTCGCGCCTCGCGGCGATGGCACCGGACGCGGCCGTGGTCGCGCTCTCGCTCAATGCCTCCGCGCTCTATTTCGGCATCGCGGCCGGCGCTGCGCTCGGCCAGCAAGTCATGCGCCATGCCGGCACCTGGCCGCTCGGCTTCGTCGGCGCCGCCTGCGAGATTGCGGCCCTCGCCGTGCTCTTCATCGCCATGCGGCGCAAGCGCCGGCAGCCCCGTTCGCTGGAGATCGATCTCATCGTTCCCGCGCCAAGGCCTGTGCGTTGAGCGACGGGGGAAGCGCTTTTAGCTTCCCCCCGCCGCCTTGGCCGTCTATAGCGAGCGCCTAGCATTCATTCAGACGTTCGCCAGGCCTCCGCTCGCCCGATCGGACCGGCCTTGCGCGCGCCCGCAAGACCGGTCGAGATCATGCCCAAGCGCACAGACATCAAGTCCATCCTGATCATCGGCGCCGGCCCCATCATCATCGGACAGGCCTGCGAGTTCGACTATTCCGGCACCCAGGCCTGCAAGACGCTGAAGGCCGAGGGCTACCGCATCATCCTGGTCAACTCGAATCCGGCGACGATCATGACCGATCCGGACCTGGCCGATGCGACCTATGTCGAGCCGATCACGCCCGAGATCGTCGCCAAGATCATCGAGAAGGAGCGCCCCGACGCGCTGCTGCCGACGATGGGCGGCCAGACCGCGCTGAACTGCGCGCTCTCGCTGAAGAAGATGGGCGTGCTGGAGAAGTTCAACGTCGAGATGATCGGCGCCACGGCCGAGGCCATCGACAAGGCCGAGGACCGCGAGCTCTTCCGCGAGGCAATGACCAAGATCGGCCTCGACACCCCACGCTCGCATCACATCAAGACGCTCGGCCAGGCGCTCGACGCGCTCGAGGATATCGGCCTTCCCGCGATCATCCGCCCCTCCTTCACCATGGGCGGCACGGGCGGCGGCATCGCCTACAACAAGGGCGAGTTCATCGACATCGTCGAGCGCGGCATCGACGCCTCCCCGACCAGCGAGGTCCTCATCGAGGAGAGCGTGCTGGGCTGGAAGGAATACGAGATGGAGGTCGTCCGGGACAAGAAGGACAACTGCATCATCGTCTGCTCGATCGAGAATTTCGATCCGATGGGCGTCCATACCGGCGATTCGATCACCGTCGCGCCGGCCCTGACGCTGACCGACAAGGAATACCAGATCATGCGCGACGCCTCGCTGGCGGTGCTGCGCGAGATCGGCGTCGAGACCGGCGGCTCGAATGTTCAGTTCGCGATCGACCCGGCCACCGGCCGCATGATCGTCATCGAGATGAACCCGCGCGTCTCGCGCTCGTCTGCTCTCGCTTCCAAGGCGACCGGCTTCCCGATCGCCAAGGTCGCGGCGCGTCTGGCCGTCGGCTACACGCTCGACGAGATCGAGAACGACATCACCGGCGGCGCGACCCCGGCCTCCTTCGAGCCGACGATCGACTATGTCGTCACCAAGATCCCGCGCTTCGCCTTCGAGAAGTTCCCGGGTTCCGAGCCGACGCTGACGACCGCGATGAAGTCGGTCGGCGAGGCCATGGCGATCGGCCGCACCTTCCAGGAATCGCTGCAGAAGGCGCTGCGCTCGCTGGAAACGGGCCTTGACGGGCTCGACGAGATCGAGATCGAGGGCTTCGGCCATGGCGACGACCGCAACGCCATCAAGGCCGCGATCTCGACGCCGACGCCGGACCGCATCCTCCACGTCGCCCAGGCCATGCGCTTTGGCTTCAGCGACGAGGAGATCCACGAGAGCTGCAAGATCGATCCCTGGTTCCTCGCCCAGATGCGCGGCATCGTCGAGACCGAGGAGAAGATCCGCAAGTTCGGCCTGCCGCAGACGCCCGGCGCCTTCCGCCAGATCAAGGCGATGGGCTTCTCGGACAAGCGCCTCGCCGCGGTTGCGGGCAAGACCGAGGCCGAGGTCAGGGCGCTGCGCAAGTCGCTCGACGTCCGCCCCGTCTACAAGCGCATCGACACCTGCGCGGCGGAGTTCGCCTCGCCGACCGCCTACATGTATTCGAGCTATGCCATGCCTTTCGCCGGCAAGACGGCGGACGAGGCCAATCCTTCCGATCGCAAGAAGGTCGTCATCCTCGGCGGCGGTCCGAACCGCATCGGCCAGGGCATCGAGTTCGACTATTGCTGCTGCCATGCCTGCTACGCGCTGCGCGACGCCGGCTACGAGACCATCATGATCAACTGCAACCCGGAGACGGTCTCGACCGACTACGACACCTCCGACCGGCTCTATTTCGAGCCGCTGACCGCGGAGGACGTGCTCGAGATCCTCGAGACCGAGAAGCAGAACGGCACGCTGCACGGCGTCATCGTCCAGTTCGGCGGCCAGACCCCGCTGAAGCTCGCGAATGCGCTGGAAGAGGCGGGCATCCCGATCCTCGGCACTTCGCCTGACGCGATCGACCTCGCGGAAGACCGGGACCGCTTCAAGCGCCTGCTCGACAAGCTGCACCTGAAGCAGCCGAAGAACGGCATCGCCTACTCGGTCGAGCAGTCCCGCATCATTGCCGGCGAACTCGGCCTGCCCTTCGTCGTTCGCCCCTCCTACGTGCTCGGCGGCCGCGCCATGGCCATCATCCGCGACGAGGTGATGTTCGAGGACTACCTGCTAGGCACCCTGCCCTCGCTGATCCCCTCCGAGGTCAAGGCCAAGTATCCGAACGACAAGACGGGCCAGATCAACACCGTCCTCGGCAAGAACCCGCTGCTGTTCGACCGCTACCTGTCGGACGCGATCGAGGTCGATGTCGACTGCCTCGCGGACGGCAAGGACGCCTTCATCGCAGGCATCATGGAGCATATCGAGGAAGCCGGCATCCACTCCGGCGATTCGGCCTGCTCGCTGCCGCCGCGCTCGCTCTCGGCCGAGACCATCGCCGAGCTGGAGCGCCAGACCAAGGCGATGGCGCTCGCGCTCGATGTCGGCGGCCTGATGAACGTGCAATACGCCATCAAGGACGGCGAGATCTACGTCCTCGAGGTCAATCCGCGCGCCTCGCGCACCGTGCCCTTCGTCGCCAAGGTCATCGGGCAGCCGATCGCCAAGATCGCGGCCCGCATCATGGCCGGCGAGCCGCTGGCGGGCTTCGGCCTGAAGCCGGCGGTGCTCGACCATGTCGGCGTCAAGGAAGCGGTCTTCCCCTTCGCGCGCTTCCCTGGCGTCGATGTCCTGCTCGGGCCGGAGATGCGCTCGACCGGCGAGGTCATCGGCCTCGACCGCTCCTTCGACACCGCCTTCGCCAAGAGCCAGCTCGGCGCCGGCTCCAAGGTGCCGGTCAAGGGCACGGTCTTCGTCTCGGTGCGTGACGACGACAAGCCGCGCATCGTCCCCTCCGTGCGCATCCTCGCCGATCTCGGCTTCCGTATCGTCGCGACCGGCGGCACGCTGCGCCTGCTGCAGGAACAGGGCATCGACGCAGCGCGGATCAACAAGGTTCTGGAAGGTCGGCCGCATGTCGTCGACGCGATCAAGAACGGCGAAATCCAGCTGATCTTCAACACCACGGAGGGTCCACAGGCGCTTGCGGATTCCCGTTCGCTCCGTCGAACAGCCCTCTTGCACAAGGTGCCCTATTATACCACCTTGGCCGGAGCGATCGCTGCCGCGGAGGGCATCAAGGCCTATTGCAGCGGCGATCTCGAAGTACGATCGTTGCAGTCATACTTCGAACGCGCGGCCTGAGAGGCCGTTCGCGGCGAAGTTCAAAAATTGAGCGGAAGCGCGGAGACACCGACGGTCACTTTACCGCCGGTGGGCCGCGCTTTCGGAGCTTGTGGGACGGAAAGAATGGAAAAGGTTCCGATGACCGCGGGCGGCTTCGCCGCCCTGGAGGCCGAGCTGAAGGACCGCCAGCAGGTCCAGCGCCAGCGCATCATCACGGCGATCGCCGAAGCGCGCGCGCTGGGTGATCTCTCCGAGAACGCGGAATATCACGCGGCCAAGGAAGCGCAGTCGCTCAACGAAGGCCGGATCATGGAACTCGAATCGCTGATCGGCCGCGCCGACATCATCGATGTCAGCAAGCTCGGCGGCGACACGATCAAGTTCGGCGCGACCGTCAAGCTGATCGACGACGATACCGAGGAAGAGAAGAGCTACCAGATCGTCGGCGAGCCGGAATCGGACGTCAGGTCCGGCAAGGTCTCGATCGGCTCGCCGATCGCGCGCGCGCTGATCGGCAAGAAGGTCGGCGATTCCGTCCAGGTCAACACGCCCGGCGGCGGCAAATCCTACGAGGTCGTCAGCGTCGACTTCCGCTGAGCTCAGCATCTCCGCAGACAGCACCATGCTCGCCCTGGTGGCGAGCATTTGTGTTTCGGGCGCGGCCGGTGATGAACGAGCACGGAGATGTTCGGGGCGAACCCGGCGTGGCGACGCCGGGCGTCACCCCATCACGACGATCTTCACCGCCCTGATGATACCGTCCACAGCGACGCTCGCCAGGATAAGGCCCATCACCCGGCTGATGACGCTCGCACCCGCATTGCCGATGACGGCGATGATGCGCGAGGCGCAGAACAGCAATCCGAGCAGGATGGCGAAGATAATCGCAATCTGAACCACGGTCTCGGCCTGTTCGGCGATGCTGAATCTCGAATTGTCGGTGATGGTCATCACGGTCAGCATCGCGCCGGGGCTGGCGATGCTCGGAATTGCCAGTGGATAGACCGCCTTCTCGAGGTCTGAGGAGCGCAGAAGCTTCTGATCCTCCTCAAGTTTCGATTCGCCGAAGATCATCGTCAGCGCGAACAGGAACAGCACGATGTTCCCGGCGATCTGGAAGGAGCTCAGCTCGATATCCATTGCCGTCAGCAGGATCTGGCCGAGCACGACGAAAAACAGCAGCACGAGGAAGGCGACGAGCGATCCCTGAATGGCAATGCGCCGCGCCGCTGCAGCGCTGAGCCCGGCCGTGACCGCCAGGAACACCGGCAGGGTGCCGATCGGATCGATCACCACCCAGAGCTTCACGAATTCCGTCAACCAGCGTTCCATCGAATCCCCCCGCGTCTCGCGCCTCATAGAGCATGCCCGGGCGATAGCGGATATGCAGCCGCACCCCGACACATCTTGGCAACCAAGATCGAGGGAAGATGAGGCGCGGGCCTGCTGCCATGGACTATCTCAGCCGCGCACCTACATTGAAGCGGCAAGCATTTGGAGACCCGGGCCATGATGACGCGTCGACTGTTTCTCGCTTCCTCGCTCGGTGCCGCGGCGTTGGCTCTGGTGCCCGGCATCGCCTCCGCTCAGACCGTGCCGATCGGCGCGATCAAGATCCAGTTCTCGCCAACCGTGACCCAGGCCTGGGGCGAAAATGTTGCGATCGTGAAGAGCGAGCTCGAACGCACGCTCATCGACCTGCTCGGCCCGTCGCTGCAGCGCGGCGCCGGCACGATCCTCGTCGTCAACGTCAGCAGCATCTGGCTGGCGAGCTACGCCGGCGGCGGCGGCAGCGGCAAGCCGTCCGATGGCGGGGCTTCCAATGACTATCTGGAAAGCATCGCGACGCTCTACGATCGCAAAGGCCGCGAGCTTGCAAGTTATCCGATCATGTCGACGGAACTCTCCGGCGGCGCCGGCGCCTGGTATCGGCCGGACGTCGATCAGCTTCGCCTGAAGGCGCTCGCCCGCAACAACGCCTACTGGATCAAGCGCTACGTCGGCTGAATGCAGATCGTTCGGAGCATTTTTGAGCTCTGAGGCACTGCCAACGGCGTCTCGAAGGAGGCTCCGGAGCCAGCTGAATCATCCTGCGGAGTAGCCGAAGGTTGCGTCTTGAAGGATGCGGGGCTGGATGCTCGGAAGCCGCTCAGCCGAAGGGCACGATCGGCTCGTCCTTGACCCGGTCGAGGGCGAGCGCGGTGCGGACGTTGCGGACATTCGGCATGGCCGTCAGTTCCCCGACGAAATCTTGGAAGGCCTTCAGGTCCGGCGCCACGCATTTCAGCGCGAAATCGATGTCCCCCGAGAGCGTCCAGCATTCGCGCACCGTAGCCCATTCGCGGATACGGCCCTGAAACGCAGCGAGATCGGCTTCGGCCTGGCTCGCCAGATGCACGAAAGCGAAGCAAACCACCTCGTAGCCCAGCTTTCGCTCGTCGAGATCGGCATGGTAGCCGCGGATCAGCCCGGCTTCCTCAAGCGCCCTGACGCGGCGCAGGCAGGGCGGCGGCGAAATGCCGACGCGGCTGGCGAGCTCGACATTGGTCATGCGCCCATCGGCCTGGAGCTCGCGCAGGATGCGCAGGTCGATATCGTCGAGTTTCGGACGCACGAAGATCCCCGAAGGCAAAGTATCCTCAAAGAAAAGCCGGGCTGGTGTAGACGGCAGCGACGGGCGATACAAGGCGCATGCCGCAGACGCAGACAGCCATGCACGAAAATCCGACGCCGACCGTCTGGGTCCTGAGCGACGGCAAGGCCGGCGACGAGTTGCAGTGCCTCGGCGTGGCCGAGCGGCTGGGTGCCGCCCCGGAAATCCGCCGGGTGAAGCCGCGCAAGCCGTGGGCCTGGCTGATGCCGCGCGGCCCGATCGATCCACGCGAGGCGCCGGACCGGCCGGGAAGCCCCCTCAGCCCGCCCTTTCCGGAGGTCGCGATCGCCTCGGGACGGCGCGCCGTCGCCTATCTGCGGACGCTGAAGAAGGTCTCGAACGGCGCGACCTATACCGTTTTCCTCAAGGACCCGCGCACCGGCCCCGCCGCCGCGGACCTGATCTGGGTTGCCGGGCATGACCGGCTGCGCGGCGACAATGTCCTCGTCACCACCACATCCCCTCACCGCCTGACACCGCAGAAGCTGGCTGCCGCGCGCGCTGCTCCGCCCGCGGCGGTCGCCGGCCTGCCAAGGCCGCGCGTCGCGGTGCTGGTCGGCGGTGACAGCCGCCATCACCGCTTCACGCCGGCCGATATCGAGCGCTTCGCCGGGCAGCTCGACGCGTTGGCACGGTCGGGCGCGTCCCTGATGGGCTCGCCCTCCCGGCGCACCTCCCCCGCACTGGCCGCCGCCGTCGCAACCGTCTTCGCCCGTCACGGCGGCTGGTGGTGGGACGGTTCGGGCGAGAACCCCTATCTCGCCCTGCTCGCCAATGCCGATGCCATCGTCGCAACCGCCGATTCCACCAACATGATCGGCGAGGCCGCCGCGACGGGCGCACCGATCTTGGTGTTCGAGCCGCAAGGCGGCCATCCCAAGATCGCGGCGCTGATCCAGGCGCTGGAGCGCGAGGGCGTTGTGCATCGCTTCTGTGGACGCCTTGAAGGCGAGGGCTACCAGCCGATAGACTCCACGCCCGTCATCGCCGATGCGATACGGCAGGGCTGGCAGCGCCACCGGGCCGTTCTGGGGCTGGGCGCGGCTTGAGCCCGATGGCTCTTGTTTCGGCGCCGCGCCGCCGTATCTGACGGATCGAAGCCGCGGCGCCCGGCCGCAGGAGAGGAATTGAGACGATGGCCCACACCCACGCCCGCGTCATGATCGTCGGCTCCGGCCCCGCCGGCTACACCGCGGCGATCTACGCCGCCCGCGCCATGATGGAGCCGGTGCTGATCTCCGGCATGCAGGCCGGCGGCCAGCTGATGATCACCACCGATGTCGAGAATTACCCCGGCTTCGCCGACGTGATCCAGGGTCCCTGGCTGATGGAGCAGATGCGCGCCCAGGCCGAGCACATGGGCACGAAGATGGTCTCCGACCACATCGCCCGCGTGGACCTCTCGCAGCGCCCCTTCCGCCTTTGGGGCGATGGCGGGGAGACCTATTCCTGCGACGCGCTGATCATCGCGACCGGCGCCCAGGCCAAATGGCTCGGCCTCCCCTCGGAGCAGGCCTTCCAGGGCTTCGGCGTCTCGGCCTGCGCGACCTGCGACGGCTTCTTCTTCCGGAACAAGGAGGTCGTGGTCGTCGGCGGCGGCAACACTGCGGTCGAGGAGGCGCTCTACCTCGCCAACCTCGCGAGCAAGGTCACGCTGGTCCATCGCCGCGACAGCCTGCGCGCCGAGCGCGTGATGCAGGAGCGCCTGTTCAGGCATCCGAAGATCGAAGTGGTCTGGGACAGCGCCATCGCCGAGATCTGTGGCGGCACGCAGCCGCCGAACGTCACCCATCTGCGCCTGACCAATACCAAGACGGGCGCGGCGAGCGAGCTGAAGGCCGACGGCGTCTTCATTGCCATCGGCCACAAGCCGGCGACCGAACTCTTCGCCGACCAGCTCACGATGCGCGAATCGGGCTACATCGATGTCGAGCCCGGCACGACCCGGACGAACGTTCCGGGCGTCTTCGCGGCCGGCGACGTCACCGACGAGCACTATCGTCAGGCGGTCACGGCGGCCGGCCTGGGTTGCATGGCCGCCCTCGATGCAGAGCGTTGGCTCGCTGCGAGCGAGCTCGACCAGCGAGAAGCGGCTGAATAGCCGCTTTTTCCGTACTCATCACCGAATCTGATGGGACGTGTAACCAGATTAAGTACGGATAATGGGCGACATTTGTCACACGGACATTGACGCACCGCCTCTTTATCCCCCATCATGCAAAAAACGCATAGCGGGGGAAGCGCGGTGGATTGGGACCGCATTAGAATCTTTTATACGGTCGCGGAGTCAGGCAGTTTTACCAAAGCTGGCGATGTTCTGGGCTTGAGTCAATCGGCCGTCAGCCGGCAGATCGGGGCGCTTGAGCGGGAGCTGCGCGCGCCGCTGTTCCATCGGCATACGCGCGGTCTGATCCTCACGGAACAGGGCGAATTGCTCTGGCGCGCGGCTCGCGAGATGACGCAGCGCCTGGAGCGGACCCGCTCGCAGCTTTCGGAAACGCGCGAGCACCCTTCCGGCGAGCTCAAGGTGACCGCGACGCGCGGCCTCGGCGGCCACTGGCTGACCCCGCGCCTTGCCGAGTTCATGGATCTCTATCCGGACATCCGGGTCGAGCTCATCCTCACGGATGAGGAACTCGACCTGTCGATGCGCGAGGCCGACATCGCAATCCGCCTGCGCCAGCCGCAGCAGCCGGACCTGATCCAGCGCAAGCTCTTCACGGTGCACTTCCACGTCTACGCTTCGCCTGCCTATGTGAAGCGCTTCGGCGAGCCGAAGACCTATGACGACCTGGACAACCACCGTATCCTGTCCTTCGGCGGCACCTCGCCCTCCTATCTGACGGCGGTGCACTGGCTGGGCACGATGGGGCGCGACCAGCGCAACCCGCGGCCGATCCACCTGACGGTGAACAACATCACCGCGATGAAGCGTGCGGTGGATTCGGGCGCCGGCATCGCGGTGCTGCCCGACTATCTGATCGAGACCGGCTCCCCTCTCGTGCAGCTGATGCGCGAGACCGAGATGCCGCAGCTCGAAAGCTATCTGGTCTATCCGGAAGAAATGAAGTCGGTCGCCCGCGTCCAGGTCTTCCGTGACTTCCTGATCCAGAAGGCCCAACGCTGGACCTACTGACAGCAGGCCTGCCTCTTCTTCGATATGGCAGTTGAATCGGGCGCCTACGGCGCCCGTTTTCAATTCTGGCGGTTTTGTGACCAGGACGGCGCAATCCCTGCGCAAATCCGCACATCGAAAACGACAGATAACCACCAAAAGAGCGAAAACACCCCGTTCAACGACCTAAAATTGTACCCACAAGCGAAGCGAGCGTGCAATGAGTGCATATTTCTCAATCATTTAAGCTCAAATTCGTACCATTTGCCACTATCTCATGCAGATAACGCATGGCGGACCCAAACTATGCTGCATTGCAAAACGGCAGGTGATGCCCGATATTGCACTCACGGTTGTTCGGAACGGGCTCCGCAATCTCCTCCCGGCGTTGAGTTCGTTTCAGCCGTTCCCCTCTGAGATGTTTGGCGGTTTCGCCAGATGTTTCAAACTTTCAAGGCCGGCTCCCCTCGGGGACGCCGGCCCTTTTTTTTGCCCCGCCACTGGCCAGCAAAAAGGCGCCGCCCGGAAAGGCGACGCCTGCGATGGAAGTTTGCGGGAAGCGCCTGCCCCGTCAGGCCGCGAGCTTGGCGGCGATCCCGGCGAACTGATCGAGGAAGCCCTGCAGGAAAGCGCGCGTGCCTTCATTGGCGATGTTGTGCTCGGCGTCGATCAGGCCGTCCTTGAAGGTGATGAAGACCTGCCCGCCAACCACGACGCCGGCAAGGTTGGTCAGGATCATGCGCAGCTCCTGTTGCGACACGGCAGTACCGACCACGCCGGCGCTGGTGCCCGTCACGGCCACCGTCTTGTTGGCCCAGGAATTCCGGCCATAGGGCCGCGACGCCCAGTCGATGGCGTTTTTGAGCACGGCGGGGATCGAGCGGTTGTGTTCCGGCGTCACGATCAGGATCGCGTCTGCCGCCTCGATCTCGCGTTTCAGCCGGAGCGTCGACTCCGGCCGCTCGGCCTCAAGATCCTGGTTGAACATCGGCAGGTCGTCGATCTGGACGAAGGACGCGTCGAAAGCGTTCGCTCCCAGCTTCACCAGCGCCTGGGCCAGCTTACGATTGATCGAGTCGCGACGATTGCTGCCCACGATGACGGCGAGCTTGAGTTTGGCCATGATATCTCTCGAAGAAGCGTGGAAATGCCCGAACAGTAGCGGCCCCTGTGCGCGCCTCGCAAGCGACCTCGCTGCAAACGCGCTATTGCGCGATTTTAAGGAAAACAGGTAATTGCGCGGCTCAGCGTCGGGCAGGCCGTGCCGCAAGCGGCAGCGCCCCGAACAGGCCGGGCTCGGCGCTCGTGCGCGCCTTCTCGATCGTCAGGATCCTGAGCTTGGTCTCGACGCCGCCATCGGCCGAGAAGCCGCCAGTCTTGCCGCCTGCAGCCAGCACGCGGTGGCAGGGCACGATGATCGGCCAGGGATTCTGGCCGAGTGCGACGCCGACGGCCCGCGCCGCGCCGGGCTCGCCGATGCGCTGCGCCACCTCGCCATAGGTCAACGTCTCGCCCGGCGGGATGGAGAGCGCAACCTCGTAGACTTTGCGGTTGAAGTCGGAGACCATCTCAAGCGCGACCGGCAGATGGGCGAGATCGCGCTTCTCCCCATCGAACAGCGCCCGGATGCCGGCCACGGCCTCGGCGACGAACCCGGTCGCCCCGGCCTCCTCAGCCTCCGGATAGCGCCGCGCCAGCCGTTTGTGCGCCGCATCCTCGTCGCGTTCGGGCAATTGCGCGCCGATGAAGCGCTCGCCTTCCCAGACCAGCGCACAGGTGCCGATCGCGGTGTCGAAGAGATGGAAATGCTGGGTGGCCATGGGCGTTTCGTGCCGTTCCGACTGCATGGTGGCTTCACGCTACCATGGCCCGGTGCGGCTGGGGCACCCGAAACCTGCTGCCCCTCACATGAACAGGCGCTCGTTCTCCAACCCCTTGTAGAGGCCGGCAACCTGCTCGCCATAGCCATTGTAGATCAGCGTCGGGCGCCGGTCGCGCGAGCCCAGCACCTGCTCGCTCGCCTGACTCCAGCGCGGATGCGGCACCGCCGGGTTCACATTCGCCCAGAAGCCGTATTCGGAAGCCTGGAGTCCCTCCCAGAAGGTCTTCGGCCGCTCGGCGACGAAACTGATCTTGCGGATCGATTTCACCGACTTAAAGCCGTATTTCCACGGCGTGATCAGCCGGATCGGCGCGCCATGCTGCGTCGGCAATGGCTTGCCGTAGATGCCGGTCACCAAAAGCGGCAGCTCGCTGGTCGCCTCCGCGATCGTCAGCCCCTCGGTATAGGGCCAGGGATACCAGCGCTGCCCCTGGCCGGGCGCGACGCGCGGATTGAGGAAGGTCTCGAAGCGGATGTATTTCGCGCCCGAGAGCGGGTTGGCCAGCGCCACAAAGGATGCGAGCGGGATGCCGGTCCACGGCACCGCCATCGCCCAGGCCTCGACGCAGCGGAAACGATAGAGCCGCTCTTCCAGCGGCAGCTTGCGCACGAGGTCGTCGAAACCGATCTCGAAGGGCTTTTCGACGAGGCCCTCGACCTGGATGGTCCAGGGCCGCGTGGCGAGGCGCTTCGAGGCATCGACGATGTCCTTCGACATGCCGAACTCGTAGAAATTATTGTAGTTCGCCGCGTCGTCTTCTTTCGTCAGCGCCACGTCGAGCTTGTAGGCTTCGTTGCGCTTGGCCGGATAGAGATCGAGCGTGGGATCGGCTCCCTCGGCCATCGCACGGCCCGGTAACGCGGCTCCCGCGATCAACCCGGCGCCGGCAGTCATCAACTGACGGCGGTTGAGGAACACGCTCTCGGGCGTGGCCTGGTTTTCCGGCATTTCCCAGCCGGCACGGCGCTTGATCAGCATGACGGACATACTCCGTTTTCGTTGGCGGTTGTTAGGCCACGAAAGCGGGGTCACGGCAATTCACGAGGGGGCGAGGTCAATCGCCTGACTGCTGCGACATCCGCGTATAGCTGATGATATCGCGGCGCCCTCCATTCTCAGGATATTCGCGCGCCAGGATCGATTTGAATTCGTCCGAGTAATAGTAGGTTTCGGTGACCCGCATCTCACTGCCACTGCCGGGAACGCGCCGTTCGATAAGCCAGACGGTGCTCGTGCAATTGCCGATGCTGAACTTCCGAGCACCAACGACAGCCAGCTCCACAGTGGCTTTCCGAAGTTGTTGGCCTTCCTCGCCGTGCTCGGCCTCGAAACGAAGAACGGCGTTTGGCTTGATGGGGAAAAATGTGTCGAGCGGGCTCTTCGGCTTGAAGACGAAAACTCGATCACGCTGCGCGCGATCAAGCTCGACCAGCCCCTGATAATAGGTCACCTTGACCGATGATCCGTTGCGGAACTTGGTCTCCGCAACAACCAGCGGCTGCCGCACAGATAGTTCTGTAGAGGCATCCGGCCGCTCAAGCACGAGGCGTGAACGTGCGTCGATGCTTGGACAACTTTGCGCGAAGGCCGGGACAGCCGCGCCGAAAATCAATGCAACGACGCCAAAGCGGCGAGCCAAGCCCATGAAGCACATCCTCGCGAGAATCAGTGCTTCATGTAAGCATGACAGCTTCGATGGCTCTATCAGCCCCGCGCTTCCAGCGCCTTGATGATCGCCTGGCCCATCTCGCTGGTCGAGACCGCGTTGGCGCCCGGCGCGGCGATGTCCTTGGTGCGGGTGCCGGAACCCAGCACGTCGGAAATCGCGCCTTCAAGCCGATCGGCCGCCTCGCCCGCGCCGAAGGAATAGCGCAGCGCCATGGCGAAGGAGCCGATCATCGCGATCGGGTTGGCGAGGCCCTTGCCGGCGATGTCCGGCGCCGAGCCATGGACGGGCTCGTAGAGCGCCTTGCGCTTGCCCGTTGCCGGATCCTCGGCGCCGAGCGAAGCCGAAGGCAGCATGCCGAGCGAACCGGTCAGCATCGCCGCGACGTCGGAGAGGATGTCGCCGAAGAGGTTGTCGCAGACGATGACATCGTACTGCTTCGGCCAGCGCACCAGCTGCATGGCGCAGTTGTCGGCGAGCACATGCTCGAGCTCGACATCCCCGTACTCGGCGGCGTGCAGCGCGGTGACCGTCTGCTTCCAGAGCACGCCGGTCTTCATGACGTTGTGCTTCTCGGCGGAGGAGACCTTGTTGCGGCGGGTGCGCGCCAGCTCGAAGGCGACGCGCGAGATGCGCTCGATTTCCGGCGTGGTGTAGAGCTGGGTGTCGACGCCGCGCTTGGAGCCGTCCTCGAGCGTGACGATCTCCTTCGGCTCGCCGAAATAGACACCGCCGGTGAGCTCGCGCACGATCAGGATGTCGAGGCCTTCGACCACCTCCGGCTTGAGCGAGGAGGCCGAGGCCAGTGCCGGATAGCAGATCGCGGGGCGCAAGTTGGCGAACAGGCCGAGTTCCTTGCGCAGGCGCAGCAGGCCGGCTTCCGGGCGATGCTGATAGGGCACATCGGCCCATTTCGGGCCGCCGACCGCGCCGAAGAGCACGGCGTCGGCGTCCTGGGCGAGCTTCATGTCGCCCTCGGAGATCGCCGCCTTGTGCGCGTCATAGGCCGCGCCGCCGACCAGACCCTTCTCGATCTCGAACGAGGCGAGGCCCTGCTTGCCGAACCAGGACACGATCTGCTCGACCTGGCCCATCACCTCGGGGCCGATGCCGTCGCCGGGGAGCAGCAGGAGCTTGTGGGTCGCCATGATCGTCGCCTCGCCTTGTCGCGTGTTTGCGTTGGCGGGGTGATTACGAGCGACTGGCGACGCACGCAAGCGCCGCGATGCAGCCCTGCCCTGTGCGGGCTAGGAGCCGCTTCATAAACTCTCCGAGCCCTCATCCCGAGGGGCGCCGCAGGCGCGTCTCGAAGGATGTTTCAGAAGGCTCGGAAGACATCTGGAGCATCCTTCGAGACGCGGCGCCTGCGGCGCTCCTCAGGATGAGGGCTGAGGGGTTTCCAACAGCCTCTAAACGGCTTCAGGTCTTAGGCAGCCTTGCCGTGACCTCGATCTCGACCTTCATCTCCGGCTTCAGCAGCCCGGCGACGACATAGATGCCGGCCGCGGGCCTGATCTCACGGAAGAACTCGCCGCAGACCGTGAGAACCGGTTCGCAATAGCTGCGGTCGGTGACGAAGTACTGCGCCCGCACAGCCTGCGACAGCGACGATCCCGCTTCCTCCAGCACGGAGCTTATCGTGCGGAAGATGTTGCGCGCCTGCTCGGCCGCATCCTCCGGCAGCGTCATGGTCGCGTAATTGTAACCCGTCGTACCGGAAACGAAGACGAGATCCCCGTCGATGACGGCGCGCGAATAGCCGAAAGAACGCTCGAAGGGCGAGCCGGTGGAAATGAGGCGGCGCATGGGGTTCTCCGAATGAAACACCGGTCATCCCAGGCGACCGAAGGGAGACCCGGGATCCATGCCTGAGCCTCTGTCGTCCAGACTCAGGCATGGATCCCGGGTCGGCACCGCCGACGCGGCTTGTCCGGGATGACGCGGTTCTTCGCCCTGCCGAAAAACCGATGCCACCCGTTTTCTGGAAAGGCTGCTAGACCCGCCCACTCTTCAGCGCGCGCAACACCTTCTCGCCCGGCCGCCCGGTCTGCGGCATGCCGAGCTTCCCCTCGATCTCCTTGATCGCCGTCCGGGTCAGCGACCCCACCGCGCCATCGGGCTCGCCGACATTATAGCCGCGGGAGATCAGCAGGCGCTGGAGCTCGCGCCGCTGCTCGCGCGAGAGCGGCAGATCGTCGGTCGGCCACTCGCCCTGCACGCCCGGCTTGCCCCGCAGCCGGTCGGAGAGCAGCGAGATGGCGAGCGCGTAGGAATCCGCGCCGTTGTAGCTGTAGGCCGCGTCGTAGTTCTTGAAGACGAGGAAGGCCGGACCGTTGCGACCGGCCGGCATCAGCAGGCCGGCATTGCCTGTGCCGTTCAGCGGCGAGCCATCGTATTTCACGATGCCGCGCGCCGACCATGTCGAGACCGGTTGCTTGGGGTTGCGCCCGGTCGGACCCGAATACCCATCCGGCACGCGCACTTCGTAGCCCCAGGTCGCGCCGGTCACCCAGCCAGCCTTGGCCATGAAGTTCGCGGTCGAATGCAATGCATCGGGAATGGAGTCGACGAGATCGCGCCGCCCGTCTCCGTCGCCATCGACGGCAAGGCGCAGATAGGTCGAGGGGATGAACTGGGTGTGGCCGAAGGCGCCGGCCCAGGAGCCGAACAGCCGTTCGGGGCGCACGTCCCCACGCTGGATGATCTGCAGCGTCGCGATCAGCTCGCCCTTGAAGAAGGCGTTGCGGCGAGGCGCCAGGCATGCGCCGGTGGAAAGAGCCTGGACGAGAGGCATCTTGCCGCGCGCCTTGCCGAAATCGCTCTCGACGCCCCAGACGGCGGCGATGGTATGGCGGTCGACGCCGAAGCGCTGCTCGGCCGCCGCAAGGGTCGAAGCATGCTGGCGCATCATCGCGCGCCCCTCCGCCACCTTCTCGTCATCGACCAGCGTGCCGAGATAGTCCCAGATCGGCGTCTTGAACTCCGGCTGGTTGTTCATCGCCTCGATGACCTTCATGTCCGGCTCGACGCCGGCCATGGCCCGGTCGAAGGTCGCGCTCGAGACGCCCTTGGCCGCCGCCTCCGAGCGCAGGCCCGCAAGGCAGGACTGGAAGCTCCCTTGAGCCGAAGCCGTGGAAGCAAGCAGGGCGAGTGGCAAGGCCAGTTGATAGACGCGCATGGTCTCCACCGATTCGGACAGATTCTCGGGCAGGCTAGGTCGCTGTGGTTAATGGAGGTTAACCGTCGAGAATGGCGGCACGAAGAAGCGAATTCCGCTATGGGGAAGCAACCCTTCTTCCCGCGATTCGCCGCCATGTCGCCAGCCGCCATCGAACTCCTAGGCTTCGCCGCCGCCACGCTGACCAGCCTTTGCTGGCTGCCGCAGGCCTGGCGGACCATCCGCACCCGCGACACCCGCGCGATCTCGCTA
Source organism: Allobosea sp. 05L423 (assembly GCF_056397745.1). Lineage (NCBI taxonomy): Bacteria > Pseudomonadati > Pseudomonadota > Alphaproteobacteria > Hyphomicrobiales > Alloboseaceae > Allobosea > Allobosea sp. 05L423. The sequence continues at coordinate 246,151 of NZ_JBFTOA010000001.1, read as the reverse complement.
TGGACACAGGGACTTTTTGCCGCAGGCACTGCGCTGTGGCTGAGCTATGGCATCCAGATCCTCTCCTGGCCGGTCATAGCCGCCAATGCACTCACGCTCCTGCTCGTCCTCCTCATCATCACCATGAAGCTCCGCTTCGGCTGACGGCCGGAACCGCGATGCGGAAAGCCCGTTATCTGTCGTCGTCAAACAGGCCGTCGCAAGAAAGCCCACCCTGCATGCCCTCCTTGAGTCTTTTTCACGCCAAGGGCTGAGCACGCTCAGCTCTGGCCGACGCTCCAAACCGACGAACCGACTGGGGATACCAGCCTTGAACAAGACGGCACTGATCTTCTTTGGCCTCATGCTCGCACCGGGCGCGGCGATCGCCGGGCCGACTTGCAGCCCGAGCAGCGACACGGCCCGCATCCTCTCCGCCGCCTCGCCGAGCGCCATCCATCGCAGCTGGCAGGGCGGCAAGCAGCTCGGCTATGGCTGGTCGCTGCAGGTCGAGCGGAGCACGCGCGATGCCACCGGCACGGAGTACTATGTCGGCGATCTCTATGACGCGGACGGCCACCTCTCGACGCGCAAGGTCTTCGCCGTCGAAAGCGAGTGGGATTGCGGGCCGTAAGGCGCCCCGCAGAACGTCATTCTCGGGTGTAGCGAAGCGTAGACCCGAGAATCTCGGGCAGTATGAGGCTGAAGGAGCCTCCTTCGACGACAGATGCTCCGGTCAAACCCGGGCATGACGTGCCCTTATGCTCACTTGGCCGGCCGCACCCGCAGGATCTTGCCGTTGTCGTCGTCCGTGAGCAGGTAGAGGAACCCGTCCGGCCCCTGGACCACGTCACGGATGCGCTCGCCGATCGTGGTGAGGAGCCGCTCCTCGCCGGTCACCGTTTCGCCCTGCGTCGAAAGCCGGACCAGCATCTGGCCGGCAAGCGCCCCGACGAAGAGCGAGTTCTTCCAGGCCGGCCAGACCGGGCCAGTGTAGAAGGCCGCGCCGGAGGGCGCGATCGACGGGTCCCAGTAGAACAGCGGCTGCTCCATGCCGGGCTTGGCCGTGCCCTCGCCGATCTTCGCCCCGGAATAATCGACCCCGTAGGTGATCACCGGCCAGCCATAGTTCAGCCCGGCCTTGGGCGTGTTGATCTCGTCGCCGCCGCGGGCGCCGTGTTCGGCCATCCAGAGCTGGCCCGTGTCCGGATGCAGCGCCGCGCCCTGGACGTTGCGATGGCCGATCGACCAGACTTCCGGCGCCCAACCCTGCTTCTTGGGGTTGTCGGCCGGCGCGCCGCCGTCTGGGCGGATGCGAATGACCTTGCCGAGATGATTGGCCGGATTCTGCGCCTGATCGCGCTGGCTGTAGCGGTCCCCAACCGTGACGAACAGTGCCCCCGTCCGATCGAAGACGAGGCGGGAGCCGAAATGCATGTTGGACTCGATCGAGGGCATCTGCCGGAAGACCACCTCGACATTGGTCAGCGCAGTGCTCTGCTCGTTGAGGCGCCCGCGTCCGACGCTGGTGCCGTTGCCGCCTGAACGCGGTTCCGCGAAGGAGAAATAGACGAGGCGGTTCTGCGCGAAGGCAGGGTCAAGCGTCACTCCGAGCAACCCGCCCTGCCCGCGCGCCACCACGCTGGGAACGCCGGTGATCGGGCGGGACAGCTCGCCCTTGGCATCGACGATCCTGAGCCTGCCGGGGCGCTCGGTGACGAGCATGCGCCCGTCCGGCAGGAAGGCGAGCCCCCAAGGATGCTGCAACCCGCTGGCAACGCTCTCGACGGCGAGTTCGCCGCCACTGGAGGGGAAACGCTGCTGGGCTGGCGCCATGCTCGGCTCCATCGCTAAAATCGCACTGAGGATACTGATCCGCAGGATCGGATTGCGCATGGAGGCTCCCAAAAGACGACGCAACTCGCCCAAGAAGCGTCAAGGGCGCGACCGCTAGGCGTGGGCTAGGCGTAGGCCCCGGGCGCTTCGGAGACGACTACATGATGCGCCATCACAATGTCGCTTGCAGGCCGGCATTAGCGAGGCGAGCACTGCTTTGGCAAGCCGGCCCAGTCACGACAATGAAACGCCGCGCCAGGAAATAGCTGCCCACCGCGATCCCGAGCCCTGCCGCCACGTCGACGAAGTAGTGGCCGCCGTCGATCGGCGTTGCGGCGATCATCGTGAGACTCAGGAGCCCGAGCGGCCATCGCGCCCAGCGATTGGCTGCGCTGCCGATCAGCAGCAGCATTCCGACTGCCGCGTGATAGGACGGGAAGGTAATGATCCCCTCGGCTCGCATGAGGTCGAGGCGGAAAGGGGCACCGGACCGCAGGCCCGCCATGTCGACGACATGGACGAACGAAGCCGCCGGCTTGAGATTCGGGTAGTCGGCAGGGCCAAGCCCCAAATGGACGAACATTGCCATCGCCGGCAGGAATCCGGAAATGAGGATCGTTATCACCCCCGCGATCATCATCGCGAGAATGATGACGCGGATCCGTGTTCCCTCACCGCTGAAGCTCAGCACTGCGATCAGCACGATCGCCTGAGGAATGAAGCTCGCATAGGCGAACGAAAACAGTGCTCCGAGCCAGGGACGGGCATCGACGGCTTTGAGATAGGCGAGCCAATCAAGCCCAAGGCTGAGATCTGCTGCGTAGAACGCTCGATCCTGAAGCGGAAAGCCGACTGTCGCGATCAGATAGGACAACATCGGTCCGAGGGCCGTGAAGGCGGTCATCTGCCCGGTGCAATCGAGGGCATCGGACAGCCTGCCTTCTCCGCGTCGGCAGCGATAGTACCACGCGCCCGCAGTCAGGCCGGCACCGACCGAGATCGGCAACAGCAGCGACATCGGCGCGAGCGAGACCGTCGAGAACGGCAACCAGCCAAGTGCAACGAGCAATAAGCAGGTGAGCAGCGCCCACGTGATACGATTAGCTCGATTGGCCTCCTGCGCTTCGATTACTGTCTCCAAGACACGCCACCTTCTAGACCGGAGGCCGACGATAGCTCGCGACGCTTAAGTCTCGGTCAACGCACATCGTTAAAAATGCCGCTCGCTGCCGTTTTTGACGCTAGCTCACCGCAACGAGCTCACGACGCAGCGCCACGATCGGCTGGCTTTCGTCCAGCGTCACATCCGCCTCCGTCACCGGCTGGCCGGCCGCCACGTCTCGCTTGAGCTTCACGCCATGGGCAAGTCCGATCGGCAGCGCGCCGCAGGCGCGGCTCGCGGCCGCCGGCATCAGCCTGCCGTAGACGGTGTAGCCGCCCTCGCCGTCCAGCATCTCGCCTGCCTTCAGCGCCCGCTTGGCGACTGCGACGGCATCGCCCCGCCAGCCGCTCGTCGTGCCGGTCGGTTCGGCCCTGAGTGCCGCGTTCAGCACCGAAATCGGCAGTTCGAGGCCGATCAGGTGGAAGGGCTTGTACATCGCGGCATAGCGCCCGGTCGCATCGGTCGGCAGGCCGTACTGCCTGAAGCAGGCGGCGGCATAGTCGTTCGGCGCCTTGAGCACGACATAGACGCCCCAGCGCAGATCGCGGAAGACCAGGCGGCCGTCCCGCTCCAGCGAGGACACGACCTCGACCATGCCGTCCCGTTCCAACTGCCCGCCGACGCTGCGTGGGCGCAGCACATGGGCGAGATCGTCGACGCCGCAGGGCGGAAATGCGAGACCCGCCTCCGGCACGTCGAGCTCGCAGGCGTTGGCGATGGCCGCCATCTCGATGGCGGACTTCGTACCGTCAAGGAAGGAATTGAACATCTGCGGGTTCATGCCCGCCGTCTTCGCCGCCTCCGGCGTCAGGCCGTAATGGGCCCAGACGTCGTCGGGCGTGACGTGGTGATAGGCCGGCAGGTACTTCGTGCCCTTGCCGGCGGCGGCGACGGTGAAGCCAGTGGCGCGCGCCCAGTCGACCATCTCGCAGACCAGCGCAGGCTGGTCGCCATAGGCCATCGAATAGACGACGCCGGCAGCCTTCGCCCGCTTCGCCAGCACCGGCCCGACCAGCACATCAGCCTCGACATTGACCATGACGACATGGCGCCCGGCCTCGATGGCGGCGAGCGCATGCCGGGCACCTGCGGCAGGATGCCCCGTCGCTTCCAGCAGCACCTCGACGCCATCTGTGCGTGCAGCCTGAACACCATCGTCGAGGAAACGGGTTCGTGCGATCCGCGCCTCGTCCCAGCCGACATTGCGGCAAGCGGCCCGGGCACGCTCGGGGTCGAGATCGGCGATGACCACGACCTCAAGCCCCTCGATATGCGGCACCTGCGACAGGAACATCGAACCGAACTTGCCGGCGCCGATCAGCGCCGCGCGCACCGGCTTCCCGGCCTCGCGACGGGCGGCGAGCTTGGGCATCAGGTTCATGGCTTCACTCCGTCCGGAGCGCCGTCATGCTCGGGCTTGCCCCGTGCATCTCTTCGACGAGATTCCCGGGTCTCCGCTCCGCCCGGGAATGACGCTCGAGGCGCCTTACTCCGGCTTCACGCCGGCATCGGCGATGATCTGCTTCCAGGTCGCGATCTCCTGGGTGTGATAGGGCTTGAACGCCGCCGGATCACGCACCTTGAGCGTGAAGCCGAGCTTCAGGATGGCCTCACGCGTCTCGGGCTTGTTCAGCGAGGCGATGACCGCCTTGGACAGCGTGTCCAGCACGGCATCCGGCGTCTTCACCGGAGCGAAGAAGGCGGCCCAGGAGTCGGCGTCTGCGTTGCTCACGCCCTGCTCGCGCAGTGTCGGGATGTCCTTGGCGCGCGGGTTGCGCTCGGGGCTGGCAAGCGCGAGCGCGCGCAGAGCGCCGCCGTTGATCTGCTCGAGCACGCTCGGCAACGTCGAATTGGCGATGTCGATACGGCCGGCGACGATCTCCTGCACCAGCGGCGCGGCGCCCCGGAAGGGCACATGCGTCATCTTGATGCCGGTGCGCTGCATGAACAGCTCCATTGCGAGGTGCGAGCCGGAGCCCACGCCGGTCGAGCCGTAATTCAGCTTGCCCGGCTCCGCCTTGGCGAGCGCGATCAGCTCCTGGATGTTCTTGGCCGGCAGGTCGTTGCGGACGACGAAGGCATGCTCGAAGGCGCCGACACCGGCGAGCGGCGCGAAATCCTTCACCGCGTCGTAGCCGGGCTCCTTCAGCAGGAACATGTTGTTGCCATGCGTCTGGTTGTTGCCGAAGATGATGGTGTAGCCGTCAGCAGCCGCATGAGCGACAGCGCGCGTGCCGACTGCGCCCGAGGCACCCGCCCGGTTGTCGACGATGACGTTCTGGCCGAAGGCCGTCGACAGATCCTGCGCGACGAAGCGCGCGATCGCGTCTGTCGGCCCGCCCGCCGGATAGGGCACGACCAGGGTGACGACCTTGCTGGGGAAGCTCTGGGCCCGGACGATCGACGGAGCGAAGACGGCGCCGGCCATCAGGCCGAGCGTGGAACGACGGGTCAACGACATGAGCATCCTCCGGAGCGCCCGGTTAGGAGACGGGCCTTGGTTGTGGCGAGAATTAGGGGGAAAGCCTGCCGACGTCCAGCGCGGGAAGGAATGCCAGGATGACGTACCATCCTGCGCTCGGCGCGCTGTAGCGCGGCCGGCCCCTCGGGTAGCGTAAGGTCGCGGCCGATTCGAGCCGCATGCGTGGGGCCTTTTCTGTCTATGCCTAAATCGTTGTTGAGGATGGCCGCGAAGCTTGTCGCGGCCATTTGTGTCTTGCCTGGCCTTGCCGTCGCACAGGATGCGGAAGAGCTCTCGAAGAAGCTCCAAAATCCGGTTTCGCCTATGATCAGTCTGCCCTTGCAGGGCAATTTCGAGTTCCGGGGAGGCGCCAAGAACGATGGCTTTTCCTCAACGACGAATATCCAGCCCGTTATTCCAGTCCATCTGAACCAGGACTGGAACCTGATCGTCCGGACGATCCTGCCGGTCATCCGGCGCGAGCGATATGGCGCGGCCGACGCGGCCGGGGTCGGCGACATCACCCAGAGCTTCTTCCTCACGCCGAGCTCACCCAAGAACGGCGTGATATGGGCGCTGGGCCCTGTCTTTCTCTGGCCCACGGCCTCGAGCGAAAAGCTGGGCTCCGGCAAATGGGGCGCAGGACCCACCGCGCTCCTGCTGGTGCAGGAAGGGGCGTGGACCGTTGGCGGCCTGGCAAACCACATCTGGTCCTATGCCGGGCCGGATGGTCGCAGCGACGTCAGCACGACCTTGCTTCAGCCATTCCTGTCCTACAGCTTCGGGCAAGGGTTCAGCGTCGGTCTCAACACCGAGACGAACTATGATTGGGTCAACCGCAAATGGACCGTCCCGATCAATGTCAGTGCCTCGCAGGTCTTCAATGTCGGCAAACAGGCGATGAGCGCCAGCATCGGCCTCAAATACTATGCCGTCAGGCCCGATGACGCTCCGCGCTGGGGTGTGCGTGCCGTACTGACATTCCTGTTCCCGGAGCGCTGAGATGGGCGCAGGTCAAGGCCTGCGTCGAAATGGCTTTCAGCTGACCTGGAATCCGGCACGCTTGAGGCGCTGGACCGCGACGTCCAGCGCCTGCAGGAAAGCGGAGCGGTCGCGGGCGGAGAACGGCTTTGGCCCGCCGCTCGCCGCCCCCATCGCCCGCAGGTCCTCCATCATGTCGCGCGTCGCCAGCGCCATGCCGATCGAGGCCTCGGAGAAGGGCTTTCCGGTCGAACCGATCACATCGGCGCCGGCCTTGATGCAGCGATCGGCCAGCGGGATGTCGGAGGTGATCACGATGTCGCCGCGCGAGACCCGCTCAGCGATCCAGTTGTCGGCGGCGTCAAAACCGTCCGACACGATGACGCGCTCGAGCCAGGGCTCGCGCGGCACGTTGATGAAGCTGTTGGCGACAACGAAGACCTTGATGCGATGCCGCTCGGCGACCCGGTAGATCTCCGGCTTCACCGGACAGGCGTCGGCATCGACATAGATCGCGATGGTTGCGGCAGCGCTCGTCATGTCTCGGCCTTCGCATGCCGTGACCGCAAGGGCAAACCGCCTCGAATTCATGACCCTTCTGCAAAACATCAAGCAGTTGCGCTTGCGATCATTGCCGCCGAGTCATAAACCACGCGCGCGCCCCACTGGGCGCTCACCATTCCGCTCCTCCGGAGACCAGTCCCATGGCCTTTCTTGCCGATGCCCTGAAGCGCGTGAAGCCCTCAGCGACCATCACGATCACGCAGAAGGCCCGGGACCTGAAAGCCCAGGGCAAGGATGTGATCTCGCTCTCCGTCGGCGAGCCCGATTTCGATACGCCGGACAATATCAAGGAAGCGGCCATCGCCGCGATCCGTCGCGGCGAGACCAAGTACACCCCGGTCTCCGGCATCCCGCAGCTGCGCGAGGCCGTCGCCCGCAAGTTCAAGCGCGAGAACGGCCTCGACTACAAGGCGAGCCAGACCATCGTCTCCACCGGCGGCAAGCACGTCATTTACAATGCGCTGCTCGCCACGCTGAACCCCGGCGACGAGGTCATCTGCGTCTCGCCCTACTGGGTCAGCTATCCCGAGATGGTGGCGCTCTGCGGCGGCACGGCGACCTTCGCCGAGACCTACCTGAAGAACGACTTCAAGCTGCAGCCGGAAGATCTCGAGAAGGCCATCACCCCCAAGACCAAGTGGGTGATCCTGAACTCGCCGTCGAACCCGTCCGGCGCCGCCTACAGCCATGCCGAGATGAAGAAGCTCACGGACGTGCTGATGCGCCATCCGCATGTCTGGATCCTGACCGACGACATGTATGAGCACCTCGTCTATGGCGACTTCCAGTTCGTCACCCCGGCGCAGGTCGAGCCCGCCCTCTATGAGCGGACGCTGACCATGAACGGCGTTTCCAAGTCCTACGCCATGACCGGCTGGCGCATCGGCTACGCCGCCGGCCCGCAGCACCTCATCAACGCCATGGACCTGGTCCAGGGCCAGCAGACCTCGGGCACCTCGGCGATCTCGCAGTGGGCCGCGGTCGAGGCGCTCGACGGCACGCAGGAGCACATCCCGGTTTTCAAGAAGGCCTTCGAGCGTCGCCGCGACCTCGTCGTCTCCATGCTGAACCAGACCCGCGGCCTGAAATGCCCGGTGCCGGAAGGCGCTTTCTACGTCTACCCCGATTGCTCCGCCCTGATCGGCAAGACCCTGCCGAACGGCAAGAAGATCGAGACGGACGAGGACCTCGTCATGGGCCTGCTGGAAACGGAAGCCGTCGCGGCCGTGCACGGCTCGTCCTTCGGCCTCGGCCCGAACTTCCGCATCTCCTACGCCACTTCGGACGAGAAGCTGGAAGAGGCCTGCCGCCGCATCCAGCGCTTCTGCGCCGAGCTGCGCTGAGCACAATGATCAAAGGCGCCGCAACGCGCCGCACCCTTCTGGCCGGGAGCCTCGTGCTTCCGGCCACTTTCGTTTTCGGGCAGGCAACGGCAACGCTCTCCGCACGCGAGGCCTTCGAGGCCGCCCAGGCGAAGCGGATCTTGCTGGTCGATATCCGCGGCGCGCAGGAATGGGCCGATACAGGTCTGCCCCAGGGAGCCGTGCCACTCGACGTCGACGCACCGGCCTTCGAGGTCAGGATCGCCGGGCTTCGCCTCGACAATCCCGGCAAGCGCATCGTGCTGATCGATCGCACCGGCGCGCAGGCGGTTGCCGTGGCGCAGAAGCTGGGCGGACGCGGCTGGCGCGATCTCGCGGCGGTGCGTGGTGGCGTGCTCGGGCCGGGCGGCTGGCTGGCCGAGAGACTGCCGGTGGCGGGTTATCGGTAAGGAACGGCCGTCATGCTCGGGCTTGCCCCGAGCATCTCATGCAGAAAAAGGCGCCTCTTCCGGAAAGAGATTCTCGGGTCTGCGCTACGCTTCGCCCGAGAATGACGGCACAGGTCAGCCTTGGCCATGTCCTTTCAACAAATCCGGCCGTCTCTCCCGCGTGATCTTATCCGCCTGCTCGCGCCGCCATTTCGCGATGCGGGCATGGTCGCCGGAGAGCAGCGCGTCCGGCAGGCCCCTGCCCTCCCATTCACGCGGCCGCGTATAATGCGGATATTCGAGCAGCCCGTTCTCGAAGCTCTCGTCCTCGCCCGACGCCACCTTGCCCATCACGCCGGGGATAAGCCTCACGCAGGCGTCGAGCAGCGTCAGCGCCGCCATCTCGCCGCCGGAGAGGATGTAGTCGCCGATCGAGACCTCGATCAGGTTGCGCCCTTCGATCACGCGCTCGTCGACGCCCTCGAAACGCCCGCAGACGATGACGAGGCCCGGCCCCGCGGCCCATTCACGCGCCTGCGCCTGCTGCAAGGGCCGCCCGCGCGGTGACATCAGCAGGCGCGGACGTTGATCATCCGTCGCTACCGCCGCATCGATCGCCGCCGCCAGCACGTCGCAGCGCAGCACCATACCGGCGCCGCCGCCGGCCGGGTTGTCGTCGACATTGCGATGGCGGCCGATGCCGTGGTCGCGGATCTGGTGAGTGTCGAGGGACCACAGCCCCTTGCGCAGCCCCTCGCCCGCCAGCGAAATGCCGAGCGGCCCGGGAAACATCTCCGGGTAGAGCGTCAGGATCGAAGCGCGAAAGGGCATGGTCGACCTTGAAATAAGGCAATTGCTTCCAGCCTGTCATCCCGGGCGGAGCGTAGTGGAGACCCGGGATCCATGCCGGAACGGTTCAGGCATGGATCCCGGATCGGCGCCGCTCACGCGGCTTGTCCGGGATGACCCGCCAAGATGGACAGCAACTAACTGAAGCGCAGCGCCGGCAAGCCGTCCAGCGCCGTGAAATCGGGAGCCGACGCAATCAGGTTGTCATAAGCAGCGAAGCCGCTCGCATCGAGCAGGGTGAGCAGTGCCACCGCCCGCATGCCGGCACGCCGTGCCGCCTCGACGCCGAGCGGGGCATCCTCGAAGACGATGCAATCAGCGGGGTCGACATTCATCCGCTCGGCCGCAGCCAGGAACATGTCAGGATGCGGCTTGCCGCGAAAACCCTGGCTCGGCGAAACGATGGTGGCGAAACGCCGGCGCAGGTCCAGCGCATCGAGCACCACCTCGATATTCGGCGGCGGCGCGGCGGTACCGACAGCCATCGGCACGCCCGCCGCATCGGCTCGCGCCATCAACTCCAGCAGACCGGCCGTCGCCGCGACATGCGGGCGATAGGCCTCGCGATAGAGCGCTTCCTTGGCATCGCCCATCGCCGCGATCTCGTCGGCGGTCGCATGCGGGAAGTAGGGCCCGACGATCTCGGCCAGCGCCATCCCGGCCGTGCGGGCCGAAAAGGTCTCGCGGTCGAAGGGTAATTTGTTGCTGACGTGCCAGCTTTCCCAGGCGTCGTCATGGAAACGCATATTGTCGACGATGGTGCCGTCCATGTCGAAGATCAGCGCGCGGGCCGGCCTATCGTTTGTCATCGTCGGGCTCGAACAATCCCAGGGGCGGCTCGGCCTCGATCCGGCGCGCCGCGATGTCGATGCGCGGTGCGAAGGCCTTGGTGAAGGGCATCAGGACGGATCGTCCGTCCGGCGTCTCGATGTCGAGCAGGTCGCCCGCACCATAGTTCTCGACCGCTGTGACGGTGCCGAGCACGATGCCGTCCGGCCCGGCCACGCTGCAGCCGATCAGATCGGCCTGCAAAAACTCGTCCTCGTCCTCGCCTGCCGACAGCTTGTCGCGCGCGACGAACAGCTCGACGCCGTTCAGCGCTTCGGCCGCCTCGCGCGTCGTCACGCCCTTGAGCCGGGCGACGACCACTTCCTTGGCAGGGCGGATATCGGTGATCTCGAAGCTGCGGCCCTTGCTGTCGGAGAGCGGGCCGTAACCGGCGATCGCGAGCGGATCGCCGGTAAAGGTCTTGATCCTGACCTCGCCGCGCACGCCATGCGGCGCACCGACGATGCCTAGCAGGATGAGTTCGCTCATGTCAGCACGTCATGCCCGGGCCTGACCCGGGCATCTCATGCAGGAGATTCTCGGGTCGAAGCTGCGCTTCGCCCGAGAATGACGTGCGAGCAGTCAAGCTCACGCCTCGGCGGCTTCTTCGGCAGCCGGAGCAGCGGCCTTCTCGGCCTTCTTCTCGGCGCGCTCCTTGGCCTTCTCGCCCGGGACAGCCTTGTTCGGGTTGTTGCGGGCCGGACGCTTGGCAATGCCGGCGGCGTCGAGGAAGCGCAGGACGCGRTCGGTCGGCTGGGCGCCCTTGGCGAGCCAGGACTGGACCTTCTCGATGTCGAGCACGACGCGGTCGGCAGCGTCCTTCGGCTTCATCGGGTCATAGGAGCCGATCTTGTCGATGAAGCGGCCATCGCGCGGGCTACGGGCGTCGGCGACGACGATGCGGTAGTAGGGGCGCTTCTTGGCGCCGCCGCGGGTCAGGCGGATCTTGAGGGACATGGTCTTCTTCCTTTGGTTTGAAGTTTGAAGTCGTGCGTAACGTTGAAGGCTACTTCTTCTTGCCGAACGGGTTGCCGCCCATCCCGGGCAGGCCGCCGCCACCAAGGCCCGGCAGCTTCGGCATCATGCCGGCCGGCGGGGTCACGCCCTTCGGCAATCCTGGAAAACCGCCCGGCGGCATCGACGGCAGGCCGCCACCGCCCGCACCGAGCTGTTTCTGCAATTCGGCAAGCTGCGCCGGGTCCATCTTCGACGGATCGGGCATGCCGGCCGGCAGGCCGCCGCCGAGCCCGAACATCGAGCCGAGCTTGCCGAGCATGCCGCCCTTCTGCTTGCTCATCATCTTCATGGCGTCGGCCATGCCGCGATGCATCTTGAGCAGCTTGTTGATCTGCTCCGCCGAGGTGCCGGAGCCGGCCGCGATGCGCTTCTTGCGACTGTTCTTGAGCAAATCGGGATTCTTGCGCTCGGCCGGCGTCATCGAATCGATCGCGGCGATCATGCGCTTGAACATCTTGTCACCGACGCCGGCGCTGGCGAGCTGGGACTGGGCCTGCTTCATGCCGGGCAGCATGCTCATGACGCCGCCGATACCGCCCATCTTCTCCATCTGCTGGAGCTGCGCGCGCATGTCGGAGAGGTCGAACTGACCCTTCGCCATGCGCTGCGCGGTCGCCTGCGCCTGCTCGGCGTCGATCGTCTCGGCCGCGCGCTCGACGAGGCTGACGATGTCGCCCATGCCGAGGATACGGTTGGCGACGCGCGAGGGATGAAAATCCTCGAGCTCGCCGACCTTCTCGCCCGTGCCGACGAGCTTGATCGGCTTGCCGGTGACGGCGCGCATCGAAAGCGCCGCGCCACCGCGCGAATCGCCGTCCATGCGGGTCAGCACGATGCCGGTGAGACCGACGCGCGCATCGAAGGCGCGCGCCGTGTTGACCGCGTCCTGGCCGGTCAGCGCATCGGCAACGAGCAGCACCTCATGCGGGCCGGTCGCGACCTTCACCTGCGCGACCTCTTCCATCAGCGTATCGTCGAGCGTCACGCGGCCGGCGGTGTCGAGCATCACGACGTCGTAGCCGCCGAGGCGGCCCGCCTCGATCGCACGCTTGGCGATCTGCACGGCCGACTGGCCGGCGACAATCGGCAGCGTCTGCACGCCGACCTGCTGGCCGAGCACGGCAAGCTGCTCCATGGCGGCCGGGCGTCGCGTATCGAGCGACGCCATCAGTACCTTCTTCTTGTTGCGCTCGGTCAGGCGCTTGGCGATCTTCGCGGTCGAGGTGGTCTTGCCCGAGCCCTGCAGACCGACCATCAGGATCGGCACCGGCGGCACGGCATCGAGGCTGATGACCTCCCCCTCTCCGCCGAGCGTCTCGATCAGGACGTCGTTGACGATCTTGATGACCTGCTGGCCGGGCGTGACCGATTTCAGCACCTCGGCGCCGATGGCGCGCTCGCGCACCTTGTCGGTGAAGCTGCGGACGACCTCGAGCGCAACGTCCGCCTCGAGCAGCGCGCGGCGCACCTCGCGCAGGGCGGCGTTGACGTCCTCCTCGGTCAGCGCACCCCTGCGGGTCAGCCCCGAGAGGATGCCGGAGAGTCTTTCGCTCAGCGTGCCGAACATGCGGACCTGCCTACTTGCCTCAGGGAACCGTCAACACCAGAACCTCACTGCCAAACGGTTTCGCGCCCGAGGGCGCAAACGCGCTGTCGGACGTTGACCTCCGGGCTCGTGGAAGCGGCTGGCGCGGCCCGGTCGGCTGATGTGGTTTCGGCGATGTCGGCGAAACGGATGCGGCCTTAAAGCCGAAGAATGCGGCGAAAGTCAAGGTTGGGATTGGTTTCGCTGCGGATGAACGTGTCTTTGCGGCGCCCGAACCCATCGCCGCAGAAAACAGGTCTGCCGGCTTCCTGTCCGGCAGGACACGATATCACGAGTCTCGGCCGTAGAATGGCCCTGATCTGACGGCATCGCTGCTGCCCCCGATTCGACAGCGATGCCCATGAAGATTGCCACCGCCCTTCCTCTGCTTGCCCTTACCCTCTTCCTGGCCGCCTGCGCCGGCGATCCGCGGCGCGAGGGCCCGCTCGATCACCGCATGGTCGAGAAACTCAACGCCGTTTCGCTTGATCCGGCCCAGGCCGGGCGCATCCTCAATGCCTACCGCGCCAGCAACGGCCTCGGTCCCGTCCGGCCGGATCCGCGGCTGATGGCGATGGCACAGCGCCAGGCGGATGCGATGGTCGCAGCGAACGCGCTCTCGCACGACGCCGGCGGCGACTTCACCGCCCGCATCCATGCCGCGGGCATCGACAGCGCGCGGGCGGCGGAGAACCTCGGCGGCGGCTACTTCTCGGTCGAAGAGGCTTTCGACGGCTGGCGCAAATCGCCCGGCCACGATGCCAATCTGCGGATGAAGGAAGCGACCCGCTACGGCATTGCACTGTCCAAGGACCCGCGCACGACCTACCGCGCCTGGTGGGTGCTGGTGGTCGCGGCCGAGCCCGGGCAGCGCGTAACCCTCGATACCGGGCCGCTTATACCCGCCCAAAGGCGTTGACGAGCGGAAATTCCGAGATGACAGGCCGTGGTCCTTGCAGCTAGCAATTGTGTCCTTTCATAGAGGATACGGACTGCAATGGCTAAGTTTTCAGGAATAGCATTCTCGCTAGCCGTCCCATTTCTGATCGCGGGCGTAACGCAAGGTCAAGCACAGCCTTGCATGACGAATTTCAACTCCGCCGGCGTCCCGATGGTCTCGCAGATTACCTATAAGACCTGGGATCTATTCAAGAAGCCGCCGGCCGCTGTGCTCCCTGCGATCGCCAAAGCGATCCAGGCCGATGGCGACTTCATGGACATCCGGACCGACAAGGCCAGCGGCACGATCTCCGCCATGCAGGAAGTGACGGGCTCCGGCCGCCCACAGATCCTGAAGGTGACGGCGCGCAAACAGGCCACCGGCACGCGCGTCGACATCGCCTTTACCGTGCAGCCCGGCCAGATGTCGCCGGAAGGGGCTGTCCGGACAGCCCTCTGCGACTTCCTCGACAGTGCACGCTGAGCCGCCGCGCACCTAGAAAAGAAGGCATCGTCGAAAACGCCGGGCACCAATTTTCAATTCCCGCGGCCCGGCTCTTTACAAGACACCACTTCTGGTGATGGCTCTGGTTTTAACGGAGCCATCATCATGACCTTCGAAGCCTGGGCCGCCTTCGCCGCCGCCACCGCCGTCCTGCTGGTCATCCCCGGGCCGACGATCCTCCTCGTCATCTCCTATGCGCTCGGCCAGGGCTGGCGCACGGCCTTCCCGATCGCCGTGGGCGTCGCGCTCGGTGATTTCACGGCGATGACGCTCTCCATGCTCGGTGTCGGCGCTTTGCTCGCCACCTCCGCCATGGTCTTCACCGCTCTGAAATGGATCGGCGCCGCCTATCTCGTCTGGCTCGGGATCAAGCTCTTCCGCGCCGGCGGCTCTCTCGACGCCAAACCGCGCGAAGATGCCGCGCCCGCCTGGAAGATGCTCGGCCATGCCTGGCTGGTGACCGCGCTCAACCCGAAGAGCATCACCTTCTTCGTCGCCTTCCTTCCGCAGTTCCTCGACACCAAGGGCGATTTCTGGACGCAGATGCTGATCTTCGAGGCGACCTTCATCAGCCTCGCCTTCGCCAATGCCATGGGCTACGCGCTGATCGCCTCGCGCGCCCGGGCCGTGGTCAGCAACCCCCGCGCAATCGGGCTCTTCAACAAAGCTGGCGGCACGCTGCTGATCGGCGCCGGTGTCGCGACGGTCGCGATCCGCTCCGGAAGCAACTGACGCCGCAATGTCGAGCAAGGACAGTCAAACCCTCGGCTTCTATGCCGAGGAAGCCAGCGCCTATGCCGGGCGGGACAGGCAGGCCGAAAACCGCCGCATCGACATCTTCGCCGCAGGGCTTGTTCCCGGCGCCCGCATTCTCGAACTCGGTTGCGGCGGCGGCCAGGACAGCGAGGAGATGCTGCGCCGCGGCTTCGACGTGGTCCCGACGGACGGCTCGCCCGAGCTGGCGAAGCAGGCCGCGCAACGGCTCGGCCGCGAGGTCCGCGTCCTGCTCTTCGAGGATCTGGCCGAGGTCGCGGCCTATGATGGCGTCTGGGCGCATGCCTGCCTGCTGCACGCGCCGCGCCCGGGCCTGCCCGGCATCATCGACCGCATCCGTGCCGCGTTGCGACCGGGCGGCGTCTTCTACGCCAGCTTCAAGGCCGGAGAAGCCGAAGGACGCGACAGCCTCGGTCGGTATTTCAATTATCTCTCATCCGCCGAATTGCGCGACGCCTACGGACCAGCCAGGGGCTGGCAGTCCCTGCAGATCGAGGAGGAGATGGGCTCCGGCTATGACCGCATGGCCACGCGCTGGCTTCATGCCCTGGCGATCAAGGCCCCGGAGACTTGACCCGGCGTTGCGGCGACCTACCTCTTCTGGGCCATGACCCGCCGCAAACTCCTCTCTTTCGTCGGTCTCGGTGCGCTGCTGGCCTCGACCGGCGCCGCCTGGGCCACGATTTCCCGCTCGCGCAACCCCTATTACCAGGGCCCCGTCAGCGACCATTTCAACGGCATCGTCTTCAGCGATGGCCGCTCGGGCAGCAAGGGGCTGCTCGACGTCCTGCGCTGGCAGACGGGCAAGCGCGAGCGTGAGACCTTCCCGCTGCAATATGCGGCGCCGCCGCAGGACAAGCCGCCCGCGCGCGTCGATGGCATTCGCATCGTCCATCTCGGCCACGCCTCGTTTCTCTATCAGGTCGGCGGCCTCAACCTGCTGGTCGACCCGGTCTATTCCGAGCGGGCCAGCCCCTTCTCCTTCATTGGCCCCAGGCGTGTGAACGAGCCCGGCGTCGCCTTCGACGATCTGCCGAAGATCGATACGGTCCTGATCACCCACAACCACTACGACCATCTCGACATCGAGACGCTGGCGCGCATCCATCACCGCGACCAGCCGCGCATGATCATGCCACTCGGCAACGACACCATCGTGCGGGCCCGCATCCCGGACGCCCATGCCGAGGCCCACGACTGGAACGACCGGCTCCAATTGTCGGAAGCCGTCGCGATCACGCTGCTGCCGAGCTATCACTGGTCGGCGCGCGGCGCCTTCGACCGGCGCATGGCGCTCTGGTGCTCCTACGTTCTCGAAGCGGCCGGCACGAAAATCTTCCATATCGGGGACACCGGCTATCACGACGGCTCGCTCTATGAGCGGCTGGGCCGCGAGCATGGGCCATTCCGTCTCGCCGTGCTGCCGATCGGCGCCTATGAGCCGCGCTGGTTCATGTCGGACAACCACATGAACCCCGACGAGGCGGTCAAGGTCATGCAGGCGCTGCGCGCCGAGCAGGCCATCGGGCACCACTGGGGCACCTTCCAGCTCACCGACGAGGGCGTGGAGCGGCCGCCGGAAGCGCTGAAAGTGGCGCTCGCCCAAGCCGGTCTGCCGGAAGAGCGCTTCAGGCCGATGCGGCCGGGGTTGAGCTGGAGCGCGTAGCGCTCACCGCGTCATTGCGAGCGCAGCGAAGCAATCCAGGCGGATCGTGCTCGACATCCACCCGGCCCCCCGCTCCCCGCAATGACGACGCGGCACGAGCGCTCTATTTGGGCTGCACGTAGACGTTGATCTCGAGATTCGGGTCGCCCGGATCATTGAGCTCGCTGACATATTCCTCGAGGAAGGTGTCCTTCACGACGATGCTCTTGGCTTCGAGATAGGCGGTGATCGTCTCATAGGTCGAGTCGATGTCGTCATAGGGCGCCTGGTGCAGGAAGCGCAGCGCCGGCCCTGCGGGCGAGGTTCCCATCCTGAAATCCGCGCCCAGAGACGGCGCTTGCCCACCGGGCGGAATCGCGACCGGCAGCATCGCATCGAAACGAAAGCCGTCATCCGTCGTCTCGACGAACAGCGCGAGCGGCCTGCCCGCGACCGCCAGCCCCGCCCTTTGCGCCTCGGCTCGCAGGGTCTTGATGCTGTTGGAGAGTTTCTGGAACCCCTGATCCCAGGTCGCCTGCCCGGACAGCATCAGCACCGGCTTCGGCGAGAGCACGACCTCGCCGACATCGCTGCTGTCCGTGCCCTTCCCGGCCAATGTCGAATTGGGATCGGGCACGCCGGTCTGCTGCTGCGACGGCGCGGGCGGCAGCGGCTGGCCCGGGGCGGGCAGCGTCGGCGGCGGTTGCACCGGCTGTGGCTCGATCGGCATCGATGGCGTCGGCGCGGGCTGGACAGGTTGCGGCGTCACAGGCCCCTGCAGCGCCGGAGGCGGCTGTACCGGCTGCGGGCTAGACGGCTGCCCGGGCGCAGGCGCCGGCGGCGTCTGTGCCGGGGTGGCCGGCACCTGGGCCGGAGCAGCGCCCGGCGGCGGCGCCAATGGCGCGGACTCGACCGGGCTCGGCGCAGCAACGCGCTGCTGCGCGAAGACCGTTCCACTGGAAACGCTCACCATGCCGGCAAGCGCCAGAACACAAATCCGGGAATACCGCATCGTCACGGCCCTGAGTTTCACGCGATTCGCGCCCTTGCAGCGCAACATAGAATGTCCACCTTTTCACAGGAACGGGATGAGGGTGGCTTTTTCACATCGCCTCGGCCATAGACCCACTATTCATGGGACATGTGACCAAATGAACGCTCTGGCCAATCGCCGGTTCCTGAAGATGAACGGGCTGGGCAACCAGATCACGGTGCTCGACCTGCGCGGCACGAAGCATGTCGTCAGCGAGGCGGAGGCGCGCGCCATCGCTGCCGAGCCCCGCGCCCGCTTCGACCAGCTCATGGTCCTGCACGATGCCGTGGCGCCCGGCACCGACGCTTTCGTGCGCATCTACAACACCGATGGTTCCGAGGCCGGCGCCTGCGGCAACGGGACGCGGTGCGTCGCCTGGGCGATGATCGCCGATCCGCAGATGGGCGACGCCGCCAAGACGAGCCTCGCCCTCCAGACCAAGGCCGGGCTGCTGCCGACGGTGCGCGAGGGTGAAGCCCTCTTCACCGTCGACATGGGTGCGCCGCGTCTCGACTGGGACCAGATCCCGCTGGCCGAGCCCTTCGAGGACACCAGCCGCTTCGAATTGCAGATCGGGCCGATCGACAACCCGATCCTGCACACGCCCTGCGCCGTCAACATGGGCAATCCCCACGCGGTCTTCTTCGTCGACGACCCCTACGCCTACAATCTCGAGCAGATCGGCCCGCTGCTCGAGAACCATCCGATCTTCCCCGACCGCGCCAATATCGAACTCGCCGCGGTGAAGGCGCCCGATCATATCGTCCTGCGCGTCTGGGAGCGCGGCGCCGGCATCACCCAGGCCTGCGGCTCCGGCGCCTGCGCGGCGCTGGTCGCGGGCGTGCGGCGTGAACTTACCGCCCGCAAGGCCACGGTCAGCCTGCCCGGCGGCGACCTCGCGATCGAATGGCGCGAGAGCGACGGCCATGTGCTGATGACCGGCCCGGTCGAATTCGAATGGGAAGGCCGGATCGACCCGGCCCTGATCGAGCGCGCCGCCTGATGGCGCTGGAGGTCGTCACCTTCGGCTGCCGCCTCAACATCGTCGAGAGCGAGGCGCTGCGGCTCCAGGCGCAGGCCGCCGGGCTGAAGGACGCCGCCATCGTCAATTCCTGCGCCGTCACCGCCGAGGCGACGCGCCAGGCGCGGCAGGCCGTGCGCCGCCTGAAGCGCGAGAAGCCGGACCGCCCGGTCATCGTCACCGGCTGCGCCGCGCAGATCGAACCCGCCCGTTTCGCGGCGATGCCGGAGACGGACCGTATCCTCGGCAATGACGAGAAGCTCAATCCCGCGAGCTGGGCCGCGCTTGCCCGCTCCAACAGCCTTGGAAGCGCGGATGCAGCCGCCGCGGACAAGCTCGATGTCGGCGACATCATGGCCCGCACGACATTGCGCGCGCCGGCCACCGGCCGCTTCACCGGCCATACGCGCGGCTTCGTCCAGGTCCAGAACGGCTGCGACCATCGCTGCACCTTCTGCGTCATCCCCTTCGGTCGCGGCCATTCGCGCTCGCTCCCGGCCGATGATGTGGTCGCGCAATGCCGCCGGCTGGTCGAGGCCGGCGCGCGCGAAGTCGTGCTGACCGGCGTCGACCTCACCAGCTATGGCCGCGACCTGCCGAACCAGCCGTCGCTCGGTGCTCTCGCCCAGGCAATTTTTCGGGCGCTCCCCGAACTGCCGCGCCTGCGCCTGTCTTCGATCGACGCGGTCGAGGTCGACGACAGGCTGCGCGACCTGCTCGCGACCGAGGCGCGGCTGATGCCGCATCTGCACCTGTCCCTGCAGGCCGGCGACGACCTCATTCTGAAGCGCATGAAGCGCCGCCACAGCCGCGCCGACGCCGTCCGCTTCTGCGCCGAGATCCGGGCCTTGCGCCCCGACATCGTCTTCGGCGCCGATCTCATCGCCGGTTTCCCGACTGAGGACGAGGCGATGTTCACCGGTTCGCTTGGACTGGTCGAGGAGTGCGGGCTGAGCTTCGTGCACGTCTTCCCCTACTCCGCCCGCCCGGACACGCCGGCCGCGCGCATGCCGCAACTACCCGCCGGCGTCGTCGCGGAGCGCGCCGCACGGCTGCGGCTGGCAGCAGGCGCTGCGCATGAGCGGCATCTCGCCGAGCGCGTCGGCCGGCCGCTCAGCGTCCTGACCGAACGCGGTAACACCGGCCGGGCCGAGGATTTCACGCTGGTCCGCTTTATCAGCGACATCGCGGCCGGTCAGATCGTCAGGACGACCAGCCATACGGCCGATGGCAAGGCCCTTCTCGCGGCCTGAGCTCGGTGTGTCATGTTCGGGCGAGCCGAAGCGCAGACCCGAGAATCGCGGCTCGTGAAAAGCGCGAGAGCCTCATCTTGCGGGATATGCTCGGGTCAAGCCCGAGCACGACGAGCTTGCTCGGGCCAGGATGCGCGCGATCAGGGAAGAATAGCCGCCCCGGTCGCCGATGGGAGGAGGAGGAGAGACCGGGGCGGCGGAGCCTTGCCGGTGCGGCGGGCCCGAACATTAGACGCGGCGAGAGCCGAAAAGGTTCAAACCTTCAGGCGACCACCGAGCCGCGGAGGCGCTGCACCTGGTTGTTGCAATAGCCACGCGGGTTCCAGGCGATCTCCAGCGGCTGGCTGTTGCCTGCCACGTCATGCGCCCGCACCATGATGACCAGTGGCCCGACCTGGTCGGCGGAAACCTCCGCCTCGAAGCGCCGCCAGGCGAAAGGCCCCTCGCCCGGCTGCAACGGGATGTCGTGCCAGTTACCGCCGCCATCGCAGGAAAGCTCGACCGAAGCGAGCGGAATGGCCCCGCTCCAGGCGAAACCGCCGACTGTCAGCGGCTCTCCGTGCTTCACCGTGAAGCCGTCGACCGGGGTGGTGATGAGCGATTTGACCGGCATGTCGGTGATTACCGCGAAATTGGCCGGATCGAACGCCTCGCCCGGCCGCAGCGCCTCGATCGGCATCCGATAGTCGGTGCCGCGCATCTTCTCGCCGTCATGCTCGACCGGGCGCAGGCTGATCCCGTCGAGCCATTTCTGCCAGGCCGAGCCGGGATAGCCCGGCGCGACGATCCGCAGCGGCCCGCCATGCAGGCGCGGCAGCGGCTCGTCGTTCATCGCGAAGGCGATCAGCGTTTCCGGCGCCAGCGCCTTGGCCATCGGCAGGCCGCGCGACAGAGCCGCCTTCTCCGGCCTGCCGATCTGCCGGTCGGGCGCATGATGCCCGGTATAGACGGCGCTCGGTTTCGGGCCGGCATGCTCCAGCACATCCGCCAGCCGCACCCCGGTCCAGCGCGCGCAGCCGACGGCCCCGAGCCGCCATTGCAGCCCATCAGTGGCGGGAGAGAACTGCGAACGCCCGTTGCCGGCGCATTCGAGGACGGCCGTGACTGTGACGGTCTCGAAGCGCTGGCGCAGGCCCGCAATGGTCCAGACGGTCGGGCGCTCGACCTCGCCCTCGATCGTCAGCGTCCAGTCGTGTTCGCCGCCAACCTCCGGCAGATCGCCGTTGTTGCGGATGAAGAAGGAATCGATCGGCGTGATCGCCTGGTCGAGCAGGCCGATGGCCGGCTCGGCATTCAGCGCCTCCTCGTCATAGACATGGAGCCCAGGCTTCAGCCGGCGCAGCAGTGGAAATTCGACGAGACGGCGAGGCAAACGACAATCTTCTCCGTGACGGCTCGCGGCGGCGATTCCCTCCCGCGAAACCCCGCACAGAAGACACGTTGCTGTCCTGACTGTCGACCACGCTGCCGCCGTCCGCTGGATCGCCATGCGCGCTGCCGGGCGCAGGGTGGCGATCCAGTTGCTTGTTCGGCATCGGATTTTTCCGAAAGATGGGCTCCACTTTTCGGCCCGTCGCGCTAGCGCTTGACGACGACCTCCTCGCGCAGCGCGCGGCGCAACACCTTGCCGACATTGGTCTTTGGCAGGGTTTCCCGGAAGAAGATCTGCTTGGGCACCTTGTAGCCCGTCAGGTTCTCCTTGCAGTAGGCGCGCAGCTCCTCCGCCGTCAGCGTCTGGTCCTTGCGCACGACGAAGGCGGTGACGGCCTCGCCGGAATGCTCGTCGGGCAGGCCGATGACCGCCGACTCGAGCACGCCCGGATGCGCGGCCAGAACGTCCTCGACTTCGTTCGGATAGACGTTGAAGCCGGAGACCAGCACCATGTCCTTCATGCGGTCGACGACCTTGATCTGCCCGTCCGGCAGCATCACGCCGATATCGCCGCTGCGGAAGAAGCCGTCCGCCGTCATCGCCTTGGCGGTCTCGTCCGGGCGGTTCCAGTAACCGGCCATCACCTGCGGCCCGCGGATGCAGATCTCGCCGGATTCGCCCAGCGGCATGTCATGGCCCTCGGCGTCGCGTATGGCGATCTCGGTCGAGGGGATCGGATAGCCGATGGTGCCGGTGAATTCCTGGATATCCGGCCGGTTGATCGTCGCGACCGGGGAGGTCTCGGACAATCCATAGCCTTCGATGATCGGGCGCCCGGTCACGGCCTTCCACTGCTTGGCGACCGCGGCCTGCGTCGCCATGCCGCCGGCCACGGCGAAGCGCAGCTCGGAGAAGTCGACGTTCTTGATCTCGGGGTGATTGGCCAGCGCGTTGTAGAGCGTGTTGACGCCGGAGATCAGGGTGAAACGGCTCGACCTCAGCGTCTTGACGAAGCCGGGGATGTCGCGCGGGTTGGCGATCAGCAGGCTCTTGGCGCCGATCCGCAGCAGGAACAGGCAACAGCAGGTCAGCGCGAAGATGTGATAGAGCGGCAGCGCCGTGACCATGACGTGCTGGTATTCGCCGCGCCCTTGGGGCGGCTCCAGCACCCATTCCAGCCAGAGCCCGGCCTGCTGGACGTTCGCCGCGACATTGCGATGCGTCAGCGTCGCGCCCTTGGCCACGCCGGTCGTCCCGCCCGTATATTGCAGGAAGGCGACATCCTGCGACGTCACCGTTACCGGTGTCATCCCTACGCCGCCCTGCAGGATCTGCTGCAGCGGCACGGCGCCCGGCAGATTGAACGGCTTGACGACCTTCTTGATCCGGCGCGCGACGAAATTGACGATCTTGCCCTTGAAACCCATCAGGTCGCCGGCCGTGGCGATGACGATCGCATCGACCTTCAGGTTCGGCTTCGCCTCCTCGACGACATGGGCGAAGTTCTCGATCACCACGAGGACGCGCGCCCCCGCATCGTTGACCTGATGGGTCAGCTCGCGCGCCGTGTAGAGCGGGTTGACGTTGACCACGGTGAAGCCGCCGAGAAGCGTGCCGAAGATCGCCGACGGATAGGCCAGGATGTTCGGCATCATCAGCGCGACACGATCCCCCTTCTTGAGCCCCTTGGCCTGCAGCCACCCGGCGAAGGCCTCGGCTGCGCGCAGGGTCTCCGCGAAGGTGATCGTCTTGCCGAAGCTCTCGAAGGCCTGCCTGTTGGCATAGCGCGCGCAGGACGAACGGATCAGATCGACCAGCGTGCCGATCTTGGCGTCGTCCAGCTCCGCCGGCACCGCCGGTGGATAATGCGCAAGCCACGGCCGCGAATCTTGCGTGGCCTGCGTGGCGCCGATCGCGTTCATCATCTCCTCCCTGTCGCCCGGTTACCCGTCATCGCCGGGTTCCGAGCCTTGTCGACATCGTTGGACTGTCATCGTCATAGAGTGCGGAACAGCGAACCAAGGCGCAAGCGCCGGCTGTTCCGCTCCGCACAACGTTTACATATAAACTATCCGAAAGGGATGAAGGCAAGCGAAACCGGAAGCGGCTGACGAACCGGGATGCGGACGATCTCGCCGGGATGGCGAAACCATGCACCCTTGTGCGTCGTTGGCGTATGCTGATTCCACCGGGAACCGAGGTGTCATCCCGGGCTTGCCCCGCGATCCATGCCAGAGCGCTTCCGATAAAGGTTCGGACATGGATATCGCGGCTCTCCGCTTCCGTCCGGCCGGGACGGCATCCTGGTTACGCATAAGCCTCGGCACGCTCTAATGACCCGGCTTGGTCAACAGCCCGTTGGCCTCGTCCAGCAGGGAGCGAACCTCGTCGTCGCTGGTTTGCGAGAAATCGGAATACCAGCTTCCGACGCCCACGAAGTAACGCGGCATCGTCACGCAAACCACCTCCTCAGCGACGGTCTTCATCGCTTCGCAGATCTCCCGGCTTCCGACCGGAGCCGCGACCACGATGCGGGCCGGATGCTTGTCCCGAAGCGCCATGACCGCGGCCCGCATCGTCGCGCCCGTGGCCAGGCCGTCATCCACGACGATGACGGTCCGGCCCTCCAGATAAAGCGGCGCGCGATCTCCGCGGTAGAGACGCTCGCGGCGAAGCAGTTCCTGCTCCTCTTTGGCGGCCACCTTGTCGATCACGTCCTGGGCGATGCCAAGCGCGGCGATAACGTCCCGGTTCAGGACACGTGTCCCCGCCGTCGCGATCGCGCCCATGGCCATTTCTTCATCTCCGGGAAAGCCGAGCTTGCGCACGACGAGAACGTCGAGCGGAGCCTTCAAGGCTCGCGCAACCTCGAAGCCGACGGGCACTCCCCCTCGTGGCAGCGCCAGGACGACGACATCGCCTCGCTCGCGATACCGGCGAAGCCTGTTCCCCAGCTTTCGGCCGGCCTCACGGCGATCGGAGAAGACGGTGGCCACGTGTCAGCCCTCCCCATGCGCCCGGATGCGCTGCCTTTCGAGATTGCGTCCGGCGGCTTCGGAGCCGGGCCGTCCATCCCGGTCAGACGGCCCGAACAAATTCAGCATTCCACGCGAGCCAGCGATGGGGCCAATACCGAAGGCCGACGCGTCATTCGCAGACATTGCCGAACGCCGAGAAGCTGCCTTTTGCATCCCGCCATGACGGTAGCGATCAATTCCGAAGACGGCGGGAGCCGAAGCTCCCGCCACTGCGGTACGGTTCAGGCGGGTTCCCCGTCAGCGCCCCTGGGCGGAAGCCAGGGCCTGCGCGGAGACGACCGCCTCCGCCGGTTTGCCGGCGAGCTCCGCCAGATGGTCGAAGCGTGCGTTGAACGAGCCGACGCCCGAGGTCGCCGAGCGCAGCTCGACGATCAGCCCGGGCATCTCGGCCTCCGGCACCAGCGCCTTGATCTGGTCCCAGCCGCGCCAGCCCGCTCGCGTATCGTATCCGAGGATCTGGCCGCGCCGGGCAGAGATCAGAGCCGATGCGCGCGACATCGCCTCCGACGGGATGACGACATCGACGGACAGGATCGGCTCGAGCAGGACGGGCTTCGCCTGCGGCATCGCCTCGCTCATCGCCAGCCGCGCCGCCTGCCGGAACGCCATGTCCGAGGAATCGACCGTGTGGTAGGAGCCGTCCGTCAACGTGACCTCGATATCGACGATCGGGAAACCGAGCGGCCCCTTCTCGCAGAAGTCGCGCATGCCGGCCTCGACCGAGCCGATATACTGGCGCGGCACCACCCCGCCGGTGATCTTGTCGACGAAGCGAATGCCGTCCCCGCGGGGCAGCGGCGCGACCTCGATCACGACATCGCCATACTGGCCGTGGCCACCGCTCTGCTTGCGATGCCGGCCGCGCGCGCCGGCGTGACCGCGGATGCTCTCGCGATAGCCGACCTGGGGCGAACGGCTCGCGACAGTCACGCCGTAGCGGCCCGCGAGCTTCTCGAGCGCGACACGCAGATGCATCTCGCCCTGCCCGGTCAGACGGGTCTCGCCCAGCTCAGGGACCTGCGTGACCGAAAGCGCCGCGTCCTCCTCCGTCAATCGCTGCAAGGCTGCGGCCAGCCGGACATCGTCCTTGCGGTCTTTCACCGCGATGGCGACCGCATGGACAGCCTCCGGCGGCGCGATCGCGCTGACGACGCTTGCCCGCTGCTTGCCGAGCATGAAGGATTCCCCGGTCCCGATGCCTTCCAGCTTGGCGAACGCCGCGACCTCGCCCTCCTCGGCCGCCGGCTTGCGGCTTTGCTCAGCGCCCTTGAGCGCCAGCACACCGGCAATGCGGGCCTCCACGCCGCCCGACGATGTCACGGTGTCACCTTCGGCCATCCGGCCGCGCATCACCCGCGCCAGCGAGAGCTTGCCGCCCTGGCTCGAATGCCAGGTCTTCATCACCTGGGCGAGCGGAGGCCCTTCGGCCAGGACCCCGGCGCGCCCGCGGGTCTCGGCGAGCCCCGGCGCCTCGTGCCTGAGTGCCTTCAGGAGCCGTGTCACGCCATTGCCGCGCTCCGCCGCGCCGATCAGCACCGGCACGACATGGCGATGCTGCAATTCGCGGGCGAGATCGTCGAAGATGCGGTCGCGCGGCGGCTCCATGTCACCGAGCAGCTCTTCCATCAGCTCGTCGTCATAGTCGGCGAGCCGCTCGAGCATGGAGAAGCGCGCCTCCTTCTCCCGGCCACTCTCATCGACCGCCAGCGGCACGATCTCGCTCGGCGCATGCTCGCGGTAGATGAAGGCCCGCTCCAGCGCGAGGTCGATGAAGCCGACGGCAATGCCGTTCTTCCAGATCGGGATCTGTCGCAGCAGCAGCGGCGTGCGCGAGGCGCGCTGCAGGATGCCGAGCGTCTCCCGGACCCGGCGCGAGGCCGTGTCGATCTTGTTGAGGAAGAGAAAGCGCGGGATGTCGGCTTCCTCGAGTTCGCGCAGGACCAGTTCCAGCGCCGGCGCCTTGCGGTCATCCGCCTCGCAGACGACGACGGCGGCATCGACCGCCGGCAGAACATGGCGCATCTCGTGCAGGAACTCGACAGAGCCGGGGCAATCGACGAAATGGAAGGTGTCGCCGAGGAATTCGACCGTTGCGACGCTAGGCTCCGTGCTCATCTGATGCGCCCGCGCCTCGGGCGCCGCATCGCCGACCGTATTGCCGTTCTTGGCCGAACCCGTGCGCGAAAGCGCGCCGCAGCGCATCAGGATGCTTTCCAGCAAGGTCGTCTTGCCGCTCTGGAAGGGGCCGACGATCGCGATGCATCGCGGCCCCGCGCGCCTAGTACCGCGGGCCGTGTCTCCTCTGCCATTTTGTGCTGCCATGACGTCCTCCTCCGGGTTGGACCGCGAGGACGAAAGGGCTCGCCCCTCATCGTCGCGGATGAAGGCCAGCGCGGCGGGAAGGAAAGCCCCAAGGCGCCGGTCGGGCGGCGGTCGCACCGGCCCGAGCTGGTCGGGCGGCCGTCGAAGAGGCATAGGAGGGGAGGTTCGCGCCGTTCCGCGGCCAGCGCAAGGGATTTATCCGGGGCGCTGCAGTGACGGCAAAGACCGCGGTCGGCCCCGGGCTCGACAGTCGATCAGGGCTTGGCAAGCCGCTCCATGGCCAGCCGCAGCGGCGCATCGGACACCCGGATATAGCCGAGATAGGGGTGGTCCATATCGATGATGAGCACCAGCGCCCCTGCCACGGATATCGCCGACACGAGGAGGAAGACGACCACCGTCGCGTTTCCCGGCGCAAGCAATCCAAAGGATGTGAAGAGCAGCGCCAGCCAGAAGACGATGAAGACGACGAAAACACCCGGAAATCCTCCCGCCTCGGTTTCCGGCCGCGACCATCGTGTCTCCGCGACTTGCCCGGTCAGCTGGAGGGCCCGTGACTGAAGCCAGCGCTGCCCATCCGTCGTCGGTACCAGGTCCCGCAGGCGATCCTGGATCGGCTCGACGTCCAGCCCGTCATTGAGCGAATCGCTGTTCAGCATGCCGTTGTCGATTTCGAGCTTGCGGTGCTCCACGAGCCGGCGGAGCGATTGGCGCATCTCTGCGGTCTCGGGGCCGTAATGCGCCAGGACCCTATCCAGCACCAGGATGCGCGCAGCAGTCGCCCTCAGCTCGGCCCCCGCATCGTCGAAGGAGCGCTTTGCCGATGCAATCAGAAGGCCCAGCGCCAGCGCCGAGAGTGTTCCGATGATCGCCGTGGCCAGCTTGATGGCATCTCTCGAGTCGGGCGTGAGATGGTGCTCGGGAAGCCGGCTCTTCACGAACATCCCGAACAAGGCCGCGCCGAAGATGACGATGAGCGCGAAAATGCCAATCGTGAACGATTCCATCGCGAACCAGCCCCCCACATCAGCCTTGTCTACGATTCCGGTGGCTCCGCAGACACTCTGGACGCCACCATTTGGCGGACGCGGCCGGGCCCTGACAATCCCCTCGGGTTCGGCCTCAATCCCCGCAACGTTGCCGCGCCCTGCTCAAGGCTCGCCGACCCGGCAAAGAACGCCGAAATGGTGACGGAAATGGCGGCCGTCGAGGACTGCATGACCGCGGTCATCGCCGGGTCCATGGCGATCGGGGTCGAATGGCCGGGCAGGCGTGCGGCCCAACCGATCCCCGGCGCACCCAGCACGGCAGGACGGACGGATTCAGGCTCTCCGCCAGCCCTGCTGGAGCCCGGTCAGGCCGTAGGGCACCAGCGCGAAGCCCGCGAGCGCAACTCGCGCGCCTAGAGGTTCCGCCTCTCCCCGCGCAGCGTCGCCAGCCCGATGCCTGCGGCTTCGAAGCCGCCATCGACCGCCAGCACCTGCCCGGAGATGTAGCTCGCGCGCTCCGAGCACAGGAAGAAGATCGACTCGGCCAATTCCTCCTCCAGCCCGTAGCGGCCAAGCGGAATCGCGTCGCGGTAGTCCGCGCGGATCTCGGGGCTGTGCACGGCCTTGGCCATCGCCGTCTCCACCGGCCCCGGCGCGACCGCGTTGACGCGGATACCGAGGCCCGCGAGCTCCGCCGCCTGCTGCTTGGTCAGATGTGCCAGCGCCGCCTTCGAGGTGCCGTAGGCAACGCGCAAAGTCGAGGCGCGCAGGCCCGAGATCGAGGTGATGTTGACGATAGCGCCGCCGCCATTGTCGGCCATCAGCGGCGCGGCGAGCTGTGTCGCCAGGAACGGGCCGGTGAGGTTGACCGCAAGCACCCGCTGCCACTCCTCATAGGTCGTCTCCAGCAGCGGTTTGAACACCGCCGTGCCGGCATTGTTGACGAGCGCGTCGAGCCGCCCGAAGCGCTTGGCGAGCCCGGCAAAGGCAGCCTCCAGCTGCGCCGGATCGGCGACGTCGCAGGTCAGCACCAGCGTCCGCGCCGGTTGCGCGATCTCGGCCGCGGCCCGCTCGAGCCCCGCCCCGTCGATGTCGAGCAGGCCGACCTGCCAGCCTTCGGCGAGAAAGCGCTTGGCGGTGGCAAGCCCGATGCCGCGCGCGGCACCCGTCACAAGGGCGATCTTGGTGGCTTGGTCGGTCATGGCCTGCGTCCGGTCGATGTGGCGTCTCGGTTCGGGCAAGGCTAAGCATGCCGCGCGGATCGCCAACAAGCGAATAGGCGCCGACGCGCTTTGCCGGCATTGCCGCTCGACAAATCCACCGCGCTCCTGTATGGCCGCGCTCTCAACTGAAAACAGCGCGCCGTAACGCCAGCGTGCCCGCACGCGAACACGGCCATGGAGAGACCCATGAACATCATCGAACAGCTCGATGCCGAGCAGATCACCAAGCTCAGCGACGGCAAGAACATCCCCCAGTTCCAGCCCGGTGACACCGTGCAGGTCAACGTCAAGGTCAAGGAAGGCGAGCGCACTCGCGTCCAGGCCTATGAGGGCGTCGTAATCGCCCGCAACGGCGGCGGCCTCAACCAGAGCTTCACCGTCCGCAAGATTTCCTATGGCGAGGGTGTCGAGCGCGTCTTCCCGCTCTTCTCGCCGAACCTCGACTCGATCAAGGTGGTCCGCAAGGGCAAGGTGCGCCGCGCCAAGCTCTATTACCTGCGCGATCGCCGCGGCAAGTCGGCCCGTATCGCCGAGCGCGTCGAGGCCAAGCCGGCCAAGGGCTCGAAGGCAGCCGGCAAGTAAGCCGCAGCCTCAGTGCAAAGAGATTGAAACGCGGTCCTTCGGGGCCGCGTTTTTTTATTGCCCAGGGCCATCTCGACCCATTCCAGAAACGCATATCGCGACGCAATATCCGCATTTGATATGCATCAATGTCGCATATAAGTAAGATAATCATTAGCATGCTATTTATATCAGCGTCATGGACCTCGCCCCGCTTCAGGCCGCCTTCACTGCCGAGCTCGCTGCCGTCAACCGGAAGCTGAGGGCGCTCGTCGACGAGCGCGCCCGCGACATGGGTTTGACCCTCTCGCGCGCCCGGCTGCTGATGGAGCTCGCCAAGGAAGACGGCCCGATCCAGTCCGATCTCGCAGGCCTGCTCGACATCGAGCAGCCGACGCTGGTGCGTCTCCTCGACGGCCTCGAACGCAACGGCATGATCGAGCGCCGCGCCGTCGAAGGTGACCGCCGCGCCCGCCGCGTCTTCCTCACGGAGACCGCCCGCGCTCAGGCGCAGGACATCCTGAACTTCCTCGCCGAGCTGCGCGCCGGCATCCTGCAGGGGATCGCACCCGAGGAGCTGGAAGCGGCGCTCGGCGTCCTGCGCCGCACCTCGCGGAACATCGCCGCCGGACGGAGCGTGGCCCCATGAGCGCGCCCGAAACCACGACCGCCCCGGCCGCGCAACCGTTCGGCCTCACCATGCCGCCCGCCCGTGCGCTCGCCTATATGCTCGCCTCGGTAACACTGGCGATGACGCAGCAGGTCGGCCAGAACATCGTCAACACCAATGTCTACCAGATCCAGGGCGAGCTCGGTGCCACCCTCGCCGAGACCAACTGGCTGATCGCCGCCTACATGGCGCCGAACGTCTCGCTCTCGATCGCGCTGATCAAGATCCGGATGCAGTACGGACTGCGCAATTTCGCCGAGATCAGCCTGGCCGGCTTCGTCTTTGCGACGCTGCTTAACCTCCTCTTCGTCCGCGATCTGCAATCGGCCGTGGTGGTCCGCTTCATGAGCGGCATGGCGGCGGCGCCGATGTCCTCCCTCGCCTTCTTCTACATGATCGAGCCGCTGCCGCCCCCGAAGAAGCTTACTGTCGGGATCTCGCTGGCGCTCACCAACACCACGCTCGGCATCCCCGTGACTCGGCTCATCTCGCCCTGGCTGCTCGATATAGGCGGCTTCCACGGCCTGACCCTGTTCGAGATGGGGCTCGCCCTGCTCGCCTTCGGCTTCGTCTACGCATTGCCGCTGACCTCGCCGCCGCGGGTGAAGTGCATCGGCCCGCTCGATCTCGTCAGCTACCTGTTCATCGCCATCGGCTTCGGCTCGATCGCCGTCGTGCTCAGCCTCGGCCGGATCTACTGGTGGTTCGAGGCGCCCTGGCTCGGCTGGCTCCTCGCCTGCGCCATTCTCTGCCTGATGCTGGCCGCGATCATCGAGCTGCATCGCGACAGCCCGCTCATCGACATCCGCTGGCTGACGAGCCCGACGACTCTGCACTTCGCCGGCGCATTGCTGCTGCTGCGCGTGCTCCTGGCGGAACAGACGGTTGGCGCCTCCAATTTCTTCCAGGCCCTCGGCATCCAGAACGAGCAGACGCTGTCGCTCTATACGGTCATCTTCTGCGCGATCCTGGCGGGAGGGTTGACCTGCGCGCTGCTGCTGCGGCCGGGCCGCGAGAACTGGTTCTACGGTGTGGCGCTGGCCTGCGTCTCGCTGGGCGCCTGGCTCGACAGCGGCGCGACCAGCCTGACCCGGCCGCACGACATCTATCTGAGCCAGGCGCTCGTCGCCTACGGCTCGGGGCTTTACCTGCCGACGGCGATGGCGCAGGGCATGGGCAGCGCGATCGCGCGCGGCCCGGTCTATATCCTGAGCTTCATCACCGTCTTCCTGTTCACCCAGAGCATCGGCGGCTTGCTTGGCTCGGCCATCTTCGGCAGCTTCATCACGCTGCGCACCAGCTTCCACTACCATGTGCTCGCCGAGCATTTCGCGATGTCCGATCCGCTCGTCGCCCAACGCATCGGCCAGCTCGGCGGTAGTTACGGCCATGTCCTGACCGACACGGCCCTGACGCGCGCCGAGGGCGTGGCGCTGCTCGCCCAGCAGGCGACGCGGGAAGCGACCGTCCTCGCCTACAACGACGCCTTCCTGCTCATCTCGCTGCTCGCCGGCCTCGCACTGGCCGGACTCTTCCTCCATCTCGCCGTCCTGCGCCTCAAGGCGCTCTCCGCCACCGCCCCTGCTCCCGCAGCCGGCTGATCAATGCACCGACCATGACCCGCCTCTTCCGCTCCCTTTCGACCTACGTCGCCCTGGCCATCGGCCTCGCCGGCCTCGCCGTGATCCTGTTCGCCTGGCGGCTGCCGCCCTTCGCCAGCGCCATCGAGACCACCGAGAACGCCTATGTCCGCGGCCAGGTCACGGTGATCGCACCGCAGCTCGCCGGCTACGTCGCAGAGGTGCCGGTGCAAGATTTCGCCGCGGTGAAGCAGGGCGATCTGCTTCTGCGCATCGACGACCGCATCTATGCGCAGAAGCTGGAGCAGGCCCGGGCCTCGCTCGCTGCCCAGCGTGCGGCGCTCGCCAATTCGGATCAGGCCCGCGCCTCCGCCGAGGCCCGGCTGCGTGCCGCGGTGGCGAATGTCGCCAGCGCCGAGGCCGCACTGCGCACCGCCGAGGCGAACTGGGGCCGCATCGAGCCGCTGCGCGAGCGCGGCGTCGTCAGCCAGACCAGCACCGACCAGAGCCAGCAAGCGCTCGACCAGGCCCGCGCCTCCCTAGCCGCCAGCAATGCCGCTGCAGAAGTGGCGCGGCAGGATATTCAAACCGCCATCGTCAACCGCCAGTCGCTCGTCGCCGCGGTCGAGGGCGCCGAGGCCACCGTCCATCTCGCCGAGATCGATCTCAGCAACACCCGCATCACCGCCCCGCAGGACGGGCGCCTGGGCGAGGTCTCGGCCCGGCTCGGCCAATATGTCTCTGCCGGCACGCAGTTGATGACGCTGGTGCCCGCCCAGACCTGGGTGATCGCCAACTTCAAGGAAACCCAACTGCCCGGCATGCGTGTCGGCCAGCCTGTGACCTTCACGGTCGATGCGCTGCGCCATGCCACGCTCACCGGCAGGATCGAGCGCTTTTCTCCCGCGGCAGGCTCCGAGTTCAGCATCATCCGGGCGGACAACGCCACTGGCAACTTCATCAAGATCGCGCAACGCGTGCCGGTCCGCATCGCCATCGACCCGGGCCAGCCGCTGGCGGAAGAGCTGGCGCCCGGCATGTCGGTGGTCGTCAGCGTCGACACCTCGCGCCGCTAGGCGATCTGGCGTCAGGCCAGCGTCGCAAAGCGCTCCAGCAGAAGCTCCGCGTCGTCAGCGTTCTGATAGAGCCCGAAGCCCAGGCGCAACCTGTCGCCGCGCAGGTCAACGGTGACGCCCGCTTGTGCCAGTCGTTCGTACCAGAGCGGCGCGTCCGCATGGCGGAACGTGAGGAAATTGCCGCGTGCCGGTTCGGAGAGCGGCAGCATGAGGTTCTCCGGCGCGAGTACGCCACAAGGCCGGCGCGCCAGCCCCTCCGTGACGATACCTTGCAAGGCATGGGCGTGGCCGTGGATCGCCGCCGCGTCGAGGCCCTTCGCGCCGAGCCAGTCGAACACCGCCCCCATGCGGTAGAGGCCGGAGGGATCAAAGGTCGCGCCCATGAAGCGCCAGCCGGTCTCGGCATAGCCGACGCCGCCCTGCGGGCCGGAGAGCGCGCCGAACGAGGCGTACCAACCGGTGTCGCGCGGCCGCATGGCGAAGCCGGGCGGGCAGTGCATGAAGCAGGCGCCCTCGCCCGCCATGGCGTATTTGTAGCCGCCGGCGATGTAGAAGGCCTTGTCGGCGATGGCGGAGAGATCGGTCGGCCGCGCCAGGAAGCCGTGATAGCCGTCGATGACGACGAGACGACCCGGCGCGCCGACACCCGCAACGAGCCCCTCCAGATCGGTCAGCGCATAGCCGGAATTGAACTGCACCTGGCTGACGAAGACCATGTCGGGGTCGCCCGCCTTCGCCGCCGCGATCAGCCGCTCCGTCAGGTCTGCGAAGGGCTCGGCCGGCACGACGGTGAGCGTGACCAGCCCCTCCTCCGCCAGCCGCTCGATCTGCCGCCGGAAGGAATGGAATTCGGCGTCATCAGTCAGGATGCGCGGCGTGCGCTCGCGCGGCAGGCAGGACAGCAGCCGGTTGACGAATTCATGGGTGTTGTTGGCCGGCACGAGCCCATCGATGCCGGGCAGGTTGAGATGCCCAGCCACGCCTTGCGCCACCTTCCGCCAGACCGGGCCAAGCACCTCCTCCCACTTGCCATCGACCAGGCGGGCGGCATCGTCCCAGCAGCGCAGATGCGCCTCGCGCGTGACATCGGGCCAGAAATGATGGCTGTGAGCGGCGAAATGCAGTCGATCCGGCCAGTTCTGGCGGAAATGGGAGAAGTCGGCAGCCAGATCGAAGGGCGATCGGTCGAGCCGAGCGGGAACGGTCGTCGCTGGATCGATCGCCATCGTCACGTCCTGTCCGCCTTGTCCGCATGCCAAAATACTTTAAACTTAAAATATAGGCCGCCTTCGCCTCGTCAAGGCGCGCGGCGAGGAGGTCAGAACGATGGGCACCGGCACAGGCGAGCACCACAGCCGCATCGAACCCGGCATGCAGACGGACTTCAAGGAGCGCATGGATTACGGCTCCTATCTTGGCCTCGATCTGCTGCTCGCGGCACAGAAGCCGCTGAGCGACGCCCCGGACGAACTGCTCTTCATCACCATCCATCAGGTCCAGGAGCTCTGGCTGAAGCTGGCGGCGCACGAGCTCGACGGCGCCATCGCGGCGATCCGCGCCGACCAGCTCCAGCCCGCCTTCAAGTCGCTGGCGCGCGTCTCGCGCATCCAGGCCCAGCTCGTCACTGCCTGGGACGTGCTCTCGACGATGACGCCGGCCGACTACCTGGCCTTCCGCGACGCGCTCGGCCAATCCTCCGGCTTCCAGTCCTATCAGTATCGCGCGCTGGAATTCCGCCTCGGCGCCAAGGACCCGCGCATGCTGGCGATGCACCGGCACCATCCCGAGCATTACGCCCATCTGCAGGCGCTGCTGGACGCGCCGAGCGTCTATGACGAGGCGCTGCGCCTGCTCGCCCGGCGCGGGCTGCCGATCCCGGCCGACTGCATCGAGCGCGACTGGAGCGTGCCGCACGTGGCGAGCGAGATGGTGAAGGCGGCGTGGCTCACGATCTATCGGGACACGCAGCACCATTTCGATCTCTACGAGCTCGCCGAGGAACTGGTCGATCTCGAAGACCAGTTCCAGCAATGGCGCTTCCGCCACGTGAAGACTGTCGAACGCATCATCGGCTTCAAGCCGGGCACAGGCGGCTCCAGTGGCCTGAAGTTCCTGAAGACCGCGCTCGAACGCTCCTTTTTCCCGGAGCTCTGGCAGTTGCGCAGCGAGCTGTGACGCGCAGGCTGCTCACCGCCCACCCCTGCGCCGCGGCGATGACGCTCCTGCGACGGCGCCGATTGTCCGGCTTCATTGGAACTGCTACATAGTGGCCATGTCGCCGTGTGAGCATCAGTTGCAGCGCTTCAGCGCCGTGCAGGGAGAGGGCCATCTGCCGCCCCTGCCGACGACGCAGGATTTTGCCGCGCTGCACGACCATGCCCGCCTGCCGTGGCGCTTCTTCGGCCGCTTCACCGCCTCCATCGCCGCGGGCCTTACCGGCGCCTGAGACCGGCCGCTCTTGCGGCCGGCGACAGGCGACTGTTTTGAGCGCGTCGGAATGACCGGCGCAGCGATCCATCGATATTCCAGATCACAGTTCCCAAGACCGAGACCAAGCCATGACTGCGTCAACAGGCCCCCGCACCCTCTACGACAAGATCTTCGACGATCACGTCATCGATCGGCAGGACGACGGCACCTGCCTGCTCTACATCGACCGCCACCTCGTCCACGAGGTCACCAGCCCGCAGGCCTTCGAGGGCCTGCGCATGACCGGCCGCAAGGTCCGTTCGCCGGAGAAGACGCTCGCCGTCGTCGACCACAAC
Organism: Allobosea sp. 05L423; assembly: GCF_056397745.1. Lineage (NCBI taxonomy): Bacteria > Pseudomonadati > Pseudomonadota > Alphaproteobacteria > Hyphomicrobiales > Alloboseaceae > Allobosea > Allobosea sp. 05L423. Next base: position 210,373 of record NZ_JBFTOA010000001.1, on the reverse strand, counting down.
ATCCAGACGACCGACCGCTCCAAGGGCATCCAGGAAGAGGAAAGCCGCATCCAGGTCGAGGCGCTCGCGAAGAACGCCAGGGACTTCGGCGTCGAGTACTTCAACGAGCTCGACAAGCGTCAGGGCATCGTTCACATCGTCGGCCCCGAGCAGGGCTTCACCCTGCCGGGCACCACGATCGTCTGCGGCGACTCGCACACCTCGACGCACGGCGCCTTCGGGGCGCTCGCCCACGGCATCGGCACCTCCGAGGTCGAGCATGTGCTGGCTACGCAGACGCTGATCCAGAAGAAGGCGAAGAACATGCTCGTCCAGGTGGACGGCACGCCTGCTCCCGGGGTCGGCGCCAAGGACATCACGCTCGCCATCATCGGCGAGATCGGCACCGCCGGCGGCACCGGCTCGGTGATCGAGTACGCCGGCGAGGCCATCCGCGGCCTCTCCATGGAAGGCCGCATGACGGTCTGCAACATGTCGATCGAGGGCGGCGCCCGCGCCGGCATGGTCGCGCCCGACCAGAAGGCCTTCGACTACCTGCAGGGCCGCCCCAAGGCCCCGAAGGGCGAGGGCTGGGACGCCGCCGTCCGCTACTGGGAGACGCTGCGCTCCGACGAGGGCGCGCATTTCGACCGCATCGTGAAGCTGGACGCCGCCAACCTGCCGCCGATCGTTTCCTGGGGCACGAGCCCGGAGGACGTCATCTCGGTGCTCGGCGCGGTGCCCGATCCGGAGCTCATTGCAGACGAGGTCAAGCGCGCCTCGAAGAAGCGCGCGCTCGAGTATATGGGCCTCTCCGCCGGCACGAAGATGACGGAGATCCCGCTCGACGTGATCTGGATCGGCTCCTGCACCAACGGCCGCATCGAGGATCTGCGCACGGTCGCCAAGATCGTCGAAGGCAAGAAGATCCATGACAGCCTGGACTATGCCATGATCGTGCCGGGCTCCGGCCTGGTGAAGCAGCAGGCGGAGCTGGAAGGCCTCGACAAGATCTTCCTCGCCGCCGGTTTCGAATGGCGCGAGCCGGGCTGCTCGATGTGCCTCGGCATGAATCCGGACCAGCTCAAGCCGGGCCAGCGCGCGGCCTCGACCTCGAACCGCAACTTCGAGGGCCGCCAGGGCTATCGCGGCCGTACGCACCTCGTCTCGCCGGCGATGGCGGCGGCGGCGGCGCTGATCGGCCACTTCGTCGACGTGCGCACGCTGGGCTGAGCCACAGAGGCGGGGACCGCATCATGTCGAACGATCCCCGCGAAACCGCACGCGAAGCCGAGGCCAAGGCTGCGCTCGAGCGCGTCAAGCGCGACAGCGAAAGCCTGCTCGGCTCCTCGATGGGCCGGGCGGCACAGCACTTCTCGGGCGCGGACGCGCCCGAGGGCGACAGGGTCGAGCTCTGGGGCCGGCGCATCGGCCGGTCCCTCTCGCTGCTGGGCGTCGTCGTGCTGGCCTGGTGGCTCGGCCATCAGCTGAAGATCTGGTGACGGATATGGACGCCGTGGTGAACAAGGGCACGGAAATCGACTGGGATGGGGCCAGGGCCCCGTCGCTGGAGGCGTTGGAGGTGCTGGCGCAGGCCGCCTTCGACCGCCTGCCGGAAGAGTTCCGTGCGCTCTGCGCCGACGTCGTCTTCAACGTAACCGAGTTTCCCGAGGACGACGTGCTGAAGGAGCTGGAGGCGGAAAGCCCCTTCGACCTGCTCGGCCTGTTCAGCGGCGTCGGCCTGCCCCAGCAGGGCTATTCGCCTCAGACCGGCCAGATGCCCAACACCATCCATCTCTACCGCAGGCCGATACTCGACTATTGGGCGGAAAATGACGAGAGCCTGGGCGCCATCGTCACCCACGTGATGGTCCACGAGATCGGCCACCATTTCGGCTTCTCCGACGAGGACATGGAAGCCATCGAACAGGCGGCCGGCTGAGCCGGCCTTCACGCAAGGACAAGAACCATGCAGCCCTTCACCACGCTGACCTCGACGCCCGCCCCGATGAAGGTGGTCAATGTCGATACCGACATGATCATCCCCAAGCAGTATCTGAAGACGATCAAGCGCACCGGCCTCGGCACCGCGCTGTTCTCCGAGATGCGCTACAAGGAGGACGGTTCGGAGAATCCCGATTTCGTGCTGAACCAGCCGGCCTATCGCAAGGCGGAGATCCTCGTCGCCGGCGACAATTTCGGCTGCGGCTCCTCGCGTGAGCATGCCCCTTGGGCGCTGCTCGACTTCGGCATCCGCTGCGTGATCTCCACGAGCTTCGCCGACATCTTCTACAACAACTGCTTCAAGAACGGCATCCTGCCGATCAAGGTCACGCCCGAGCAGCTCGACATGCTGTTCGACGATGCCGCCCGCGGCTCCAACGCGACGCTGACGATCGACCTCGAGAAGCAGACGATCAAGGGCCCGGACGGCGGCGAGATCACCTTCGAGATCGACCCTTTCCGCAAGCACTGCCTGCTCAACGGCCTGGACGACATCGGCCTGACCATGGAGAAGGCCTCGAAGATCGAGGCCTTCGAGGACAAACTGAAGCAACGCGCCTGGGCTTGAGGCCGGCGCTTCGGAGATCCACGTCATGGTCGGGCTTGTCCCGACCACCCACGTCTTGACGCCACCTTCGGGTTCAACGCACGAGACGTGGATGCTCGCCACAAGGGCGAGCATGACGCACAGCGCTAAACCACCAGCCCCTGCACGGGCTTTAAGTCCCCCGTTCCCGGAAACACCTTCTCGGCCAGAACCGGCCCGGACAAGCCGAAGAGATCCGCAACCACGCCCTTCGCGACCGCGCGGATGTCGGTCGTGGGCCTGAGGTCGCGGTTCTGGTAGAGCTGTTCGGGCTTGAGCCCCGGCCAGTCCGTGATCATCCGGCCGCCCTTCACCGCCCCGCCGACGAGGAAGGCGACCGTGCCGGTGCCGTGATCGGTGCCGACCGTTCCGTTGACGGCAGCCGTGCGGCCGAACTCGGTCGCGACCATCACCACCGTATCCTTCCAGACCGGCGCCAGCCCGCGCTCCAGCGCCGCGAAAGCCCCGTCGAGCCCGCCGAGCAGATTCGCCAGACGCCCCTTGGCGCCGCCCTCATTGGCATGAGTGTCCCATCCCTCGAAGGCGAGCGCGGCGATGCGCGGCCCGTCATCGGCACCGACGAGCCCGGCGACACCCTCGGCGATCCGGCGCATGCCGTCGGCCGTATCCGGCCCACCGCCGCCCTTCGGCTCAGCCATGCCGCTGCGCCTTGCTACACCCTCCGTCTCGATCGCCTGCTGCAAGGCTGCGGCGAGGCCAGGATCGCGCTGACCGTAGAGATCGGCCAGCCGCATCGTCAGATCGACGCCGGCCCGCGCCATGCGCGGCGGCGCCCAGCCCAGCACCGGCGCCTGTCCGCGCACCACCAGCGGCGGCACGACGCCGACGCCGAGGACGCCCTTGCGCGAGATGCCCTCCCCGGCCGGCAGGCTCGCGATCAGCCGGTTGAGCCAGCCGTTCTCGGTGTGGCCCGGCCCCGGCTGCCCGCTCTCCAGCACATCCTGCCCATCGAAATGCGAGCGCTCGCGATAGCCCGTCGCGGCGGCGTGGACGATCGCCGCCCGCCCCTCCCGATAGAGCCGGGCGAGATTCGGCATTGCCGGATGCAGGTAGAAGAAGCCGTCGAGTGGCAGCGCCGCCTCGGGGCCGTCCTTGGCGAGCGCGATGCCCTCGCGCAGGCCGGCATAGTCGGGATCGCCGAGCGGCGGAACAGCCGAAAGCCCATCGAGCGCTCCGCGCAGCACCACCAGCAGGAAGCGCGGGTCGCGGCTGCCCGGCGCCGCATAGGCAAATTTGGGCACGAAGGACCAGGCGAAGAGAGCGCCCGCCGCGCCGAGCGCGGCGCGCCGCGACGGTGTCATCCGTTCGCAGTCATCGTCATCGTCGTGGTGATCCATCGGCCTCACCTCCGCTGGAATTCGGGCGACATCAGCAGCAGCGCCAGCGCCTGCGGGCGGCTCTCCGCCCGCGCCACCGCCTGCTTCGTCTCGGGCGAGAGAATCGGACCGAGAATCTCCTCGCTCAGGCCACGCGGGTCCGGCACCGCGTTCGCCGCCTGCCGGCCCCAACCGGCGGCGACATCGATGCGCGTCTTGATGCCTTCGGCCGAGGCCCAGGCGGCATTGGTGTCGGCATAGCCGTTCGGCCCGGAGGGCTGCCAGAAGGGCTGCCCCATCGCCGCCAGCGGCCCGGCGATCTGGCCGAAATCGGGTTGTCGGCCCAGCGCCCGATAGGAGGCGATCAGGAACTCCTGCGGCGAGCGCATCTTGCTTGCCGGCGCCGTCCATGCCGCGTTGCTGCCAATCAGCGCCCGGTACACAGCGGGCAAATCTCCGCCGCTCTGGCGGAAAGTCGCGGCCAGAAGCTCGACGAGCTCGCGCGGAGGATCGTCCGCCACGAAATGGCGTACGAGCTTGGTCGCGATGAACCGCGCGGTGGCGGGATGGCGGGCGAGGTCTGTCAGGGCCGCAACGCCCTGCGCCCGGCCCGGCTGATCGTAGGAGCGGCCGAGCAGCGGCGTCACGCCCGGCTCGTGCAGGCCGGCGTTGAAGGCGAAGGAGCCGGGAAAGCCGAGCACGCCCTCGCGCCCCACGACGGTCCAGCCGGTGATGATGCGGGCGAGATTGGTGACGTCCGCCTGGCTGTAGCCGCCGGAGACGCCGAGCGTGTGCAGTTCCATGATCTCGCGGGCGAGGTTCTCGTTCAGCCCGCGCCCGCGCCGCCGGCCGGCGGCGGAATTGGGGCCGACGGACTGGCGGTTGTCGAGGAAGTCGAGCATCGCCGGGTGGCTCTCCGCCGCGACCAGCATGTCCTCGAAGCGGCCGAAGACATGGGGGCGGATCGCCTCGCGCTCATAGCTTCCCGCCATGATCCGGGACATGTTGCTCTTGGTCGCGCCGATGCAGAAATGGTTCGACCAGAACATCACCAGCCGTTCGGTGAGGCCGGTCTCGGCCGCGAGCGCCAGATCGACCCGCGCCTTCACCTCGTCGCGATAGGTGCGATAGGGCAGCGCCGGCTCGCTCGACGCCTTCGGAGCCTGCGCCATTTGGCTCTGCGAAGGAGCCGGCTGCGCGTCGGCCTGCGCCGCGTTGGCGACCTGCATGCCCTGAGCGGGCTGCGGCATAGCCATACGCCTGGCCTCGCGCTCCCGCTTCTCATCGTCTTCGAAAGCGTAGAGTGCCTTGCCAATCTCGGCCGCGCCTGAAAGCAGCACGCCCTGAGGCTGCGCGACGACCCCGGCCGCGATCTCGGCCAGCAGCCGGTCCCGCGCCTGCCGGCGTATCACCTCGCCCTGCCACGGCTTCGGCCCGAGACCAAAGCGCAGGAGGGCCACCGCCCCCGCCTTCAGATCGTCCGGTCCCGCCATGCCGCCGGCCTCCGCTGACCATCCCCACCAGCATCCGCAGCGACTATGGCAAAAAAGCAAAGAGATTCATGACAATTCGGCAATGTTCGACGGTGAGGCTCGGCTCGTGGAACATCCAGACAGCCCGCTCCCGACCCCTTCCAGGCATCGCCCCTGTCCGCATTCGGCAGGTTGCAGCCATTCGAAGAACGGGAAGAATTGACGAAACAAAAAGCACCTGATTCAACTCGGCCGAGCTGCCAGATTACCTCGGGAAACGGGACGACTTCGCCTTGATAGCCAGCAATCGCATCGTCCTCTCCAGCGACCACGCCGCCATTCAGCTCCGGCAGGCTATTGCCGCTCATATTGCGACGCAGGGCTGGGTGGTGGACATCGGACCGACGACGCCGGAGAGCACACACTATCCCAAGCACGGCGAAGCGGCGGCGCGGCTCGTCGCCTCCGGCGATTGCCGGTTTGGCATCATCCTATGCGGCACCGGCCAGGGCATCATGATGGCGGCGAACAAGGTCAAGGGCATCCGTTGCGGCGTCTGTGCCGACACATTCTCAGCCCGCATGATCCGCCAGCACAACGATGCCAACATGCTGTCGATCGGCGTGCGCGTGGTGGGCGAAGGGCTGGCGCTCGATATCGTGGATGCGTTCCTGACCGCCCAGTTCGAGGGCGGCCGGCACGCGACGCGGGTGGCGATGATTGAGGCGCTGGAGGAGTAGCGCCGTTCGTTGCTTCCCGCTTCGGGACATGCCCTGTTGCAGGCAACGGACCAATGTCCGGACGCGCGACGTGGCCGACATTTGACGGCATTCGGAATGCGAAGGAACGGCTGGAACGGCCCTCACGAACAGTCCAATCGCGTAATTCAAATTGATCGGCCGTGTCTGCCTTCGCAGTTTCCTCGGCTAAGCTCTGACGCCCAGAAACGTCAAGTGCGCCTTCCCTAGAGAGCTGCTAGGTTCCATTCGCCAGCATAAGAGCACGTACTGAGTTTAGATGCGCTTTGTCTCCGTAGAACCACCTTGACGAGGAGGATTACGATGACGACCGGCTTGCCTTCGAAGACTGTCACCGGAACGATGCCGCAGGGCGATCATGCCCTGGACAGACGCAAGATCCTGCTGGGCGGTACGACGCTTGCCGCCGCCTCCGCCCTCGGCGCGGCGGCGCCAGTCCAGGTGGCGCAGGCGCAGACGGCACCTGCTACGACCTCCGCTCGTCCGCCGAACATCCTTATTATCTGGGGTGACGACATCGGCACCTGGAACATCAGCCACAACAACCGCGGCATGATGGGTTACATGACGCCCGGCATCGACCGGATCGCACGTGAAGGCGTCTCCTTTACCGACTATTACGGCCAGCAGAGCTGCACGGCGGGCCGTGCGGCCTTCATCAGCGGGATGGTGCCGGTGCGCACCGGCATGACCAAGGTGGGCCTGCCCGGCGCCAAGGAAGGCTGGCAGGCCAGCGACCCGACGATCGCCGCCCTGCTCAAGGACAAGGGCTACGCCACAGGCCAGTTCGGCAAGAACCATTTCGGCGACCAGGATGAACACCTGCCGACGCGGCACGGTTTCGACGAGTTTTTCGGCAGCCTTTACCATCTCAATGCGTCGGAAGAGCCGGAGAACTTCGACTATCCCAAGGACGTGGAATTCCGCAGAAAGTTCGGCCCGCGCGGCGTGATCAAGGCAACCGTCGATGGCAAGATCGAGGATACCGGTCCGCTCACCAAGAAGCGGATGGAGACGATCGACGAGGAGACGGTCGCGGCAGCCAAGGATTTCATCAGCCGACAGAAGGCGGCCAACAAGCCGTTCTTCTGCTGGTGGAACGCGACGCGGATGCATTACCGGACACATGTGAAGGCTGCCAACCGCGGCAAGTCGGGCCAGGACGAGTATTCTGACGGCATGGTCGAGCACGACGCCATGGTGGGCGACCTGCTCAAGTTCATGGACGATCAAGGCCTCGCCAACGACACCATCGTCTTCTACTCGACCGATAACGGCCCGCATTACAATGCCTGGCCGGATGCCGGCACGACGCCGTTCCGCAGCGAGAAGAACTCGAACTGGGAAGGCGCCTATCGCGTGCCGGCCTTCGTGCGCTGGCCCGGAAAATTCCCGGCCGGCACGACGCTGAACGGCATCGTGGCGCATGAGGACTGGCTCATCACGCTGCTGACGGCCGCCGGCATGCCGGACGTGAAGGAACGGCTGATGAAGGGCGATACCTTCGCGGGCCGGAAATACCGCGCCCATCCCGACGGCTACAACATGCTCGACTACTTCAGCGGCAAGGTGAAGGAATCGCCGCGCAACGAGTTCTGGTACGTCAATGATGACGGCCAGGTCGTCGCCGCTCGCTACCAGGACTGGAAGGTCGTCTTCCTGGAGAACCGCGGTCAAGCCTTCGGCGTCTGGCGCGAGCCGTTCGTCGAGCTGCGGGCGCCGCTGCTGTTCCACCTGCGCCGGGACCCATTCGAGAAGGCGCAGCACAACTCCAACACGTATAACGACTGGTTCATGGATCGAGCGTTCGTCGTCGTACCGATCCAGGGACTTGCGGCGCAGTTCCTCCTGTCCATGAAGGACTATCCGCCGAGCCAGTCGCCGGGATCGTTCAACCTGAGCAAGATCGAGGCGCAACTGCGAGGCGCCGGTGGCGACTAGTCGTATCGTTCTGCACGTCGCAACGACGGGGCCGTTTCACAATCACAACGATGCCCCGTCATGTATGTCCAACCTCTTGGGGGGAGCCTTCGGCAGCGCACGGGGTGTGCTGCTCGACCCTTGGCAATGTCCGCTTCCCACCACCCCCAACAGGACGCTCGTCCCTACATCACCACCGTGATCGTTTCGGCCGCGCGCGTCAGCCCCGTATAGAGCCAGCGCGCCCGGTGCTCGCGGAAGGCGAAGCTCTCGTCGAAGAGCACCACGTCGTCCCATTGCGAGCCCTGCGACTTGTGCACCGTCAGGGCGTAGCCGAAGGTGAACTCGTCGGTGTGCTTGCGCAGCTCCCACGGCACCTCCTCCTCGGTCCCGTCGAAGAAGTTCGGCAGCACCGAGACCTTTACCGCCTTGGCGCCGGTGTCGTCCTCCGGCGTCACCCGCATGGTGACCAGCCCCTTCTTCGAGGTCTTGATCTCCTGCACGATCCAGGAGCCGCCGTTGAGCAGGCCCTTGCTCTTGTCGTTGCGCAGGCAGACCAGCTTCTCGCCTGCAACCGGGCTGTTGTCCGTGCGGCCCATGAGCTGGCGGATGCGGGCGTTGTAGTTGCGCCGCGTCTTGTTCATCCCGACCAGGACCTGATCGGCCGTCATGACGATCTCGGGATTGACCTCCTCGCGCCGGATCACGCGGCTGGGGCCATAGTCGCCATAGTCGAGCCGGCCGCCCTCGCGCACGATCATCGACATCCGCACGATCGGGTTGTCCGCCGCCTGCCGATGCACCTCGGTCAGCATCACGTCGGGCTCCTGCTCGGTGAAGAAGCCCCCGCCCTTCACCGGCGGCAGCTGCGCCGGGTCGCCCAGAACCAGAACCGGCGTGCCGAAGGAGAGCAGGTCGCGACCCAGCTCCTCGTCCACCATCGAGCATTCATCGATGATGATCAGCTTGGCCTTGGTGGCGGCGCTCTCGCGGTTGAGCACGAAGGTCGGACTCTCCTCCTCGACCCCGCGCGAGCGATAGATCAGCGAGTGAATGGTCTGCGCGCCATGGCAGCCCTTGTTGCGCAACACGAGCGCGGCCTTGCCGGTATAGGCGGCGAAGACGACCTCGCCGTCGACCGCCTCGGCGATATGGCGCGCGAGCGTCGTCTTGCCGGTGCCGGCATAGCCGAACATGCGGAAGAGCTGCGGCTCGCCGGCCTGCAGCCAGCGCGCCACGGCGGTCAAAGCCGCATCCTGCTGGGGCGACCAGCTCATCGCGAGGGAATCGTCGAAACGGGCATGGCGCAAATGGGGCCGAGTCGCCCCGCGAAGGCAAGCGCAACGATGCCGAAACCGATCAGGCCATGCGCAGGCGCCGCACGAAGGCTCCTGCCTCCACCTGAAGCGCATTGATCCGCCGATCGAGTTCGCCGGCGCTCTGAGCACCCATATCGGCCTGCCCCACGGTCTGCAGATTGGCCGTCGCGATCTCGGACATCGCAATGGCGGCCGTCGCAGTCACGTCCGAGATGCGTCCGACCGTCTCGCCGAGCGAGCCGAGAAGCTCGACATGCGATCCCACCATCGTGGCGATCTCGGTGCCGGTCTGCTCGACCGCGGCGACGCTCGCTCCGATGGCAGATACGGCTTGCGCCGCATGGGACAAGGCTTCGTCGGCCTGCGCGATGCGATGGACGATCCGCGCGGCGGCTTCCGACGCCTGGTTCGCCAGGGTCTTCACCTCGGCTGCGACGACGGCGAAGCCGCGTCCTTGCGCACCGGCGCGGGCCGCCTCGATCGTGGCGTTCAGCGCCAGCAGATTGGTCTGGCGCGCGACCGCCTCGATGATGCCGACGACATCGCGGATCTGCGCGGCGTTCTCCGTCAGACGCGAGACCAGAGCGTGGGTTCCTGCCGCTTCGCGGGTTGCGGCCGTGGCCATCTCGGAGACGCGCCTGACCTCGGCATTGATCTGGCCGATGACATGCTCCATCCGCAGCGCGGCCTCGGTCGAACGAATCGCCTCGACGCCGGCTCCATCGACGGAAGCGGCCGCCGTCTCCGTGCTCTTCGAGACCTGATGGACCCGCACCGCCGAATCCTGCAGCGCCATGCGCAGCACCTCGCTCTCCCGGCCGATCTCGCCGAGCAGCAGGCCGAGCCGTGCCTCGAACTCGTCCGCTATCCGGGCAAGCTCCGTGCTGCGCATCTGCGCGTGGCGTCGCGCATCGCCCGCCTCCGCCTCGCGTGTCACCAGCGTCGCCCTGACTTCGCTGAACTGGCGCACGACGCGGGCGAGCTCGCCGATCTCGTCGGCCCTCCCGCGATAGGGCACCTCGATGACCCGGTCCGAGGCCGCGGCTTCGCCGATCGCGGCCATAAGCCGTCGCAGCGGGCGCGTCAGATGGTTGCGGAGCAGGAGCCAAGTCACGAGACCGCCGCCGAGCGGCAGCAGGCAGGCAAACAGAATGGTCCGGAGGCGGACATTGCCTGCGCGCTCCTCGGCACGGACCGTCGCCTTGCTGGCCCGGCGCGCAAGCTCGTCACGCAAGGCCGATGTCGTCGTGATGATCTGATCGACATTGATGCGGGCATCGTCGGCTCCGGCCTCCAGAAGTGCCGCTTTCGCCGAAACCCGGCGGCCGATGTCGACGATGCCGCGCTGGAAAGCGATGAAGGTGCGGATCCTCGCGTCCAGGGTCGGGTTCGCTTCGCGCAAAGCGGCAGGCAAGGCCGAGATCAGATGCGCGCGGGCCGCATCGACAAGATCGACGGAGCCGTCGAGCCGCTCGAGCATGGCTTCGACCTGCTGCGTGGACATCTCGGGATCGACATTGCTCTGCAGCGCGGTGGCGGCGACTCGACTCGAGAGCAAGGAAGCGCTGCTGGCAAGGCCTATATCGGCAAAGGCCGCAGCATCGATGCGCCGGGCCTCGTCGAAACCGCTCAACGCACTGAAGAGGCCGAGCGCTCCGGCGAGGCTCAGCAACGCGAAGAACGCCATGATCTTCGCCGTCAATCCCAATCGCCTCATGGTCGTCACTACCTCATAGCCGGGGCTCCTTTCGCAGATGCGAACGAACGCAAGGTTAATGCGGATCGACATACCAAAACAAAATCAATATTTTAGCCGATTACATAACGGCACTGACCGCGGCATTCCGTGTCGGCTCCCGCGCCATTGCTCGCGGAGAAGAGGCAGCCTAGCTTCGCGACATGAGACCTCGCGCCACCCGGATTCTCCTGCTCTGCCTCGGCCTTGTTCTGGCTGGCTATGCAGCCTTCGTCCTTTCGCCCTGGCCTTCGACCCTGCTGACGCGGCTTGCCTTCGGCTACGGCGCATCGAAGACCGATGCCGCCCTCGCCAAGCATGTTCCGGCCGATATCCGCGAGCTGCTCGATATCCGCTACGGCGCCGCGGAAGAGGCACGGCTCGATGTCTACCTTCCGCGAGGCGATGCCACGCCGGGGCGACCGACCCTCGTCTGGATCCATGGCGGCGCCTTCGTCGCCGGCGACCGCAAGGATGTCGCGCCCTATCTCAAGCTTCTCGCCGGGCGCGGATTTCCTGCCGTCGCGGTGGGCTACACGCGCGCACCGACAGCCCGCTATCCCGAGCCGGTTCTGCAGGTGAACGAAGCGCTCGGCTTCCTGCAACGCGAAGGCCAGCGCCTCGGCCTCGACCCCAGCCGGGTCGTGCTTGCCGGCGACTCGGCCGGTGCCCATATCGCAGCGCAACTCGCAGCAGGGCTGACCGGCAAGGACTATGCCGAACTGCTCGGCCTGAAGCCGGCCATAGACCCGGCAAACCTGCGAGGCACCGTCCTGTTCTGCGGCGCCTTCGACCCGACGTCGTTCGAGCTGACCGGCCCCTTCGGCGGCTTCATCCGCTCCGTGCTCCTGGCCTATTTCGGTACGTCGAACCCCTTCGACAGCGAACGCATCACCGAAGCGGCGGTGCCTCGCTATGTGACGGAGGCCTTTCCCCGCAGCTTCATTTCAGTCGGCAACGGCGATCCGCTGGCGCCGCAATCCGTGGTGATGGCCCAGGCGCTGCGTGACCACGGCGTCAAGGTCGACACGCTGTTCTTCCCGCCCGAGACCGAGCCGAAGTTGCCGCACGAGTACCAGTTCGACCTCGATCGACCGGAAGGCAGGCTGGCGCTCGACCGGCTGACGACCTTTCTGGCCGGGCTCGGCGGCTGACCGGCCATTGGAGCTATAGACCATGCGCGTCGAGGTGAATGGCGTCCGCCTCTATGTCGACGTCGAAGGAGCGGGCCTGGTTCCGGACGGGCCGCGGATGCGCGAGAAGCCGACGCTCCTGCTCCTGCACGGCGGCCCGGGCGGGGACCACAGCATCTACAAGCCAGGCTTTTCGGCGCTGCGCGACATCTGCCAGATCGTCTACTACGACCATCGCGGCTGCGGCCGCAGCGATGACGGGCCGCGCGAGCACTGGACGCTCGCGCAATGGGGCGATGATGTGAAGGGCCTCTGCGATGCGCTCGGTATCAATAGACCTCTTGTGCTCGGGACTTCCTTCGGTGGCTTCGTGGCCCAGGCCTATGCGACCCGTCATCCCGACCATGCTGGAAAGCTGATCTTGGTGAGCACGGCAGCCAAGGTCGATTTCGAGGAGATTTACGCAGCCTTCGAGCAGTTCGGAGGCAGAGAAGCGGCTGCGGCGGCCCGGAACTACTGGTCGGCACCCTCCGATGCGACGCGCGCGGTCTATCGAGAAATCTGCTTGCCGTTCTATTCGACCCGCAAAAAGGCACGCGACAGGCGCTGGCTGAGCCGCGCGATCATCCGCAACGATACCGGGGAGCATTTCAACGGTCCGGGCAACGAGCACGGCCGCTTCGACTTCCGGGAGGCGCTTGGCCGCGTTTCCTGCCCGGTCCTCGTCATGGCCGGAGACAAGGACCCGGTCACGCCGATCGCCTTCAGCGAAACGATCGCGGCCAGCCTCCCACCCGGGCAGGTCCGCTTCCTGCGCTTCGCCGATTGCGGCCACGGCGTGGTCACCGACGATCGCGAAGGCGCCTTCCAGGAAATCCGGGACTTCATCCTCGGCTGAAGCGAAGCCGCCCCGTCACAGCACCAGCCAGAGCAAAGGCCGCCCCGGCTTCTGCCGGGCCACCTCGACGAAGCCGGCGCGTCGGAGCACGCTTTCCGGTCCGACATAGAGCCCGTCGGCGCTGCGCTTCTCCCGGTTGTCCATGGCCGCGGCCTCGATCAGCCGCGCACCACTCTCCCGCGCGAAATCGATTGCGCCCTCGATCAACGCGCCGGTGACGCCCTGCCCGCGAAATCCGCGCCTGACGAAAAAGCAGGAAGCCGCCCAATTGCTGATGTCCTCGGCCGGCGCGTCAGCCAGCGGCGTCGAGGCGCGGCGCGGATTGTTCCACTCGGGGATATCGGCCCGCGGCCCCACCTGCAGCCAGCCAACGGCCTTGTCGTCGGCATAGGCCAGCACGCCCGGCGGCGGCCCCTGCTTCACCCGCTCCTCGAACAATCGGCGCGCCCCCTCGCCGAGCAGCGGCTTGCGCAGGCGCTGCGGCATGCGGAAATGGTTGCACCAGCAGCCATAGCAAGGCCCTTGCGGCCCGAAGAGATCCGCCAGATCGCCCCAGCGCTCGGTCGTCAGCGGAAGCACGGCAAAGCCATTCCGGCCCATCACAACCTCTCCTTCGGCGGCCATCCGAGACCGCTGGACAAGGAGCGGACATCGGCAGATCACTAGGCGACACAGCCGGAGACCCGCGCCATGTCGCTCGAAGTCTATGCCGCCTATCTGCTCGCCTGCATCGTCATCATCATCGTGCCCGGGCCGACGGTCACGCTGATCGTCGCCAACAGCCTGAAGCACGGTACCCGCGCCGGCCTCCTCAATGTGGCAGGAACGCAGGCTGGGCTCGCGATCATGGTCGTGGTCGCCGGCATCGGGCTGAGTTCGGTCATCGCCGCGCTCGGCCACTGGTTCGAGTGGCTGCGACTGGCCGGAGCCGCCTATCTGATCTGGCTGGGCTGGAAGATGTTTCGCTCGGCGGGCTCCGGTCTCGACGGTGGCGCGCCGGCGAAGCCGCCGCGCGGCGGCTTCTTCCTGCAGGGCGCGCTCGTAGCTCTCAGCAATCCAAAGACGCTCCTGTTCTTCGGCGCCTTCTTCCCCCAGTTCCTCGATCCGGCACGCGACCACGCCACCCAGATCGCGATCATGGGCACGACCGCACTGGCCTTCGCCGCGCTCAGCGACGGCGCCTATGCGCTGCTGTCCGGGCGCGCCGGCCATCTGCTCTCGCAGCGGCGCGTCCGGCTCCTGTCGAAGATCAGCGGTGGGTTTCTGGTCGGCGGCGGGCTCTGGCTCGCCTCGACGCGGGCGAGTTGAGCCACCGACCAACCGCGATCACCAGGCGATCTTTTCGCCCTTGTAGTCGCGGAAGCTGTTGGTTTCGGCCATGCCGGAGACGTCGATGGTGCGGATCAGCCCGCCGGCACTCTGAGCCGGGGTGATGTCGGCACCGCCGCCGCCCATGTCGGTCTGGACCCAGCCGGGATGGAACAGCATCACGCTGACATTGCGCTCGCGCACGCTGTTGCCGAACACGACCATCGCCATGTTCACCGCCGACTTCGACGAGCGGTAGATCAGCGCATTTCCGGGGTTGGCGCCGATCGAGCCCATGCGGCTGGAAATCGTCGCGATCTTGCGCCCCTGCCCAGCCTCGACATTCGGCAGGAAGGCCTGCGCCACCCTGATGGGTGCGTAGACATTGACCTCGAAGACCTCCCGCCAGGCATCGAAATCGACGTCGAGGCCCGTTTGCCGGTCGCGCGGGCCATAGAGGCCGGCATTGTTGAGCAGCACGTCGATGGCGCGACCGGCCAGCGCATTCTTGGCCGCGGCGACGCTCGCATCGGAGGTAACGTCGAGTTCGAGCGGCGTTACCGCTCCGGGATGCGCGGCGGCGAGTTCGCCGAGCGCCCCGCCCCAAGGTTCGCGCGCCGCGGCGATGACATGGTCGCCCCGGCGCAGCAATTCGATGGTGAGCGCGAGACCGATGCCGCGATTGGCACCGGTGATCATCCAGGTCTGGGGCATGTCCGTCTCCATGGTAGAGGGACGGACCTAAGCCTCAGTCCTTCGCTTTTCCATAGCCGCCCGCCGTCGGCGTGATCACGGTCACCGCCTCGCCGGCCTGAAGCAGCGTCTGGTCGGAGGGCTTCAGCTCCTCGACTTGCCCGGAAAGCCGGCGCACCAGCGTCCTGCCGAGCTGGCCGGGCTCGCCGCCCTTGACGCCGAAGGGCCGCACCCTGCGGTGCGAGGCGAGGATCGCGCAGTCCATTGTCTTGAGGAAGCGGATGGTGCGGCTGGTGCCGTCGCCCGCTGTCCATTCGCCCTTGCCGCCCGAGCCGAGGCGGATATGGAAATCCTCCAGCACGACCGGAAAGCGCGTCTCCAGAATTTCCGGGTCGGTCAACCGCGAATTGGTCATGTGGACGTGCACGCCCGAGGTGCCGTTGAAGCCCGGCCCGGCCGGCGAGCCCGAGCAGATCGTCTCGTAATACTGGTACTGGTCGTTGCCGAAGGTGAGGTTGTTCATCGTGCCCTGCGAGCAGGACATCGCCTGAAGCGCGCCGAACAGCGTGTTCGTCACTGCCTGCGACACCTCGACATTTCCGGCCACGACGGCCGCCGGATAGCGCGGCGCCAGCATCGAGCCTTCGGGCACGACGATCCTGATCGGCCGCAGGCACCCGGCATTCATCGGGATGGCGTCGTCGACCATGACGCGGAAGACGTAGAGCACCGCGGCGCGCGTCACCGGCGCCGGCGCGTTGAAATTGTCCGGCCGCTGCTCCGAGGTGCCGGTGAAATCGACCGTCGCCTCGCGCTTTTCGCGGTCGATGGTGATCTTGACCTTGATCGCGCAGCCCTGGTCCATCGGATAGGTGAACTCGGCATCGTGAAGCTTGGTCAAAAGCCGCGCCACGCTCTCGGCCGCATTGTCCTGGACGTGGCCCATATAGGCCTGCACCACGTCGAGACCGAAGGAGCCGATCATCTTGCGCAGCTCAGCCACGCCCTTCTCGTTGGCGGCGATCTGCGCCTTCAGGTCGTTGACGTTCTGCACGACGTTGCGCACCGGATAGCGCGCGCCGGTCAACAGCTTGATCAGTTCCTCCTCGCAGAAGCGGCCCCGATCGACGATCTTGAAGTTGTCGATATAGACGCCCTCTTCCTCGATATTCGTCGCCAGCGGCGACATCGAGCCCGGCGCCGTGCCGCCGACATCGGCGTGATGGCCGCGGCTCGCCACCCAGAACAGGATGTCCCTGTCCTGCGCATCGAAGACCGGCGTGCAGACCGTGATATCCGGCAGATGCGTGCCGCCATTATAGGGCGCGTTGAGGCAGTAGACATCGCCCGGCCGGATCACCGGGTTGTTCGAGATGACCGTCTCGACCGAACGGTCCATCGACCCCAGATGCACCGGCATATGCGGGGCATTGGCGACGAGCGCGCCGGTCTGGTCGAAGACGGCGCAGGAGAAGTCGAGCCGCTCCTTGATGTTCACCGAATAGGCGGTGTTCTGCAGCGTCACGCCCATCTGCTCGGCGATCGACATGAACAGGTTGTTGAAGATCTCGAGCATCACCGGATCGGCCTTGGTGCCGATCGCCGCCTGCTGGACCAGCGCCTTCACGCGGACGAGAACGAGATGGTCCTTGGCCGTGAGCTTCGCGCTCCAGCCCTCCTCGACGACGACGGTCTGGTTCGGCTCGATGATGATCGCGGGGCCGGCAACGCTCTGGCCAGGCAGCATCGCCTGGCGCCGGACGATCGCCGCATCGTGCCATTCGCCCTTGGCGAAGAAGCGCGTGCGCTCGGCAACCGCCGGCTCGCCCGCCTGCTCCGAAGCGGCAGCTTCCTCGAACTTGGCGCCGCCGCCGACGGCCTCGACCTCGACGGCCTCGACGACCAGCGCCTTGGTCTCGTCCATGAAGCCGAACCGCGCCTTGTGCGCCGTCTGGAAGGCCTCCTGCATCGCAGCGCGCATGCCGGCAGGTACGGCGATGGCCGTGTCGGTGCCGGCATAACGGATATGGGCTCTGGTATGGATGGCGATGTCGCCCTCCGCCACGCCCTGCCCCGCGACTTCCGCGCGGGTCTCGGCTCCGAGCTTCTCGGCCACAGCCTCGATCGCCGCCTTGGCTTCGCCGTCGAGCGGGACATCGAGCGCCGCGGTGCGTGTCGAGCGGATTTCCGCGAGCCCCATGCCATAGGCCGAAAGCAGGCCGGAGAAGGGATGCAGCAGCACCGTCTTGATGCCCAGCGCATCGGCCACCAGGCAGGCGTGCTGACCACCGGCGCCGCCGAAGGAGTTCAGCGCGTAGCGGGTGATGTCATAGCCACGCTGAACCGAGATCTTCTTGATCGCCTCGGCCATATTGGCGACGGCGATCTGGATGAAGCCGTCCGCAACCTCTTCCGGAGAGCGGCCGTCGCCGACCTCCTTCGCCAGCGCCGCGAATTTCGCCCGCACTGTCTCCACATCGAGCGGCTGATCCTGCTTCGGCCCGAAGATCGCCGGGAAATAGGACGGAATCAGCTTGCCGACCATCACGTTCGCGTCGGTCACCGCGAGCGGGCCGCCACGGCGATAGGCAGCCGGGCCGGGATTGGCGCCGGCAGAATCCGGGCCGACGCGGAAGCGCGCGCCGTCATAATGGAGGATCGATCCGCCACCCGCAGCGACCGTATGGATCAGCATCATCGGCGCGCGCATCCGTACGCCCGCAACCTCGGTCTCGAAGGCGCGCTCATATTCGCCGTCGAAATGGGCGACGTCGGTCGAGGTCCCGCCCATGTCGAAGCCGATCACCTTGTCGAACCCGGCCGAGCGGCCGGTCTCGGCGAGGCCGACGACGCCGCCGGCAGGGCCCGACAGGATGGCATCCTTGCCCTGGAACAGCTCGGCGGCGGTCAGCCCGCCCGAGGACATCATGAACATCAGCCGGGCGCCGGTGCGGGCAACGTCGAGCTCCTCCGAAACCTGCTGCACATAGCGGCCGAGGATCGGCGAGAGATAGGCGTCGACCACGGCGGTGTCGCCGCGCCCGACCAGCTTCACCAGCGGCGAGACCTCGTGGCTCACCGAGACCTGCGGGAAGCCGATATCGCGGGCGATGCGGGCCGCGACCTGCTCATGCGCCGAGTAGCGATAGCCATGCATGAAGACGATGGCGACGGCGTGGAAACCGGCATCGTACTGCGCCTGCAGCGCGCTGCGGATCGCCGCCTCGTCGGGCGCGCGCTCGACGGTGCCGTCGGCCAGCACGCGCTCCTCGATCTCGACGACGTCGTCGTAGAGCTGCTCGGGCTTGACGATCTCCTTGGCGAAGATGTCGGGCCGCGCCTGGTAGCCGATGCGCAGCGCGTCGCGGAAGCCCTTGGTGGTGACGAGCAGCGTGCGGTCGCCCTTGCGTTCGAGCAGCGCGTTGGTGGCGACGGTGGTGCCCATGCGCACCTCGCCGACGGCGCCGACCGGAATCGCCTCGCCCGCCTTCAGGCCGAGCAGATCGCGGATGCCCTGCACGGCCGCGTCACGATAGGCGCCGGGATTCTCCGAGAGCAGCTTTCTGGCATGGAGATTGCCAGCCGGATCGCGCCCGATCACGTCGGTGAAGGTGCCGCCGCGATCGATCCAGAAGTCCCAACAGGCTGCCGACATAAGACGTTCTCCCCTCCGCCGCGCCAGCTTCGTACTACGCTGACGTTTCATCGATAAATCGTCGATGAGTTATTGACAAGGCGATTCCGCCGGCTACGATCCCAATTGTGGCTGGAACATGGCTGAGGGGCCGGGCCGGCACGAAAGCGGAGGATGTGACGATGCGAGCAACCCTGGCAACCGGGCGCGCACGCGCCATCGACCTGCGGGAGCGGCGCGCGCCATGATCCGCCGCACGCTCGATACGCTCTATCTCCTGGCCGGGTATCTCGCCGGCTTCTTCCTCGTAGCGATCTTCGTGCTGATGATGCTGCTATCGGTCGGCCGCGAGATCAACCTCAACGTCCCGTCGGGTGACGACTTCACCGGCTGGTCGCTCGTCGCCATGGCCTTCCTCGGCCTCGCCCACACTTTCAAGAAGGGCGAGATGATCCGGGTGGGCCTGCTGCTGGAGCGCCTGCACGGCCCCGCCCGCCGCATCGCCGAACTGGCCTCGCTCACTATCGCAGCAGCCTTCCTCGCCTATTTCACCTGGCAGGCAGGGCGGCTCGCCTATGACTCCTGGCAGTTCTTCGACATGTCGACCGGCGTGATCTCGGTCCCGCTCTGGATTCCACAGCTTGGCATGGTCGCCGGGTTGGCGATCCTGCTTCTCGCAGTCGTCGAGGAGTGGGTCATCGTCGCGCGTGGCGGCAAACCGACCTACGAACCCGCGCCGCCGAAGACGACGGAGGAACTGATCGAGCGCGTCGCGCAAGGCGGAGGCGTCTGACGATGAGCCTGCCGCTTCTCTCCATTGTCCTGCTCGGCTTTCTCGTCCTTATCCTCGCCAGCGGCGTGTGGATCGCCGTGGGCCTCGGCCTCGTCGGCCTGCTCGCGATGCTGCTCGTCACCGACATCCCGATCGGGCAGGTGCTGGCGACGACGGTCTGGAGCGCTTCGGCCTCCTGGACGCTGGCGGCGCTGCCGCTCTTCATCTGGATGGGCGAGATCCTGTTCCGCACGCGGCTTTCCGCGCAGATGTTCCAGGGACTCTCCCCTTGGCTGCAATGGCTGCCCGGCCGCCTCGTCCATACCAACATCGTCGGCTGCGGCATCTTTGCTGCCGTCTCGGGTTCTTCGGCTGCGACCTGCGCCACCATCGGCAAGATCGCCTTGCCGGAACTGAAGAAGCGCGGCTACGACGAAGGCATCAGCATCGGCACGCTCGCTGGCTCGGGCACGCTCGGCCTGCTGATCCCGCCTTCGATCCCCATGGTGGTCTACGCCGTCACGGCCAACGTGTCGGTGCTGCAGGTCTTCCTCGGCGGCTTCCTGCCCGGTGCTCTCGTGATGGCGCTCTACATGGGCTACGTCATGATCTGGTCCTGGCTGAATCCGGGCAAGATTCCCCCCCGCGATCCGCCGATGCCGTTCCTGGCGAAAGTGCGCCAGTCGGCCAATCTCGCGCCCTGCCTGCTGCTGATCGCTGCTGTCTTCCTGTCCCTTGTGCTCGGTTTTGCCACCGCCACCGAATGCGCCGCCTGGGGCGTGACCGGCGCTCTCGTCCTCGCCTGGTGGAGCGGCACACTGACCTGGCAGACCTTCTTCGAAAGCGTGATGAGCGCGACGCGCCTCACCTGCATGATCATGCTGATCCTGGCCGGCGCGGCCTTCTGCACGGCGGCGATGGCCTATACCGGCATTCCGGCCGCGCTGGCGGAGTGGGTCAAGGGCCAGTCGCTCTCGCCGCATATGCTCGTGCTGGCGCTGACCTGCATGTACATCATCCTGGGCTGCCTGATCGACGGCATCTCGATGATCGTGCTGACCGCCGTCATCGTCCTGCCGATGGTCAAGGAGGCAGGTTTCGATCTCGTCTGGTTCGGGGTCTACCTCGTGATCCATGTCGAGATGGCGCAGATCACCCCGCCGGTCGGCTTCAATCTGTTCGTACTGCAGAACATGAGCGGCAAGGACACGATGACGATTGCGAAGGCGGCATTTCCGTTCTTCATTCTGCTGAACATCGCAGTCATCATCATCACGACCTTCCCGCAGATTGTGCTCTATTTGCCGAAGCTCGCCTTCCCGGACTGATCCTCGGCACAAACCATCACAAGCAAGAAGAGAGGGAATGACATGATCAACCGCAGACACATGACCGCCGCGGCCTTAGCCTTCGGGGTCAGCGCGCTCGCCTTCGCCATGCCGGCCTCTGCGCAGACTAAGTGGAACCTGCCCAACGCCTATCCGTCAGACAACCCCCACACCGAGAACCTCGCCCTCTTCGCCAAGGACGTCGAATCGGCGACGGGTGGCAAGCTCCAGATCACGGTCCATGCCAACGCCTCGCTGTTCAAGGCACCGGAAATCAAGCGCGCCGTCGCGTCCGGCCAGGCCCAGATGGGCGAAGTTCTGATGTCGCTGCATGAGAACGAGGACCCGGTCTACGGCATCGACGTCGTGCCCTTCCTGGCCACCAGCTTCGCCGACTCGCGCAAGCTCTACGCGGCCTCCAAGGCCGCGATCGAGAAGAAGCTCGATTCACAGGGCATCAAGCTGCTCTTCATGGTCCCCTGGGCGCCGCAGGGCGTCTACGCGAAGAAGGACATCAACAGCGTCGAGGACATGAAGGGCCTGAAGTGGCGCTCCTACAATGTCGGCACCGCCCGCCTCGGCGAGATGCTCGGCATGCAGGCGGTGACGATCCAGGCGGCAGAGCTGCCGCAGGCGCTGGCGACCGGCGTGGTCAACTCCTTCATGTCGTCGGGCGGCACCGGCTACGACTCGAAAGTCTGGGAGTCGCTGACGCATTTCTACGACGTTCAGGCCTGGATCCCTAAGGACGCCACCTTCGTCAACAAGGCCGCCTTCAACGCGCTCGACAAGGCGACGCAGGACGCGATCCTCAAGGCAGCCGCCACCGCAGAGGAGCGCGGCTGGAAGATGTGGGAGGATAAGGCCGGCTGGTATCTCGACCAGTTGAAGAGCAAGGGCATGAAGGTGCAGGCCCCCTCGCCCGAGCTCGCGAGCGGCTTCAAGAAGGCCGGCGACACGCTGACCACTGACTGGCTGAAGAAGGCCGGTGCCGACGGTCAGTCGATCATCGACGCCTACAAGAAGATGTGAGGGTCATCCCGCCCGAGCGCGGGAACCACAACCGAAACCCCTCTCCCATCGAAGTCGGCGGTTGCCGGCTTCGACACTTAAAGGTGTTGATCTCGGGCAAGCCCGAGATCAATGAGGGTCCCCCGCGCATTATCCGGGTTGCAAGCATGCCCTCTGCCCCTGCCGACGACCTCGGCCCGATCGTCTCTTCCGGCCATCTCGCATCCGGAGCCCTGCCGGCGCTCTCGGAATTCGAGTTCGCCATGAACATGACGGTCCATGCCTTCCAGCGCTGGATGATCCGCTGCATGGCGGCGGCCGGCGTTCCCGATCTATCGCCACTCGACGTGCTGGTGCTGCACAACGTCAATCACCGCGGCAAGCCGAAGCGGCTCGCCGATGTCTGCCTCGTCCTCAACATCGAGGACACGCATTTGGTGAACTATTCGATGAAGAAGCTCGAACGGCTGAAGCTGTTGAAGGCCGGCCGCAAGGGCAAGGAAAAGACCGTCGAGGTCACGCCCGCCGGCGAGGAGGCCTGCCGGCGCTATGCCCAGATCCGCGAGCAGCTTCTGGTCAAGTCCGTGCGCGCAACCGGCGCCGATCCCGCGCGGCTGTCGGAGATCGCCGCAGCGATGCGCTCTCTGTCGGGCCAGTACGACCAGGCGGCGCGGGCGGCGGCGAGTTTGTAGTCAGGCCGCGCCACCCGGCTCCGGCAGGCCGGCATAGCGTTGGGCATACTCCGCTTCGAGCTTCGCATGCCGCGACCAGAACCCGCGCCGCGGACTGCCGCTGAGCAAATCCTCCAGCAGGCCGAGATGCATGTGCCAGCCGCCGGAAACGCTGGTCATCTCCGCCTTGCTGGGGAGCTTGCGATGCGTCACCACCAGCAGGACCTTGTCGCCTTTCGGGCTCAGCGCGAACTCGACCTCGGATTCCGCCTCGCTGCCACCACCCCAGGTGAAGGCGATGATCCGCGGCGGCTCGCAGCGCGTGATCGCGCCGGTCGCGCGCACGCCGTTCTCGTGCACCTCGCGGTAGGCCGCCGGCGGCGCCTCGTCCGTGATTTCAGAGTGCTTGAACAGGAGCTCGGCCCGCCCACCGACACGTAGGTCGAACGGCCCCGATGCCAGCCACCGGCCGCGCTTGTCCGATTCGGTGATGTAAGACCAGACGCGCTCGACCGGCCCCGGCAGCAGGCGCTCGAAGCGCACGGCTCCGCTTTCCAGCACGACACCATATTCGCTCATCGCGTGTCTCCCTCGCCCGTGTCGGGCTTTGCGAGTTCCTGTTCCAGCAGATCGAGATGGCGACCCCAGAAACGCCGCACCCGGCGCAGCCAGGCGTCGAAGGCGTCGAGCCCGGCCGGATCGAGCCGGTAGATTCGCTGCTGGCCGCGGACCTCGACCGTCACCAGCCCGGCCTCCCGCAACACCTTGAGATGCTGCGAAATCGCAGGAGGACTCGCGCTGAAGCGCGCGCCGATCTCCCCGGCCGGCAATGCACCTTCCGCCAGCAGCTCGACGATGCTGCGGCGGGTCGGGTCGGCAAGGGCGGCAAAGCGGTCCATGCCGAAAATGATTCCGCCATCACTTAATTAAGTCAACACTTAAATTTCTGACACGCGGCTGCTATGCTGCGACGCAGGATTGCCTCCGGCCGCAGAGTCGGCCAGTGCTGGCACGCCTTTTGAGAACCGACGACCCGGACATGACCTCCCGCAACGCCTCGCTCGCCGGCATCGCCATGATGCTCCTCGGCATCCTGCTGTTTTCGCTCAACGACGTGATGGGCAAATGGCTGGTCGCCACCTACACGGTCGGGCAGGTTTTGGTGATGCGCAGCCTGGTCGCGCTCGTCGTCATCATGCCCTTCGTCTTCAAGCAGGGCGTGCAGCGGACCTTGAGGCCGGAACGCCCCGGCCTGCAGGCGCTGCGCGTGCTCTTCGGCTCCGCCGAGGTGGCGTTGTTCTATCTCGCCGTCAGCTATCTGCCGCTCGCGGACACCATGACGATCTGGCTCGCCGCGCCGGTCTGGGTCGTCATCCTCGCGGCATTGCTGCTGGGAGAGCGCGTCGATGGCTGGCGCTGGCTCGCCGTCGCTCTCGGCTTTGTCGGTGTCGCCGTCGCGCTCAATCCTAGCGGCGCGAGCCTGTCGATGCCGGCGCTGATCGCCGTCGTCGGCAGCTTCTTCTTCGCCGCGATGATGATCGCCGGCCGGCAGTTGCGTGGCACGCCGGACGTGACGCTGGTCACCTGGCAGACGCTCGGCGCGCTGCTGATGGGTCTGGCGCTGCTACCCTTCGGCTGGGTGACGCTGAGCCTCAAGGACGCGGCCTTGCTCGGCCTCCTCGGCATCGTCGCCATGACCGCGCATATCTGCGTCACCCGCTCGCTCAAGCTCGCCGAAGCCTCGGTCGTCGTTCCCTATCAGTACACGCTGATCGTCTGGGCGCTGGTTTTCGGCTGGTTCATCTTCGGCGACTGGCCGACGCCGGCAATGCTGTGCGGCGCGGCGCTGATCGTCGCCGCGGGCCTCGTCCTGCTCATCCTCGAACGCCGGGCCGCCCCGGCGCCATCAGTGCTTGAAGCGACGGGAGCCGGCGCTCCCTGATGCCCGCGGACTGACGACAGCCGGCAGGATAAGGGCTTGCCGGAAGCCCCGTTTCGACTCGGTCCGCGCCCCTCAGTAAAGGCGCGTACGATAGCCTTCCTCGAGATTGCGATCGGCCTCGTCGCCATCGACGGCCTTGGTCTGGTCGGCGATGATGCGGCCGAGCGTCGGGAAGCTGTGACGCGGCACCTGCGAGGCCGGATCCCACAGCTTCGAGCGGATCAGCGCCTTGCCGCAGTGAAAATAGGCCTCCTCGACCTCGACGATGAGGCCGGTGACCGGCGCACGCTCCAGCATGGCGGACGGCGCCAGCAAATCGGCATCGCGCGTCGCCCGTCCCTTGCCGTTCACCCGCAGCGTCTCCGGGATGCCGGGCACCATGAAGACGAGGCCGACGCCGGGCGCAGACATGACGTTGCCGAGGGAATCGACCCGGTTGTTGCCGCGCCTGTCGGGGATCAGCAGGGTCTTGTCGTCGAGCACGCGCACGAAGCCGGGCGCGTCTCCGCGCGGGCTCGCATCGGCGTTGCCCTGCGCATCGCAGCTGGCCAGCACCAGGAACGGCGAAAGCGCGATGAAATCGCGGCAGAACCGGTCGAGCCTGCTCAGTACCTTGCCCGTCGCCAGCGGATGGACCGGGCCGATATGGCTGCGCAGGGCATCGGCATCCGCGATGCGCGCGGCCGGGTCATCGAAGCAATTCGTCATGGCGTCTCCCCTATCGACGGACAATCTGTCCGAAGCCGGCGAAGCGCACCAGCTCGGCATCCGACGAGACGCCCCGACGGGTTCGCATGACGGCGCGACTGTGACCGTAAAGACCCCACGGCCCTCCGCAGCGGCAACGAGAAGCATCTTTTCTTGACCCTCGCCCGCGGCATCGCCATCGTGCCGTCTAGCTTTGCCCTCCTGAAGAGGCCTGATTCCATGCGCCGCGCCCTGCTGCGAACCGCCCTCGTCTCTCTCGCTTGCCTGACGGCCTTTGCCGCCGGCGCGACCGGCCGCCGCTACGTCTACCCCTCCGACCGGGCGGAGGAGCGCATTATTCCCTATTCCGGCAACGTTCCCGCCTGCGAGGATCCTGCCGTGCTGGACGAGCTGACGAGCTGGTTCAACTCCCGCGAAGCGAAATTCTGGGGCCCGCTTCGCGCCGTGAGCTATGACCGCATCGGGCAGATCGGCTTTCGCTCCTGGGGCGATGACTTCATTCCGCGCCGCTTCTGCACCGGCCGCATCTTGCTCAACGATGGCAACTTCCACCGCGTCGATTACTCCGTACGCGAGCGTCTCGGCCTCTTCGGATGGACCTGGAACGTCAACTGGTGCGTCAGCGGCCTCGACCGCAACCGGGCCTACGCGCCCGACTGCCAGATGGCGCGCCCCTAACGCGCAGAGCGTGCCATGATGAAGCGCCTCGCACTCGCGGCCCTGTCGCTGCTTTGCCTCGGCGCTGCCGCATCCGCGCAGGGCTTCGGCTCGCGCGGCGGCACGCCGGGCGATTTCGATTTCTATGTCCTGGCCCTGTCCTGGTCGCCGGGCTTCTGCGAGCTCGATGGTGACCGCACCCGCAACCGTGAGCAGTGCGGCGAAAGCAGCGGTCTTCGCTTCGTGGTCCACGGCCTCTGGCCGCAGAACGAGCGTGGCTATCCGAGCGATTGCGGGCCCGCCGGCCGTTCGCCCTCGCGGATCGCGCTGGGCGAGGCCGATGGCTTGTTTCCCAGCGAGAGCCTCGCCCGCTACGAGTGGCGCAAACACGGCACCTGCAGCGGATCAAGCCCGAGTGAGTACTTCCGCGATGTCCGGCGCGCGCGCGACAAGGTGACGATCCCGCCGGTTCTCGCCAAGGCCGATCGCGACCAGAGCTGGACGGCGATCGATCTCGAACGCGCCTTCGTCGCCGCCAATCCCGGCCTGCGCACGGATATGATGTCCGTCGCCTGCAAGCGCGGCGTGCTGCAGGAAGTCCGAATCTGCCTGAGCAAGGACCTCCGCGAGTTTCGCAGTTGCCAGCAGGTCGATCGCTCCGGTTGCCGCGCCCGCGAATTCACTGTCGTCGCGCCGCGCTGAAAGCGGCTGTCATGATGGCCTTTGCCGCTTTCAGGCGCGGGCCGCATGATCTACGAACGCAGCCATGAACTACCGCCACGGCTTCCATGCCGGAAACTTCGCCGATGTGCTCAAGCATGTCGTTCTCACCCGCATCCTGCTGCATCTCGCTGCCAAGCCGGCGCCCTATCGCATCATCGACACCCATGCCGGCAGCGGACGCTACGATCTGGGCTCCGAGGAAGCGCTCCGGACGCATGAGTGGAAGGATGGCGTGGCGCGGGTCGACCAGTCGCCGCTCGCCCCTGCGGTCGAGGAACTGCTCGCCCCCTATCGCGCCGCGCTTGCCGGCATCCGCACGCTTTACGGCCCCGGAGCCTATCCGGGCTCGCCCTGGTTTTGCCGCCACGTCATGCGGCCGGACGATCGACTGATCGCGGCCGAGCGGCATCCGCCGACCTATCAGAAGCTCGTCGAGGCGATCGGTCGCGACAAGCGCTGCAAGGCCCTGGCGATCGATGGCTGGACGGCCTTGAGGGCCAATGTTCCGCCCAAGGAGCGCCGCGGCCTCGTCCTGATCGACCCGCCTTTCGAGCAGAAGGACGAGTTCGCGACTCTCGCCGACCAGTTCATCGCAGCCCATCGCAAATGGCCGACCGGCATCTATGCACTCTGGTATCCGGTCAAGGACCTGCGGGCGGTGGAGGGCATGATGGACGCGATCACCGATGCCGGAATCACCCGGCTCTTGCGCCTCGAGATCGCGGTCGATCGCCCCGAGGCAGCCGGTGGACTCGGTGCGACAGGCCTGTTGATCGCCAACCCGCCATGGCTGCTCGCCAAGGAAGCGGAAATCCTGCTGCCGGCCCTGACCGAGCGGCTCGCGCAGGGGCCGCGACCGCGCTATCTCTGCGAAGCGATCCGGCCCGACGGCTGATCGCCTGCTCTCCCCGAAGGAACCCGTCGATGCTCGTCCTGCGCTCCTCCCCCGCCTCGCCCTTCGGCCGCAAGGTCAAGCTGGCGGCTCTCGAACTCGGGCTGATGGACCGCATCGAGATCGTCGCGGCCGACACGACCGATCCATCTGATCCGCTGCGCCAGCAGAACCCGCTCGGAAAGATTCCGACGCTGATTCTGGAGGACGGCACGACGCTGTTCGATTCGCGCGTCATCCTCGACTATCTCGACCATATCTCTGGCGGCAGGCTCATCCCCAGCGGCCAGGAGCGTTTCCTGCAGCTCCGTCTGCAAGCACTTGCCGACGGCATCGCCGACGCGGCCCTGCTCCAGGTCTATGAAGGCCGCTTCCGCCCGGAAGAAGGGCGCAACCCGAACTGGCTGTCCCACCAGGAAGGCAAGGTGGCGCGCGGCCTCGCCGCGCTGGAGGCAGAGCCGCCCGCCTTCCCGGATCGCCCGCGCATCGGCGAAATCGCGCTGGCCTGCGCACTCGGCTATCTGGATCTGCGCTTCGAGGGAAAATGGCGCGCCGCTCATCCCAAGCTCGTCGCCTGGCTCGACGATTTCGCGGCCCGCGTCCCGGCCTTCGAGACAACACGCTTCAAAGGCTGAACAGTTCGAATAAAGCGCCACATCGGCCATGCCGATGTCTTGATCATTCTGGGCCGCCGGCAGTCAAAAGCTGCCGGCGTTTTTATTGCCGAAGCCTAGCGGAGTATTCCGTCAAGCCGAGGCAACAAAAAACCCGGTGGCCAAGGCCACCGGGTCTCTCAAATCCGACGTGGGTCGGATCAGAACTTGTAGCTGAGGCGAGCGCGGACGACCGAGAAGTCGGTGCCGACCTTGCCGGTGCCAGCAAGCGTGGTGAGGTTCTTGTCGCCGAGGTCGACGTAGAGGTACTCGACGCCAGCGATGATGTTGTTGGTGATGGCGTACTCGAGACCGCCACCGAGGGCCCAGCCGCCGGTGTGGGTGCGATCGGAGGAGAAGCCGATGCCCGGGATCGAGGTCTTCACGTTGCCGTAGGCCCAACCACCGGTGATGTAGGGCATGAACCGGTCGAAGGCGACGCCGAGGCGAGCACGGACGGTGCCGAAGTACTCGGTCTTGACGCTGGCGCCGAAGAAGTTGCCGCCGGAGCTGAGGTCAGCACCCTGGATGTCAGCTTCCGCGCCGACCACGAACTGGCCGATCTGGTAGTTGTAGCCAACCTGACCACCGCCGACGAAACCGTCGAGGTTGCCGATGTTGTTGAAGCCGTTGCTGTTCACGTTGCCCCAGCCGTAGCCGGCGTTGGCACCGACGTAGAAGCCGGTCCAGGTGAAGACCGGAACGTAAACCGGAGCAGCAACCGGGCCCTTGCGGGACGGCAGGTCAGCAGCAGAGGCGGCGCCAGCGGCGACGATGCCGAGCGCGGCAACGCTCGCAAGCAGAAACTTCTTCATGATAAACTCCTTAGTCGTCGCAAGCGCCGGACGAACCGGCAGGTGATTTCGATGGACCCGTTATAGGACAGGGCAACGGCTTTGTCTGTTGCATCGGAAGCACAACTGCCGTGCAGACCACGGCAGAAATGCGGCACGAATGCGATGACTGCACGCAAATAGGTAAAGCCAGGTTAACCACGCTCCCCGCAACAGCCATGCCAAATCGAATACTAATAATGCGCTAACCCTGCTCGATAACCGGAACGGGTCCGGGCGACGAACGCAGGCCGCAGTCTAAGGTTCCGCAATTTCAACGAGATCGGGCCGGAGCTTCCGGCACTAAACTTGCCGCACCGGACCGGACATGCTTAAGCCTTGAAATCTCAAGAAGTGACGGAACCGTGCCTCCTCTCTCGATTTTCATCATCGCGCTGAACGAAGTGGACCGGATCGGGCGCACCATCGAGGCCGCCCGGGCGCTCAGCGACGACATCGTACTGGTCGACTCGGGCTCGACCGATGGGACCCAGGCCCTGGCAGAATCGCTCGGCGCCCGTGTGATCTTCAATCCATGGCCGGGCTACGGCCAGCAGAAGCGCTTCGCGGAAGAGCAGTGCCGCCACGATTGGCTCCTCAACGTCGATGCCGACGAAGTGCTGCCGCCCGATCTCGTCGCCGAGATCGCCGCGCTTTTTGCCAGCGGGCCGCCGCCGGCCGACGCCTACAAGATTCGCATCGCCGAGATCTTCCCTGGAGAGAAGGCGCCGCATCGCTTCGCCTACGCGCTCGCGCCCGTGCGGCTCTATCGCAAAAGCTGGGGCCGCTATTCGCTTTCGCCCGTGCACGACCGCGTCGATCTGCTGCCCGGCACCAAGGTCGGGCGGCTGAAGGGGACGATCCATCACTTCTCCGTCCGTTCGCTCGGCGAGCAGATGGAAAAACTCAATGCCTATAGCGATGCCCAGGCTGATGATCTCGACGCCCGCGGCGAGACGCTCTCGGCATTCAGGCTCTTGGCTGAATTTCCCGCCAATTTCGTCAAGGCCTATATCGGCCGTCGCCATGCGCTGCGCGGCGTCTACGGTTTCATGACCGCCATGAACTACGCATTCTACCGCTATCTGCGCGCAGCCAAGCACTGGGAGCGCCGGCTGCAGCGGCGCTCTTCCGTCAAGGGCACGGTGACGCCCGGCGACCGGCCCTCCTCTGATGACTGAGGTCGCGCTGGTCACGGGCGGTGCGAGGCGAATCGGCCGCGCGATCGTCACGCGACTGGCGCAAGCCGGCTACGCCGTCGCGATCCACCATGGGGACAGTCGCGATGAGGCCGAAGCCCTGGCCGCGGAGCTGCGCGGCGCGGGCGCGGTCTGCTGCACCCTCGCAGCCGATCTGGCCGACGCGCAGGCCGTGTCTGCCCTGTTCCCGGCAGCAGAGCAGGCGCTGGGGCCGGTGACGCTGCTGGTCAACAGCGCCGCGAGCTTCGTCGACGACGACGTCCGCTCGCTCGACGTCGCAGCCTGGGATCGCCAGTTCGCTGTCAATCTGCGCGCGCCCTCGCTGCTGATCGGAGCGCTGGCGACGCATTTGCCGGAGCAGGCGAGCGGTGCGGTCGTCAATATCGTCGACCAGCGCGTCTGGAAGCTCACGCCGCAATATTATTCGTACACGCTGACCAAGGCCGCCCTGCTCACCGCGACCCGGACACTGGCGCAGGCGCTCGCTCCACGGATTCGTGTCAACGCGGTCGGCCCCGGCCCGACCTTTCCCAACGCCTATGACGGCGCTGCGCTGATGGAGCAGGAGGCCGCGGCGACCTTGCTCGGCCACAAGGTCTCTCCGGATGAGATCGCCGAGGCCGTACTCTATCTCGCGAGAGCGCGCTCGGTCACCGGCCAGATGATTGCCGTCGATGCCGGCCAGCATCTCGGCTGGCGTACGCCCGACATCGTCGGCTGATTCTCAGGCACCATCGTCGGGCCGATAGGGAGCACGCCCGCTCGCCAGCGCCGAGTCGAGCAGTTCGAGCCGGTCCTGCCCCCAGAACAACTCGCCATCGAGCACATAGCTCGGCGCCCCGAAGACGCCGGCCTCAACGGCCTGGCCCAGCGCGGCCTCGTAGCGTTGCCTGATCGGCGGACTATCGGCAGCCGCAACCAGAGCCGGCCCATCGAGCCCAGCCCGATCCGCGCAAGCCAGAACTGCCTCAGCCCGGCGCATGTCTTCGTCGCGTGCCCAGACACCCGCCATCACATCGCTGATGAAGGCAAAGGGATCGCCGCCATCCGCCAGAATCGCGATCGTCATCCGGTCGGCCTGGGAAGGATCGAAAGGAAAATGCTGCGGCTGCAGAACGAGCGGCAGGCCGCGCCGCTCGCGCCAGCGCTGAAGATCGACAAGCCTGTAGCGTTGCCGCACGGGGTGCCGTTTCGGCAGGGGCAATCCGCCCGTTTCGTCGAAAACCGAGCGCAGTGGTATCGGCCGGTAATCGACGGTGCAGCCATGCCGGCGCGCGATGTCATGGAAGGCCGCGTTGCCGAGATAGGTCCAAGGCGAATGCAGCGAGAAGTAATAGGTGATCGAACGGGACAAGGCGGCCTCCAAGGCTTCTTCCGGGCGCAGCATCCCTGCACCTCGTGTCGCTCGCAAGGCCGCGCCCCTGCAGAAAACGCAGCCCGGCTCCGCAGGAAGCCGGGCTGCCGGTTTCGTTGGCCTTGCTCAGGCTGCCCTGTTCTTCAGCGCGCCGATGATCGCGGTCAGGATGGCGCCGCCGGCACCTCCGGCGATCAGGTTGGTCAGGACGCCGCCGACGCTGAGATTGCCGCCCTGTGCCGCCGCGCTGATCGCCGGCAGCAAGAGCGGGACGAGTTGGCCGAGTACGCCGCCGCCGACCAGCCCGGAAATCGTGTTGCCCAATGTCCCGAGATCGAAGCTGGGACTGGTCTTGCCGGCCGCATTCCCGCCGATCGCACCGGCGACTAGGTTCATCAGGATCTGTTCCATCTCGGCCCCCGCATGAAATGCATCGCCCGAAGAACGCCTCTGAGCCGGCGAAGCGATGCATTCCGACCAGCCTGGAGCGACGATGACTCCGCTCGCAGGCCGCGACAAGCGCGATGACCGTTCCGTCGACCGTTTCCTGCTCAGTCGAGCACGATCGCCGAGATCAAGCGCCCGTAATCGGGCTCGCCGCGATGGGTGGTGCGCCGATAGCTGAAGAAATGCTTCTCGTCGCCATATGTGCACAGGCCCATATCGACGAAACGGCCAATTCCCGCCTCCTGTGCCTTGAGCATGATGAAGGCCGGCAGATCGAACAGCGCATGGGCCGGCCGCTCGGACGGTGTGAAGAAGCGAGCATAGGTCCGGTTCTCTGCCTTGAAGCGCTCGATGAATTCCGGCCCCACCTCATAGGCCTTGGCGCTGATGGTTGGCCCGAGCACGGCCGTGACGCGCTCGCGCCGGGCGCCGAGCTTCTCCATCGCAGTCACGGTCGCACCGACGATGCCGCTGAAGGCCCCCTTCCAGCCGGCATGGGCGGCACCGACGACCCGCGCCTCGCTGTCGGCGAAGAGGATCGGCCCGCAATCGGCAGTGCTGACGCCGAGCGCGACATGCGATGCGGTCGTGACCATCGCATCGGCCTTCGGCCGCTCCCCAGGCCACGGGCCGGTGACGACCTCCACATCGGCAGAATGCACCTGATAGAGGCTGACGAGGTGTGTCGGCTCGACCGCGAGGTGCTGCGCCATCCGCATCCGGTTCTCGGCGATCGCGGCCGGATCGTCGGAGGAGCCCATACCGCCGTTCAAGGAAGCGTAGATGCCGGTCGAGACGCCGCCTTCGCGGGTGAAGAAAGCGTGGCGGATGCCGGGCTCTCCGGCGAGTTCGCGGGCGGTGATGAACATGGCTCGAGTCCGGTTTGAGCGAAGCCGAGAGGCTTGCTGAAGTCAGCCCAGATCTGGCAGTCGATGAAGGTCAAATCCGGGCAAGGGCGGCAGGTTCCGATGCGATAACGCGAGAACCTTGAACAAATCGCCCATGCCCGTCTCGCCGGGCGCGAGCAACCGATCGAAGGCGGCGGAGATCGCCGCGCGTTGGGCAGCATCGGCCTTGAGCGACAACGCCTGCGCCCGCTGCGGGAGACCCAGCGCCAAGAGGAAATCGCGCTGGTTCGCGGGGCCGTGCAGTGCCGCGCCCGCCTTGAGCGCTGCCTGCCCGATCCGCTCGAAATCGACATGGACGGTGAGGTCGGCCTCGCCTGGCTCGGCCAGCGGATCGACGAATTCATGCCGCTTCATCGCCTGCAGTGTATCGCCGAAGCCGGAGCGTGCCGAGCCATAGTCGATAAAGAGCGCCGCACCGCCCTCCGTCGCGACATGGCCGGCGACCTGCGCGACGATGTCGAGCGCGAGGGTCGGCTGCTCGAAAGTCGTTCCGGCTGGAGCGGCGGCGTCCAGAGCATCCTCCTTTCCTGCAGCCAGGCCGAATGCCAGATGGCCGGCAGCATCCAGTCCCACCAGCCGCTCGCGCCAACCCTCGGGCGTCATCACGAACTGGTCGAGCGGCAGCGCATCTAGAAATTCGTTGGCGATGACGATCGCCGGGCCGGACAGCGCCTCGGCGACGTTGTCATGCCAGACCGGTTCGCTTCCCTTCAGGGTCGCCGCCTGGCGCTGGCGCAGAACCGGGCTGGTTTCGACGAGATGGACAGAGGCCGCCTCGCGGAAGCCGGGCACGATCCGCATCGCCCGCAGCATGTCGGCCATCAGCGTGCCGCGCCCCGGGCCGAGTTCGACGACGCGCAGCTGCGAGGGCGCGCCCATCGCCTGCCAGAGATGGGCGGCCCAGAGTCCGATCAGCTCGCCGAACATCTGGCTTATCTCCGGCGCCGTGGTGAAGTCGCCGTCGCGTCCGAAGGGGTCGCGCGTCATATAGTAGCCATGGCGGGGATGGCCGAGCGCCAGCGCCATATAGCGGCCGATCCCGATCGGCCCCTCCTGCCGGATCAGATCGACGATCTCGGCCTTGAGCGTGCTCACGCACGCACCTCCCCTGGCACCGCGCTCCGGCTGCGCAGCACGAGCCAGAGCCCGGCGAAGAACACAGGCAGCGACAACAGCATGCCCATGGTGATGCCGCCCGAAAGCGCATTGACGGAGGTGCCGAACAGGAAGCCGAGCTGCGGATCGGGCTCGCGGAAGAACTCGCAGACGATGCGGGCGAGCGCGTAGCCCATGCCGAAGGTGCCGGCGACGAGGCCTGGCCGCCTGAAGCCACCGAAGCGGACGACGAGATTCACCAGGATGAAGAGCAGCAGGCCCTCGCCAAGCGCCTCATAGAGCTGGCTCGGATGGCGCGGCACCGGCCCGCCATTGGGGAATATCATTGCATAGGGAAAGTCCGGCGCCGGCCGGCCCCAGAGCTCGCTATTGATGAAATTGGCGATACGGCCGAGGAAAAGCCCGATCGGCACCACCGCCGCGGCCAGATCGAACACCGACAGCGCCGGATAGCCGCGCCTCCTGGCGAAGAGCCATAGGCCCAGCGTCGCGCCGATCAAACCGCCATGGAAGGACATGCCGCCCTGCCAGATCGCGAGGATATCCTGCGGGCGCTCGAGATAGCGCGGCAGATCGTAAAACAGCACGAAGCCGATCCGCCCGCCGAGCACGACGCCGAAGGCGACGAAGAGCAGCATGTCGTCGAGCTCGACCGGCTGCGGCCGCGCCCGCGCGCCCCACAGCCCGTCTGAAGCGACGAGCCGGCGCGCATACCACCAGCCACCGAGGAGGCCGACGACATAGGCCAGCCCATACCATTTGATCGCGAGCGGCCCGATCTGGACCGCAACGGGATCGATCATCGGGAAGGGAATGGCGAAAACGGGCATGGGCGGGGTCCGGTAGCGGGCGCACGGTGATGGCCGCGCGCTCGCTCAATGGTCAAGGAAAAAGGCTTGCCCGTGGCACGCTGTCTCAGAGTTTGACGATCAGCTTGCCGAAGTTCTTGCCTTCGAGCAGCCCGATGAAGGCCTCGGGCGCGTTCTCCAGCCCCTCGACGATGTCTTCCTTGTATTTGACTGCGCCTTCCGCGATCCAGCGCGCCATATCCTCGCGGAAAGCGGCCCCCTGCGCTGCGACGAACTCGCGCTGGATGAAGCCGCGGATCGTCAGGCTCTTGGACAGGACCTGGCGCATCAGCACCGGCAGCCGGTCCGGCCCCGGGAAATCGCCGGTGGCATTGTACTGCGCGACGAGGCCACAGACGGGAATCCGGGCGAAGGTGTTGAGCAGGGGGAAGACGGCATCCCAGACATGACCGCCGACATTCTCGAAATAGACGTCGATGCCATCCGGGCAGGCAGCCGCGAGCTTCCCGGCCATGTCGGGATCGCGATGGTCGATGACCGCATCGAAACCGAAGGTCTCGCGCACGAAGGCGCATTTCTCGGGGCCGCCGGCGATGCCGACCGCCCGCGCGCCCTTGAGCCGTGCGATCTGGCCGACTGCCGAGCCGACAGGCCCGCTCGCCGCCGCGACCACGACCGTCTCGCCGGGCTTGGGCTGGCCGATGGTGAGCAGCCCGGCATAGGCGGTGAAGCCGGGCATGCCGAGCACGCCGAGCGCCGTCGTCACCGGCGCGCTCTTCGGATCGAGCTTGCGCAGCTGTGCACCGTTCGCCACCGCATGCGATTGCCAGCCGGAATAGGACAGGACGGTGTCGCCGGGCTTGAAGGCAGGATCGCGGCTTTCGAGCACCTCGGCGACCGTGCCGCCCTCCATCACTTGCCCGATCTCGGTCGAGGCGGCGTAGGATTTCGCCGCGCTCATCCGCCCGCGCATATAGGGGTCGAGCGAGAGATACTGGACCTTGAGCAGCACCTGCCCTTCGGCGATCGCCGGGATGGCGGCGTGCTCCAGCCGGAAGTTCTGCGGGCTGGGGCGCCCTTCCGGGCGAGAGGCGAGAACGATCCGAACGCTGTCAGACTGGGACATGAGCTTCGATCCTTGATGAATGCGCGGCATGGGCCGGTCACTCCCATATTGGCCCGGCCTTGCTCGTGCGACAGCCCCCCGACCTGCATTCCGAGGCGACGGCGAGCACATCTGCGGCATGGCGAGGTCGTCCCCGAACCGCCTTCAGCTTTGATCGCGACGCTCCCTCACCCGCTCGAAAGCCGATGGCCGCGAGCGCTTGCGCCACGCGGCGATGACCGCATCGGCATTGGCCTGGATGTCCCGCGTCCCGTTCACTTCGAGATCGTAGAGACAATAGGAGTGGATGCGGAAATAGTCGCGCCGCGCATCGCCGACCGGCCGGTCGCCTCGCGCCAGCTCGCGGCACTCCAGCTCGGCAAGCTCGCAATGCACGCCGACAAAGAACACGTCCTGCCCGGCGAGCGTATCGGCGAGCCGGAGCAGCCAGTCCTCGCTCTCCATGATGTGCTCGACGATGAGATCGTTGCCGGCCTCGACATAGGCGAGGAGCGAGCGCTCGAAGCCGAGGAAGAAAGCCTCCCGCATCCTCCGCCAATCGAATTCCCCGCTCTTGATCCGCGCCGTCGGCAGCACGCCCGAATCACGCAGATGGTCGATCGAGATCTGCCAGAAGGGCGTATCGATCCGGCGCTGCAGCGCCTGCGCCAACGAGGACTTGCCACTGCTCGATGCGCCGTTGAGCAGGATGATTCGGCCAGGTCTGGCTGGCATCACGTCTCGCTCTCCGGCATGGCATCGCTTTCGAGCGCCGCCAGCAGCTCTTTCAGAAGTTCCGCCAGAGCTGCTCGTTTGGAAGGGCTGAGGCTTTCGAGGAACCGGGCCTCGCTTGCCATATCGGCGCGGAGCGCCTCCTCGGCCCGCTGGAAACCCAGCTCGGTCAGGACGACGAGGAGGCTCCGCCCATCCTCCGCCGATCTCTCGCGGCGCACCAGCCCGGCCTTTTCCAGCCGCCCCAGCCGGTGTGTCAGCCCACCGGAGGTGATCATCAGGGAGCGATAGAGCGCCGTCGGCGTGAGCCGATAAGGCGGCCCGCTGCGACGCAAGGTGCTGATGACGTCGAACTCACCGCGATCGAGTCCGAAACCTGCGAACGTCTCTTCAATGCTTGGCCGGACGAGATTGGACAAGCGATACGCCCGCCCCAGGATCGCCGTGGGCGTCGTGTCGAGATCCGGCAGTTCGCCTGCCCATTGAGCCCTGACACGCTCGACATGGTCTATCTTCGTCATCGCCGGCCCCGCCCCTCCACGCTCCCTTCCTCTGCCTCAGCACGACGCCCGCGCCAAGGGATATCTTGACGCAAAGATATCTCTTGGCGATTATCTTGGCACAAAGATAATTTCAGGAGATCAACATGGCGACGATGATCGACAGCGACATCCTGCGGAGTGGCGCAAGCCGAACTGCCCGCTTCGAAGGCGGCGGCTACGGCTCGCAGGTCTCGTTCTTTCTGGTCGACAACGAACCGGGACAGGGGCCGGGACTGCACGTTCACCCCTATTCGGAAACCTGGGTGGTCCGCGCGGGCGAAGCGGAGTTCACAGTCGGCGCCGAAAGAATACGGGCGAGGGCCGGCGCCATCGTCGTGGGGCCGCCGGGAATCCCGCACAAATTCGTCAATATCGGAACCGGGCGCCTGGAACTGGTTTGCATCCACGCCAGCGAGGCGATCGTTCAGGACTGGATCGGGGAGGATGTCGCAGCCTGAACGCGACCGCGCGTCTCAACGAAACGGCTGCGCCGGCGACGACGGACGGCCGCCTTCGTCAAGGCCGGCTCCGCTTCGACAGCGGCAGCCGATGGCAGATCCTTGTCACCAGCCGCTCGACGCGCGATCGAGCGGGGTTTTAGGCCCCGGCCGCGGAGAGGGAGCGGTCATTGTCCGCTTGCCTCGCCGCCGTACACGCCGCGCGTGACCATGGCGCTGGCGGGGGCGGACGAAAGGCGGGGAGCGACATGGCGTGATCGCCACCCCCGGATATGCATCAACCGAAGAGTATCAGAGCGACTTGGCCGCAACGCGGCGCGGACGTTTCACCGCCGCATCGCTGCGTGGCGCCTTCGCCTTGGCCGCAGCCTCTTCGGCGTCCCGCGCAAGTCGCAGGGCTCTCAACCTCTCGGTCTTGAGGCGCGTCTGGCTGGACTGGTCCTCGAGCGCCTGCCACGCGACAAGCGTATCTTTCTTGCGCTGCTCGGTCGTCTCGAAAGCCGCCTGCGCCCGAGCCTTGATCTCGTCCAGCTTCATATTGCGACTAGACATGGGGAACTCCTTCTCGGCAGACGACAGCTGATCGATGCGGATCAGATGGAAGGCGGACGCGGCGCTCCGCTGCGTGCCTTGCCGACGGGCAGCTTGCGCTTCGGCGCTGGCAGAAGACCCTCGCGCTGCGCCTGCTTGCGAGCGGCCTTCTTGGCGCGGCGGACAGCCTCGCCCTTCTCCCGCGCGCGGCGCTCCGACGGCTTCTCGTATTCGCGGCGCTGCTTCATTTCGCGAAACACGCCTTCGCGCTGCAGCTTCTTCTTCAGGACACGAAGCGCCTGCTCGACATTGTTGTCCCGAACGAGAA
Organism: Allobosea sp. 05L423; assembly: GCF_056397745.1. Lineage (NCBI taxonomy): Bacteria > Pseudomonadati > Pseudomonadota > Alphaproteobacteria > Hyphomicrobiales > Alloboseaceae > Allobosea > Allobosea sp. 05L423. The sequence continues at coordinate 171,878 of NZ_JBFTOA010000001.1, read as the reverse complement.
CTTGCATGACTACCCTTTCCAAAAAACACAAAGGGCCGGGCTTGCTGGTCCCGACCCTTCACTCACCGCTGCCGAGAAACGCTGCATCGTGGCGCCAGCATGTGACGCCTCAAATCGCCGTTGTCCCGCCTCTCCAGCGGTTATTCGGCCCGCAGATTATCGGCCGAGCTCTTGCCGGACCGCTTGTCCTGGACCAGCTCGTACGAAATCTTCTGACCTTCGCGCAGATCGCGCAGGCCGGCACGCTCTACCGCGCTGATATGGACGAACACGTCCTGCCCACCATCGTCAGGCTGAATGAAACCAAAACCCTTGGTCGCATTGAACCACTTAACTGAACCCGAAGCCATCGGCGCCTCCCGCAAGCGCGCTTATTCAAGCCGCATGGATCACATGCGGCGGCGAATTCGATAAAAGGAAGAGTTCATCAGCGTGTCGCGCTCAAAAAGGCGCGAATGGCCAAGTCATCAGGCCTAAATCGAGATTAACAATTAGAACGCCATCAACATGATGTCAAACCGAGATCAGATCGACGTTCGAAGGAAAACGGCCCCCTGCCCTCGGCGGGATAGAAGACAACGTTGAGAAACCATCGTCGGTTTTCGCTCGACGTTAAGCGGACCAGGGGCCGCAACGGTGCGAACACCGCCATCGCGGCGCTGCTCCTGACATGACGAAGCCGCCGCGACACCCTACATGGACATCATGAATCGCGAACGTCAGGACGATCTGCCTCAGGACGAGTTCGAGGACGAGGAGGACAGCCTCCCCGCTCCGGACCCCGCGCTCGATCTCGGCGACACTGCGCCCGGCGCGCTCAAGGCCGGCATCGAGGTCATCCAGCAATTCGCGAAGCATTTGCCGAACAAGCCGGGCGTCTACCGGATGTTCGATCGTGCCGGCGAGGTGCTCTATGTCGGCAAGGCCAAAAGCCTGAAAAACCGCGTGACCTCCTATGCCCGCGGCATGGCGCACACCAACGCCGTCGCCCGGATGATCGCCGAGACGGCGAATATGGAGTTCGTCACCACCGGCACCGAGACCGAGGCGCTGCTGCTCGAGTCGAACCTGATCAAGCAGCTCAGGCCGCGCTACAACGTGCTGCTGCGCGACGACAAGTCGTTCCCCTATATCCTGCTGACCGGCGACCATGACGCGCCCGCGATCCTGAAGCATCGCGGCTCGCGCCACCGCAAGGGCGACTATTTCGGCCCCTTCGCCTCGGTCTGGGCGGTGACGCGTACCATCGACGCGCTGCAGAAGGCGTTCCTGATCCGCACCTGCTCGGATTCCTTCTACGAGAACCGCACGCGCCCCTGCCTGCTTTTCCAGATCAAGCGCTGCGCCGGCCCCTGCACCGGCGAGATCTCGATCTCCGACTATCAGGCGCTCGCCGGCCAGGCCCGCGACTTCCTCTCCGGCCGCTCCTCCGCCGTGAAACAACTACTATCGGCGCGGATGCAGGAAGCCGCCGAAGAGCTGGAGTTCGAGAAGGCCGCACGCTACCGCGACCGCCTCGCGGCGCTCTCCGCAGTGCAGGCCGGGCAGGACATCAACACGCAGGGCGTCGAGGAGGCCGACGTTTTCGCCATCGACGAGCAGGCGGGGCAGTTCTGCGTCGAGATCTTCTTCTTCCGCAATCACCAGAACTGGGGCAACCGCGCCCTCTTCCCGCGCGCCGACCGCTCCCTGACGCCGGCCGAGGTGCTCGCTTCCGTCGTCGCGCAGTTCTACGACGACAAGCCGCCGCCGCGTCTCGTCCTGCTCTCGCATCCGGTCGAGGAGATCGAACTGATCGGCCAGGCGCTCTCGGCGAGGGCCGGCCGCAAGGTCGAGGTCGCCCATCCCAAGCGCGGCGAGCGCGCCGACCTGATGGCCCATGCCGTCAAGAATGCCCGCGAGGCGCTGTCGCGCAAGCTCGCCGACAATGCCGGCCAGAGCGCGCTGCTCGCGGCGCTCGGCGCCGCCTTCGGCATGGAGACCGCGCCGCGCCGGGTCGAGGTCTACGACAACTCGCATATCATGGGCACGAACGCCGTCGGCGGCATGATCGTGGCGGGGTCGGACGGCTTCGTGAAGAACCAGTACCGCACCTTCAACATTTCGACCGACACCATCGCCGGCGACGATTTCGGCATGATGCGCGAGGTGCTGACGCGCCGGTTCGCCAAGCTGGCGAAGGAAGGCGGGATTTCGCTCAGCACTGATCCCGAGGAGGCCGCGGTGGCGCCCGTCTCGAAGGAGGCTCCAGTGGGCGATGGAGCCTCCACCAGCATCCTTCTGGGCGCACGTGACGGCACTCCCCAGGCCGAGGGCCCGCAAAAGAAAAGCCGCAAGACGGCAAAGCCGCGTAAAGACGAGGATGGCTTCCCCTCCCGCCCCGACCTCGTCATCGTCGACGGCGGCAAGGGGCAGTTCGAGGCGGCGCGCAAGATCATGGCCGAGCTCAACGCCAGCGACATCCCGCTCGTCGCCATCGCCAAGGGCGCCGACCGCAATGCCATGCGCGAGACCTTCCACATGGCCGGACGAGAGCCCTTCAAGCTGCAGCCGCGCGATCCCGCGCTCTATTTCATCCAGCGCCTGCGCGATGAGGCCCACCGCTTCGCCATCGGCACGCACCGCGCCAAGCGCAAGCGCGAGACGATGAAGAACCCGCTCGACGAGATCCCCGGCATCGGCCCGTCACGCAAACGGGCGCTGCTTCTGCATTTCGGCACGGTGAAGGCGATCCAGCGCGCCAAGCTCGACGACCTCATGCGCACCCCCGGCGTGAATGCGGCCACCGCCAAGGCCGTCCATGATTTCTTTCACGATGCCTGAAACTAATGGCGCCCTCGCGGTTTTGCGTGTTGACGCTATGGCAGCGGGGTTGCTTTGGTGCTCGACGTGACGATTCTTCCTGACGCCATCAGGCGGCGTGGCCCGTGGTCGCTGCCCAACCTCCTCACCTACGGGCGGATCCTGGCGATCCCGGCCCTGGTGGCGATTCTATTCTGGCCGCGCGACGACTGGATGCGCTGGCTCGCGCTGGGAATCTACACCGTCGCCGCCATCACCGATTATCTCGACGGCTACATCGCCCGCGCCTGGAGCCAGCAATCGGCCATCGGCCGCATGCTCGATCCGATCGCCGACAAGCTCCTCGTCGCCGCCCTGCTGCTGATGCTCGTCTATACCGGCCAGATCGAGGGCTGGACGCTCTGGGCCGCGATCGTGATCCTCTGCCGCGAGATCCTCGTCTCGGGCCTGCGCGAGTTCCTGGCCGACCTCAAGGTCAGCGTCCCCGTGAGCAAGGTCGCGAAATGGAAGACGACGGCGCAGCTCTTCGCGCTCGGCTTCCTGATCGCCGGCCCGGCCGGCGACAAGGTCCTGCCCGGCAACACCATGATCGGCATCACCCTGCTTTGGCTCGCAGCCGGCCTGACGATCTATACCGGCTGGGACTATTTCAACGCCGGCATCCGCTATCTCGTCGAAGAAGACGAGCGCATGCCATGAGCACGGCCGTCGCCACCGCAGGGGCAGCCACCCGCGCGGTCCGCCTCGTCTATTTCGCCTGGGTGCGCGAGCGCGTCGGCCTCCCGGAAGAAGCGCTCGATATCCCCGCCGACCTTGCGACCGTCGCCGACCTCGTGCGCTGGCTGAAGGCACGGGGCGAGAACTACGAGGCGGCATTCGCCAACGAGGCCGTGGTGCGCGCCGCTCTCGATCAGGTTCACGCCAAGCCGCAAAGCCCGCTCGGCGCTGCCCGCGAGATCGCCTTCTTCCCGCCGATGACCGGCGGCTGAGGCCGCCATGACACCTCTTATCCGCATCCAGCGCGAGGATTTCGAGCTCTCGGACGAGATCGCGGCGCTCAGCCACGGCCGCGCCGACATAGGTGCCCTCGTCTCGTTCACCGGGCTTTGCCGCGACGAGAATGGCAGCCTCGCCGCGCTCGAGCTGGAGCATTATCCCGCCATGGCCGAGGCTGAGATCGGCCGTGTCGCGGCCGAGGCCGCTGCGCGCTGGCCGCTCATGGGGCTCGTCGCGATCCACCGCTATGGGTTGATCCGCCCTGGCGAGCAGATCGTTCTGGTGCTCGCGGCCTCCGCACACCGCCGCGCCGCCTTCGAGGCTGCCGATTTCATGATGGACTACCTCAAGACGCGCGCTCCGTTCTGGAAGCGCGAGCACCGCGCGGACGGCACGCTCGGGGGCTGGGTCGAGGCGAAGACGGATGACGACGATGCGGCGAGACGCTGGGAAGAGACACCCTGAAGTGCTGAAAGGCTGCGCTCTCGCTGGCGGTCTGACGCTACTGCCGGCCCTGGCCCTGGCGGCAGCGCCGGAGCCGAAGACGTTTCGCGATTGGATGGCCGGCTGCGACAATCTCAAGAGCTGCACCGCCCTGTCGCTGCCGCCGGAGAGCGCCGACACCGTCGCCTATCTGCGCCTCGAACGCCCGGCCGGGCCTGACGGCACAGTCAGCCTCGTGCTGCGCTTGCGCGGCGACTGGAAGAAGCCGCCGACCGCGCTTCAGCTCAAGCTCGACGGCGCCCCCTTCCCTGCCGGCGGCAAGGCTCTCCCGGCGGCGGCCGACGGCGACATGGTCTCGCTATCCTTCCAGCCTGCCGAGATCGCGACGCTGGTTGAAGCCGCCCGCAAGGCGACGAAGCTCACAATATCTGCGCCCGGCGTGACGGCGAGCATCTCGTTGTCGGGCTCGGTCGCCGCGATGCTCTGGATCGACGAGCAGCAGGGCCGGCTGAACACGACCTTGGCCCTCGTCCGCAAGGGCAGCGGCACCACCGTTCCGGCTGCCCCAACGCTGCCGATCGTCCTGGCAAAGCCCGCCGCCGGCACGCTGTCGGAGAAAGACGGGAAGGCGCTCGCTGCAACGCTGCGCAAGCAGATCAAGCAACGCGACGCCGATCTCTGCGAGGATGACGAAATGCTGGTCGAGGCCGATGCTGCCTGGCCGCTCGACGGCGACCGCCGTCTCGTCGGCCTCGCCTGCTCACGCGGCGCCTACAACGTCTCCACCGGTTTCTGGATGGTGGAGCGCGGCGATGTCGCAGCCGCGAAGCCGGTTGCCCTGCCGGAGGGCGAGGGCGACGCGAAGAACATGCTGACCAATGCCGATTTCGACGCGAAGACCGGCCGGCTGAGTTTTTTCGCCAAGGGCCGCGGTCTCGGCGACTGCGGCGCCACCGGCGGCTACGCCTGGACCGGCACCGCCTTCGTCCAGACCGAATTCAGCATGATGGGCGAGTGCCGCGGCATCGGCGCCGATGACTGGATCACGCTCTACCGCAGCGAGGTCAAGTAGCGCGCGTCATTCTCGGGCGGAGCAAGGCTCCAGCCCGAGAATCTCGTGGCGCGGCGTCGCTGGCTTCCGAGATGCCCGGGTCAGGCCCGGGCATGACGGCACTGCCTCACGCCGCCTTCGACTGCGGGCGCACCGCGGCGGAGTAGTCTTCCATGATTACCTTGCCCATATTGCCGGTGATGAAGCTGTACGGCCCGACCTCGGAGACGAGCGTCACCTCGGCGGCCGAGCCGGTGATGAAGCACTCGTTGAAGCCTTCCAGCTCCTCCGGGCGGATGCGCCGCTCCACCACCTCGAAGCCGCGCTGCTTGCACAAATCGATCACCGACTGGCGGGTGATGCCATTGAGGAAGCGGTCGGCCAGCGGGGTGTGGACCACGCCGTCCTTGATGAAGAAGATGTTGGCGCCGGTGCATTCGGCGACATTGCCTTCCCAGTCCAGCATCATCGCGTCGGCGTAGCCGGCGCGCTCGGCCTTATGCTTCGACAGCGAGCAGATCATGTAGAGGCCCGCCGCCTTGGCATGGACCGGCGCGCAGGCCGGATCCGGCCGGCGATAATCGGCAACGTCGAGGCGCACGCCCTTCAGCTTCTGCGCCATGTCGAACATGCTCGGCCATTCCCACACCGCGATCGCGGTATGGATCTTGTTGTTCATGCCCGACACCGCCATCATTTCCGAGCCGCGCCAGGCGACCGGGCGGAGATAGGCGTCCTTGAGCCCGTTCTCCTTCAGGCAGAGATACTTGGCCTCGTCCAGCTCGGCGACCGAATAGGGGATCGTGAAATCCATGATCTCGGCCGACTTGTGGAAGCGCTGCGAATGCTCCGCGCACTTGTAGATGACGCCATCATAGGCGCGCTCGCCCTCGAACACGCAGGAGCCGTAGTGGAGCCCGTGGGTCAGTACGTGAATCTTGGCGTCCTTCCACGGCACGAGCTTGCCGTCGAACCAGATGACGCCGTCGCGCTGGTCGAAAGGAATGACTGACATGGACCTTCTCCTGGGTGCTTCCTCGCTCCGAACTCCGGCACAGCCGATTTGGGAACGCAAGCATGGGTCTAAAGCTGCGCTGCGACGATTGGCTTTGAAATAATCGTTCGCTCAGCGCCCTTGACCGGTAATCTTCCGTCTGAGATATGTCAATAAGGCTGACCCAAATTTTTGGAAGCGTGCTTTTGACCTTGTCTGAACCTCGCCCTGACGACGCCCCCCTCAAGCCCTCGTCCGAGGCCGTTCCGCACGACCTGATCGAGCTGCTTTTCTTCGCCTATCGCGATTTCGTCGGAGACCCCGACAGGATACTGGCGGATTACGGCTTCGGCCGGGCGCATCACCGCGTCCTCCATTTCGTCCAGCGCTGCCCCGGCCTGACCATCGCCGAGTTGCTGGACATCCTGCAGATCACCAAGCAGAGCCTGAACCGCGTCCTCAAGGAGCTGGTCGAGAAGGGCTATATCGAGCAGCGCACCGGCCGGCAGGACAAGCGCCAGCGCCATCTCCACACCACTGCCGCCGGGCAGGACCTGGCGCTTCGCCTGGTCCGGCTCCAGGCCAAGCGCATCAACCGGGCGCTCGAGGGCGTCGGCCCCGAAGCAGCGGCAATCGCCGCGCGGTACCTTTCCGCCCTGATCGATCCCTCGGAGCGGCCGAAGGTCGAGCGCCTGCTGATGAAGCCCTGACAAGCGACCCGTCTCGCGCATTGTGCTATGGCAGCCGGGCACCGTGATCGCTCCCGGCCCGGAAGCAGGAGGAAGGCGCAAGCATGATCGCCAGCGAGACCTTAGCGAAGCCGGCCCGCAAGCCGCTGCCCGACGAGGCGCCGCATGTCCTCGTCGTCGACGACGACCGCCGCTTGCGCGATCTGCTCGCCCGCTTCCTCGGCGATAATGGCTACCGCGTCACCACCGCGGCCAATGCGGCGGAGGCCGACACGCGGCTCGGCAACCTCGTCTTCGACGCGATCGTGCTCGATGTGATGATGCCTGGCGAGAACGGTTTCGACTTCGCCCGCCGTTTCCGCGGCGGCTCCGCCGTGCCGATCCTGATGCTGACCGCCCGCGCCGATGGCAAGGACCGGATCAACGGTCTCGAGATCGGTGTCGACGACTATCTCGCCAAGCCCTTCGAGCCGCGGGAGCTGCTGCTTCGCCTCGGCAACATCCTGAAGCGAACCGTCGTCGTCGAAGCTGCCCAATCCGGCACGCGCCCCGATTTCGTCCGCTTCGGCCCGTTCATCTACGGGCTGGCTCGCGGCGAGCTGCGCAAGGGCGAAGAGACGATCCGGCTGACCGAGCGCGAGCGCGAGATCCTGACGGCGCTCGCCGAGCGCGCCGGCGAGGTCGTCCCGCGCGAGGAGCTGGCGGCGCAAGGCTCGGCCGCAAACGACCGCACGGTCGACGTGCAGATGAACCGGCTGCGCCGTAAGATCGAGCGTGATCCGGCCGATCCGCTCTATCTCCAGACCGTGCGCGGCGTCGGCTACAGGCTGGTGACGGACAGGACGTGACTTCGCTTCACCACGGCGGCAAAGCTCAATCGGCGCTTCGCTCGGCCGCGGCCATGCTGCGTCCCGTCCTCGCCTGGCTCGAAATGCTCTGCGGCCATATCGGCAGGTTCCTGCGCCCGGCGCTCAGGAGCATCGGCCGCCCGCTCCAGATCATCGCGCGCTACATGCCCAAGGGGCTCTATCCCCGAGCGCTCGTCATCGTCATCGCGCCGGTGGTGCTGCTGCAATCGGTGATCGCCTACGTCTTCATGGAGCGGCACTGGCAGCTCGTGACTCAGCGCCTGTCCTCCGCGGTCTCCGCAGATATCGCCATGCTGATCGATGTCTACGAGAGTTATCCGCAGGATGCCGACACCACGACGCTCTCGCGCATCGCCGCCGAACGACTCGGCATGGACGTCGATATCATACCTGATTCCGACCTGCCGGCGCCGGGGCCGCGCCCCTTCTTCTCGCTGCTCGACAACGCGCTTTCGACCGAGCTCAGCCAGCAGGTTGCCCGCCCCTTCTGGCTCGACACGGTCGGCCGCTCCAGCCTGATCGAGATCCGCATCAAGCTCGGCAAGGACGTGATGCGCATCCTGACCCGGCGCAATGCGGCCTATGCCTCCAACAGCCACATCTTCCTGCTCTGGATGATCGGCACCTCTCTCATCCTGCTCACCATCGCGGTGCTGTTCCTGCGCAACCAGATCCGCCCCATCCTCAAGCTCGCGGATGCGGCGGAGGCCTTCGGCAAGGGCCGCGACGCCGATTTCCGCCCGCGCGGCGCGCGCGAAGTCCGCCGCGCGGGCAACGCCTTCATCGAGATGAAGCGGCGCGTCGAGCGCTCGATCGGCGAGCGCACGACGATGCTGAACGGCGTCAGCCACGACCTGCGCACCATCCTCACGCGCTTCCGCCTCTCGCTTGCCCTGATGGAGCGCTCTTCGGAAATCGAAGCGCTCGAGAAGGATGTGGACGAGATGAGCCGGATGCTCGAGGACTATCTCGCCTTCGCGCGCGGCGATGCCGGCGAGGTGCCGGTCGAGACCGATATCCGCTCCCTGCTGGAAGAGCTGAAGTCGGATGCCGAGCGTCAGGGCCACCAGACCGAGCTTGAGGTCGTCGGCGACCCGCTGGTCGTCATTCGCCCGGACGCCTTCCGGCGCCTCCTGACCAACCTCGTCTCCAACGCTGCCCGCTATGGAGACCGCATCGCCATCCGCGCCACGCACGATGCGCGCTATTTGATCGTGATGGTCGACGATGACGGGCCGGGCATCCCGCCCGACCAGCGCGAGGAGGTCTTCCGCCCCTTCTTCCGCCTCGACGAAGCCCGCAATGTCGACGGCGGCGGCACGGGCCTTGGCCTTGCGATCGCGCGCGACATCGCCCGCGCCCATGGCGGCGACATCATGCTAGGCGACTCGCCGCTCGGTGGCCTGCGCGCGACGGTGCGCCTGCCGGTCTGACCAAAAAATCCGCTCGACGCCGAACGACCCGTAACCATAGGTATTCGCGAAACTCATCGGGGGCCGGTCATGCGGACGTTCCGGATCGCTGCAGCATTCCTTGCAACCTCCCTTCTCCTTTCGGCGACAGCGGCGCGCTGCGAAGAGGTGGTCGATCTCGGCGGAGGTCTCTTTGGCGGCGGCCGCGCGCTCCTCAACAAGCCCACGGGAAAGCCTCGTGCCGGGCTGGTCCTGCTGACCGGCGGCGACGGCTATATCGGCATCGGCTCCGACGGGAGCGTCGAGCGCAGTACCAACTGGATCGTCCGGACCCGCGACGCCTATCTGCGCAGCGGCATCGCCAGCATCACGCTCGATGCCAACGCCGACCCGGCAAAGGCCGTGGAATACATGCGCGGGATCGCGCCGCGCGTCATCGTCGTGGCGATGAGCCGCGGTGCTCTCAAGGTCGCAGGCACTCTGCCGGCGAGGCCCGACGGCATCGTCTTCGCTTCCTCGATGCTGGACGAGGCACGCGGCATGATTGGCGACCCGTCCCGCCTGCCGCCGACGCTTATCATCCATCACCGACAGGACACCTGCCGCGTGACGCTGCCGGAATCGGCTGCCGCCTTTCAGCAATGGACCGGCGGCAAGGCGCGGCTGCTCTGGATCGACGGCGGCTCCTCGACCGGGAACCCGTGCCAAGCCCGTGCCCATCATGGCTTCATCGGCCGCGAGGGGCAGGTCGTCTCCGCCATATCCGGCTTTGCCGGCTCGCTGCGCTAGGAATCTCCGCCGATCGGCGCGAGCTGCGGCAAGCGCGTGACGGCATGGTCGATGAAGGCGCGCACGCGCGGCGCCGGCTGGCGCCCGCCCGGCATCACCAGTTGCACCGGCAACGGCGGCGGCTCGAACTCCGGAAGCAGACGCAACAGCGTTCCCGCCGCAAGGTCGTCCGCCGCCTGATAGGAGAGCACCCGCGCCAGCCCCCGTCCGGCGCGCGCTGCGATCAGCACCGATTCCACCTCGTTGACGATGAGCCGCGGCGTCAGCACGACCCCACTGCCGCGGCGCGGCCCGCCGAAGCGCCAGTTCAGCGTCTGGTTGGCGGCAACACTCGCAATCGTCTCATGGGCCGCGATATCGGCCGGACGGCGCAACAGCGGAGAACGGGCGAGATAGGACGGCGCCGCGACGAGGATGCGCCGGACCTCCCCGACCTTGCGCATCAGCAGGCCCGAATCCGGCAGCGGCCCGATCCGCACCGCGAGTTGCAGATCCTCCTCGATCAGGTCGAGATTCCGGTCGGCCAGCACGAGCTCGACCTGCACCTGCGGATAGAGATCAAGGAACTCGGACACCAGAGGCGTGACATGCCGCCGGCCGAAAGCGAGCGGCGCGGTGATCCGCAACAACCCGCTGACCGGCTCGGCCGCAGCGACGCCCAGCGCCGCATCGTAATCGGCCAGAAGCCGCCGGGCTGTCGTCGCAAGCTCCCTGCCGGCATCGTTCGGCGTCAACCGCCGGGTCGTGCGTGCGATCAGTTGCGAGCCGACGCGCTCTTCCAGCGCCGCGAGTGCGCGCGTCACCGCCGGGCGCGACTTGCGCAGGCGTCGCGCAGCTCCGGCAAGGCTGCCGGCATCGACGATCGCCACGAAGACCGTGAGCTCCTCGATCCGATCCACGTCACTGTTCCGAAAATTGAAATTCTGATTTTGAAAGATAGCAGATTTCGCCGGATTATCGAAACGATGATCATGCTGCCGACGAGCAGGAGCATCGCCATGCCATCGACCGAGATCGTCCTTCACGGCACGCCTCTTTCGGGCCACGCCCACCGCGTCGAGCTGCTGCTGCGTGCCCTCGGGCTGGCCTATCGGTTCGAGCCGGCGCCCGCCGAAATCCGGCAGAGCCCGGCCTTTCGCAAGCTCAATCCCCTCGGCCAGGTTCCCGTCCTGCAGGATGGCGATCTGACGCTCGCCGACAGCAACGCGATCATGGTCTACCTTGCCAGACGCTACGCCCCGGACAGCGCCTGGCTGCCCGGCGATGCCGTCGGCGCGGCCCATGTGCAGCGCTGGCTCTCGATCGCGGCCGGCGAGGTCATGCATGGCCCCTCCGTTGCGCGGCTGATCACGCAATTCGGCCTCAACGACGACAAGGCGCGCGCCAAGCGGATCGCAGCACGGCTCCTTGCCTTCATGGAAGTGCATCTGGCCGAGCGCGAATACCTGGCGGCTCTTCACCCGACCATCGCCGATCTGGCCTGCTACTCCTACGTCGCTCACGCGCCGGAGGGGGGCATCTCGCTCGCGCCCTACCCGGCCGTGCGCCGCTGGCTTGCCCGCATCGAGGCCCTGCCCTTCTTCAAGCCGATTCCGCCCTCCCCCTTGCCTGTGGAGCGCGGCGACGATGCAGCCTGACGGTCCCTTCCATTCCGGCGAACTCGCGGCGCAGACCCGGGCCGGTGTCTTCACGCGCGGTGCGGGCATACGCGGCTTCATGCCAGATCAGCACCGCGTCTTCTTCGGGCAATTGCCCTGGCTCTTCGCCGGCGTGCTCGATCGGAACGGCTGGCCGCTGGCGACAGCGTTGACGGGCGAGCCCGGCTTCGTGACCAGCCCGGATCCCACTCGCTTGTCGATCGCTGCCTCGCCGTCCCCTGGCGATCCCGCGTTCGAAGGCTTTCGGCCGGGCGTCCCCATCGGCCTGCTCGGGCTGGAATTCGAGACCCGCCGCCGCAACCGCGCCAATGGCCGGATCGAAGCAGTCGGCTCCGATGGCTTCACGGTTTCGGTCACCCAAAGCTTCGGCAATTGCGCCAAATATATCCAGGCGCGCAGTCGGGCTCAGGACGGCAGCGACCTCGGCGAACGACCCACCGGCTTGTCCGGTCTCGATGCCGCAGCCCGGGCGTTGATCGCCAATGCTGATACGCTGTTCGTCGCCAGTGCTGCGGCTCTCGAAACACCGCTGGGAGGCGTCGACATCTCCCATCGCGGCGGCCGGCCCGGCTTCGTGYGGATCGACGGCGATACGGTGACCATCCCGGATTTCGCCGGCAACAACTACTTCAACACACTCGGAAACCTGCTGGAGCAGCCGCGCGCTGCCCTGCTCCTCGTCGATTTCGAGACCGGCACGACACTGCAATTGCAAGGCGTGGCCGAGATCGTCTGGGACGGGCCGGAGCTTGCGGGGCTGGAAGGCTCGCAGCGCCTGTGGCGCCTCCACGTCACCCGTGGCTGGCGTCGCCCCCATGCGCTGGCCTTGCGCTGGTCGGCGCCGGAGTTTGCGCCGACCACGTTGCAGACCGGTCTGTGGGCGGCCGCCGCTTGACCGTCGTCGGCTAGTACAGCCTTCCGCCGTTTGGAACGCCGTGGCCCGGCCCGATCAGCACGACCTCGCCCTCGGCATCGGGGATACCCAGGGTCAGCACCTCCGACATGAACTTGCCGATCTGGCGCGGCGGGAAGTTTACCACCGCGAGCACCTGCCGGCCCGGGAGGTCCTCGGGCCGGTAGCGCCTGGCGATCTGCGCCGAGGATTTCTTACGGCCGATGGTGCCGCCGAAATCGATGACGAGCTTGATCGAGGGCTTGCGCGCCTCGGGATAGGGCTCGGCCTCGACGATCGTGCCGACACGGATGTCGACCTTGAGGAAATCGTCGAAGCCGATCGGCGCGGCCGGTTCAGCAGATGTGCTCAAAATTCCTCCCACCCCTTGTCGCGGGCATCCGCATCGGCCTTGTGCGCGGCGGCGGCGCTGCCGCTATAGGCCTTGCTGGCGGCCCGCGGTACGGCAGGTCGGGGCGCAGGTGCGGGAGCCGACTGAGCGACGGCCGCCTGCATCGTCCGCGCCATCGCCTTGAGCCCGGCGACGTCGCTGCCGAGCTGGAAGCGCGCGACCAGCGCCGACAGGCGGTCGGCCTCCTGCGACAGCGAATGGGCGGCGGCGGTGGACTGCTCGGCCATAGCGGCGTTCTGCTGCGTCGCCTGATCCATCTCGCCGACGGCCGAGTTGACCTCCTGCAAGCCCGAGGCCTGCTCCTGCGCGGCCCCCGCGATCTCGGCGACGAGGCCGGTGACGCGCGTGATCTCGGAGGCCATGCGCTGGAGCGCGCCGCCGGTCTGGCCGACGAGGGCGACGCCCTTCTCGACCTCGATCGCCGAAGCGTCGATCAGCGTCTTGATCTCCTTGGCGGCGGAAGCCGAGCGCTGCGCCAGCGCCCGCACCTCGGAGGCAACGACCGCGAAGCCCTTGCCGGCATCGCCGGCGCGCGCCGCCTCGACCGAGGCGTTGAGGGCGAGCAGATTGGTCTGGAAGGCGATCTCGTCGATCACGCCGACGATCTGCGAGATCTCCTGCGCCGACTTCTCGATGCCGCCCATCGCCGTCACGGCATCGCGCACGATGCTGGTCGACTGTTCTGCCTCGGTCTTGACCTGTTCGGTCGCGTGGTTGGCAAGGCGTGCGCTCTCGGCGGTCTGGCGCACCGTGGCCGTGAGTTCGTCGAGCGCGGTCGCGGTCTCCTCGACCGAGGAGGCCTGCTGCTCGGTGCGGCCGGCGAGGTCGTCGGCGGCCTGGCTGATCTCTGTCGAGCCCGCCTTCATGCTCTCGGTATTGGTCGCGATCTGGCGCATCGCATCCTGCAGCTTGGCGATGGCGGCGTTGAAGTCGTCCTTGAGCTTGACGTACTCGGCGCTGAAGGCCGCATCGATCCGGTAGGTCAGATCGCCGCCGGAGAGCCGCTCCAGCCCGGTACCGAGAGCCTGCACCACGCCGGCCTGAACGCGCGCGTGGTCGGCGCGCTCGGTCTCGTTGCGGCGCCGTTCGCCATCCGCGGCGCTGCGGTGGTCGGCTGCTTCCTCCTCGGCGCGCAGCTTGTCGGCCTCCATCGCTTCCTTGGCGCGGGCCGCATCGCGGAAGACGACGAGGGAACGCGCCATCGAACCAACCTCATCAGAGCGCTCCTGATGCTCGATCGCAGTGTCGAGATGCCCCGAGACGAGGCCGTCCATCGAGTCCTTCAGCGAATGCAGCATGCCGTTGGCGCGGCGGCTCAGCACCAGGACCAGGCCGAGCATGAGAAGACCGAGCGGCACGAGCACCTTCGCGACACCCGCGAGCATGCTCGTGAAGACGGCATCGACATCCTCCACATGCAGGCCGGAACCAACCACCCACTGCCATTTCGGAACACCGACGACATAGGAGATCTTGAGGGAAGGCTCCTTGTCGCCGGCCTTGAGCCAGCCATAATCCAGGAAGCCTTCGCCTTTCGCCTTCACCAACGCGATCATGTCCTGGACGAAGAACTTGCCGTCCGCGTCCTTGAGCGGCTTCATGTCCGTCGACTGGATCTTCTTGTTGGCATGCAGGACGCTGATTCCGTCGTAGTTGACGAGGAAGTAGTAGTTTCCATCGTCGAAGCGCGCATTGCCGAGGGCCGCCATGGCCATCTTCTTGGCGTCGTCTTCCTTGAGCTCGCCGGCCTCGACCCGCGCCAGGTAGCCTTTCACCGTCGTGGCCGCGGCCTCGACGAGATTCTTCATCTCACCGCGCTTCAGCGCGATCATTTCGTTGCGGGCGGCATTCAACGTGTAGCCGACACTGCCGACGGCGATCAGCACGGCCAGGGCTGCGATCAGGGCGAATGAGCGGCTGATCGACAGGGTCGCAAGCTTCTTGAAGAAAGACATACGCGTTTCCTGCGCGGGAGGGACCTTCCACCTCGCGCAAATTGACTAAAACGCGCTTAACATCGACCCATTTCGGCCACATTTGCGTCGCTGCGAGGCAGCGGCGCCCCGGCTCAGATCGCCGGCGCGTAGTCCTCGTTGTCCTCGCCGCGCTCCGGGGCGCGTTCGCGCCGGCGCGCCTTCAACGGCCGGCCGGAACAGATCGCCCGCGCCAGCCCTCTGAAGGGCGCCGTCAGGCGATGCACGTCCTCCGCCCGGGCCATGATGCAGCTGGCGAGCTTCAGTTCGCGATCGAGCCGCGCCATGGTCTTCGACAGCTCAGGCTCGTCGTCGTGGAGCCAGGTTTCGGATACCCGCGCCATCAGCAGCACCGCGCCCTGCACGCGCAAATGTCCGAGCGCATCCTCGGTCGGGATGCCGGCGGAAGCCAGCATGTAGCGCCAGGAATTGACCGCACCGCGGTTAAGGGCCGCCAGGGCCAGCGGATCGCGTCGGATGACCGGCACGATCTTGCGCAGGCCCGCCTTGTACGGCGCCATCGCATCGAGCCGGCGCATCACCAGATCGAACATGCGCTCCTTGGCGGGCTCCCCCGCCAGATCCTCCGACGTGCCGGCCAGAACCGCGTCGTCGACGAGGCGCGTCACCCCGCCCAGCATCGCGAGCTTGGAGGGGAAGAGCCCGCGCAGCTGCGCCAGAGTCAACTCGGCCTCGCCGGCGATATCCGGCAGCTCGATCTGATCCCACGGCCGCTCCGCGGCGAGCCTCATCAGCGCATCGACGGCGCGCTTGCGCGGCTCGACCGCCTTGGCCCCGGGCGTGGGCTCGGCGCCTGTCGGCGGCGTGGAAACGGGTTTGCGGACCATGGGGACAGCTCCTCTCGCTTCGCGTCGAAAGGAGGTTAGGCCGCTATCGTGGCGGGTGGAAGGCCGATCAGCCCGAAAGCTCGCCGGCGCGACGTTTCGCAGCAGCGACCGCCTTGTTCATCAGCGGCTTCAGGCCATCGTCCGCCATCAGCACTTCGAGCGCGGCAGCCGTGGTGCCACCCGGCGAGGTCACGTTCTGGCGCAGCGTTCCCGGCGGCAGCGGCGACTGGAACAGCAGCTCGCCCGCCCCTTCCACCGTCGCCCGCGCCAGCCGCTCCGCCACATCGGCGGGCAGCCCCGCCGCAGCCCCGGCGGCAGCCAGGCACTCGACCAGATGGAAGACATAGGCCGGGCCGGAACCGGAGACGGCGGTGACGGCGTCGATCAGCCCCTCATCGCCGAGCCACTCGACCTTGCCGATGCTGCCGAGCAGCGCGTCGGCAGTGGCGCGCTGCGCGGCGCTCACTCCCTTGCCGGGCGCGGCCGCGGTCACGCCGCGCTGAACCGAGGCTGGCAGGTTGGGCATGGCGCGAATGATCGCGGCCGCGCTCGGCAGGCGCGCCGCGAGGTCGCCCAGCGTCTTGCCGGCGAGGATCGAGATCAGCAGCGTCCGGGGATGGATGAAAGCCTGGACGGCCGGAGCGGCGGTGTCCAGCATCTGCGGCTTGGTCGCGAGGACGACGACATCTGCTGCCGGAATTTCCTTGGCGGAAGGGTTGAGCCGCATTCCCTTCTCACCGGCGAGTTCGACCATCTCGTCCGACGGCTTGGGATCGATGATGCTGATGCCCGCCGGGTCCATGCCGATGCGCAGCCAGCCTTCCAGCATCGCTCCGCCCATCTTGCCCGCGCCGATCAGGACGAGCGATTGCGGAAGGGAATTCGACATGGCGGTTCTCGTCGCTTGGGACCAGGGCGTCATGCCCGGGCTTTGCCCGGGCCATCTCAGGACCAGAGCCTGCAAGAGATGGCCGGGTCAAGCCCGGCCGTGACGGCAATGCGGCTGCTCAGGCTTCGCCGACCGTCTCCAGGATGGCTCCCTCCATGCCTTCCTTGGCCGTCTTCCCGGCCCAAACCACGAACTGGAAGGCCTGGTAATAGCGCTCGCAGGCTTCGACGGCCGTCTTGACCAGTGCGGCCGCTTGCTCGTCGGTCGGCTCGGCGCCACCGGAGAGCAGGAGCGCATGGCGGTACATCACCACGCTCTCGGTGCTCCAGAGGTCGAAATGACCGAGCCAGAGTTGCTCGTTGACCAGGCTCACGAGCTGCAGCACCTCGCCGCGCCGGCGCTCCGGCACCTTGAGGTCAAAGGCGCAGGCGATATGCAGCGCCTCGACCTCCGCGAGCCAGGTGATCGCGACGTGATACTCCGACCATCCACCGGTCACGGCGACCGAAAGCTCGTCCTCGCTGTCGCGGTCGAAGTTCCAGCCGTTGAGGGCGGCGAGGCGCTCGAACAGGTCGAGCGGGTTGGAAGGCCGATCCAGCTCGGCATCCATATCGAGGTCCATCATGCCCTAGGATCCACCTTCCGGGGCAGGTGCCCCGGCGCGTTCGAGAAGAGGAACACGGCGACTGGAAAGCCGAAGGAACGCAACACACCTCCGGGACGCTCCCGGGAGAGCGGCCCATCCGTCGGCCAGAGGCGAATCCGCCCGACGAATCAATTCTTTCCACCGACGATAGCGCAGGCGCTGTGACGCTCCCAACACAGCGTGAAGCTCCGCGGATTCGGCCGGCGGGCTCAATCCCCCTGGGATGCTGTCCACAACACATGGCTGTGGACATGACGCAACGACGTGAAGACCGTCGTTCGAGCGGACCCGTCAGGACTTGTCGGTCAGGCCTTGCCCAGCTTCTCCTCGAGCGCGGCGAGGCGCGCCGCGAGCTTGTCGTTCTCCTCGCGGGCGATCAGCGCCATCTCGCGCACCGCCTCGAACTCCTCGCGGGTGACGACGTCGAGATCGCGCAGCAGGCGCTCGATCTGGGTCTTCACGACGGTCTCGACCTCACGGCGCACTCCCTGCGCAGCTCCGGCCGCATCGGTGGCGAGGCGGGCGATGTCGTCGAGGATGCGGTTGCCGGGGTTCACCATGGCTCTCTCCCATCGGGGCGAAACTCTCTTGCCAAAGCCTATAGGCAGCGCGGACCGGAGCCGCAATCGCCACCGGAGGTCCGGCTTGCTCGCCGGCCATGGCCACGATCAGATGCCCGCCTGGCTTGAGGAGACGCATCATGGCCCTGCATTTTACCCCCGCCGAATTTGCCCGCCGCCGCGAATCCCTCCTTGCCTCCATGCAGGCCGCGCGTCTCGACGCACTCCTTCTGTTCCAGCAGGAATCGATGTTCTGGCTGACCGGGTATGACACCTTCGGTTTCTGCTTCTTCCAGTGTCTCGTCGTCAGGGCCGACGGCACCATGGCGCTGCTGACCCGCTCGGCAGACCTCCGGCAGGCGCAGCTCACCTCCAACCTCACCGACATCCGCATCTGGAAGGACGGCCGCGACGCCAATCCGGCCAGCGACCTCCTGGCGCTCGCGCGCGATCTCGGCCTGTCCGGCAAGCACATCGGCGTCGAGTTCGAGTCCTATGGTCTCGTCGCCTCGAACTACCGCAAGCTGGACGCCGCCTTTACCGGCCAGGCCGAGCTCGTCGATGCCTCGACGATCGTCACGCGGCTGCGCGCCGTGAAATCGGCCGAGGAGATCGTTTATGTCCGCCGCGCCGCGACGCTCGCGGATGCGGCCGATCGGGCGGCGCTCGACGCGATCCGGGCCGGTGCCGACGAAGGCGAGATCCTCGCCGCCCAGCACAATGCGATCTTCGCGGGCGGCGGCGACTATCCGGCCAACGAATTCATCATCGGCTCGGACAGAGACGCCCTGCTCTGCCGCTACAAGTCCGGCCGGCGCAGGCTCGGCGCCAACGACCAGATCACGCTCGAATTCGCCGGCGTCGATCGGCACTACCATGTCGCCGCCATGCGTACGGTCGTGGTCGGCGCCCCCCGCCCGCTGCACCTCCCCTATCATGCCGCCGCCCGCGACGCGCTGCTCGCCTGCGAGGCCGCACTGAAGCCCGGCAGCACCGCCGGAGATGTCTTCGCGGCGCACGCCCGCGTCTTCGACGAGCACGGCCTCGCACAGCACCGGCTCAATGCCTGCGGCTATTCGCTGGGCGCCAAATTCACGCCTTCCTGGATGGACTGGCCGATGTTCTACGAGGCCAATGACTGGGCGATCGTTCCGGGCATGGTGATGTTCGCCCACATGATTCTGATGGATTCCGACAGCGAGACCGCCATGTGCCTGGGCCGCACCTATTTGGTGGGCACTGAGCGCGCCGAGGCGCTGAATTTACCTGATCTGGACCTCGTCCTCCGTTGAGCCTAGAAAAGGCGCACAGGGAATCTCGAAGCAGTCCACAGCCCAAAGGGCGGGAGGCGTCATGATCAACCGTTTGAGCGGCCTCGTTCTGGGGCCGGTTTTTGCGCTGGCGCTCGCCGGATGCCAGGAAACCAGCCAGACCGCGTCGCGTCCGCGCGTCGATGCACCGGGCGTTCCGGTCTCGGTCCAGAGCATCTCCGGAGCGCCGGAAGACGTCACCACCAGCTTCGCCGGACTGCTCGGCGAGGCCGCGGCCGAGCGCAAGATGGAGATCGTACCCGGCAACAAGCCGGCGCGCTTCCGCGTCAAGGGCTATCTCACCGCCCAGCCGACGGAGGACGGCCAGACGTCGCTCGCCTTCGTCTGGGATGTGTACGACTCGACCAAGCAGCGCGCCCAGCGTGTTCAGGGCGAGAGCATCGGCAAGCGCAGCAGCGGTTCCGATCCCTGGGCCGGCATCGACCGGACGATCGTCGCCAAGGCCGCCTCCGATTCGATGGATGCGATCGCGAGCTTCCTCGTCACCACCCCGGCTGTCGAGACTCTTGGCGGCGACAAGGACAAGAAGGCCGACAAGGTGAAGCCCGGAACCAAGGTCGCCGCAACCACCGACAAGAAGAAGAGCTGAACACGGTCGCTCAGCCCCTTGGGCGACGCTACGTCAGTGGATTCCGGGTCACGCCGGCGCCGCGAGCGCTTTTTGAGCAGCGATATTGCAGCGCAGCGGTCGACTCCATGTCATCGCACTGTTAAGAGCCGTTCGAATTGAGCCGGCCTAGCCGGCTCGTGCCCCGCCTTGTCCAACGGTGCGCCACGGCATGCCCTCTCATTTCAAAGTCGTCGCCGGCAACTCCAACCGGCCACTTGCAGAAGCCATCTGCAGCCATCTCAGCATTCCCCTCGCCAAGGCCACGGTGCGGCGCTTTGCCGACATGGAGGTCTTCGTCGAGATCCAGGAGAATGTGCGCGGGCAGGATGTCTTCGTCATCCAGTCCACCTCATTCCCCACCAACGACCACCTGATGGAGCTGCTGATCATCACCGATGCGCTGCGCCGCTCCTCGGCGCGCCGCATCACGGCGGTGATCCCCTATTTCGGCTATGCAAGGCAGGATCGGCGTGCCTCAGGCCGCACCCCGATCTCGGCCAAGCTGGTCGCCAACCTCATCGCCCATGCCGGCGTCGACCGCGTGCTGACGCTCGACCTCCACGCCGGCCAGATCCAGGGCTTCTTCGACATCCCGACCGACAACCTGTTTGGCGCCCCGCTCATGGCGCGCGACATCAAGGACCGGCTGGAGTGGAAGAACGCCATGGTCGTCTCGCCGGACGTCGGCGGCGTGGTCCGCGCCCGCGCGCTCGCCAAGCGCATCGACGCACCGCTGGCCATCGTCGACAAACGCCGTGACCGGCCGGGCGAATCGGAAGTCATGAACATCATCGGCTCGGTCGAGGGCCGCTCCTGCATCCTGATCGACGACATCGTCGACTCGGGCGGCACGCTGGTGAACGCCGCCGAGGCCCTGCTCGAGCAGGGCGCCAAGGAGGTCTTCGCCTACATCACCCATGGCGTGCTCTCGGGCGGCGCGGTCGCCCGCATCGCTTCCTCCAAGCTCAAAGAGCTGGTCATCACCGACTCGATCATGCCGACCGAGGCGGTGAAGGTCGCGCGCAACATCCGCGTCATCTCCATCGCCGGGCTGATGGGCGAGGCGATCGAGCGCACGGCGAGCGAGACCAGCGTGTCGAGCCTGTTCGACTGAGGATGGTCACTTGAGTTCCGGCGCGCTCGTCCTGTTTTCCGGCGGCCAGGACTCCACCACCGCATTGGCCTGGGCCTTCGATCGTTTCGACACGGTCGAGACGATCGGCTTCGACTACGGGCAGCGCCATCTCGTCGAGATGGAGTGCCGCCTCGCCATCCGCGAGAAGCTGCCGGCGCTCTCCTCCCGCTATGCTGCGCGGCTCGGCCCCGACCATGTCGTCGATCTGAAAGCGCTCGGCGCGATTTCCGAAACCGCGCTGACGCGCGAGACCGAGATCAGCTTCGCCGAAACCGGCCTGCCGACCACCTTCGTGCCGGGCCGCAACCTGATTTTCCTGACCTTCGCTGCGGCGCTGGCCTATCGGCGCGGCCTGAAGCATATCGTCCTCGGCGTCTGCGAGACCGATTATTCCGGCTATCCCGATTGCCGGGACGATACGATCAAGGCGATGCAGGTCGCGCTCGGCCTGGGGCTCGATCGCCGGCTCGTGCTGCACACGCCGCTGATGTGGCGCGACAAGGCGCAGACCTTCGCGCTGGCGCGGCAACTCGGCGGGCAGACCCTCCTCGACCTCGTCCTTGAACAGACGCATAGTTGCTATCTGGGCGACAGGACGACCCGGCATGGCTGGGGTTTCGGCTGCGGCCATTGCCCGGCCTGCGATTTGCGCGCAAAAGGCTTCGCGGCCTATCTCGTGACACCCGACGACAGCGGACCCTCCTATGATTCGTGATCACCAGCGGCGGCTCGAAGGCATCGTCGCGCTCGTGCTGTTCGGTCTCACCATTCCGGCAGCCAACTGGCTTATCGGCAATGCCGGCACCGTCTGCGTGCCGAACGGCCCCTGCCTCGTGCCGGTCTGGCCGGGGATCATGGCCCCGAGCGGCGTCCTGATGGTCGGGCTTGCGCTCGTGCTGCGCGACCTCGTGCAGCGCCGCCTGGGCACGCTGGCGGGGCTCGGCGCAATCGCCGTCGGCGCCCTGATCTCGGCCCTGCTCGCACCCGCGGCCATCGTGATCGCCTCCGTCTCGGCCTTCCTGCTGTCGGAGCTCGCCGATTTCGCCATCTACACGCCCTTGCAGCGCCGCCGCTTCCTGACAGCGGTCTTCGCTTCCGGCATGGTCGGCCTCGTCGTCGACAGCATCGTCTTCCTGCACCTCGCCTTCGGCAGCCTGGATTTCCTCGCCGGCCAGGTGATCGGCAAGGCCTGGATGGTGCTGTTCGCGCTGCCGCTGATGCATCTGCTGCGCCGCCGCGACGAGCGCTTGGGCCTAGCCGCCGCCTGAGGCGGATAAAGTTTGAATCGGCCCTTCAATCGGCGCTTAAGCCGATTGAGTTAGAATTCGTGTTCTTCGACAAGCCCTTCTCTGTCGGGAACAGCGTGATCAAGCCCTCGGACCGCCTGCAGGCCCTGCAGAACGATATTCTTGAAGACATTGCACGCGGGGAAACCCTCGCCCTGTGCATGAAGCGCCTGTGCCAACGGGCTGAGGCGATCTCGCCCGGCGTGATCTGTTCCGTCGTGACCGTCGACGATCAGGGTTATCTGCAGCCCCTCGCCTCACCGAGTCTGCCCGATCACTATGTCGCCGCACTCGCTGGCACGCCGACAGGCCCGAGCGCCGGCTCCTGTGGCACCGCCATCCATCGCGCCGCCGCCGTCGAGGCGACCGACATCGCGACCGACCCGCTCTGGGCGCCCTATACGCAGCTCGTCCTGCCGCTCGGCCTCAGAGCCTGCTGGTCGACGCCGATCAAGGCGCGGGACGGCCGCGTCGTCGGCGCCTTCGCCTTCTATTTCCGCAAGCCCCGCCGACCGCGAGCGCTCGAGCGCCGCATTGTCGCGACCTGCGTCCATCTCTGCGCCATCGCGATCGAGCACGACGAGGTGCGTGCCCGCAATCACCATCTCGCCTATTTCGACACGCTGACGAGGCTGCCGAACCGGGCCCAGTTCAACGATGCCATCACCGCGATGAGCGCGGCTTCGCGGCGCTACGGGCTGATGCTGATCGATATCGATCATCTCAAGACCGTGAACGATACGCTCGGGCATGCCGCCGGCGACAGCCTGATCGCCAGCGTCGGCGACCGCCTGAACGCCGCCCTGATCGGTTGCCTGTCCTGCCGGATCGGCGGCGACGAATTCGCAATCCTGGTCCCGGATTGCGACAGTCCCGCTCGAATGCGCAGCCTCGCCTCCGCCGCTCTCGCCGCGATTGCCGCGGCGCCGCTCGAACATGACGGGCACAGCATTCAGCCGAGCGTCACGATCGGCGGCGCCCTCGCAGGCGAGGACGGAGAGGACAGCGTGACGCTTCGGCAGAACGCCGATCTCGCGCTGTATCACGCCAAGGAGACCCGCCGCGGCCGCTATGTGCGCTTCCGCCGCAAGCTGCGCAGCGCGATGATGCACCGCACCCGAATCCGCAAGGATGTCGACGGGGCGCTCGGCGGCGAGCGGATCGTGCCGTACTACCAACCGATCATCCGGCTCGACACCGCCGAGATCGTCGGCGTCGAGGCCCTCGCCCGCATGCGGCTGGACGACGGGCGCATCGTCACGGCCGGCGAATTCCAGGAAGCCTTGCAGGACCCCAAGATCGCCCACCGCATCACCACGCAGATGCTGGCTTCGGTCGCGTTCGACATGGCCGAATGGCAAAGCGCCGGCCTGCATATCCACCATGCCAGCCTGAATGTGACCTCGGCCGACTTCCAGAAGGGCGACCTGGCGCAGCGCGTGGCCCGGGCGCTCGACAAGGCCGGCCTGCCGATGCGCCACCTCGTCGTCGAGGTGACCGAGCAGGTCTTCATGGGCGGCCGCAGGGACGGTGTCGCGCGAACGATGGAGGCCCTGCGCGCCTGCGGCATGCAGGTTGCGCTGGACGATTTCGGCACCGGCTTCGCCTCGCTGACCCATCTGCTCGATTTTCCCATCGACATCATCAAGATCGATCGCTCCTTCGTCAGCGCCATCGACAGCGGAGCCCGCAGTGCCGTGATCGTCGAATCGCTGCTGACGATGACACGCCGGCTCGGCATGAAGATCATCGCCGAGGGCATCGAAACGCAGTCGCAGGCTCAGCGTCTCGAGGAGATGGGTTGTCGTTTCGGGCAGGGCTATCTCTATTCGCCGCCGGTTCCGGCGCTGGTCATCCGCGAACTGCTGCAACGCTTCGGCCAGGCAACCTCTGCGACCGCGCTCGAACGCGAAGCCGTCGCGAACGCAGCGTAAAGCGACGGGGTTGAGATTGCGCCGGTTTTCGCCTATGAGCAGCCGCGCGTCCCGCTGACACCCTTGGAGGCTCTGGACGCGCAAACCGATGGCCGCCACGAGGCGGCCTTGTCATTTACGAGTCAAGGACAACACACATGACCGCCGTGAAGCAACTCGAGGCTTCGGCGCGCGCACAGGTCGGCAAGGGGGCCGCCCGTGCAGTTCGCCGCCAGGGCCAGACGCCTGCCGTGATCTATGGTGGGGGCGCTGCTCCCGAAGCCATCGCGCTCGACGCCAACAAGACCCGCCAGCTCATTTTCAATGGCCACTTCCTGACCACGATCTTCGAGATCACCGTCGGCGGCAAGAAGCAGCGCGTCATTCCGCGCGACTACCAGCTCGACCCGGTCAAGGACTTCCCGATCCACGTCGACTTCCTGCGCGTCGCCAAGGGCCAGACCGTCACGGTCCAGGTTCCGATCCACGTCGTCGGCCAGGAGGCCAGCCCCGGCGTCAAGAGCGGCGGTCTGGTCCAGATCGTCGAGCACACCCTCGAAATCACCGTCGAGCCCGACAGCATTCCGGAAGCCTTCGAGGTTTCCGTCGCCGGCCTGAACATCGGTGACCAGGTCGAAGCCAAGGCCATCAAGCTGCCGGCCGGCGCCAAGCTGACCGTCGGTTCGGACGCGACGATCATCACGATCGCCCCGCCGACCGTCGAGGTCGAGCCCGCTGCCGACGCGGCCGCCGAGGCTCCGGCCGAAGCCAAGGCCTGAGAAGCGGCGCCGCCTGGCGCCGCTTCCGCCGCATCCAGTCTACCGAGACGGCCGGGTCCTCCCGGCCGTCTTGCTTTGGCATCGGACCGAAAAGCGGAATCCACTTTTCAGATGGATCCGATGCTGATCCATGAGCCTGCGGAGTCCTCGCCATGCTGATCTTCGCCGGCCTCGGCAATCCCGGCGCGCGCTATGCCCGCAACCGGCACAATATCGGCTTCATGGCCGTCGAGGAGATCGCCCGCCTCCATCGCGCGTCGCCCTGGCGCGCGCGCTTTCAGGCGGAATCATGCGAAGCCACCATCGGCGGCGAGAAGGTGATCCTGCTCAAGCCGCAGACCTACATGAACGAGTCGGGTCGCTCGATCGGCGAGGCCGCACGCTTCTTCAAGATCGCGCCTGCGGACGTCGTCGTCTTCCATGACGAACTCGACCTGGCTCCGGCGAAGCTGCGCGTGAAGCTCGGCGGCGGCAATGCCGGCCATAACGGTCTGCGCTCGACCACGGCCGCGATCGGCAATGACTACCGCCGCGTCCGCATGGGCATCGGACATCCCGGGCTGAAAGAGCTGGTCCACGGCTATGTGCTGAACGATTTCGGCAAGGCCGAGCACCCTTGGGTCGAGGATCTCTGCACGGCCTGCGCCGATCACGCGGCCCTGCTCGCGGCCCATGACGATGCCGGCTTCCAGAACAAGGTGCATCTCTTCATGGACGCGCGCGGCCATGGCGCGGTGAAGCGCCTGGGCGAGAAGAGCGAAGGCTGAGCTGCGCCTCGCGGATCACCCCTGACGCGCACCGGCATCCCGGGCGACCGAAGGGAGACCCGGGATCCAGCCCGAGCCTCTCCGGACAGGTTCGGGCATCATCCCCGGTCGGCGCCGCTGACGCGGCTGGTCCGGAATGCCCCTCGCCCACAAATGCCTCATGAACGCTAAAACGGCAGCTTCGCGCCTGACTTCGCGACCGTCACACGGCTCGTGCTGTAGCTGCCGTCGGCCTGCCGGCTCGCCGTCATCGTGACCTGGGCGCCGGGCTTGAGCTCGCTAGCCTCGGCCGGCGCCGCCATCAGGATGGTTGCCTCAGGCGTAATCGCGACCTTCTGCTCGCCGCCGGGGTAGCTCAGCACGAGATTGGCGCCGTCGACCCGCGACACCGTCTCGGCCACGGTCGCGTTGGTCATGGTCGCGTCAGGCAAAACGGCCCAGGGCCGGTGCCCCTCCCCGGTCCCGCGCAGCGCCTCCGGGAAGATCATGACCTGCACGGCCAGCAGCGTGCCATCCGGCTGCGGCTTCGCGCCGACCCCGATGAAGCTTCCCTTCGCGATGTCAGACGCCTTCGCGGGTACAACCCCGCCGGTGGAGAAACCTGGTGCGAGGGCGACTTTCACCTCCCGCCCGTCAGCGGCCTTGAGATCCAGCGTCGAGCCTTCCATGCGCTCCACCGTGCCACGCAATCGCGTCCCCGGCGCCTGCGCGACGGCCAGGCCTCCGGCCAGAGCGAAGACCGACAGGGTGAGTGCGAAACCGAAACGATTCATGGCGATGCTCCGAACGGCGCAGGCAAACGCGACCGGGCGATCCAGCACCAGCATCCGTGCCGTCGCCATGCACGTTCGCGTGAGCGGCGTATCGGCCATAAGGCGTGCGGCACTTGTCTTTATTGCGCAAGCCCCCCAATAAGGCCGCAACTTTCAAAGCTTCACGCCCGGCGGCCGTTCAGTCCGTCGAGGGCAACGGAACAGGCGATCATGGGCTTCAAATGCGGAATCGTCGGCCTGCCGAATGTCGGCAAGTCGACCCTCTTCAACGCGCTCACGCAGACGGCCGCGGCGCAGGCCGCCAACTACCCGTTCTGCACCATCGAGCCGAATGTCGGCGATGTGGCGGTGCCCGACGAGCGGCTCGAGCAGCTCGCCGCCATCGCCGGCTCGAAGGAGATCATCCCGACCCGGCTGACCTTCGTCGACATCGCCGGCCTGGTGCGCGGCGCCTCGAAGGGTGAGGGCCTCGGCAATCAGTTCCTTGCCAATATCCGCGAATGCGACGCCATCGCCCATGTCGTGCGCTGCTTCGAAGACGGCGACATCACCCATGTCGAGGGCAAGGTCTCGCCGATCGACGATATCGAGACGATCGAAACCGAGCTGATGCTCGCCGACCTCGAAAGCCTCGAGAAGCGCGTCGTCCCGCTCGAGAAGAAGGCCAAGTCCGGCGACAAGGAGGCCAAGGAAGCGGTCGATCTGATGACCCGCTGCCTCGTCCTCCTGCGCGACGGCAAGCCGGCCCGCCTCGTCCAGCTTGCCGCCGAGGAGCGCCGCCCCTTCGAGCTGCTCGGCCTGCTCTCGTCCAAGCCCGTCCTCTATGTCTGCAATGTCGAGGAAGCGAGCGCCGACAAGGGCAACAACTTCTCCGAGCTGGTGAAGAAGCGCGCTGCCGAGGAAGGCGCCGTCGCCGTCGTCGTCTCGGCCAAGATCGAGAGCGAGATCGCGGTGCTGCCGCCCGAGGAGCAGACCGAATATCTCGAAGCGGTCGGCCTCGAGGAGCCGGGCCTGAACCGCGTCATCCGCGCCGGCTACAAGCTGCTCAACCTCGTGACCTATTTCACCGTTGGCCCGAAGGAGGCCCGCGCCTGGACGATCGAGAAGGGCACCAAGGGCCCGCAGGCCGCCGGCGTGATCCACACGGATTTCGAGAAGGGCTACATCCGCGCCGAAACCATTGCCTATGACGACTACGTCGCCAACAAGGGCGAGTCGGGCGCACGCGAGGCCGGCAAGTTCCGCCTCGAAGGCAAGGAGTACGTCGTCGCCGACGGCGACGTGCTGCACTTCCGCTTCGCCACCTGAAAGAGCCCGCAGATGCTGCAGTTCGAGGATTTCGTCACTGGCGAGAGCGTCCTCTCGCACAGCATCGCTGTCTCTCAGGACGATATCGTCGCCTTCGCCTCGCGCTATGACGCCCAGGACTTCCATGTCGACCCGGAAGCCGCCAAGGCGAGCTTCGTCGGCCGCCTGATCGGCTCCGGCTGGCACAGCTGCTCGCTGCTGATGCGGCTGATGGCGGAGAGCTTCCTGCTCGATTCGACCGGCATGGGCGCGCCGGGCATCGAAGAGGTGAAGTGGCTGCGCCCGCTGCTTCCCGGCGACAGCGTGACCGCGCGCCGCACCGTGCTCGAGACCAAGGCCTCGCGCTCGCGGCCCGAAATGGGCCTCGTGCGCTTCCGGCTCGAACTGCTCAACCAGCGCGGCGAGCCGCTGCTGGAGCAGACCAACTGGATCATGTTCGGCCGCAAGGAATCCGGCGTCGCCCCGCAGCCGAAGGGCGACTGGCTCGCCCATTCGCCGCGCTACGAGCCCCCGGCCCTCGAAAGCCCGCTGGAGGCGCCCGCAGAGGCTCCCGAGCCTACCCGCTTCTTCGAGGAACTGGAGATCGGCAGCCGCCACGAGCTCGGCAGCTTCGTCTTCACCGCGGAGGAAATCATCGCCTTCGCCCGCAGCTTCGACCCGCAGCCCTTCCACATGGACGAGGCCGCGGCGCGCGTCAGCCTCTTCGGCCAGCTCGCGGCCTCAGGCTGGCATACGGCGGCAGTCTGGATGGCGACCATGGTCTCGCACCGCAGGCGCCAGCTCGCCGCGACGACGGGACGCCCGGCCCGTCTCGGCCCCTCGCCCGGGTTCAAGAATCTGCGCTGGTCGAAGCCGGTCCTCGCCGGCGACCGCATCACCTATTTCTCCGAGGTGGCGGACAAGCGCGAGAG
Source organism: Allobosea sp. 05L423 (assembly GCF_056397745.1). NCBI lineage: Bacteria > Pseudomonadati > Pseudomonadota > Alphaproteobacteria > Hyphomicrobiales > Alloboseaceae > Allobosea > Allobosea sp. 05L423. The sequence goes on along the minus strand of NZ_JBFTOA010000001.1, from coordinate 143,141 downwards.
CGCCTCACGCCCGCAATGGGGCCTGTTCTTCCACCACAACACCGGCATCAATCAGAGGGGCGAAGAGGTCTTCAGCTTCGACGGCTGCGTCTTCGTCGAGCGAAAGCCCTCCTGATCCCAGGACCCCGCCTGCCCGCCTTTTGAGCACGGCAGGCGCGGCCACAACGCGTGGCGTCAGGGCTTCGGTTCGACCAGCTCTGACCTTTGACCTTCGATCGCCTTGAAGGGATTGAGATAGGACTCCCTTGCCTTCGGAGCGGGCAAAGGAGGAATTCTCAGGTTCCAGGTCTCGGTGAGCGTGCGGTCGCCCTGCTTCAATGTCGCGTGCAGATCGGAAGACACGGCCGGGTTCTTGATTCTGACCCGGTACGTCAGACGCCAGCCCTGGATGGCGGGGTTCGGCTGCAGCTCGGTCCCGACGATCTCGACATTGTCGTTGGCGCCGACCTCGGCGGTGATCTGCGCCTGCGGCGAAAGCTTGCGCAACGAAGGCCCCTTGAAGTCGATCAGGAACGCCTGCGTCCCGTCGCCCGCACGAATGAGGTTGGACTGATAGAACTCCCCGGTAGAGCGGATCGTCTGCCAGACATAGGACGTGCCGTCCTTCAAAATCGCAGGCTCGTCCGTCGTCCAGTGGATTCGATAGTCGAACTGCAGCGGCTGGCCGGCCGCCGGCATGCTCTCGGGCACCCAGAAGGCCACGATGTTGTCATTGGTCTCGTCCGCTGTCGGGATTTCGACGAGACGCACGCTGCCCTTGCCCCAGGCATTGGTCGGTTCGATCCAGGCACTCGGACGCAAGTCGTAGCGATCCTTCAGATCTTCGTAGCGCGTGAACGAGCGTCCACGTTGAAGCAGCCCGAAACCTTTCGGATTTTCGGCCGCGAAATTGGTGATAGCCACCGCGGACGGAGGGTTGCTGAGCGGGCTCCAGGTCCATTTGCCGTCGCCGCCACGAATGGCGAGACCGTTGGAATCGTGGATGGCCGGCCGGAAGTTATAGGTCGACGACGGCTGATTGGGGCCGAAGAGGAACATGCTGGTCAAGGGCGCGATGCCAAGCGTCCGCGGCGCCGCCCCCTCGCGCATGAAGACGCGCGCCTTGACGCTCAGCACCGTGTCGGCGCCCGGCGCCAGGGTGAATTCATACGCGCCCGTCGCCCGCGGCGAATCCATCAGCGCATAGAAGGTCAGACGCTGATCCCCGGACTTGGGGCGGCGAAGCCAGAACTCGCGGAAAGCCGGAAACTCCTCGGCAATCGGCAGGCCGGTATCGATGGCCAGGCCGCGCCCCGAAAGACCGTAGATCTGTCCCTTGCCGATGACGCGGAAATAGCTCGCGCCCAGCACGCTCATGACCTCGTCGAGCTTGCCGGCCTGGTTGATCGGATACACCACCCGGAAGCCGGCCCAGCCGAGCTTGCTGGTCTCGTTGCGGTCAAAATGCAGGTCGGCGAAGTCGAAGCGCCCCGCGTCGTAGGGAATCTCGTGCACGGCGCCGTTGACGATCTCGTTGATCTTCACCGGCGTGTTGAACTGCATCCCCTGATGGTAGAAGGCCAGCTTGAAGGGCGTACGCAGCTCGGTCCAGGCAAAGCGGTCGCGCCGGGGCTGCATCTTCTGGTAGTCGGCGAACTGCATCTTGCTGAACACGTCCGGCAGATTGCTGACCGGGGTGACGTGGGGCTTGTCCGCCAGCGCCTTCGCCTTCGCGAGCACATCCTCGAGCCCGAAATCAGCCGGGCGCTTCTGCGCGAAGGCCGGGGTCCCGGCGAGCGTGCCGGCGGCCAGCCAGCCGAGCGCCAGTCCCAATCGCGCGAAGCCCGCCCCGCGCCGGGCCGCTCCGCACCAATCCAATGCTATCGTCAGCATGCGTCCGGCCGAAGAAGAAAACCGGGCCATATTGAAGGCCCCGTTACCAGAACGGGTCGACAAGTTCACATCAGCTCCTTAAAGATGCAGGCTGGCGGGGCGGAGCGCGCCCGTCCCACGTTGGCAGCGGCGCACCCGAGCACAAATGCCCATCATCGATCCAAGGGTCAAGGAATGAGCGTCGTTCTTCCGAACCGCTCCCACGCCGCCCTTCGCCTTTCCCAACCTCAGTGAACGAACTCAGCATGGATAATTCGAACGGTGCGCCGGCCGCGGACGGGCTGGATGCGGTGTCATGCAATGACGAGGCCGATCGGGGCCTGTCCCGGCGCCAGGCGCTAGGCGCCATGGCTTCAGTCGCATTGGCAGCGGGGATGGCGGCAAAGCCCGCTGAAGCGGCGCCGAAACAAGCCCTCAACCTGACCGGCCCCGTCAGCAAGAAGACGTTCATCGACGACCTGATCAAACGCATGACGGTCGAGGAGAAGATCGGCCAGTTGCGCCTGATCAGCATCGGCCCCGAGATGCCGCATGCCAAGCTGATGGATGAGGTTGCAGCCGGGCGCATCGCCGGCTCGTTCAACACCGTCATCCGGCGCGACAATCGGCCGCTGCAGGAAGCGGCCATCAAGCGCAGCCGCCTGAAGATCCCGCTCTTCTTCGCCTATGACGTGGTCCATGGCCACCGCACGACCTTCCCCATCCCGCTCGGGCTGGCGGCGAGCTTCGACATGGCCGCGATCGAGCGCATGGCCCGCGTCTCGGCCGTCGAAGCCTGCAACGACGGCGTGGACATGACCTTCGCGCCGATGGTCGACATCAGCCGCGACCCGCGCTGGGGCCGCACCTCGGAGGGCTTCGGCGAAGACCCCTATCTCGTCTCCGAATGCGCTCGGGCCAGCGTCCGCGGCTTCCAGGGCGACGCCACCGACCGCTCCGACAGCATCATGGCCGTGGTCAAGCATTTCGCGCTCTACGGCGCGGTCGAAGGCGGGCGGGACTACAATACGGTCGATATGAGCCCGCTGCGCATGCATCAGGTCTATCTGCCGCCCTACCGTGCCGCGATCGAGGCCGGAGCCGGCGGCGTTATGGTCGCGCTCAATTCGATCAACGGCGTGCCCGCGACCTCCAACACCTGGCTGATGCAGGATCTGCTGCGCAAGCAATGGGGCTTCGACGGCGTGACCGTCAGCGACCATGGCGCAATCACCGAGCTGACGCGCCATGGCGTGGCGCGCGATGCGCGTGAGGCGGCCAAGCTCGCCATCAAGGCGGGCATCGACCTCAGCATGGCCGATCAGGTCTATCTCGCCGAGCTGCCGGGCCTCATCGCCTCGGGCGAGGTCAAGATGGCCGAACTCGACGCCTGCGTCCGTGAGGTGCTGGGCGCCAAATACGATCTCGGCCTGTTCGCCAACCCGTTCCTGCGCATGGGCAAACCCGCCGACGACCCGGTGAACGAGAAGGCCGACAGCCGCCTCCACCGCCAGCCGGCGCGCGAGATCGCCCGCGAAACCATCGTGCTGCTGGAGAACCGCAACCAGACGCTGCCGCTGAAGAAGACCGGAACCATCGCGCTCGTGGGGCCCCTGGCCGATTCCGGGCTCGACATCCTCGGCAGTTGGTCCGCGCAGGGCGTGGCCGAGCAGGCCGTGACCGTGCGCGCCGGCATCGAGAACGCGATCGAGGGCAAGGCGCGCCTCATTACCGCCCGCGGCTCCAACGTCCTCGACGATCCGAAGGTCGTCGAATACCTGAACTATCTGAACTGGGACAAGCCGGAGGTCATCCAGGATCCGCGCAGCCCCGAGGAGATGATCCAGGAGGCCGTATCGGTCGCGAACCAGGCCGATGTGGTGATCGCGGTCGTCGGCGAGGTGCGCGGCATGTCGCATGAATCGTCGAGCCGCATCAGCATCGAGATGCCCGGTTCCCAGCGCGCCCTGCTCAAGGCCCTCAAGGCGACCGGCAAGCCGCTCGTTGTCGTGCTGATGAACGGCCGTCCGCTCGCCCTCGGCTGGGAAAAGGACAACGCCGACGCGCTGCTGGAGACCTGGTACACCGGAACCGAGGGCGGCAACGCCATTGCCGACGTGCTGTTCGGCGACCACAACCCCTCGGCCAAGCTCCCGATCTCCTTCCCCCGCTCCGCCGGTCAGATCCCGACCTACTACAACCCCCTGCGGATCGGCCGCCCGTTCACCCCGGGCAAGCCGGGCAACTACACCTCGCAGTATTTCGAGGAGGAGCAGGGCCCGCTCTATCCCTTCGGCTTCGGACTGAGCTACAGCCGCTTCACCCTGTCCAACCTGAAGCTCTCGGCGGCCCGGATCACGCGGGACCAACGCCTGACTGCCGAGGCGACGCTGACCAACGAAGGCACCTATGAGGGCGCAAACGTCGTGCAGCTCTACATCGCCGACCCCTACGCCTCGATCGCGCGGCCGATAAAGGAGCTGAAGGGCTTCCAGAAGGTGACGCTCAAGCCCGGCGAGAGCCGCGTGGTCCGCTTCGAGATCGGCAAGGAGCAGCTCAAGTTCATCAATGCCGAGCTGAAGGAAGTCGTCGAGAGCGGACGCTTCGAGGTGCAGCTCGGCCTCGATTCCAGGGACGTGCTGGAGCAACCTTTCATGCTCGACTAGAGCCGGATCCGATCAGGTTGCGCTGCAATCTGATCGGCGCGTGCTCCCGGCCGGCCGCCGTCCCGGCATAGCCGAGCCACTGCAGAACGGAAAAGACGCTGCCGCCTTGATCGCGGCAGCGCGATCACAGGCGCGAGGCGGGTGTTGGCGGCATCCTCAGCGACGACCTCAGCCGACCTTGCCGTAGCCCGCGAATTTGGCGCCGACGCGCTCCATCTCGGCAGCATCGAGGATGACGGGTTCGAGCCCGGCCGCCAGGATGTCGAGATACTGCCCTGCGAGGTTCTCGACCTCGGCCACGATCGTGTGCGCACCGGCCAGCGTCTGGCCGAGCGCGATGACGCCGTGATTGGCGAGGAGCACGGCCTTGCGCCCCTCCAGCCCCTTCACTGCGTTGGCCGCAAGCTCCGGCGTCCCGAATGTCGCGTAGTCGGCGCAGCGCACATCCGCGCCGCCGCAGAGCGCGATCATGTAGTGGAACGCCGGGATGCCGCGCCGCGTGCTGGAGAGCGCCGTGGCGCGCGGCGAATGGGTGTGCACGAGCGCCTGCGCATCCGGCCGGGCCTTGTAGATCTCGACATGGAACGGCCATTCCGAGGAAGGCTTGCGCGCCCCGCTCAGCACCGTCCCGTCGAGCGCCAGATGGATCAGGTCCTCCGGCTTCGTCTTGGCATAGGGCAGTCCGGACGGCGTGATCAGCAGTCCCTCCCCGAAGCGCGCCGAGACATTGCCAGATTTCGACGGGCAGAAGCCCGCACGGTCGATCGCCTGCGCGACCGCGACGATCTCCTGCCGCAGCTCCAACTCGTTCATGCCGTCGCCTTGCTCGCCTGATCGGGGAAGAGATGCGCAAGCCCTTCGGCGCTTGCCGCGCAGACGCCGCGTTCGGTGATGAGCCCGGTGACGAGCCGCGCCGGCGTCACATCGAAGGCCGGGTTGGCCGCACCGCTGCCGGGCGCGACGACGCGGAAGGGACGCACCTCGCCATCCTCCGCAAGCCCGGAAAGATGGGTCACCTCGCGCGCGGCGCGCTCCTCGATCGGGATCTCGGCGAGGCCGTCGCCGATGCTCCAGTCGATCGTCGGCGACGGCAGCGCAACATAGAACGGCACACCGTTATCGTGCGCTGCGAGCGCCTTGAGATAGGTGCCGATCTTGTTGGCGACGTCGCCCGTCGCCGTCGTCCGGTCCGTGCCGACAATCACCATGTCGACTGCGCCGCGCTGCATCAGATGCCCGCCGGCATTGTCGACGATGACGGTGTGCGGCACGCCATGGGCGCCAAGCTCATAGGCCGTCAGCGCCGCGCCCTGATTGCGCGGGCGCGTCTCGTCGACCCAGACATGGACGGGTATGCCGGCATCGTGCGCCAGATAGATCGGCGCCAGCGCCGTGCCCCAATCCACCGTCGCGATCCAGCCCGCATTGCAATGGGTGAGGATGTTGACGACCTGCCCCGTCGGCTTCCGCCCGGCGATCTCGCGGATCAGCGGCAGTCCGTGCTCGCCGATCGCGCGGCAGAGCGCGACATCATCGTCGCAGATCGCCGCCGCCTCGACATAGGCAGCTTCGGCGCGGTTCTCGGCGGGCAGCGCCGCCAGCACGCGCCGCATGCGCGCGAGCGCCCAGCGCAGATTGACTGCCGTCGGCCGGGTCGCCCCAAGCAGCGCGAGCGCCGCCTCCAGCGCGGCGTCGGATGCATCCGCCCGCATCGCCAGCGCGACCCCATAGGCCGCCGTCGCGCCGATCAGGGGGGCACCGCGCACCACCATGGAGCGGATCGCTTCGGCCGCCTGCTCGGCCGAGCCGAGCGCCACGGTCTCGAAACGGAAAGGCAGCCGCGTCTGGTCGATGACCACGACGCGCCAGCCATCCTGCGCGAGCCAGATCGTCCGGTAATGCTGGCCGTTGATCTTCATGGGCTCAAGAGTCGGCGAAAGACACGAGCGTCCGCACGGGCACGCCGAGCCGGCGGATCCTGTCCGCCCCCCCACGATCGGGGAGGTCGACGATGAAGCAGGCCGCGACCACCTCCGCACCCAGCCCGCTCAACAGGTTGACGGCCGCCTCGGCCGTGCCCCCGGTCGCGACGAGATCGTCGACCAGCAGGACGCGCTCGCCCGGCTGCACCGCATCGCGGTGAATTTCGATCTCGTCGGTTCCGTATTCGAGCGCATAGGTCGCCCGCAGCGTCTCGAGCGGCAACTTGCCCTTCTTGCGCACCGGGATGAAGCCTGCGGAAAGCTGATGCGCGACGGCACCGCCGAGAATGAAGCCGCGCGCCTCGATTCCGGCGATCTTGGCGATCTTCAGTCCCGCGAAGGGCTGCACCAGCTCATCGACGGCACGGCGGAAAGCCCGCGCGTCGCCGAGCAGCGTCGTGATGTCGCGAAACACGATGCCGGGCCGAGGATAGTCCGGAATCGCGCGGATGCTGTCGGCTAGGTTCATTGACGTCGTCTCGGACATGGTGACGGACGCCTTGGTCGGACGCCGAGCCGGCTTCGTCAAGGGCGCGGCCATCATTCAGCCCTTGAGCACGCGCCCGGCGACCGCGTCGAGCTTCGCCAGGAGAGCAGGATCGCGGAAGGCGGGCGCGGTGATGATCGCATTGTCGAGGGCCCTGTGCGAGCCGGCCGGGCAAGCATCGCGCTCGGCCGGGAAGTCGGCCGCAAGCCGCGCGACGAGGCGGCGCGCCTTGTCGGCATTCTCATGCAGAACCGCCACGACGGAAGCAACATCGACCGCGCCGTGCAGCTCGTGCCAGCAATCGTAGTCCGTCACCATGGCGACGGTGGCGTAGGTGATCTCCGCCTCGCGCGCGAGCTTGGCCTCCGGCATCGCGGTCATGCCGATCAGGTCGTAGCCGAGGCCGCGATAGGTGATCGATTCCGCATAGGTCGAGAATTGCGGCCCTTCCATCGTCACCAGCGTTCCGCCGCGCACGAAGGGCAACCCCTCCGCTTCCGCAGCCGCTGCGATGCGCCCCTGCAAGCCCGGCCCAACCGGATGGGCGGCGGAGACATGGGCAACGCAACCCTTGCCGAAGAAGGAGCTTTCACGCCGCGTGGTGCGATCGACGAACTGATCGACCAGGACGAACAGCCCGGGATAGAGCTCGGCCTTGTAGGAACCGCAAGCCGAGAGCGAGACGAGGTCGGTCACGCCGGCGCGCTTCAGCACGTCGATATTGGCGCGATAGTTGATCTCGGAAGGCGGAATCGCATGGCCGCGCCCATGCCGCGGCAGAAAGACGATCTTGGTGGAACCGAGGCGGCCGATCCGCAGCGTATCCGACGGTTCGCCCCACGGGCTGTCGATGCGCTCCTCGCGCAAGTCGCTGAGGCCCGGCAGATCGTAGATGCCCGATCCGCCGATGATTCCGAGGACGGCTTCGCTCATGGCTGATTCCCTGTTGCGGGCGCGGAAGGGACCATCTTTCGATGACGGTCGCAATACGGTGCGCAGCGCAACGCCGTCATGCTCGGGCTCGACCCGAGCATCTTCTGCCGAGGAGGCTTCGGCATCTCTGCCTGCCCGCGTTTCGCGGATCTGCGCTTCGCTTCGCCCGAGAATGACGGCCGGATAGCAAAAAGGCCCCGTCTCCGGGGCCTTTCGCAGGATCGTTGTTGAGCACTCAGTGAGCGGGCGAGCCGTCCGGCATGCGCGACCACACCTTCTTCTTGGTGTAGTAGAGCAGGAACGAGAAGGCCACGAGGAAGAGCATGACCTGCATGCCCAAGCGCTTGCGCGCTTCCAGATGCGGCTCAGCCATCCAGACCATGAAGGCTGCGACGTCACGCGCGTACTGGTCGACCGTCTCCGGCACCGGCGACTTGCCGTCCGGGCCCTTGGGGTACTCGATCTGCCCGTCCGAAAGCGGCTTCGGCATCGCGATCAGGTGACCCGGCATATACTTGTTGTAGTTCTGCCCCGGCAGGAGCGTGACGCCGGCAGGCGGCTCCTCATAGCCCACCATCAGCGCATGGATGTAGTCCGGCCCCTGCTCCTGATACTGGGTGAACATGTCGAAGATGAAGGTCGGGAAGCCACGAACATAGGTGCGGGCCTTGGCCAGAACCGAGAAGTCCGGCGGATAGGCGCCGCCCTGGGCTGCGCGCGCCGCCTGCTCGTTCGGGAAGGGCGACGGGAAGCGGTCGGCCGCCCGGCCCGGCCGGTCGAACATCTCGCCCTGGTCGTTCGGGCCGTCCTTGATCTGATAGGTCGCGGCAAGCGCGGCGACCTGCCCGGGCGTGAACTCGGGGCCGCCAGGCTGCGAGAGGTTGCGGAAGGCAACCAGGCTCGCGCCATGGCAGCTCGCGCAGACTTCCTTGTAGACCTTGAAGCCGCGCTGCAGCTGGGCCCGGTCGAACTTGCCGAAGGGGCCGGCGAACGACCAGTTGAGTGCCGGCGGATGAGGCGCACCCTCGGCCGCCTGCGCCGCCGGCTGGAAGAGCGCCAGCGACAGGCCGGCGGCGAGCCCGGTCAGGGCCAGACGAAACGATGTTCTGCTCATGGTTCCGTCAGCCCTTGACGTTCGGTTCGGCAGCGGTGGCGGTCGCGATGCGCGCCGCCGAGCCGTTCTTGGCGGAAGCGGCGAGCACGGCATCGGCGATCGAGGTCGGCAGCGCCTTGGGCCGCTCGAACAGGCCGACGACGAAGAGCGCGACGAAGAAGCCGAAATACAGCACGGTGAAGATCTGCGAGGCGATGACGTAGCCACCTTCCGCCGGCATGGCGCCGAGATAGCCCAGGCCGATGCAGACCAGGACGAAGACCCAGAAGAGCTGACGCGCGATCGGACGATAGGTCATCGACTTGACCTTGGAGGTGTCGATCCAGGGCAGGAAGGCGAGCACGACGATGGCCGAGCCCATGGCCAGCACGCCGCCGAGCTTGTCGGGGATGGCGCGCAGGATCGCGTAGAACGGCAGGAAGTACCATTCGGGGACGATGTGCGCCGGCGTCGCGGCCGGGTTCGCCGGGATGTAGTTGTCGGCGTGGCCCAGGAAGTTCGGCTGATAGAACACGAACCAGGAGAACAGGATCATGAACACGACCATGCCGAAGATGTCCTTCACGGTCGCATAGGGCGTGAAGGGCACGGTGTCCTTCTCGACGTTCTTCACCTCGACGCCCGACGGGTTGTTCTGCCCGACGACATGCAGCGCCCAGATGTGCAGCACGACGACGCCGAAGATCATGAACGGCAGCAGATAGTGCAGCGAGAAGAAGCGGTTCAGCGTCGGGTTGTCGACCGAGTAGCCGCCCCACAGGAAGGTGACGATCGTCTCGCCGATCACCGGCAGCGCCGAGAACAGGTTGGTGATGACGGTGGCGCCCCAGAAGGACATCTGGCCCCAGGGCAGCACATAGCCCATGAAGGCCGTCGCCATCATCAGGAGGAAGATGACCACGCCGAGGATCCAGAGCACCTCGCGCGGCGCCTTGTACGAGCCGTAGTAGAGGCCGCGGAAGATGTGCACGTAGACGGCGACGAAGAACATCGAGGCGCCGTTCGAATGCAGATAGCGCAGCAACCAGCCATAGTTCACGTCGCGCATGATGTGCTCGACGGAGTTGAACGCCAGCATGGAGTTGGCGGTGTAGTGCATCGCCAGGATGACGCCGGTGATGATCTGCGCCACCAGCATGAACACCAGGATGCCGCCGAACGTCCAGAGATAGTTCAGGTTGCGCGGCACCGGATAGGAGACGGCCGAATCATGAGCCAGGCGGATGATCGGCAGGCGGGCGTCGAGCCAGCGTTCGATGCCGGTCTTCGGAACGTAGGAACTGTGACCACTCATGAAGAATGCCTCAAGGCTGTCTCATCTTGGCGGGAAAGCGTCGAGCGCATTGCTCAGCCGATCTTGATCTTGGTATCCGCCGTGAAGGCGTAGGGCGGAACCGGCAGGTTGAGCGGTGCCGGGCCCTTGCGGATGCGGCCGGAGGAATCGTAGTGCGAGCCGTGGCAGGGGCAGAACCAGCCGTCATAATCGCCCTTCGGCTCGCCGGGAGCGTTGCCGAGCGGCACGCAGCCGAGATGGGTGCAGTTGCCATAGACGATAAGGAAGCGCTCGTGCCCGGGCTTGGTGCGCTGCTGATCGGTCTGCGGATCGCGCAGCGTCGCGATATCGACGGCGAGAGCCTCGTCGACCTCCTTCTTGGTGCGATGGCGCACGAAGATCAGCTTGCCGCGCCAGAACAGCTTGATCGACTGGCCCTCGGCGATCGGCGTCAGATCGAGATCGATCGGCGCGCCGGCAGCGACGGTCTGCGCATCGGGAGCGAGCTGGCTGATCAGGGGGACGATGACAGCGCCGATGCCGACGGCGCCTGCGGCCCCGGTCGTAAGCATCAGGAAATCGCGGCGGGTTGTTCCGGTCGATGTATCGGTCGCGTTCGCCACGATCCAATCCTCTTGCACGTCTTGCGAGCTGGAACAGCTCGAAATTGTCGCCTCTCGCCCTCATAGGGGCGCGCCGCGACCGCCGCAATGCGGCGGTGCGTCACCTCGGGCTCTTTGACATGCAGATTGGACGAAGTCTACTGTCGCGAACCACCCGCCCATGCATGGCGCACAGTTCGCAGGCGGGGACCTCAGACCGTGAGCTTTTCCGGATCCGCGGCAGCGAGGAAGCCACCCGATTGCCGCGCCCAGAGCCGGGCGTAGAGCCCGCCGCGCCGGATCAACTCCTCATGGCTTCCGGTGGCCACGATCCGCCCCTGATCGAGCACGATCAGCCGGTCGAGCGCGGCGATCGTCGAAAGCCGATGCGCGATCGCGATCACGGTCTTGCCCTGCATCAGCGCCGCGAGCTGCTGCTGGATCGCTGCCTCGACCTCTGAATCGAGAGCCGAGGTCGCCTCGTCGAGAATCAGGATCGGCGCGTCCTTGAGCAGCACGCGGGCGATGGCGATGCGCTGGCGCTGGCCGCCCGAGAGCTTCACGCCGCGCTCGCCGACGCGCGAATCGAAGCCCTGGCGCCCGTCCTGGTCGCCGAGCCCGAGGATGAAGTCATGCGCCGCCGCCTGTCGCGCGGCCGCGGCGATCTCGTCCTCGCTCGCGCCGATCCTGCCGTAGGCGATGTTGTCGCCGATCGAGCGATGCAGCAGCGAATTGTCCTGCGTCACCATGCCGATCTGCGCCCGCAGGCTGTCCTGCGTGACATGGGCGATGTCCTGCCCGTCGATCAGGATGCGCCCGCTCTCGAGCGGATAGAGCCGGAGCAGCAGGTTCACCAGCGTCGACTTGCCGGCGCCGGACGGTCCGACCAGACCGACCCGCTCGCCCGGCTCGATCTTGAGATCGAGCCCCTCGAACAGCCCGGCGCCCCGGCCGTAGTTGAAGCGGATATTCTCGAAGCTGATCGCTCCCTTGTCGACGACGAGCGGCTGCGCATCCGGCGCGTCGCGCAGATCATGCGGCTTGGCGATGGTCTCCATGCTCTCCTGCACCGAGCCGATGTTCTCGAAAATGCCGCGCACGAGATGGATCAGCCAGCCCGACATCTGCACGAGGCGCAGCACTAGGCCGATCGCGGCCGCGACCGCGCCCGGCGTCATCTCGCCTTGGCTCCAGAGCAGCAGCGCCAGCCAGGCCGTCGCCACGACGAGCAGGCTGTTCATCGTCTGCAGGATCACACTGACGCCGGTGATCAGCCGAGACAGGTTGAGGAAGGAGGCGTTCCACCGCGTCAACGAGTCGCGGACGGCGGAGCGCTCGGCATCGGCGCGCGCGAACAGCTTCACCGTCAGGATATTGGTATAGGAATCGACGATGCGCCCGGTCGTGGTCGAACGGCCGAAGGAATTCGCCTCCGAGCGCTTCTTGGCGCGCGGTACAAAGTAGATGAGCAGCGAGACATAGGCGCCGAGCCAGACGACGACCGGCAGGGCGAGCCAGAGACTGGTCTTGCCGAAAAAGCCGATCGCGACCGTGGCGAAGACCAGCGCGTACCAGAGATCGTCGATGACCTCGATCGTCGCGCCGCGGATCGACTGCCCGGCCTGGATGACGCGGGCGGAAAGGCGTCCTGCGAAATCGTTCTGGAAGTAACCCAGCGCATGGCCGAGCGTGTAGACATGATTGCGCCAGCGGATCTGGTTGGTGATCTGCGGCACCACGACCTGATCGACGATGGCGTGGTTGGCGAAATAGATCAGCGGCCTGACGACCACGAGCAGGAAGGCGGCGCTCGCAAGCAGCCAGCCATGATCCCGGAAGATCGTCTGCGGCGACTGCGTCGAAAGCAGATCGACGAACCAGCCGACCATCAGATACATCGCCGCCTCGATGCCGCTGAAGCCGAGGCCGGTGATCATGATCGCCGCCATCCAGCCCTTCACACCCTTGATGTGGTGCCACATGAAGGGCCAGACGCCATGCGGCGGCGTCTCCTGCTCGTCGAAGGGAGCGAAGACGTCGATTCGGCTTTCGAGCCAGCGGAAGAGCGGAGCGAACATGTCTGCCTTCCCCTGGAGCGGCATCACGACGGTTTCGAGGCATATGGCCCCCGCCTGCGCGAATGGCCAGCCTGCTTGACGCATATCCGGGCGTCACCGCATGACAGGGCCATGTTGCGTCTCGCCCTGTTCCAGCCGGACATCCCGCAGAATGCCGGCACGATGATCCGCATGGCCGCTTGTCTCGGCATCGCCGTCGATATCGTCGAGCCCGCCGCCTTCGACGTCTCGGATCGGCATTTCCGCCGTTCAGGCATGGATTATCTCGAGCGCGCCGCCGTCTCCCGCCACGATTCCTTCGCGGCCTTCGACCAGTGGCGGCGTGACGCCGGGCACCGCCTCGTCCTCGCCGAGACGGACGGCGCGACCCCGCTGCCGGATTTCGTCTTCCAGCCCGGCGACATCGTCCTTGTCGGGCGCGAATCGGCCGGCGTCACGCCCGCGGTGCAGGCTGCGGCCGATGCGAGCCTTCACATCCCGATGCGCCCGGCTTTGCGATCGCTCAATGTCGCGCTTGCGGCTGCGATGGTAATGGGCGAGGCGTTGCGACAGACAGGCGGCTTTCCGCGCCGTGATGGACACGACCATGAACAGACCGAAGCCCGTTGAAGCTGCGCCCGCCGATACGGCTGTCATCGAGGCGATGAAGCCCCGCGCGGCGGCCTGGTTCGAGAATCTCCGCGACCGGATCTGCGCGGCCTTCGAGGAGGTCGAGGACGAGGCGGCGGGCCCGTTCCCTGCCGAGACCGACCGGCCCGGCCGCTTCGTCCGCACGCCCTGGCAGCGCACCAATCACGACGGCGCTCCCGGCGGCGGCGGCGTCATGTCGATCATGAAGGGCCGTGTCTTCGAGAAGGTCGGCGTCCATGTCTCCACCGTCCATGGCAGCTTTCACCCGGATTTCGCGGCCCAGATCCCCGGCGCCTCGGATGATCCGCGCTTTCACGCCACGGGCATCTCGCTGATCGCCCATCCCTGGAACCCGCACGCGCCGACCGTGCACATGAACACGCGCTTCGTCGTCACCACCAAGCCCTGGTTCGGCGGCGGTGCCGATCTGACGCCGGTACTGAATGCCCGCCGCAACCAGGACGACCTGGATTCGCGGGATTTCCACGCCGCGATGCGCCGGCCCTGCGACAACTTCCCGGCCGTGGCGGATTATTCCCGCTTCAAGCAGTGGTGCGACGAGTACTTCTACCTGAAGCACCGCAACGAGCCGCGCGGCATTGGCGGCATCTTCTACGATTATGTCTGGACCGGCGACGTCGAAGCCGATTTCGCCTTCACCAAGGCGGTGGGAGAGGCCTTCCTCGACATCTATCCCAACGTACTCTGCCGCAATATCGGCAAGCCCTGGACCGAGGCCGAGCGCCATGAGCAGCAGGTCCGGCGTGGCCGCTATGTCGAGTTCAACCTGCTCTACGACCGTGGCACGATCTTCGGGCTGAAGACCGGCGGCAATGTCGATTCGATCCTGTCTTCGATGCCGCCGACGGTGCGCTGGCCCTAAGCCAGCATCTGCCGGCTGGCCGCATCGAGCAGTTCGAACTGCGCTTCGGCATCGGCCGGACACCCGGCCTCGATCCAGAGCCGGCGTGCCTCCGCGAGGATCTGCCCGATCCGCTCGCCTTTCGGTACGCCGCGGGCGAGCGCATCCTGCCCTCGCGGCAGGAAGACGGGTGTCCCGGCCAGTTGCCCGATGAGGTCCTGAACGTCGATGCCGGCTTCCTCGCCCGCCGAGGCCGTCAGCAAAACGAGGGCTGCCGCGCCAGCATCGGCTCCGGCGCGGTCGGCGATCTGACGCAGCCGCGCCAGCGACGGCAGCCTCGCCTGTCCGCCCAGCCCTTCCAGCGCCAGCGCGATCCGGTCGATCCGGTCGAATTCCTCGTTCGAGAGCCGCAGCCGCTCGCGCAGGCGCGGTGCATCCTCCCGAACCGACACCGCCAGCGCCGCCAACCGGAAGGTCGGGTGAACGCCATCGCCGCCATCGCCGGCGATGACAACGAAGCGCGAGAGATGCGGCACGGCGCCGATCACCGGCATCAAGAGCCCGGCCCCGGCCATGGCTTCGACCGTGGCGGCGGCTCCGGGAGCAACCAGCAGCTTCATCAACTCCGCCCGGACGCGCTCCCGCGAGAGGCCTGCGAGCCCCTCGCGACCCGCGATGCAGGCACGAAGGCCTTCCGCATCGAGCGCGCCCGCGCCGTAGCGGGCATGGAAGCGGAAGAAGCGCAGGATCCGCAGATAATCCTCGCGGATGCGCGTTTCCGCCTTGCCGATGAAACGCACGCGCCGCCCGGCCAGATCGGCAAGGCCGGTGCTGTAATCATGCAGTTTCCCCCCGCAATCGAGCCCCAGCGCATTGATGGTGAAGTCGCGCCGCAGCGCATCCTCGGCAAAATCCCGCCCGAACACGACCTTGGCGCGCCGCCCGTCGGTCTCGACATCGCGCCGCAGCGTCGTGACCTCGAAGGTCGCGCCGCCCGAGACCAGCGTCACCGTGCCATGCTCGATACCGGTCGGCACGGCCTTGAACCCGGCCTTCCGGCCACGCCGGATCGTCTCCTGCGGTAGAGCGGTGGTGGCGAGATCGACGTCGTTCGCCGGCTCGCCGAGCAGAAGATTGCGCACGGCGCCCCCGACGATGCGGGTTTCCTCCCCCTCCCCGTTCAGTGCGCTCAGGAGGCGGGCCAGAACCGGCTCGGCCAGGAAGCTGGCGATGGCGTCTTCGCGCTCCCCGGTCATTTGAACCGGCCGGGCACGAGCACCCCATTCTCCATATGTGGCGGCTCGTATGCCCCCTCGCTGCGCGGAGCGATGAAGCCGGTATAGGTGAGCACCGAGATCGCCAGCAGCAGACCGATGACGGCGAGCCAGAAGGCGTGCCGGCTCCAATGCTCGACGTCGAACGGGTTGCGCCGCTTGACCACGAGGTAGCCCGCGAAGACGCAGAAAGGCAGGACGAAGAGCAGAACCTCTTCGATGATCGCGCGCAGCATCGGTTTCGTTGTTCCCAGGCGCGCTATCCGCGCAAGACAATTCTAACCGGCCAGCCGTTCGTAGAGGTTACGGATCATGCCGGCGGTCGCACCCCAGATATAGCGACCCTCGAACGGCATCGCATAGTAGGTGCGGAAATGCCCCTTCCACTCACGCCCCTCCCGCTTGTGGTTGGCGGGATCGAGCAGGAAGGACAGCGGCGTCTCGAAGGCCTCGTCGACCTCGTGACGGTTGATCGCCAGTGAGAAGGGCGGCTCGATCAGCGCCACCACCGGCACGATGAGGTAGCCCGTTCCGGTCAGATAGGCGTCGAGGAACCCCAGCGTGCGGATGCGCTCACGCGACAGGCCGATTTCCTCCTCGGTCTCGCGCAGTGCGGTCACGACCGGCGAACCATCGACCGCATCGACCCGCCCACCGGGAAAGGCGACCTGCGCCGAATGATTGCGCAGCGCCGCAGCGCGCTGGGTCAGGAGCACGGTCGGGCCGGCCGCGCGCGGCACGATTCCGATCAGCACAGCCGCGGGGACTGCACGCTTCTCGTCCGGAATCGGCACGGGCTGCGGCTGATTCTCGTGGTCGCCCCGGAGGCGGGCGATGACGTCACCGAGCCCCGGCGGCTCGGTGCGCAACCGCTCGCGCGCCAGCTTGGCGAAAGCCTCGGTGCTGAGGTTCAAAGCTTGGCCGTTCACGTCAAATCTCGATGCCTTCGATCTCGCTCGCCGGCAGCGCCGGGTAGAACCGACCCGCCGCCGCGACGCCGAACATCGCCTGCCCATCGGCCTCCCGCACCTCGCCGAGCGCAAGCAGATCATAGGTCAGCGCACGCGTCAGCCGAGCCCACAGGCCGCTACGGACATGGACATAAGGCTTCAAGCCATCCTTCGCAGCCCGTTGGAAACGCAAGGGGTGCTCCGGCCCGACGCAGAGCAGATCGTCGACCTGCGTCCGAAAGGCGATGCTCCGTTCGTCCCCTTCGCCGTCGAGCTGCATTTCGACAGCCTGAAACGGCGCATCATCGACCTTGATCCCGACCTTTTCGACCGGGGTCACGAGAAAGTAATCGTCGCCCTCACGCTTGAGCACAGAGGAGAAAAGCTTCACCAGCGCCGGCCTGCCGATCGGCGTGCCGAGATAAAGCCAAGTTCCATCGGCGGCGATCCGCATGTCGAGATCGCCGCAAAACGGCGGATTCCAGCGCTCGACAGGGGGCAATCCGCGCGCCTTCCCACTGCCCAGCGCGGCCATCAGCCGGTCCATCGCATTGCCCGGAGCCGTCATCGAAAGGCCCGTCTCCACTTGCCGCGGCATATTGATTGCATCGCGTTTCTGCCTTGAACTCCACATAATCGTGAAGCCGAGATGATGTGTACCATTCCATTCGGCGCTTGAGCCGCCGGGTTGGCCCGTCCACATTCAACCGTGGAACACATCGACCGGTTCGCATGGCGGCGCAACGGCCCGCGACAGTGAAGGAGACCGACATGGCGGCGCAAGCCCGCGCGAGCGAGAGCACTTCCCCCATCGATCTTGACAGCGGGATCGTCGAGGCGGCCGAGGCCGCGCTCGGCGCCATCGGTGCGGCGCGCAAGGAAATCGGCGGGGTCATCTTCGGCCAGCAGGCCGTGGTGGATCTGTCGCTCGTTACCCTGCTCGCGGGCGGCCACGGCCTGCTGGTCGGCGTGCCCGGTCTCGCCAAGACAAAGCTGGTCGAGGCCATGGGCACGGTGCTCGGCCTCGGCGCCCGGCGCGTCCAGTTCACGCCCGACCTGATGCCCTCCGACATTCTCGGCTCCGAAGTGCTCGACGAGAGCAGCGACGGCAAGCGCCATTTCCGCTTCATCAAGGGCCCGGTCTTCGCGCAGCTCCTGATGGCGGACGAGATCAACCGCGCCTCGCCCCGCACCCAGTCCGCGCTGCTGCAGGCGATGCAGGAGCACCACGTCACCGTCGCCGGCGAGCGCTATGATCTGCCCGCGCCCTTCCACGTTCTCGCCACCCAGAACCCGATCGAGCAGGAGGGGACCTACCCTCTGCCCGAGGCCCAGCTCGACCGTTTCCTGCTGGAGATCGATGTCGGCTATCCCGATCGCGAGGCCGAGCGGCGCATCCTGCTCGAAACCACCGGCGCGACCGAATACAAGCCGTCCGCGGCAATGACGGCCGAGACGCTGATGTCGATCCAGCGCCTGGTGCGGCGCCTGCCGGTCGGTGACGCCGTCGTGGATGCGATCCTCGACCTCGTCCGTTCCGCCCGCCCCGGCGACGGCGACGCCGCCATCACCGAAAAGCTGGCCTGGGGGCCGGGTCCGCGCGCCAGCCAGTCGCTGACGCTTGCGGTGCGCGCCCGCGCGCTGGTCGAGGGCCGGCTCGCACCGTCCGTCGACGATGTCGCCGCGCTCGCCTTGCCCGTGCTGAAGCATCGCATCGCGCTGACCTTCGCCGCACGCGCCGATGGCGAGACGGTCGAGCGCGTCATCGGCAGGCTCGTGGAACGGCTGGGATAGGTTGATGCTGCGCACGCGCGTCCTGGGCCCGAACGAGCGGAGACCCGCCAAGCCGGTTCTGACAGAATCGCTCGACCTTGCCGCGCGCCTGCCCCGCCTGATCCTCGAAGCCCGCCGCGTCTCCGCCAGCGTCCACGGCATCCACGGCAGGCGCCGCTCGGGCCCGGGCGAGACCTTCTGGCAGTACCGCCCGCTGGTCGCCGGCGAATCCGCCTCGCGCATCGACTGGCGCCGCTCGGCCCGCGACGGCCATCTCTTTGTGCGGGAGCGCGAATGGGAAGCCTCGCACTCGATCTGGCTCTGGATCGACCGTTCGCCCTCGATGGGCTTCGCCTCCTCGCTGGCAATGGCGCCGAAGGTCGATCGAGCGCTGGTCGCGGGCTTCGCTCTGGCCGAGACGATGGTCGAGGGGGGCGAGCGCGTCGGCCATCTCGGCCTGACGCGGGCGCTGGCCTCGCGCCGCATCGTCGAATTGCTGGCGCAGGCCATTGCCGCCGATAGCCGCGACAGCGAGGCTGACCTCCCGCCGGGCGAGCCACTGCCGCGGCTGGCGGATGCCATCATCATCACCGATGGTCTCTCGCCCTCCGCCTCGCTGGCGCAGCGCATCGCTACCATGGCGTCATCAGGCGCGCGCGGCCACCTCCTGCTGATCGTCGATCCGATCGAGGAAACCTTTCCCTTCACCGGCCAGGCCGAGCTCTTCGATCTGGAGGACGGGCTGACGCTTCGCGTCGGCGATGCCGGCGCCTGGGGCGAGGCCTATCGCCAGCGCTTGGCCGCCCATCGCGACGCGATCACGGAGGCCTGCCGCAAGGCCGGCTGGACCCTGACGCTTCACCGCACCGACCGCCCGGCCAGCGAAGCCGTGCTTCGCATCGCCAGCCTCGTCGCCGCCTCGCGCGGCGCATCGGGTTTTTGAGGGAGCAGCCATGTTCAGCGCCCTCCCCTTGAGCTTCACCGCCCCGCTCGCACTGGCAGCGCTCGCCCTGCTGCCTGCGCTCTGGCTGATCCTGCGCGTGACGCCGCCGAGGCCGCGCCGCATCGACTTCCCGCCGCTGAAGATCATGGCCGACCTCGTCGCCAAGCGGGAATTGCCGGCGCATACGCCCTGGTGGCTGCTCGCGATCCGCATGGCGGTCGCCGCACTCGTCATTCTCGCCGTCGCCGGCCCGATCTGGAATCCGCCGCGCGAAGGTGCACCGCTGCGCGGCCCCGTCCTGATGCTCGTCGACAACGGCTTCGGCGCCGCCGCCGACTGGCCGGACCGCGTCACCGTGGCCGAATCGCGGATCGCTGCGGCGACTCGCGAGGGCCGTCCGGTCGCCGTCGTCGGACTGGCCGAGGCGCCGGCCGCCATCTCACTGGCGGAGCCGCGCGTCGCGCTCGATCGGCTGCGCGCGCTGGCCCTACAACCCCATGCACCGGACCGGGCGGCCCATCTGCCACGCATCGAATCCTTCCTCCAGACGGCACCTGAAGCCGAGATCGTCTGGATTTCGGACGGCCTCGCGGTTTCGGACGACGGCAGCTTCCAGGCCCGGCTGAAGCAACTCGCCGACGCACGCCGGCTTTCGATCCATGCCGGCCCGCCGAACCAGCTCGCCCTCGCCGCGCCCGACAATCTCGCGGGGGCGCTCAGCGTGAAGGTCCTGCGCCCAACGGCGAGCGCTCCCGCCACCGGACAGGTCCGCGCGCTCGACCTCAAGGGTCTGCCGCTCGGCGACACGCCGTTCATTTTCGAGGGCTCCAACCTGCAGACCACGGCGCGCCTCACCCTGCCGATCGAGGTGCGCAACGCCGTCTCGCGACTCGAGATCCTCGGCGAGAACAGCGCGGGCGCCGTCGCCCTGCTCGACGATCGCTCCAAGCGCCGCCGGATCGGCATCGTCTCCGGCGCCACTGCCGACACCGCGCAGCCGCTGCTGTCGCCGACCTATTACATCTCGCGCGCCCTCCAGCCCTTCGCCGAGGTCCGCGAGCCGCGCCAGGGCTCGACCGACCCGGTCGGTGAGCTTCTCGCGCAGAATCTCTCGGTCCTGGTATTGGCCGATATCGGCGCGCTCGATCGCGACACCAGCGCCAAGGTCTCCGATTTCGTCACGCGCGGCGGCGTGCTCTTGCGCTTCGCCGGTGCGCGCCTCGCCGCCTCCTCCGACGATCTGACGCCGGTCCGCCTGCGTCGCGGCGGCCGGACGCTGGGCGGCGGCCTCTCCTGGGAAACGCCCCGCAAGCTAGCGCCCTTCACGCGCGAAAGCCCCTTCTACGGGTTGACGATCAACGACGACATTCGCGTCAGCCGCCAAATCCTGGCGGAGCCCGAGGCCGATCTCTCGCGCAAGACCTGGGCCGCGCTCGAAGACGGAACACCGGTCGTCACCGGCGAGCGCCGCGGCGACGGCCTCATCGCCATGGTTCACGTCACGGCGGATACGACCTGGTCGAACCTGCCTCTCTCCGGTCTCTTCGTGGAGATGCTGCGCAGGGTCGTGAACCTCGCCGGCACCGGCCCCGCGGCGGATGCCCAGAGCGACGAGGTTCGCGTCGAAACGCTTTCGCCGACCCGCGTGCTCGATGGCAGCGGCCGCTTTCGCACCCCGCCGGCGACCAGCCAGCCCGTGCCCCGCAACTATGCGGGGCGTGGCACGCTCGCCCATCCGCCCGGTCTCTACGGTCCGGCCGACGGCATGCTTGCGGTCAATGCTCTCACCCCGAACGACACGTTGGCGGCGCTCGACCTCGCCGGCCTCGGTGCGCCGATCCTGCCGATCGACGAGCCGGTGGCTCGCGATGCCCGCCCGCCCCTCCTGACGCTCGCCCTGCTGCTGCTGATCGTCGATACGTTGGCGACGCTCTGGCTCGGCGGGCGGCTCGGCTTCGGCCGCGCCCGCAAGGCAGCCGCCCCCGCCGCGATCCTCGTCGCGCTGGCCCTGGCCGGCGGCCTCTCGCCTGATCCGGTCCGGGCCCAACCCGCGCCGAACCCGCAAGCGGACACGCGCCCGCCGATCCCGCGCTCGCTTCTCGCCAATGGCGCGGTGACGCGGCTGGCCTATGTCGTCACCGGCGACAAGGCAGTCGACGACATGTCGAAGGCCGGTCTCGCCGGGCTCAATATCGTCCTCGGCGCGCGCACCGCGCTGGAGCCCGGCGACCCCGTCGGCGTCAATGTCGAGCACGACGAACTCGCCTTCTTCCCGGTGCTCTACTGGCCAGTGGTCGCCGGTCGGCCGATCCCCTCGGCCGAAACCCTGCGCAAGCTCGAAGCCTATATGAAGGGCGGCGGCCTCGTGATCTTCGACACGCGCGACGCCATGAGCGCGCGTCCCGGCGGCGGCACGACGCCGGAAGGCGATCAGCTCAAGCGCATGCTGCAGACGCTCGATATTCCCGAGCTCGAGCCACTGCCGCGCGACCACGTCCTGACCAAGACCTTCTACATCCTCGACGAACTCGTCGGCCGCTACGACAGCGGCTCGACCTGGGTCGAGACGCTGCCGCCCGCCGACAGCGACGGCCGGCGCCCGGCACGCGCCGGCGACAATGTCTCGCCCATCATCATCACCGCCAACGACCTCGCCGCCGCCTGGGCCATCGACAAGCGCGGAGAAGGGCTGGTGCCGCTCTCCGGCGCCGATCCGCGCCAGCGCGAGATGGCGCTGCGTGGCGGCATCAACCTCGTGATGTATGCCCTCACCGGCAACTACAAGGCCGACCAGGTCCATGTTCCGGCCCTGCTCGAACGCCTGGGACAATGACGATGTGGAGCGTTTCCTTCGCCCCGCTGGTGCCGCTGCCGCTCCTGATCGGCCTTGCCGTGCTGGCGGCGCTGGCCGCCGGCGCTGGGCTCGTCCTTGCCGGGCGCAGCGCCATCCTGCGCGCGCTCGCGCTCATCGTGCTGACCACGGCTCTCGCCGATCCCTCGCTGGTCTTCGAGGAGCGCGAGCCGGTCAAGGACGTCGTTCCGATCGTGGTCGATCGCTCGGCCTCAAACCGCCTCGCCGACCGCACCGCCCAGACCGACGCCGCCGTGGCCGAGGTCGAACGCCAATTGCGCGGCATTCCCAATATCGAGCCCAGGATCGTCGAGCTGCGCGACGCTCAAGGAGCGAGCGACGGCACCCGCCTGTTCGAAGCGCTGGCATCGAGCCTTGCCGATGTCCCGTCCGAGCGCGTCGCCGGCGCCATCGCCATCACCGATGGCCTTGCCCATGACACCCCTGCCAATGCCGAGGCGCTCGGCCTGCGCGCGCCGCTCCATGTGCTGACGACCGGCCGCAATGCCGAGATTGACCGCCGCATCGTGCTCGTCGATTCGCCACGCTTCGGCATCGTCGGCAAGGATCAGGTCATCCGCCTGCGCGTCGTGGACAAGAACGGGTCGAGCCGCGCCGGTCTCACCATCCGCCGCGACGGCGAGATCATCGCCCGCCGCGACGTCGCGACCGGCCAGATCGTGCAGGTGCCGATCCGCATCGACCGCGGCGGGCCGAACGTCGTCGAGATCGAGGCTGCGCCGCTCGACAACGAGCTGACGCTCGCCAACAACCGTGCGGTCATCACCATCGAGGGCGTCCGGGACAAGCTGCGCGTGCTGCTGGTCTCGGGTGAGCCGCATCCGGGCGAGCGCACCTGGCGCAACCTCCTCAAGGCCGACGCGAATGTCGACCTCGTCCATTTCACCATCCTGCGCCCGCCGGAGAAGCAGGATGGCACGCCGATCAACGAGCTCTCGCTGATCGCCTTCCCGACGCGCGAGCTGTTCCAGGTCAAGATCAAGGAATTCGACCTGATCATCTTCGACCGCTACGCCAACCAGTCGATCCTGCCGCTGCTCTATTTCGAGAATATCGTCCGCTATGTCCGTGACGGCGGCGCATTGCTCGTCGCCGCCGGCCCTGAGTATGCGGGATCGCAGACGCTGGCACGCACCCCGCTCGGCCAGATTCTGCCCGCTCTGCCGGACGGCAGCGTCATCGATGAGGCCTATCGCGCAGAGGTCAGCGAGCCCGGCAAGCGCCACCCGGTCACCCGCGACCTGCCGGGCTCGGAAGTCTCGCCGCCGCGCTGGGGCGAATGGCTGCGCATGGTCGGCGCGCAGGCGCGCGCAGGCGCCTCCCCCGTCATGACCGGGCCCGGCGAGCGGCCGCTGCTGATGCTGGCCCGCGAACAGAAGGGCCGCGTCGCGCTCTTTCTCTCGGATCATGCCTGGCTCTGGGCGCGCGGCTTCCGCGACGGCGGCCCCTATCTCGACCTGCTGCGCCGCCTCAGCCATTGGCTGATGAAGGAACCGGAGCTGGAGGAGGAGGCGCTGCGCGCCACCGCGCGCGGCGGCGCCATCGAGGTCGAGCGCCAGACATTGAGCGACAACCCCGCGCCCGTGACCATTACCGGCCCCGACGGCCAGTCCCGCTCGGTCACGCTCGAGCCGGGACGGCCAGGCCTGTTCACCGCGCGCATCCCGGCCGGCGATCAGGGCCTTTACCGGTTGACGGCCGACAATCTCACCGCCTTCGCCAGCGTCGGCCCCGAGAATCCGCGCGAGCTGATGGAAGTCGTCAGCGACCCCGCTGCGCTCCAGAACCTGGCACAGGCCACCGGCGGCTCCTCGCGCCGCATCGGGCACGAGGGCGATTCCGGCGTCAGCATTCCGCGCATCGTGCCGGTGCGCTCCGGCAGCCAGTTCGCCGGCAATGACTGGATCGGCCTCAGGATCAGCGATTCCGGCATCGTGCGCGGCGTGCAGATCTCGCCGCTCTTCGTCGGGCTGATCGGTCTTGCGATCCTGTTCGGCGCGCTCGTGGCCGGCTGGCTCGGCGAGAGCGGCCGCCGCTTCAAGCGGCAGGCATGACGCGCGCCGAGGTCACGGCGCCGCGGCGTTCGTTCAGCACGCCTTCGACCAGTTCCAGCGCCAGGAAGCGCGCCGGATCGGCCGGGCCCGGCAGAACGAGCTGGCCCGGCGGCAGCACCTTGAAGCCGAAGCGCGCATAGTAGGGCGCGTCTCCGACCAGCATGATCAGGTCGTGGCCGGCCTCACGCGCGGCCTCGATCGAGCGGTTCATCAGCGCGGACCCGATGCCCCTGCCGTCGAAGGCGGGGTCGACCGTCAGCGGCCCGAGCATCAGCGCCTTGTGGCCGCCGGCGAGCACGGGCGTCACTTTCACCGACCCAACGAGGAAGGTGCCGACATGGGCGGCGAAGGAGAGCGCCGCATCGGGCGGCACGCCCTCGCGCAGGCGGAAAGCGGTGCGGGCGAAGCGGCCGGGGCCGAAGGCGCGCTCATGCAGGCGCTCGATGGCGGCGGAGTCCACGGGCAATTCGTGGCGGATGGTCAGCGGCAGGGATGTCATGGCAGCAGGCAGAGCAAGAGAGGCGATCGGCGGAGGCAGGCGCGTGCGGGCGCACTGCCGGAAGGCGCTTTCAGCGCGCCGGTCGTCGCAGGTCGCGGAGGCTGTACCCGTTGCTCATGAAAGGCGCCTGTAGCAGAGCCAGATCGGCCCGTCCATCGCGCTTTCGTCCTACCAGTCGGCCGCGGCCGGCGCGCCCGCGATGATTTCCTCCAGCCGCCGCCTTGTTGCTGGCGTCGTCCCATCCGGCAGGCGATCGAGCGGGAAGAAGCCGGCCTCGGCGATCTCGCGGTCCGGCCGCCGGATGCCTTCGACGGTGAAGGAGCGGATGACGAAGAGCGCGACATGATCCCGGCGCGAGATCCGGCGGTTGAAGAAGATGCCGTGCAGGATCGGCTGCCCGGCGATCCTGATGTTGCCCTCTTCCGCGAGCTCGCGCTCCAGCGCATCCCACATGGTCTCGCCGACCTCGACGCCCCCGCCCGGCAGGTACCAGCCGGGGATATAGCCATGCCGGACGAGGAAGACCTCGCCGCGGTCATTGAGCACCGCCGCACGCACGCCGAACGTCATGCTGCGGGAAAGCCGGAAATAGACATGCAGCACCGCGGTGAGCAGCCGATGCCGAAGCGTCCGCGGCATTTCCGTATCGGTTGGCGGATGGGGCGCCGGCGATTGCATCGGAACGTCTCTCAAGGCTGCATTAATTGTCTATGCAAAAAGCGCATGACGGACCGTCAACCGCATCGCTTGCCCCGCCACAAACGCGCCCCAAATACGGCTCACACAGCCGCCGCATCCGCTAGGAACTATCAACATGCTGCTCTCGTTCATCGTTTCGTACCTGAAGGCCAAGCCGGCCTATGTCTGGAAGCCCGCCGTCACCCTGACCGATTCCCGTATCGTGTCCGAACTGACCGGCGCCGCCAACTGAGCTTTCCGCATCCGCCAGTCGAGGCGCGTCAACGGCGCGCTTGACTGACGGCAGGCGGGAAGGGCAAGCGCTGGAGCGTGTTCAAGCTCGCGCATCTGTCGGACCCGCATCTCGGCCCGCTCGCCGGGTTTTCGCTGCATCAGCTTCTGGGCAAGCGCGCGACCGGTTACGTCAACTGGCGTCGCAAGCGCCGGCACGCCCATGACATGGATATCCTGGCGCGCATCGTTGCCGATATCCACGCGCAGCAGCCGGACCATGTCGCCTGCACCGGCGATGTCGCCCATATCGGGCTGCCAGACGAATTCAAGACCGCCATCGCCTTCCTGGACACGCTCGGACCGCGCGAGACCGTCAGCTTCGTGCCGGGCAATCACGATACCTATGCACGCTCTTCGCTGAAGCCCCTCGCGGGGCTGCTTGCTCCCTGGATCGCCGACGATGAGGGCCATGCCGGCTATCCCTGGTACCGCCGCCGCGGGCCGGTCGCGCTGATCGGCGTCAACAGCGGCGTGCCGACCCTGCCGCTGATGGCGACGGGCCGCATCGGCAGCGAGCAGATGGAGCGGACCGCCGCGCTGCTGGACCGCGCCCGCGACGAGCGTCTCATCCGCGTCGTACTCATTCACCACCCGCCCTATGTCGGCGGCGCGAAACGCGGCCGCGAGTTGGTCGATGCCGCCGCCTTCGAGGTCATGCTGAAGCGCAAGGGCGCCGACCTCATCGTCCACGGCCACAATCACAGCTTCTCATTGGCCTGGCGCCCCGGCCCCGACCATGACGTTCCCATCGTCGGCGTGCCCTCTGCCTCGCTCGGGCCGCTCGGCCATGGCGAACTTGGAACCTGGCACCTGTTCCACATCGCAGGTGACGCTGCAGCGCCGCAGATCAGGCTGGAGCAGCGCGGCTTCGAGCTCGACGGCACGGTCATCCTCCGCCAGGAGATCGCGCTTCACACAAAGCCGACCTAAAGAACTCCGCGTTCCCAAGTATCTGCTGCCATTTACCCGCTTTTCACGCGGGCTTCCTATGCTGCCGCAAGGGAAGGATGCGCAGATGTTTTCCGGAACCCTTGGCAGACGCCAGTTCTTCGTCAGGTCGTGCCTCGTCGGCATTGCCGAGACGGTGTCGCTGTTTATCTGCATAGCGATACAGTACGAGGCGGCTTCAGGCCCACCCGGATCAGGGCGCTACCGGCTGGCCGCGGCCGCCTTGCTGATCAGCCTGTTCTTTAGCTTCAAGCACGTCAGCTTCGCCATTCGCCGCAACCGCGATGCCGGCGGCGGCGATGTCGTGATCGGCAGCTATATCATCGGCATGTGCATGGCGATCGGCTTTCAGACCGAGGCGCTGATCACCCACAACGCCGACGACCCGACGAGCGGCATCGACTATCTCAGCCTGCTTTATCTCGCCCTCGGCGTCATCTGGCTCTATTTGCTGCTGAAGCCTTCGGCGGCGATCGGGGTCGACGCTTCATCCCGCCGCAGCGGTCTTTTCGAGCGCGAACCGGCCGGCGCCGATTCGCAGATGACCCAGGCGATGGAGCAGGCGATCGCCGGCAACGAGCCGATTTCGGCTCCGGTGCGGCCGCAAGGTTTCCTCGGAACGGCGAGGCCGGCGCCGGCCCCGCGCCAACGCACGGAATTTGGCCGGCGCGGCCTGAAGTAAACGACCTGCTCGTCAGCTCAGATGCAGCGTCCGCCGTCGACGGCCAGAACCGAGCCCGTCACCATGTCGGCTTCGTCCGAGCACAGGAACAGCGCCGCATTGGCGATGTCCTGCGGCGTCGAGAAGCGCCCCCACGGAATGGTTGAGGTGAAGGCCTTGCGCCGCTCGGGCGTATCCTCACCCATGAAGGTGGCGAGCAGCGGCGTCTCGCCCGCGACCGGCGCGATCGCGTTGACGCGGATCTTGTCCGGCGCGAGCTCGACCGCCATCGACTGCGAGATCAGGTTCGCCGCGCCCTTCGAGCCGTTGTACCAGGTCAGGCCCGGACGCGGACGCAGGCCCGCCGTCGAGCCGATATTGAGGATGACGCCGCCGCCATGCTCACGGAAATGCGGCACGGTCGCCCGCGCCATCAGATAGATCGACTTCACATTGACGGCGAAGACCCGGTCGAACTCTTCCTCTGTCACCTCGGTCATCGGCTTGTTGCGATGGGTGGTGCCGGCATTGTTCACGACGATGTCGAGCCGCCCGAACTTGGCGATGATCTTCTCGACCGCCTTGTCGACGCTCTTCGCCTTGCCGACGTCGCAGGTCACGGCGAAGGCCTTACGGCCGATCGCCCTTGCGGCTTCCTTGGCCTTGTCGCCGTTGATGTCCAGCACCGCGACGCGCGCGCCTTCGCGCACAAAGGTCTCGGCGATGCCGAAGCCGAACCCCTGCGCCGCGCCGGTCACCAGCGCTGTCTTGCCCTTCAGTCTCATGGTCATTCCTCGTGGTCTCGATTGCCACGATGTTTGAAACGATTGAGCGAGTCGGTAAATGCGCTTTTCCGCGCAGGCGGATACGGAAATCGTATGGCTCGCCGCCGTTCTCGGGCGAGGCGACGCGCAGACCCGAGAATCGCGTCCAGATCGAGCACCGGAGCTTCCACCGTCATTGCGAGCGCAGCGAAGCAATCCAGGTGACCGGGTCGAAGCGTTCAACCCGGTCCCCTGGATTGCTTCGTCGCTTCGCTCCTCGCAATGACGCCAGGTCCTCCGAAAAGAGATGCTCGGGTCAAGCCCGAGCATGACGGCGCGAACTACGCCCCGATCTCCTCGCGCAGCATCTCCAGCTCCAGCCAGCGCTCTTCCGCGTCGCCGATCTCGCGCGCGACCTCTTCCAGCCGCGCCGTCGCCTTGGCGAAGAGCTTCGGGTCCCGGGTGTAAAGATCGCCTGCCACGGCGGTGTTGAGCTTCGCTGCCTCTGCCTGCAACGCCTCGATCTTCTTCGGCAGCGTTTCAAGCGCGTGCTTCTCGTTGAAGGAGAGCTTGCGTTTGGATGTGGCTGCAGCCGGTGCCGCGGAGGCAACCTTCGGCGCCCCAGCCGGCGCCTTCTCCACCACCCGCACTTTCGCGCCGACGCCGCGACCGCGCTGCGCCAGCATGTCGGAATAGCCGCCGGCGAATTCGGCCCAGACGCCGTCGCCATCCGAGATCAGCACCGCCGACGCGACCCGGTCGATGAAGTCACGGTCGTGGCTGACCAGCAGCACCGTGCCCTGATAGTCAGCCAGCAGCTCCTGCAGCAGGTCCAGCGTCTCGAGGTCGAGGTCGTTGGTCGGTTCGTCCAGCACGAGCAGGTTCGACGGCCTTGCCAAGGCGCGGGCCAGCATCAGCCGCCCGCGCTCGCCACCTGAAAGTGCGCCGACGGGGGTGCCGCGCTGGATCGGCTGGAACAGGAAGTCCTTCATGTAGGAGACGACATGGCGGGGCTGCCCGCCCACCATCACCTGATCCGAACCGCCACCGGTCAGCGCATCGCCGAGCGGGGTCGCCGGATCGAGGCTTTCGCGGCGCTGGTCGAGCGTGACCATCTCCAGCGCCGTGCCGAGCTTGACCGTGCCGCTGTCGGGCGCGAGCGCGCCGGTCAGCAGATTGATCAGCGTCGTCTTGCCCGCGCCATTCGGACCGACGATGCCGATCCGGTCGCCGCGCGCCACGCGCAGCGACAGGTTCTTGACCACCGTGTTGTCGCCATAGGCCTTGGCGACGTCGATGGCCTCGATGACGAGCTTGCCGGAAGTCTGCGCCTCGCTCGCTTCCAGCCGGACATTGCCGGTCGCGGCGCGCGCGGTGCGGCGCTGGTCGCGCAAGGCATGGAGCTCGCCGAGCCGGCGCTGGTTGCGGGTGCGCCGGGCGCTGACGCCGTAGCGCAGCCAGTCCTCTTCGCGGGCGATCTTGCGGTCGAGCTTGTGGCGGTCGAGTTCCTCCTGAGCGAGGACGTCATCGCGCCATGTTTCGAAATCGCCGAACCCCTTCTCCATCCGCCGGGTGACGCCACGGTCCAGCCAGATCGTCGAGCGCGACAACGAGGTCAGGAAGCGCCGGTCGTGGCTGATCAGCACCATCGCCGAGCGCAACGACTTCAGCTCCTGCTCCAGCCATTCGATCACCGGCAGGTCGAGATGGTTGGTCGGCTCGTCCAGCAACAGGATGTCCGGCTCCGGCGCCAGCACCCGCGCCAGCGCGGTACGGCGCGATTCACCGCCGGACATGGTGGCGGGGTCCTCCTCGCCGGTCAGGCCGAGCTCCGTAATGAGATACTGCGCGCGATACGCGTCGTCGCCGGGTCCCAGCCCCGCCTCGACATAGGCGAGCGATGTCTTGTAGCCGGTGAAGTCCGGCTCCTGGGGCAAATAACGGATGGTCGCGCCCGGCTGGACGAAGCGCTCGGCATGGTCGGGCTCGACTAGACCCGCCGCAATCTTGAGCAGGGTCGACTTGCCCGAGCCGTTGCGGCCGACCAGGCAGACGCGCTCGCCGGCCGAGACCGCGATCTCGGCGGCTTCGAGCAGCGGCTGTCCGCCGAAGGTGAGCGCGACGTCGCGCAGATGCAGCAAGGGGGCCATGATCCGTCCTGTTTCCGGCCTGCGGGATAGACTGCCGCCGCCGCCGTGTCACGCCCGCAGGCGATGGCACGGCACTTGCCAGAACTGTTCTGCCCCCTATCGTGCTGCGGAGCAGCCATGAGTCCGAGAGCCATGCCCAGCGAACGCCCCATCGGGATCGGCCATAATGGCGGCCCGCCGTTGAAGGAGCGCAAGCGCCGCTCCACCACCGGATCAGGCACGATCGGGCGCTATTTCGACTGGCGCTTCGCTCATCGCAAGGCCTGGAAGAAGCCGCGCGAGATCGCCTTGCGCCGCGAGGAGAAGGCCGAGGCGCTCGGCCTGACCTATGAGGAATATTCGCTCGAGATCATGGAGCGCGGCTATTTCCCGCAGCCCGAGCATGTCGAGACGATCAAGTCCAAGCGGGCGCAGCGGCGCAAGGATGGCGGCGTGGTCGGCCATTCGCTCAAGGGCATGAAGCTGAACTAAAGTCCGGCGACGCCGGCTCTACGCTTCGCTCCGGCCGGGATGACCTGCGTTTCGGTGAAAGAGGCGAGCAACCTGGAGCTCACCGGCCGCGTCGGCCGATCACCCGTTCAGCCAGCGCCGCACGAGCCGCGTCGCCGGCTTCTCGAAGAAGCGATAGAGCAGCACCGCCGCCAGTACAGAACCGGTGAGTGCGAGCACGATGAAGGGTATCGGCGCGTGGAGCCCTATCCGCAGCGCAACCTCCCGCATCCCCCGGATCACGAAGGGATGGACGAGATAGAGCGCATAGGAGGCATCGCCGACCGCCGCCAGCGCCATGATCGGCCTCACCGGCACGATGCCCTCGCGGCCGCAGCCAGCGGCGAGCATCAACAGGACAGCGGCACTGCCACGCCACAGCACGCCGCTCCAGGGGCCATCCGTGCCCGGCAAATGCGCCGCCGCAACCAGCACGGCGACACCGGCCGCCGCAACCACGACACGCAGGGCGCCATGCAGACGAAGTCCTCCGCGCCGCAATACGGCGATGCCCATGCCCGCTGCGAATTCGAGGACGATCGGCTGGCCCCAGAATGCAAAGGGCAGCGACAAGGATTCGCTCAGGCTCTCGATGCCGACCAACACGGCCAGAATCAAGGTGACAGCCGGCAAGGTACAGCGCTTCGGCAGGGCAAGCCCGGCGGCGAACAGCACGTAGAACAGCATCTCGTAATTCAGCGTCCAGCCCAGCGAATAGACCGGCTGGACCAGCCCCTGCGTCGAGACGACCGGCCAGAACAGATAGGAACCGAGGATCTGCGCCAGATTCGGCGCACCCGAATTGAGCAGCGTGGGAACGGCAAGACCGACCAGCAGGAACAGCGTCGTCATCGCCCAGTAGAGCGGCACGATGCGGGCCAGGCGGCGCTTCAGGAATTGGCGCCAGGCGCCCGCACGCCCGAACAGGTCCTGCGAGGCATGGACCATGATGAAGCCGGACACGACGAAGAAGATGTCGACGCCGGCCATCCAGGGCAGCAGGTCGCTGCGGCTGAAGCTCAGGCCTGCCCGTTCGGCCAGCACGGCAGCGTCCGGCTGCACGTGGTGGATCGCGACCATGAAGGCCGCGAGCGCGCGCAGGACCTGGATCGAATAGATGGGCTGCACGCGAACCTGTCGGGAAGTGGTCGGATGAGCGGGGCGCTCAGCCAAACCACAGCCGCTTCGGGTCGTCGAGCCCGAAACGGTGGAGATTGGTGGCAATCGCCGCGAGCCCCTGCTCGGCCGCGTCCTTCGTCGTGATGACGTGCAGCGCAAAGCGGGCTGCGAGGTCTTCCATCGGCGGCTTGCCGGCGAAGGCGGACCGGATCGCGGACTTGTCCGCCAGTGCCAGCAGATGCGGCGCGATCCCGCCTGCGATGAAGACGCCGCCCGTCGCCTTGAAGACGAGGGCGAGATCGCCGGCGACACGCGCCAGCAGCCGCCAGAAGCAGACCACCGCCATCAGCGCCGCCGGATCGCCGTCATGGGCGAGGTGGGAGACATCGGCGGCGCTCACCTCCGCCTCCAGCATGCCGGAGGTCCGCGCCACCGCCCTGTGCAGGCGCACAAGCCCGTCGCCGCTGAGGAGATGCTCGACCGTCAACCGCGGCACCCCCTCGCTCAGCGCCGGCCATATCCGCTGCTCGGTCTGATCCTCCGGACCGATGCCGATATGGCCGGATTCGGTCGGGATCAGCATACCGCGTTCGCCGTGCGTCAGCAGCGCCGCGGCCCCGAAGCCGGTGCCCGGCCCCAGCACCAGCCGCACGCCTTCCGGCTCCGGGTCTCCCTCGATCAACGTGGCGACATCCTGCGGGCCCAGGACGGCAAGCGAAGCCGCGAGGGCCTCGAAATCGTTGACCAGCAGGCCCTGCGTCAGTTTGAGAGCAGCCGCGATCCGAGGCCCGTCGAGATTCCAGACCGCATTGGTCAATTGCGCCTGCCGGCCGTCGAGCGGCCCGGCGACGGCGAGCACGGCCGAACGCGGCTTCTCCGAAACCTCCGCGAGCACGTCGGAAAATGCGGCCTCCGCAGTCGGGTAGCTGCCGGTGCCGATCCGTGCCAACGGCTGGTGCGGGCTGTCCGGATCGGGGACCAGCGACATCCGGCAGTTCGTACCGCCGATATCGGCGACCAGCACCGGATAGGATATCGACGGGGGGCGCATCAGAGAGGCTTCCGCCAGGGCGCGAACCAGCCGAGGCCCTCGAGCGTACCGCGCTCCGGCCGGTATTCGCAGCCGACGAAGCCGTCATAGCCCAGCGCATCGAGCTCGGCGAAGAGCGTCGGATAGTCCGGCCCAGAGGCGTCGGGCTCGTGGCGGCCATTGGCGCGGGCGATCTGGACATGGCCGACGAGCGGATAGAGCGCCTTGAGCTTGGCCGAGACGTCGCCATGGATCAGCTCGCAATGATACATGTCGAATTGCAGCCGGACGTTCGTCCGGCCGGATTCGCGGACATAGGCCGCCGCCTGATCGAAGTCGTTCAGGAAATATCCCGGCATGTCCTTGCCGTTGATCGGCTCGAGCAGGAGGTCGATGCCGTGCTCCGCCAGCTTGTCGGCGGCATAGGCGAGCGAGGCGCGATAGGTCTTCTGCGCGGCAGGATCCTGGGGATCGGCGAGCCCCGCCATCATGTGCAGGCGCTTGACGCCGGTCTCGTGAACATAGCTCAGCGCCTTGTCGACCGAGGCCTTGAACTCGTCTTCGCGCCCTGCCAGCGCTGCAATGCCGCGCTCGCCCTTGGCGAAATCGCCCGGCGGCAGGTTGAACAGCGCCTGCTCCAGCTCCCCACCCGTCAGCGCGAGCCCGATCTGCTCGGGGGTATGCTCGTAGGGGAACAGGAATTCCACGGCCTCGAAGCCGGCTTCCTCGGCCGCCCTGAAACGGTCGAGAAAATCCCATTCGGTGAACATCATCGAAAGGTTGGCGGCAAAACGCGGCATGAAGGTCTCTGCGGGCTAAGCGGTAGCAATCACGGCAAGCTAGCGCGCTGAGGCCGCCGCGTCATGACCAAACGCGGCAGGGAGGGGATGCGTTCCGGTGCGGCCGCTCGGCCGCTACTTCTTGTCCGGCTTCGGGGGCGGGTTCGGATCGGCCGAAAAATGCCGGAAGACCATGTCGGGCGAGGAGGTATTGTGACGCGAGTGGGTGGTGCGCCCCATCCAGATGTCGGTTGCCTTGCCGCCCTGGAACGGCATCAGAGCCTCCTCGCGCCAGCCCTTGGCGCCCGGCTCGCGCACTGCGATGCGGGCGACATCGTTGTTGAACTCGGTCACGTACATGGAGCGCAGCGCAACGAAGGCCCTGCCACCCGTCACCGGCTTGTCGAGCACGGCATCGAGTACCATCCGGTTCTCGTCGACGCTGTCGAGTCTCAGGCTGCCGGCGGACCCGTCCTTGAAATTCAGCTTGAATGTCAGGGTCTTCGGATCGAACTCGATCTCCCGGATGTTCACCACCGGGCGCCCATCCTGCTCGATCGGCCCGAACAGGAAGGAGGAACCGTAGGAGGAGAAGCCGAGATGCTCCGGCGGCAACGGCCGGGCGCGCCAGTAGCCGTCCTGCGGATAGACGACCAGCACCTCGTAGGACTTGTCCTTGCCGAGCTTCCAGAGCTGGACGAGATGCAGCCCCTTCTCCACCCGGTCGCCGACGCGGAAGGTTGTGTCGGCCGGGCGCCAGAACGTCGGGAAGGTGTAGCCGACCAGCCAGTAATCGATCGTTTCCCAGAAGGTGGTGCGGCGCGGCGGGCTCGGCGGCGCAAAGGACGGATCGCCCTTCATGTCGCAATTCGCCCAGTCGGCATCCCAGTTGTCGCGCACCAGTCCGGCGATATAGGCCGGATGCGCCGCTTCGATCTGGAAGCGCCGGACATCGGGTGAAATTGCCTTGATCGTGACGTTGTCCTTCTCGGCGCAGAGCACGGGCTCGGATTCGTTCCTCACCTCGATGGCAACGTCGCCGGCCGCCTGGGCGGGGCCGGCGAAGCAGGCGAGGATCGCGACGAAGGCGGCGGCGCGAAGGCGCGAAAACGTCATGAGGTCTCGATCTCAGTTCTGAAGAATGGCGTAGACGTCGCCCGAATTGGCCGCGTGAGGCAAGCCGCGCAGATAATCGCCCATGGCGTCTGCGGTCGCGGGCTCGGCGAGTTCGAGCCTCTGGCTCTCGCCGATCGCGACGTTGAAGCGATAGGGGCCGAGCGTCTCCAGCACGGCGAGGCAGGCTTCGGCAACTTCGCGCTGGATCGTCGTGAACTCGAAGGAGATCACCGGCACCGCCTTGGTCAGCCCCGCCAGCACATGCGCCTCAAAGCCCTCGACATCGATCTTGAGAAGCTTGGGCAGCCCGTGACGCAGGATCAGCCGGTCGAGCGTGGTGCAGGGCACGCTGATCTCATGGTCCCAGACCTGCCCCTCCCAGCCCCGCGCACCGGCCGCAGCACCGATGAAGGCGGCCGAGGCCGTCGAGACCGTCGGGTTCGCGCTGTTGATCCTGAGGGCGATCGAGCCCTCGTGATCGCCGCAAGCCGCCGCGATCAGCGTCACCATCGGGTCGCGGCGGTGGATCAGGCGGATGACACGAGCCGGTCCCGGCTGCGGCTCCAGCGCCACGACACGCGCGCCGAGCCTGCGGAACGAGGAAATCCGGTCGCCGACATGGGCGCCGATGTCGAAGGCGAGATCGCCGGGGCGCAGAAAGGCCCCGTAGAGCCGGTCCATCGCCGCGTTGCGCTCCTTGTTGCCATGATAGATGCGCAAGCTGCGCGAAAGTGCCTTCACCGTTCCCTTCGGATAGGCGGTGGCGTTCATGCGCCTTCCCCGTCGCGAATGGCGGCCAACACCGGCGGCATGTCGAAATCCTCGGGGATGCCGCAAAGCCCATGGCGGGCGAGCCAGGCGCCGGCTGCCGGCCATGCGGTCAGCATCGCGAAAGGGATCGCCAGCAGATAGCCCGCCGTCAAGGGCAGCGACCAGATCAGCACCAGAGGCGCGAGCGCGCCGAGCGTGACGAAGAGATAGACCCCGAACAGCAGATGCGGCCACAAGCCCGCAAAGGCGGTGGCGAAGGACAGGGCATGGGCATCGCGCGCCTGCCCATTCCAGCCGATCCGGGCTTTGCCGAAGGCGAGACCGATCATGAACAACGTGGTGCGGAAACTCGAGACGGCGCCCTGCAAGAAGGCGAACACGACCTCGATCAGCGCCGAGAACAGGAAACGCGCCGCGCCGCCATAGCGCCGCACGCCGCCCCGCGTCAGCAGGATATCGGCGAAACCCGCGAGCTTGGGCGAAAGATACATCGCCAGGAACGAGACATAGAGGCAGGCGGCCAGCACTGCCGGATAATCGGAGATCGCCTGGTCCTCTACTGCCTTCAGCGGCAGAAGCGCGATCATCAGCGTCCAGGCCGGCAGACCGAGAAACATCAGGATCGCCCAGACGAGCTGGAACCGGCTCATCGGCTTGAGACCGGGCAGGTCGAGCAGCTTGAGATACTGCAGATTGCCGAGGCACCAGCGCAGGTCGCGCTTGGCGAATTCCAGCATGGTTGGCGGATTCTCCTCCCAGCTTCCGCCCTCGACCGGCAGCACGCGGACCTCGTAGCCGGCGCGGCGCATCAGCGTCGCCTCGACCTGGTCGTGGCTCATCACCGCCCCGCCCAGAGGTGGTCCGCCCGGCAGGACCGGCAGATGGCAGTGGTCGCGGAACGGCGCGATCCGCACCAGCGCGTTATGCCCCCAGAACGGCCCGCAATCCCCGCCCCACCAGGCCGAACCCATCGTATAGGGCCGCATGCCGTTGCGCATGCCGAACTGGAAGATGCGGGCGAAAGCGGAGCGGCTGGGCATTCCGACCACCAGACTTTGCAGGATTCCGAGGTTCGGATGCGCCTGCATCATTCGGGCCATGCCGAGGATCGTCTCAGCAGCCATGACGCTGTCCGCGTCGAGCGGCAGCATCAGCTCGTAGCGCTCGCCCCAGCGCTCGCAGAAATCGCGGAGATTGCCGGCCTTGAAGCCGGCATTGTCGGTGCGGCGGCGATAGGTCAGGCGGGCCGGCTCGCCGATCTCCTGCGCCCAGGCGGCTGCCAGGGCCTCCTCGGCGGCGGCAACCGTCGTGTCACTGGTGTCCGACAGCACGAAATAGTCGAACCAGACGCCCTCTCCCGTCGCATCGAGGCTCTCCTTGACCACCTTGAGACGGCGGAAGGCGCGCGCCGGATCCTCATTTCGCAGCGTCATCAGCACGGCCGTACGCAGCGTGAGCGGCCTCGCCCGCTCGCCGGCCGCGGCGAAGGGCGCGACCTCGGCAAGACCATCCTTGCGACCATGGAGCAGCCAAAGCCCGATTGCCGCGTTCCAGAAGCCGAGCACGGTCCAGGGGGCCCCGAAGAGGAAGGCGACGAAGATCACCACATCCGCAGCGGTCCAGCCACCCGCCCCCAGGACCCGAGCAAGCCCAGCCAGCAACAGGGCCAGTGTCGCGAGGTTCAGCAGGAGGACGAGAAGACGCCGCCGCCGAAGAGCGGCTGCGTCCTGCAGGCCGGCCGGCGTCAGGCCGAGCGCTTCGACCTCTTGCGCCACCCGCTGGAACGTGGTCGGACCGGGACGCTGGTTCGTGGCAGTCTCTGTCATGGGGGCAGACAGGCTCGGACGGAGGGCAGACGCGATGGCGCGGGAGCTAAAGCCTGCAACCACGATTGACGCAAGGGCCAAGGCCCTCGCGCTTTGGTATACAGCCCCCCGTGAATGCAAGCTGAATGACGTGGCTCTGCCGGTGCCGGGCCCCGAGGATTGCCTCGTCACGACGCTGTGGAGCGGCCTCAGCCGCGGCACCGAGCGCCTCATATTCGAAGGCCGCGTTCCGCCTTCCGAGCATGAGCGCATGCGCGCACCCTTTCAGGAGGGCAGCTTCCCCTTCCCGGTCAAGTACGGATACTGCGCCGTCGGCCGCGTCGATGCCGGCCCTCATGACCTGCTCGGCCGCATCGTCTTCTGCCTGCACCCGCATCAGGACCGCTTCATCGCGACGCGCGGCAGCCTGATACTGGTTCCGGACAGCGTTCCACCACGGCGCGCCATCCTCGCCGCCAATATGGAAACCGCCCTGAACGCCCATTGGGACGCCGGCTCCGGCCCGGCAGACCGGATCGTCGTGGTGGGCGGCGGCGTCCTCGGCCTGCTCGTCGCCTGGCTCGCCGGCCGCCTTCCGGGAACCGAAGTGACGCTGGTCGATATCGAGCCCGGCCGCGCCGAGCTGGCACGCAAGCTGGGATTTTCCTTTGCCACACCCGATGCCGCCCCGCGGGACGCCGATCTCGTCTTCCACACCAGCGCGACGGCCTCCGGCCTCGCCACGGCCGTGGCCGCTGCCGGGACCGAGGCGCGCATCGTCGAAATGAGTTGGTATGGCGAGGGAACGATACCGGCGACCCTGGGTTGCGCCTTCCATGCGCGCCGTCTCCAGCTCGTCTCCTCCCAGGTCGGCATGGTCGCCGCCTCGCATCGCGCACGCTGGGATCATGCGCGACGGGCGGAAGCCGCCATGGCGCTCCTCGCCGATGACCGGCTCGACGCGCTGATTACAGAGGAGATCGCCTTCCGTGATGCGCCGCAGCGCATTCCGGACCTGCTCGCGCCCGGCGCCGCTGGTCTGACCGCCGCGATTTGCTATGAAGCGCGGTCGTGACCGCGCCCAGCTTCGGGCGTTTCTCGAGGAGATCACATGTTTTCCGTCGAAGTCCGCGACCGCATCATGATCGGCCACTCGCTGCCCGATCCCTTCTTCGGTCCCGCGCAGAACATGCATGGCGCGACCTTCGTGGTCGACGTCGCCTTCTTCCGTGAGGCGCTGAACCGGCAAAATGTGGTCGTCGACATCGGCGCCGCACTCGACGTGCTCGGCAAGACCCTGAAGCCGCTCAACTACCAGAACCTCGACGCCCTCCCGCAATTCGCCGGGGTCCTGACCACCACCGAATTCCTCTGCAAGCACATCTTCGATGCCATGGCCGCCGCCGCGAAATCCGGCGCGCTCGGCGCCGATGGCGCCGGCCTGGCGAAGATCCGCGTCACGCTCCATGAGACCGACCTCGCGCGCGCCAGCTACGAGGGCTCTGTGGCGTGAGCGCCATCATCTTCGCCATCCCCGGCGACATCGACCTGCCGACCGGCGGCTATGGCTACGACCGGCGATTGCTGCGGGAATGGCGCGAGATGGGTATCGAGGCCCGGCATCTGGCCTTGCCGGGCAGCTTTCCCTTCC
Organism: Allobosea sp. 05L423; assembly: GCF_056397745.1. Lineage (NCBI taxonomy): Bacteria > Pseudomonadati > Pseudomonadota > Alphaproteobacteria > Hyphomicrobiales > Alloboseaceae > Allobosea > Allobosea sp. 05L423. The sequence goes on along the minus strand of NZ_JBFTOA010000001.1, from coordinate 104,043 downwards.
CCACGGAAGCCGACCTCGCCGCGACGGAACGGCTGCTGGCTGCGACAGCACCGGATGACATCCTGCTGGTCGACGGCCTCGCCTTCGGCGCCTTTCCCGAAGCACTCGCCGCACGCTTCGCCGACCGGCTCGTCGCGCTTGTCCACCACCCGCTCGCGCTCGAAACGGGCCTCGAAGCCGCCCAGGCGATGGCGCTGCGCGCGAGCGAACGCGCCGCTCTCAGCCATGTTCGCTCCGTCGCGGTGACGAGTCCGGCCACCGCGACGGTTTTGAGCGCGGAGTTCGGCGTTCCCGAGAACCGCATTTTCGTCGCCGTTCCCGGTGTCGATCGCGCACCGCGAGCGACCGGCAGCCGTAGCGATCAGCCGCTGCAGTTGCTCGCAGTCGGCTCCCTGATTCCGCGCAAGGGCTATGATGTCCTGATCGAGGCGCTCAGGCGGATCGCCGATCGCGACTGGTATCTCACCATCGCCGGCTCGCCCGACTACGCGCCAGGAACCGCCGCCGCGATCGACGCCCAGATCCGCTCGGCCGGGCTGACGGACCGTATCTTGCTTGCCGGCGCCGTGCGGCCGGAAAACCTCGGTGAACTTTATGACGGTGCTGATCTTTTCGTCATGCCCTCGCTCTACGAGGGCTACGGCATGGTGTTGACGGAGGCCCTCGCGCGCGGGTTGCCGATCGTCTGTAGCCTGAGCGGCGCGGGCGCTGATGCCTTGCCGGCCGATGCGGCTCTCAAAGTGCCGCCCGGCGACGTTGTGGCACTTGCCAAGGCCCTCGCGAGGCTGATTGATGCGCCGGCTGAGCGCCGGCAACGTGCCGACGCCGCATGGGCAGGGGCCGGCGCCTTGCCACGCTGGCAGGACACCGCTCGCATCGTCGCGCGGGCCTGCCACAGAGACGGCAGCCGGGAGGTGGGGTGATGGCTGGTTTCTCTCCGGAATGGCTCGCCTTGCGCGAGCCTGCCGATCATGCGGCGCGCAATCCGCAGGTTCTTGCTACGGTCGGCGCATATTTCTCCGACAAATCTTCGCTCTCGGTCCTCGATCTCGGCTGCGGCGGCGGCTCGAATCTGCGTGCCTCCTACGCCGCCCTGCCCGACCATCAGCACTGGACGCTTGTGGATCACGATGCCGATCTGCTCGCCCATGCGCGCAGCCGCCTGACCCATTGGGCCGACGAAGCCCGCGAGCAGGGCGAGGAACTCGTCCTCGCCAAGGGCGAAAAGCTGATCAGCGTGGATACCCGCCGGGTCGATCTCGACAAGGACCTCGACTGGGTGCTGGGCTGGCGGCCAGACCTCGTGACGGCAGCGGCTCTCTTCGACCTCACCTCGCGGCGCTGGATCGAGCGCTTTGTCGCCGCGCTCGCGAGCCAGCGCCTGCCGCTCTATGCCGTGCTGACCTATGACGGCCGCGAGGGCTGGCAGCCGGAGCACCCCGCCGATACCGGCATCCACGCCGCCTTCGTTGACCACCAGCGTGGCGACAAGGGCTTCGGCCCCTCCGCCGGCCCAGAGGCCTGCGAGATCATGGCCGAGGCGTTCCGCAAGACCGGCTTCGCGGTCTCGATGGGCGACAGCAGCTGGCTGATCGACGGCGCTCGCGCCGATCTGCGCGGAGCCCTGGCCGAGGGCATCGCGGAGGCCGTGCGCGAAACCGGGCGGGTCGACCCAGCGACCGTCGAGGCCTGGCTGGCCGCGCGCCGGGAAGCCGGGTCCGCGCGGATAGGCCATCAGGACCTTTGGGCACGCCCGGTCTGAGGCTCCACCTCGACAGGGAGCTGGATCGCCATCCCGTGTCCGGGCGACACGGGGCGAGCTAGCCGGTCCCCGGCCACATCCGGCGCAGGACGCCATCCTTGCGGATGAAGCGGTGATAGAGCACCGCCGCGATATGCAGAACTGCAAGAGCGCCGAGCGTCAATGCAAGCTTGCCGTGGATGCCGAGCACCCGGTGGGCCGCCGCCTCATTCGGCTGCGTCAGCGCCGGCAGGTTGAACAGGTCGAACACCCTCAGCGCCGGAAACAGCGAAACGCCGGTCCAGCCCAGCAGCGGCACGACGAGGAGCAGCCCGTAAAGCAGCCAGTGGGCGAGGTGCGAGCCGGCCTTCTGCCACCATTCCAGCGTCGGCTCGTCCGCAGGCGCGCCATGCAGAAGACGGTAGATCAGCCGCCCCGCCGTCAGCCACAGCAGCAGGAATCCGGTCAATTTATGAGCGCTGTAAAGGCCGTTGGTCAGCCCGTCCCAGAGGTGCAGGACGTTACCGCGATAGCTCATCGTCACCCCGACCGGGATCATCACGAAAACGGCGATCACGGTGATCCAGTGCAGGCTGCGGGCTGTCGCGCTGTAGCGCTCGCCGGGCGCAATCTCCTTCGACATCGATCGTTCTTCTCCGGGCGTTGCCGCTAGGGAAAGCATTCATCCCACGTTCAAGCTCACCAGCCTATACGACGCTGCTCTGGTCAGGTTCCCGTTCTTGGTTCCTGAGCGCTTGCGCGCCATGGAACCGTGCCCTGACGGGAACGTTGCTGGAAGGGCGGATCAAGAACCCCTATATCGTTCCGTGATGGTGCCTCTGACGCTCCTCGGCCGTTTGCCGGCCCAATCTGACGGACTTCCCGATGCCTGAGTCGCGTACGCTCTTCGGCCCCTCCCTCGAAACTGCTCTCGTGAAGGTGGACCGGGCAATCGCCGAGTTTCGTGCCGGCCGCCCTGTCCTGCTGCGGGACGGTGATCGAAACGCGCTCGCCCTGTCTGCTGAGCTGGCCGAAGAGAGGCTCGTGCAAGGTCTCAATGAGCTCGCGCATGGCTGTGGCCATCTTGTCCTGAGCGGCGCCCGGCTGCGCCGCCTGGGTGCCAAGGGGCGCAGCGAAAGCGGTATTTTTGCCCTGCCCACGATCGATCTCGGCCGCATCGAGACGCTTGCCCTCAAGATCGATGCGCGGATGGACGCGCCGATCGCGCCCGCCTCCGGGCTCGACGAGGCCGCGCTGGAACTGGCCCGCCTGTCCCTCGTCCTGCCCGCGGTCATCGTGGCGCCGGTCAACGCCGCCGACATCGCCGGCGAGCCGCTGGTCGAGGTCACGGTCGATGCGGTCAACGGCTATCGCGCTGAGCAGGCTGCTTCGCTGAAGATCGTCGGCCGCGCGCCCGTGCCGCTCGAAGGGGCGCCGGAGACCGAGTTCGTGGTCTTCCGCGGTGGCGAGGGACTGCGCGATCAGGTTGCGATCATCGTCGGCAAGCCCGATCTGCAGGCGGCCGTTCCGGTGCGCCTCCACTCCGCCTGCCTGACCGGCGATCTCTTCGGTTCGCTGAAATGCGATTGCGGCGACCAGCTGCGCGAGACCGTGCAATGGATGGCGGAGAACAGCGGCGGCATCCTGCTCTATCTCGACCAGGAAGGCCGCGGCAACGGCATCTCCAACAAGATGCGGGCCTACAAGCTGCAGAGCCAGGGCTGGGACACCTATGATGCCGACGAGGTGCTCGGCTTCGACCTCGACCAGCGCCATTTCGATTTCGCGGCGACCATGCTGAAGCAACTCGGCGTCTCCAGCGTCGTGGCGCTCACGAACAATCCGCAGAAGATCGGCGCAATTCAGGCCGCGGGTCTCGAGGTTGCCGCCAGCCAGCGCGTGCTGGGCCGCCCGAACGCCCACAACGTCCGCTACCTCGCCTCGAAGCGCGACCGCGCCGGCCATTTCATCGACATGGACGCGCTGATGGCGCGCGCCGCGCCGACCGATTGACGGCGTTTCCGATTGCGGTCAGGCCAGGCTAATGCCCGTGCCCGAAACGATATCGACCGAAAGCCATCCGACACGCTGGCCACTCGCCAGCGTGTTCTGCATCGTCTTCCTGTGCTGGCTGGCCTTGTCCTGGCCCTGGCTCTCAGGCGCCGTCACCATCCCCTGGGACGCCAAGGCCCATTTCCACCCCCAGCTTCAGTTCCTCGCCGATAGCTGGCATCGCGGGCTCTCTCCGTTCTGGACGCCTTACGTCTTCTCCGGCTCGCCGCAGGTCGCCGATCCGCAGTCGCTGATCTTCTCGCCTTCCTTCGCCCTGATCGCCGCGCTCAATCCCGCGCCCGATTTCCGCTGGAGCGACGGCGCGGTGCTCGGCACGCTGCTCGTCGGCGCGCTGGCGATCGTCCTGATCTTCCGCGACCGCGGCTGGCATCCCGCCGGCGCCGTCGTCGCGGCCCTCTCCTTCGCCTTCGGCGCCGCGGCCGCCTGGCGAATCCAGCATGTCGGGCAGGTGCTGAGCCTCGGCTATTTCGCCGTCACCCTGTTTCTGCTCTCGCGCGCGCTCGAGCGCGGCTCGATCGGCTACGGCTTCGCCGCCGGGGTGGTCTCGGGCTTCATGGTGCTCGGCCGCGACCAGGTCGCGCTGATCGGCGTCTACGTCCTCGCCGGGCTGGTCATCGCCGCCATCCTGATGGCGCGCAACCCCTGGCGCGCCTTCCGTGCGAGCCTGCTGCCGCTGCTTGCCGGCGCGCTCGGCGCCATTCTGGTCGCCACCATCCCCATCCTGCTGACCGCCTTCATCGCGCAGGAATCGAACCGTCCCGCGATCGATTTCGTCGAAGCCGGCAAGGGCTCGCTGCACCCAGCCGCATTGCTCACCGGCCTGATCGCCAATCTCTACGGCGCGGCCGGGCCGCTCGCGGATTTCTGGGGTGCGCCGAGCCCGGCCTGGGAGGCCCGCTTCGGCCCGCTCGGGCTCTTTCTCGCCCGCAATATGAGCGAGCTTTATCTCGGCTTGCTGCCGATGGGGCTGATCATCACCATCGGCCTCGTCCGCGGTGCGCTCTGGCGGCGCGAAATCGTCGCGCTCAGTGGCGCGGCGCTGATCGTCCTGCTCTATGCGCTCGGCCGCTACACCCCCGCCTTCCGGCTGCTGTTCGAGTTGCCGGGCGTCAGCTTCTACCGCCGCCCAGCCGACGCGCTCTTCATCCTCGGCGCCCTGCTCGCCATCCTCGGCGGCTACCTGACCCATCTCGTCATGACCGGCACGGCGCCGAAGGCGCGGCGCTGGCAGATCGCCCTGGAAGCGCTCATCTTCGCCGGAGCGCTCGCTGTCGCCCTCTGGCTCGCCTGGACGGTCGGGCGCATCCCGGTCGCCGTCTCGCCGCTTGTCGTTGCGCTCCTCTGCGGCATGCTCTCGCTTGGAAGCATCGTCGCCGCGCGCGGCCTGGCCCAGCGCGGCTCGGCGCTCGCGGCCACCATCGTCCTGGCTGTAACGCTCGTTGTGGACCTTTCGGCCAATAACGGCCCGAGTGAATCCACCGCCCTGCCGCCACAGATGTATGACGTGCTGCGCAAGAACAGCACGAACGAGACCATCGCGCTTCTCAAGCGCGAAACCGCGCGCACCGCCGCGCCCGACCGGCGTGACCGCATCGAGCTCGCCGCCATCGACTTCCACTGGCCCAATGCCAGCCTCGTCCACGAGCTCGACAACACGCTCGGCTACAACCCGCTGCGGCTCGGCCTCTACAGCAAGGCGACCGGCGCCGGCGACCATGTCGCGCTGCCCGATCAGCGCACCTTCTCTGCCCTGATGCCTGGCTATCGCTCCCTGCTGGCCGACATGCTGGGCCTGCGCTTCATCGCGACCGGCGTGCCGGTCGAGCAGATCGACAAGCGGCTGAAACCAGGGGACCTCCGCCAGATCGCCCGTACCAAGGATGCCTATATCTACGAGAACCCGCGCGCCCTGCCGCGTGTCCTGCTCGTCACCGAGGCGCAGAAGGCCGATTTCGACGCCATCCTGACGAGCGGTCAATGGCCGGCCGGCTTCGATCCCCGCCGAACCGTCCTGCTCGACCGCGATCCGCCGCCGCTTGCCACGGGCGCGATCGGGCCGGCCACGGTCGCAATCCGCGACTACGGCACGACCACGGTGACGCTCGCCGTCGATGCGCCCCGCGGCGGCTATCTCGTCCTCAACGATGTCTGGCACCATTGGTGGCGGGTGGAGGTCGACGATCGGCCGGCGGAGCTGCTTCGTGCCAACGTGCTTTTCCGGGCCGTCGTCGTCCCGCCGGGGAAATCCACGGTGCGTTTCGTGTTCCGCCCGATCGACGGTCTCTACGAGGACATCCTCGCGCGGTTGCGCAATCTCACGGTAACCCGGCAGGGATAACGCACCATCGGGCGCAGGGACCGCTGCCGCCCTCTCCTGCCAGATTCGGCCGCACTCTCATGAGAAATGGCTGGTCCGGATACCAGAGACTGCGAGTGAATTATGACGTCGGCACCCGTTTTGGGCCAGGATGAAGGAAAGGCGACACGCCGCGAATGGCTTGGCCTGCTCGCGATCGCCCTGCCCTGCATGATCTATTCGATGGATCTGACGGTGCTGAACCTCGCCGTACCGACGCTGACCCGCGACCTGAAGCCGAGCGCGAGCCAGCTGCTGTGGATCATCGACATCTACGGCTTCATGGTCGCCGGCTTCCTGATGACCATGGGCACGCTCGGGGACCGCATCGGGCGCAGGCGGTTGCTGATGATCGGCGCCGCCTTCTTCGGAGTGGCTTCAACCGTCGCTGCCTTCTCCAACAGCGCCGAGATGCTGATCGGCATGCGCGCCGTCCTTGGCATCGCCGGGGCGACGCTCGCTCCCTCGACGCTCTCGCTGATCACCGTGATGTTCACCGACGAGAAGGAACGCACCTTCGCGATCTCGATGTGGATCGCGAGCTTCTCGGTCGGCGCCATCATCGGGCCTGTCGTCGGCGGCTTCCTGATCGAGTATTTCTGGTGGGGCTCTGCCTTCCTGATCGCCGTGCCACCGATGCTGCTGCTGCTCGCCATCGGCCCGATTCTGCTGCCTGAATATCGCGCGCCGAACGCCGGCCGCATCGATATCCTCAGCGCCCTGCTCTCGCTCGCGGCGGTGCTCGGGCTTGTCTACGGCATCAAGCACTGGGCGGCGGATGGCTTCGACTGGCAGGCTGCCGCATCAATCATCGCCGGGCTCGGCTTTGTACTGCTCTTCCTGCGGCGACAGGCCCGTCTTGCCGACCCGATGATCGATCTCGCCATGTTCCGCATCCCGGCCTTCCGGGCAGCGTTGGCGATCAACCTCGCCGGCATCCTGTTCATGTTCGGCAGCTTCGTCTTCCTGGCGCAGTATTTTCAGCTCGTCGCCGGACTGACGCCGCTGCAGGCCGGCCTCTGGTCCTTGCCCTCGGCCATCGCCTTCACGCTCGCCTCCTTCGTGACGCCGAGCCTCGTCGGGCGCTTCGCACCAGCGACGCTCATGGCGGGCGGCATGGCGGTCTCGGCGCTCGGCTTCGTCTGGCTCGTCTTTGCCCCGAGCCTCGTGCAGATCGTCGCCGCCTCGGTGGTGTTCTCGATCGGCTTCACGCCGGTGATCACGCTGACGACGGGCATCGTCGTCGGCTCGGCCCCACCGGAACGCACGGGTGCTGCTTCGGCCATGTCGGAAACCAGCGTCGAGCTCGGCGGAGCGCTCGGCATCGCCGTGCTCGGCAGCCTCGGCGCCGCGCTCTATCGCAACCGCATGGCGGATCTCGTCGTGCCCGGCTTCAGCCCGGAAGCGCTGGCTCCGGCGCGCTCGACATTGGGCGGCGCTCTGGCCTTCGCAGCCGGGCTCGCGCCCGATCAGGCCGCGCCGATGCTGGCGCAGGCGAGCGAGGCTTTCATGCTCGGCTTCCGCGCGGCGGCGATCCTCTCGATCGTCGGCATGCTCTTCTGCATCGTCGTCACGCTGACGACGCTGCGCGACGCACGCGCGGGGGACGCCCACTGAGCCGTGGCGGGCTGCTCAGGCCAGAGCGCCCATCGCCGCGATCGGCCGGACCGGCAGCCCGTCCAGCACCCTGGCGAGCCCGGAAGGGTCGACCTCGCCGCCGTGCATCGTCTCGTCGCGATGGATGCCGCCGGCGATGAACAGGCTGTCGAAGCCCATCAGCCGTGCGCCGGCGAGATCGGTCCTGACGGCGTCGCCGATCACCAGAACCTTGCCGGGCTCGACAGTGCGGCCGCCGCGCGCCTCGGCGGCGGCTGCGAGCGCGAGGTCATAGGCCGGGCGATAAGGCTTGCCGGCCCAGGCGACCGTGCCACCCAGCTCCTCGTAGATCGTCGCAAGCGAACCGGCGCAGGGCAGCAGATCCTCGCCGACATGCACGACGAGATCGGGATTGCCGCAGATGAAAGGCAGGCCGCGCCGGGCGAAGCCCTCAAGCAGCGGCCGGTACTGTTCCGGCGTCTCGTTGCGGTAATCGTTGAGTTCGGTCGCCACGACGATGTCGGCCTGTTCCTCGCCAACCAGCTCGACATCGAGCCCGGCGAAAACGGCCCGGTCGCTCTGCCAGCCGATATGGTAGACGCGCTTGTGATGGCTCTCCGCGATCAGCGCCCGCGTGACATCGCCGGACGTGACGAGCCGGTTCCAGGCCTCGCGCGGCACGCGCTTGGTGTCGAGCAGCCCGGCCACCTGCTCGGACGGTCCGGGAGCGTTGGAGAGCAGCGCAACCGTTCCGCCGTGCTCGCGGAAGGCGATCAATGCCTCGCAGGCCGGCTCCAGCGCCCAGAGCCCGTCATGGACGACGCCCCAGACATCGCTGATCAGCACATCGTAGCGGGCGAGCAGATCGCCCGCGCGCTTCAGGATCGGAACGGTCATCAGCTCTTGGCCTCGGCAATGATGCGTGCTTCGACCTCGGCCCGATGCGGCAGGGGCGCAACGGCACCATATCCTTGCGTCGACAGCGCCGCGGCGACATTGGCATAGGCGCCCGCCGCGAAGGCATCGCCCGTGCGCAGATATTCCGCGAGGAAGGCGCCGTCATAGCAATCGCCTGCCCCGGTCGCGTCGATGGCATCGACCTTGATCGGACGGAAGCGCTCGCGCCGGACCGGTGTCGCGACGAGTGACCCCTCATGGCCGAGCGTCAGCGCCACGACCCGCGCGCCGAGGCCGAGATAGAAATCGACAATGGCGTCGGGGTTGTTGAGCCCGGTCAGCTGCGTCGCGTCGTCAAGCCCGGGCAAGACGATGTCGGCCATGGCGCAAGCGGCGTGGATGATCGCCCGCGCGCGGGTCAGCGGCCAGAGCTTAAGGCGCAGATTGGTGTCGTAGGCGGTCAGCACGCCGGCCTTGCGGGCCGTCTCGAAGGCCTCGAACACGGCGTCGCAGGCCCCGGCCGAAATGGCCTGGCTGATGCCGGAGGCCTGGATGATGCGGGCCGAGCGGATGAGATCGCGCGGCAGGTCGCGCGGGCCATAGAGGCTCGCGGCCGAACCGGCCCGCAGATAGGAGAAGACATGGCCGGACGGGCCGTGATCGACGAAGTAGAGGCCCGTCGGCGCCGTCGGATGCGTCGCGACATGGGCGTCGTTGACACCCTCGCGCTTCCACAACGCCCGGATCGAATGGCCCGCGCTGTCGTCGCCGAGCGCCCCGAGATAGCCGACCGACATGCCCTGCCGGGCCGCCGCAACCGCACAATTCGAGGTGTCGCCGCCATGCCCGAACAGGAAGGCCCCGGTCTCGGCCCGGGTGGCGTTGAACTCGCCGAGCGGCTCGCCCAGGCACAGAAGATCGATTTGGCTGTCCGTCACGATTCAAAACCATTCGGGTGAGGTCGGCGCGCCAGGAGGCGCGGCCTTCCTAAAGCATCGGGCTGAAAAGAGGAAATCGCTTTTCGAAGCGATCCGGACCACACGAATGGGTGCGGTATGTGCAGCGCTACTCAGCAGCCTCGCGTTTCGGCGAAAGACTCATCAAGCGGTCGGCCAGCCGGACGATCTCCTCGCGCAAGGCCGCATTCGACTGTGCGCCCGATGCCGCTTTGCGCAGATTCGACATTTCGCCCAGAAGCTGGCTCCGGTCTTCGCGGGCCTGGCTGAGCGCGCCTTCCAGCGTCTGAAGCTCGGCGTGCAGAAGCTCGATCTGACCTTCTCGTTCGCGCTGGCTGTCCTGCAAGGCGGTTATCTCTTCCTGTTTGCGCTGGCGCAGATCGGCCAGCTCGTCCTTCGCGACCACCAGGGCCTGTTCAAGGCCATCCGCCCTGCCCTGCAAGGCTTCATGGTCGGACCTCGTCTGCTCCAGCCGTGCGCCGAGCTGCTGCGCCTCGACGGCGGCCGCGCTGGCGCGCGCATCGGCTGCCGCCAGCCCAGCCTCGGCCTGCTCGGCCCGGGCGGAGAAAGCGCCGGCGCGAATCTGTTCGCCGTCACGCTCGCCCGTCATCGCTTTCAACGACGCCTCGCTGCGGGCCAGCCGATCCTCGACGCCCGCCAGTCTCCCGGCAAGCTCGTCGCGCTTGCCCTGGAGAACCATGATCCGGGTGCGGTCCTCTACCAGCGCCACGCGCAGCTTCTCATGCTCGTCGCGGATCGCCGCCAATTCCGTCTCGCGTTCGGCAAGGAGCTTCTCGATCCTTCCGAGCGTCTCGCGCTCCCGCGCGAGCTCGCCGTCGCGCATACTCAGATCGGCGCCGGTGCCGGTCAGAGCCTGCCGTGTCTCCGCCAGGTTCTGCTCCAGGCTCGCCAGATCGGCGAGCCGCTTCTCCAGCGCCGCGGCCGTTTCGCCATGGCCCGCCTGTTCTTGTTCGAGGGTTCTTCGCGTGTCGCCGAGCTCGGCCCGGGTCGTCGCGAGTACGCTTTCCAGTTCTGCAATCCGCGTGTCGCGCTCGCTGCGCTCGCGCTCCAGCCGGCCGATCGTCATGTCCCGGCGGCCGAGCTCCTGCATCGCCCCGGCCTTGGCGGCAAAGCCACGCTCGGCCTCCTGCTCGACGGAACGCATGCGCAGGGCGAATTCGGCGCGCAGATGGTCACGGTCGGCTGCGATCTCTCCCAGCGAGAGCGGGAAGGCTGCCTCGGCCCGCTTGCGCGCCAGCCGATCGGCACGCCGGGCGAGCGCCGGCACCGCGGCCAGCGCGAGCAGCGCCGCACAAAGGAAGCCGAGCGCGAACAGCATGGCGGCTTCGATCAAGACCCAGCACTCCCGAACGAGGCGTGGACACAGGCTATGGCCGAATCTGCCACGCCCGCGCCGCCAAGGCCAGTTCTAGTCACCCGCTCGAGGTCGGGAGGCTAGAACGGATTCCACGTCGCCTGCGGCGTGAACTTGAGGTAGCCGAGATTGACGCCGAGCCGCCAGCCGACGCCGGTGCGGATCGGCACGACGGTGATGCCCTCAGCCGTCATGGCGGTGAAACCGAAGCCGCCGATGAAATAGGCCGAGCCGTCGACGCCGGCGAAGCGCTGGTAGAGCGCATCCACCGCCGGCAGGTTATAGACCAGCATCATCGTGCGCGCGCCTTCGCCACCGAAGTCGAAGCCGATCGAAGGCCCCTGCCAGAACACCCTGCGGTCGCCGGCATTGCGGGTGTAGAGCTGGCCCTCGCCGAAGCGCAGCCCGCCGACAAAGGCGCCGGCGGCTTCCTGGCCGAGCACGTAGCCATTGGGCTCACCCCAGCGCCGCACGGCCTCCTCGATGGTGAGCGCGAGACCGCGCGACACGTTGCCGAAGAACTTGTGGCCCGACGAGACCAGCTCGTTCTGCGAGAAGGAGCGCTGCTCGTTGTAGTTCTGTGCGAACGCCGGGGCGGACAGGCCGGTGAGGCCCGTTCCGGCTACGGCGAGACCGCCCTTGATGAGACTGCGGCGGGTCTGGTTCATATGCTAGATCTCCGGACAGTGAGTCCGGCGAAGCCGGACGCCAGAACGGTTTGATCGCCCGGCCTCGCGACGCCGGATCCGGTTGCGGGGCAACCTGTTCCGGACGCGTGCGATGCAGGCCAGACGGCGGGCCGATTCTGGGCTGTCCGCCGTTCGCGCAGGCGTCGAAAAAGCAACGCCTAGCGAATACGAATCAATTCGGTAACCAGTTTGATACGCCGTAAATCTATCCAAGGCGTGAAAATTCCGGAGAGCCGAGCGGCCCTGGATTGCGGGATTGCGAGGATTTGCCGGGATGAAGGCCGCAACAAGGCAACGCTGCAGCGCGACCTGCACCGGCGTTGCCCTTCTCTTCCTTGCCGTCTCCGTGACATCTGCCAACACCACGTCAGCCGAGCCGGTTCTTCCGGCTTCGTCGGGAGCACCGGGACTGCCGACCGGGCTGCCTTCCCTGCCTTCGCTGGGCGAAGTGATGCAGCGCGACCTGCGCACCGGCCTGGCCATCAATGGCTTTGACCCGGTGTCCTATCGCTTCGGCAGCAGGCCTTCGGCCGGCCTCCCCGAGCACGAGCTCATCCACGAGGGTGTGGTCTGGCGCTTCGCCTCACAGGCCAATCTCGAGGCTTTCCGCGATGCACCGGGCATCTACGCGCCCGCTTTCGCCGGCTTCGACCCGACGGGCGTTGCCAATGGCGTCGCCGTCGACAGCGACCCCGGCCAATACGCGATCATCGGCTCGCGGCTGTTCCTGTTCCGCTCGGCGGAAAACCGCCAGCGTTTCCTGCAGGACGCGGCGCTCCTGGCCCAAGCCGAAGATCGCTGGAAATCGGTGCTGCGCGTCGTCGCCCGCTGAGAGCTCTCAGCAACCGGTATCGCCGGCGATGGCACGCCGCGCCAGCGCCTCGCTCGACGCCGCCACGAAAGGCGGATTGCGGAACTGCCGTTCGCTCACGCCGTAATGCGGCAAGGCGCCGTCAAGCGTCAGCACCACTCCGCCCGCCGCCGAGAGAATGGCGTCGCCGGCTGCGATATCCCACTCCATGGTCTGGCCACAGCGGACATGGAGATCCGCCTCGCCCGAAGCGATCATCCCGAACTTCACGGCCGACGAGACCGGGATGCCCTTGTTGCAGCACATCGACGCGGCAATGCCGTCGCTGCGGCCATCGCCGTGAAAGCGACTGACCAACGCCACCGGCCCGTCGCTGGGCAAAGCGCGTACAGCCGCGCGGCGCGCTTCCCCGTGCACGGTTCCGTCGGCCGCGAAATCCTGCACATAGGCGTGCTCGCCGGCGAACCAGAGGCGGCCGATGGCAGGAGCGGCAATCGCGCCCGCGATCGGCCTGCCGTCACGGATCACCGCAATCGCGACGCAGTAGCTGTCGCCGCCGGCCAGGAACTCGCGCGTGCCGTCCAGCGGATCGAGCAAGATGAAAACCTCGCCAGGCGCGACGCTGTCGACCGTTTCCTCGCTGATGACGGGAAATCCCGGGCACAGGCGAGCAAGCGCATCCTTCGCTGCGTGATCGGCAGCCAGATCCGCCGAGCAGACCGGCGAGCCGTCCTGCTTGAGCGTCACATCGCGCGCCGCCCGCTTCGCCAGCAGGACCGTCGCACTGATTCTGGCAGCTTCCGCGAGCTTGCGCCCCAGCCCGTCGCAATCGCGCAGGCGGGGATCGTCACGGCCGATCATGGCGGCCCTTCCTTCGAACATTGGCCCGATATATGGCGATTAACCACATGAAAACCAAGATGGCAGCATATCTGGCGGCATTGCCGCCCTACCCTCGGCGCATCGCCATCCCAGGATTTCGCCCCCATGACCGCCATCTCGCTCGACTCGCTCGACCTGGCCGCTCTTCTCTGCAGCCGCGTCTGCCATGACGTGATCAGCCCGGTCGGTGCGATTGTCAACGCGCTGGAGGTTCTCGAGGAAGATGATCCGTCGATGCGCGATTTTGCGCTGGAGCTGATCAAGAAGAGCGCCCGCAACGCCTCGGCCCGCCTGCAGTTCGCGCGCCTCGCCTTCGGCGCGGCCGGCTCGGCCGGCGCAATGATCGATCTCGGCGATGCCGGAAACGTCGCCAACGGCTTCCTGAACGACGAGAAGCTTTCGCTCGACTGGGAGGCGCCGCGCGCCCTGCTGCCGAAGAATCAGGTCAAGCTGCTGCTGAACCTGCTGGTCATCGCCGCGCAGGCCGTGCCGCGCGGCGGCAAGCTGATCTCGCGGGCCAGCGTCGAGGGGGAACAGGGCAGCTTCGAGATCAAAGCCACGGGCTCACATGCCCGCATCCCCGCCCATGTCGAGGATCTGCTCGCCGGCAATGCGCCGGGCGGGACGATCGACGCCCATGCCGTCCAGCCGGTCTACACCGGCATGGTGGCACGCGCTGCCGGGATGGAGGTTTCCGTCGCGATCGACGGGGAGACCGTGACCATCAAGGCAGCCAAGGCGGCCTGAAACCGAAATCAGTCGAAGGGCGATCTCAACCGATCATAAACCCTTCTCGTGCTTTGGTTCCTGGAGGGTTTCGCGTTGAGTGATGTTCCTGCATGGACGAGTTGCTGCAAGAGTTCCTGACCGAGACCGGCGAGAACCTCGATACGGTCGATCGGGAGCTCGTCCGCTTCGAGCAGGACCCGAACGACCGGGACATCCTGCGCAACATCTTCAGGCTTGTTCACACCGTAAAGGGAACCTGCGGCTTCATCGGCCTGCCGCGGCTCGAGGCTCTCACCCACGCGGCCGAGTCAGTGATCGGGCAGTTCCGTGACGGCGCAACGGTGAAGCCCACCGCCGTCACCGCCATCCTCGAAACCATCGACCGCATCAAGGACATACTCGCCGAGCTGGCCGAGAAAGGGCTGGAGCCGGAGGGCGACGACGAGACGCTGATCCGCGAGCTGCAGGCTCTGGCAGAGCGAGCCAAGGGCGAACTCAACCACGCGCACCCGGTCGACCAGCCGGTCGATCCCGTCGCCGCCTATCTCGCCCGGCACGGCCAGACCGACGCCACGGCCGCGACTGACGACATCGTCTTTCGCAGCGCGCCAGAGCCGCAGCGGGACCGCAACGGCCGCATCGAGAGCGGCGAAAGTCCCGCACCTTCCGAAGATGTCCCTTCGTCCTCGCGAACCGGCGGCCCCGCGACCCTGCGTGTCAATGTCGACACGATCGAGCATCTGATGACCATGGTCTCCGAGCTCGTTCTGACACGCAACCAGCTCCTCGACGTCTCCCGCCAGCAGGAGGACGCCAAGCTCAAGGCACCGCTGCAGCGCCTCTCGCTGATCACCGCCGAGCTGCAGGACGGCGTGATGAAGACGCGCATGCAGCCGATCGGCAACGCCTGGTCGAAGCTGCCGCGCATCGTGCGCGACCTCAGCGCCGAACTCGGCAAGCGCATCGAACTCGTGACCGATGGTGCGGAAACCGAGCTCGACCGGCAGATCCTCGACCTGATCAAGGACCCGCTCATCCACATGGTCCGCAACTGCGCCGACCATGCGATCGAGCTTCCGGCGGAGCGCCGGGCAGCCGGGAAGCCCGAACAGGGCACGATCCGGCTTTCCGCCTACCATGAGGGCGGCTCCGTCACGATCTCGATCGCGGATGACGGACGCGGGCTCGATGTCGGACGCATCCGGAACAAGGCCATCGCCCGGGGCCTTGCGACCGAAGCCGAGATCGAGAAGCTCGGCGACGCCCAGATCAGCCGCTTCATCTTCCTGCCCGGCTTCTCGACGGCGGATAACGTGACGGCGGTTTCCGGCCGCGGCGTCGGAATGGACGTGGTCAAGGCCAACGTCGATTCGATCGGCGGGATGATCGACGTCGCCAGCCGTCCCGGCCTCGGCACCACCATCACCATCAAGATCCCGCTGACGCTCGCAATCATCTCCGCCCTGATCGTTGTGGCGGGCAATGACCGCTACGCGATCCCCCAGATCGCGGTGCGCGAGCTCGTCCGGGTGAAGGCGGGCGACGACAACCGCATCGAGGAGATCAACGGCGCCCCGGTCCTGCGACTGCGCGGACGCCTGCTGCCGATCATTTCGCTTCCCGAGCTGATGGGCGCGCCCAAGGCCGCGGAAGGTGAAGGCTTCATCGTCATCACCCAGATCGGGGAGCGACAATTCGGAATCCTCGTCGACAGCGTCTTCCACACCGAGGAAATCGTGGTGAAGCCGATGTCGAGCAAGCTGCGCCACATCCCGCTCTTCTCCGGCAATACCATCCTCGGCGACGGAGCCGTCGTGCTGATCGTCGACCCCAACGGCGTCGCCAGCCTGGTCGGCGCGGCCCTGTCGGGCGAGGTGGAAGCGAAGCAGCATGCCGCACCCGCCCATGAGCAAGCGAGCGAGAAGACGACGATGCTCGTCTTCCGGACCGGAGCCGGCAGCCTCCAGGCGCTGCCTCTGTCGTTGGTGACGCGGCTCGAGGAGGTCGATGCCGACCAGTTCCAGCGCGGCGGCGGCCGCACTTTGCTGCACTATCGCGGACGCCTTGTGCCCGTCACGCCACTCGCGGAAACGCAGCTGCGCAGCAAGGGCATCCAGCCACTGGTCATCGTCTCGGACGGCGATCTGACCGTCGCGCTTGCGGTCGAAGCCATCGTCGACATCGTCGAGGACAGTTTCGATCTCGAAATGGCCGCGAGCGGCGAACGCGGCGTGATCGGCTCGGCCATGATCCGGGGCCGTGCCACCGATATCGTCGATCTCGCCCATTACCTGCCTCTGAACGAGCCCGGCTGGTTTGCCGTGCGGCGCAGCTCAGCGCCCTCCGCCCGTGTCCTGCTGATCGAGCCGTCGGATTTCCTGCGGGAAATGCTGAGCCCGATCCTGAAGGCGTCCGGCCACACCATCACCATGGCAGCCGATTTCGACCTCGATCCCTCCGCAGCCGACGAGCCGTTCGGCATCGTCCTGCTCGATCTCGATCGGCAGATCGAAGCGGCCTTCGCCTTCGCCGCTACACTGCGCGCGCGGGCCGGAAGCGAGCGCCTGCGCATCCTCGGCCTCACCACCTGCGCGACCCCCGATCTGCACATGCGCGCCGTACAGGCCGGTCTCGACGATATCGTTGCGAAATTCGATCGCCGGGCCCTGCTGAGCGAGCTGAACGCCGGCGGTGCGGATATGAGGCAAGCAGCATGACCCTTCCCGGACCCGACAAGGCGCGGCAGGCGGCCTCCGCCGGTTTCGGCGATTCGCTCGACTACGTGACGATCCGGATCGGCGAGCAGTTGCTCGGGCTGCCGATCGGGCGCGTACAGGATGTCTTCATCACCGACCGCATCACGCTCGTGCCCCGCGCCCCGAGCGAGATCGTCGGCCTGCTGAATCTGCGTGGGCGCATCGTTACCGCGATCTGCCTGCGCAAGCGGCTCGGCCGGACGGTTCCGGATGCACAGCGGCAAGGCGAGCTGACGGCGATCGGCATCGACCATCGCGGCGAGGCCTACGCCCTGATCGTCGACGCCGTCGGCGAGGTGATCCGGCTGGACCGTTCCACCTTCGAGCCGCTGCCCGTTCATCTCGATCGCGTCTGGACCGCGTTGGCGACCGGCGTTCACCGGCTCGCCGACGAACTCCTCGTCATACTCGATCTCGATGCTGTCCTCGATCTTGATCTTCCCGCCGCGGCCTGAAGCGCGGCCACAGAGTTTTGGAGACAGACCATGAAATATTGCCTCGTCGTCGATGACTCAGCGGTGATCCGCAAGGTCGCACGCCGAATCCTGGAAGGCCTGCAGTTCCGCATCGCCGAAGCCGAGGATGGTGCGCGCGCCATCGATGCGTGCAAGGGCGAGATGCCGGACGCCGTACTGCTCGACTGGAACATGCCGATCATGGACGGCTACGAGTTCCTGCGCACGCTGCGCCAGATGCCGGGCGGCAAGCGGCCGAAGGTCGTCTTCTGCACCACGGAGAACGACATCGCCCATATCGCGCGCGCCATGCACGCGGGCGCCGACGAGTACATCATGAAGCCCTTCGACAAGGAAATCGTGGCGTCGAAATTCCATCAGGTCGGTCTGCTCTGAGCAGTCCGGCGCCGGTTTGGATGCCCGATCTCCGTCGCTCGGCATCGCCGATCCAGCAAGCAGCATGAGCATGATGGCGTCCCGCCCCCTTCCGGCTCCGCCGACCCGGCACAAGACGGTCGTGATTGCCGACGATTCCGTCATCGTCCGCGGGCTTTTCGCCCGCYGGCTGGGGGAAGCCGGCCATTTTCACGTCGTGGCGGTGGCCGGGGACGGAGAGACCGCGGTCGCCCATGCGACCCGCTACAAGCCGGACGTCATGGTGCTCGATCTCGACATGCCGGGCGTCGGCGGGGCAGCCGCACTGCCGCAGATCCTCAAGGAAAGCCCCAATACCGGTGTCCTGCTCGCCGCCACGCTGAACGAGCGCAACACCCGCATCGCGCTCGAATGCATGACCAAGGGCGCGATGGACGTCGTCTCGAAGCCTGACAGCCGCGCCGGCATGACGCTGTCCCTCGATTTCCGCAGCGAGTTTCTGCTCAAGCTCGGCAACATCGCCCATACGGCGGCGCGACCGGGCTCGTTGCCGCCGGAGGTCGACATCGTCGATCTGCCACATGGCGGCCCCGTCAATCTTCGCCCCCTGGTTTCGGTGATGCCGCGCTACCTCGTGATCGGCGCCTCGACCGGCGGGCCGCGCGCTGTCGCCAAGGTGCTCTTCGATATCGGCGAAGGCCTTCACGACCTGACGACGCTGGTCGTCCAGCACATGCCGCCGCTGTTCACGGCGTCGTTCGCCGAGCAGATCGCGAGCCATATCGGCGTTCCGGCACGAGAACCCTTCGACGGCGAACGCCTGGTGCGCGGAACCGTCTACGTCGCACCCGGAGGCCGCCATCTGGGCATCGACCGCCGGCTCGGCCACATCGTCGCACGGATCGGCGACGAGGCGCCGGTCAACTTCTGCCGGCCCGCCGTCGACGTGCTGTTCAACGATGCTGCCCGCCATCTCGGCGCGGCGACGATGGGCCTCGTTCTCACCGGAATGGGCAGCGACGGCACAGAAGGTGCCGGTGCCCTGCGCAAAGCCGGAGCGGCGGTTCTGGCCCAGGACGAGCCGAGCAGCACGATCTGGGGCATGCCGGGCTCGGTTGTCCGTGCGCGCCATGCCAGCACCGTGATCGCGCTCGACGAGATCGGCGCCTCCGTCCGCTGCCTCGTGCGCGGGGTGCAGCCGGCATGACCGAGACCGATTTCGCATTCCTGCGGCTGCTGTTGCAGCAGCGCTCGGGCCTGTCGCTGACCGCCGACAAGCAGTATCTGGCGGAAAGCCGCCTGAGCATCCTGTGCCGCCGGCGCGGCATCGCCGATATCGCGACGCTGATCGGCCAGTTGCGGCTCGGCCGCGATCGCACGCTGGAAAATGTCGTCGTCGATGCGATGACGACGAACGAGACGCTCTTCTTCCGCGACCGCACGCCGTTCGACCTGTTCCGCGACGTGATCCTGCCCGAGCGCATGGCGGCGAACGCTGCCACCCGCTCGCTGCGCATCTGGTGCGCCGCCGTGTCGAGCGGCCAGGAGGCCTATTCGCTGGCCATGATCATCCACGACCTCGCCGACCGCCTTGCCGGCTGGAAGGTCGAGATCATCGGCACGGATATCTCGTCGGAGATTCTCGAGAAGGCCCGCTCGGGCATCTACAGCCAGTTCGAGATGCAGCGCGGCCTGCCGATCCAGATGCTGCTGAAGCATTTCGAGCAGCGCGGCGACAAATGGCAGATCTCGGAGCGGCTGCGCGGAATGGTCGATTTCCGCCACCACAATTTGCTGGAGCGGAACGATCATTTCGGCCGGTTTGACGTGATCTTCTGCCGCAACGTGCTGATCTATTTCGACGTGCCGACGAAGGTGAAGGTGCTGGAATTGCTGACCCCGCGCCTCGCCCCTGACGGAGCTTTCGTGCTCGGCGCCGCGGAAACGGTTCTCGGACTTGCCACCAGGCTGACCTGCGACCCCGAGCATCGGGGCCTTTACCGCCAGGCCGCCCTCGCTCCGCAGCCGCACGCCGCCGCGCCGCTCGGCAACCGCACCTCTGCGCGACCGCTTGCGAGCTGGCGCGCCTGAGCGCCGGACGACCGCAACATCGTCACCATCGACGGTAGGCCAAAACAAAAACCCCGCCTCGCGGCGGGGTCCCGTCGACCTGTCGTGTACATCCGACGATCAGGTCAAAACTTGTATGCCGTCGCTTCGTGACGGCCCGATGACGGACCGGGCGACAGGATGCGTCAGGCCGGGATGCGCTCGTCGACTTCGGAGGGCTCGCGCAGCACATAGCCACGGCCCCAGACGGTCTCGATGTAGTTCTTGCCGTCCGACGCGTTCGCCAGCTTCTTGCGCAGCTTGCAGATGAACACGTCGATGATCTTGAGCTCTGGCTCGTCCATCCCGCCATAGAGATGGTTGAGAAACATCTCCTTGGTGAGCGTCGTGCCCTTGCGGAGCGAGAGCAGCTCCAGCATCTGGTATTCCTTGCCGGTCAGATGCACCCGGGCCGCATCGACCTCGACCGTCTTGGTGTCGAGATTGACGACAAGGTCGCCGGTCGTGATGACCGACTGGGCATGGCCCTTCGAGCGCCGCACGATCGCGTGGATGCGGGCGACCAGCTCGTCCTTGTGGAACGGCTTGGTGAGATAGTCGTCGGCGCCGAAGCCGAGGCCCTTCACCTTGTCCTCGATGCCGGCGAGGCCGGAGAGGATCAGGATCGGAGTCTTGACCTTGGCGACGCGCAGGCTGCGCAGAACCTCGTAGCCCGACATGTCGGGCAGATTCAGGTCGAGCAGGATGATGTCGTAGTCGTAGAGTTTGCCGAGATCGACGCCCTCTTCGCCGAGATCCGTCGTGTAGACGTTGAAGCTCTCGGATTTGAGCATGAGCTCGATGCTTTGAGCGGTCGCGCTATCGTCCTCGATCAGCAGAACCCGCATGTCCACGTCCCCAATTTCGCCCGCAGGGCAGGTTGACCGTTGCTTACGCCCGGACCTTCTCGGCCCTTGACGACGACGCACTTGCCCGATGAAACGCCACGCGACACGCTACAGAGAAACTGGTTAACAAACCGTGATTCCCGAGCGCAAGCGCTTCCTCGGAGAAAGTGAACGATCCTTGTCGAGGTGAGTCGAATTTGACACGGATCGGTGAACTCTCACCCGCGAAAACGCCCTTTCGCGGAGGGATGCTTCGAGAAACGGGGCCAAACGGCCCTGCGACACGCGGCAGCCTCGATCTGCAGTCTTAATCACAGAGCTTAACGGCTGGTAAATGAGCGCAATTTGTTAGGAACCCTTACCAAATCATCCACAGGGGCGATCTGCCGAATATCCCGCTCCTCCTCGCCGACTGGCAAGGACGTCATCGCATCATGAATTCCCCCTCGCACGGCCACGACCGTCTCTCGGCCCTCGCCTCCGCCATCGAGCACATCGAGGGGGTGAGCATCTATGGCCGCGTCATCGGCGTGCGCGGCCTGCTCGTCGAGGTAGCCGGACCGATCAGCGCGATGAGCCTGGGCGGCCGTGTCGGCATCGAGATCGCAGCAGACACCCGCGTTCCCTGCGAGGTCGTCGGCTTCTCGGGCGAGAAGGCGCTGGTGATGCCCTTCGGCGGGCTCGACGGCGTGCGCCGCGGCTGCCCGGTCCATGTCGACCGCGCTCAGCCCGGCCTGCGCCCGACACCCGCCTGGCTCGGCCGCGTCGTCGACGCGCTCGGCCGCCCGGTCGACGGCGGCCCGCCGCTGCCGCAGGGCGATACGCTCTATGCCTTCCGCAACGATCCACCGCCTGCCCATAAGCGGCGCCGCGTCGGCGGGCCGCTCGACCTCGGCGTCCGCGCCCTCAACACCTTCCTGACCTGCTGCATCGGCCAGCGCATGGGCATCTTCGCCGGGTCCGGCGTCGGCAAGTCCGTCCTGCTCTCGATGCTGGCCCGCTACGCCCAGGCCGACGTCAACATCATCGGCCTCGTCGGGGAGCGTGGCCGCGAGGTGCAGGAGTTCCTGCAGGAGGATCTCGGACCGCAGGGGCTCGCCCGCTCGATCGTCGTCGTCGCCACGTCGGACGAACCTGCGCTGATGCGCAAGCAGGCGGCGCTGACCACGCTGACGCTGGCCGAGTATTTCCGCGATCGCGGCCTGCAGGTGATGTGCCTGATGGATTCGGTGACCCGCTTCGCCATGGCGATGCGCGAGATCGGCCTGGCGGCAGGCGAGCCACCAACGACCAAGGGCTACACCCCGACCGTCTTCGCCGAGCTGCCACGACTGCTGGAACGCGCCGGCCCCGGCACCGAGGACGGCGCGATCACCGGGCTCTTCACCGTGCTGGTCGACGGCGGCGACCATGACGAGCCGGTCGCGGACGCGGTGCGCGGCATCCTCGACGGCCATATCGTCATGGAGCGCTCCATCGCCGAGCGCGGCCGCTACCCGGCCGTCAACATCCTGAAATCGGTCTCGCGAACCATGCCGCGCTCCTGCGATCCTGCCTATTACCCGGTCGTGCAGAAGGCCCGCGCCACGCTTGCGACCTATGCCGACATGGAGGAGTTGATCCGGCTCGGCGCCTATCGCCAGGGCGCGTCCGCGGAGGTCGACGAGGCGATCCGCCTGCACCCGGCACTCGAAGCCTTCCTCAAGCAGTCGAAGGACGACGCGACACCGCTGCCCGAATGCTATCAGCGCCTCCACGCGATCATCAGCGGCAGCCTGTGACTCCGGCTCAGCCTCTCCACGGGATGCCCCATCGATGATCGCCTCGGCTCTGATTGGCCTCGTTGCCCTCATCCACATCTACATCGTCATTCTGGAGATGTGGCTGTGGGATACGCCGCACGGCCACAAGGCTTTCGGACTGACGCCCGAATTCGCGGCGCGCTCCAAGGTGCTGGCGGCCAATCAGGGGCTCTATAACGGCTTCCTCGTGGCCGGCCTGGCCTGGGGGCTCTGGCTCGGCGCCGCGGGCTTCGCGATCAAGCTGTTCTTTCTGGCTTGCGTCGTCGTCGCCGGCCTCTTCGGCGCGGCCACCGCAAGCCGCAAGATCCTCTACATCCAGGCTCTGCCGGCGGCCCTCGCCATCCTGGCCCTGCTGGCGGGCGTCTGAAACGTTTCAGGCCCGCGCCATCATCCTCACCAGAGCGAACATCGCGGCGAACCCCACCGCCTGGATCGCGGCGGAAACGATCAGCGTCAGGTCGGCACCGAGCCGCTCGACCATCACCGCGAAAAGCAGCGGCGCGGCGGCGAAGGCCATATTCTGCGGCACGGTGAGCTTGCCCAGCATGGCGGCGAAGCCGTTGCGGCCGAACAGGGCGAGCGGCAGCGTAGCCCGCGCCACCGAAATCACGCCGAGCGCAGCGCTGAACAGCATGACGAAACCCGCCGCCGCACCGATCGTCATCGGAACGAAGGGCAGCACCAGGCACAGCGCTGGCCCCAGCAGCAGGCCGAGCAGCGCGGTCTTCTCCGCCGGCAGGCGCTCGCCGACCGTAGCATCGATGGCGCGCGCCGCGATCGTCGCCGGCCCGCTCAACGTCGCGATCCAGACGGCCTCCCCCTGCGTCAGCCCCGCCTCCTGGAACAAGGTGATCAGGTGCAGCGGCAGCCCCCAGGACACCAGCCCGCTCGCCGAGAAGGCAAGCGCGACGAGCCAGAAGGCAGCCTTGCGGGAAGAGGAGGGAACGCGCCCATCCTCGCCCGCAGAGGGAGCCCCGGCCACCTTCGCCGCCGGCTGCACGGGCCGTAAGCGGGGCACCGCGGCATAGATCGGCAGCACGATCACGATCTGCATCGCCGCGAAGACGAGCACGGTGATGCGCCAGCCGAAAGCCCCCATCAGAACCGCGGTCAACGGCCAGAACACGCTGGAGGCAAGCCCCGTCACCAGCATCATCAATCCGATGACGCGACGGGTCCGCTCGCCCATCAGCTGCGCGATCGCGACGTTGCCGACATTGGCGAGCGACATCGCATGTCCCAGCCCGATGACGAACCAGCTCGCGAGGTAGCTGACCGGCCCCTGTGCGGTGGCGAGAACGGCAAGGCCGAGCGCGCAGATGACAGCGCCGACGCACATCGAGCGGCGCGTGCCTTCCCGATCGAGATGACGGCCGATCGCCGGGGCGACCAGCGCGCCTGTGATCAGCAGAATGGTGATACCTCCGAAAACGATCTCGGCATTGAGGCCGAGATCGCGGTCAAGCGCGCCGACCAGCACCGAAGGCGAATAGAAGGTCGAGCCCCAGCCGATGATGCGCGTGAGGGCGAGGCCGAAAAGCAGGGGGCCGTGCCCGCCGAAACGAGGAAAGGCAGCCAAGTCAGGAAATCCGCTGATAACGGGCCGAACGGCCGCTGGCTCAGTGAGTAGATCATCGCGACAGGCTGCGGCAGGAGCCGGGACGCGGCTTGAGCATGCAGAAAAAGCAGCCCGTCTCGGTAAGGAAAGGTCAACCTCCTTGCGCCATGCTGCGGCACGTCTCGCGGATGGAGTTCAGACCCGCGCCGAGGGGTCGGCAGAGGTCAATGCGTAATCAGGAGTTGGAAACGACATGAAGTCGCGAGAGACCCTTCTGCGGTTGAAGCGCTTTCAGGTGGACGAGAAACGTCGCCGGGTTAGCCAGATCGAGATGATGATCGCCGACTTCCACAGGATGGCGAACGATCTCGATCGGGAAATCCAGGCCGAGGAAGCCCGCGCCGGCATCACCGACTCGTCTCACTTCGCCTACCCGACCTATGCCAAGGCGGCTCTGGGTC
This sequence comes from Allobosea sp. 05L423, assembly GCF_056397745.1. Classification (NCBI taxonomy): domain Bacteria; kingdom Pseudomonadati; phylum Pseudomonadota; class Alphaproteobacteria; order Hyphomicrobiales; family Alloboseaceae; genus Allobosea; species Allobosea sp. 05L423. Next base: position 79,574 of record NZ_JBFTOA010000001.1, on the reverse strand, counting down.
GGCGCGACAACCTGCGCCAGTCGGCCGACAATCTGAAGGGCCAGCTCGACGAGGCCAAGGCCGAGCTGCAGGAAGCCTTCGAGGACATGAAGAAGGTCGAGATTCTCGATGATCGCGAACGCGCCACCGAGCGCGCCGCTGAAGCCGCACGCGATCAGGCGACGATGGACGCGATCGGGCTGCGCTCTCGCGCCTGACCCGCTGCAAGAATTTCCAGGAGTTTCAGTGAGAGGGCGGCGTCTTCCGGACGCCGCCCTTTTCTCATGCAATGACGGGATGGTGCGCAACGGCGTCGCGGCGCAGCTTGCCCGTCAGGCGCGGGTCGTCGTCGACCTCGATCCCGCGCTTGAACACCGTGAAGCCCGAGCGCCGATAGAAGCCGAGCGCCGCCGGGTGATCGAGCGTGCAGGTATGCACCCAGAAGCGCGAGATCGGCCTCGTCCAGGCCAGTTCCAGCGCCCGGTTCATCAGCCAGCGGCCGGCCCCCTTCCCGACGACGGGCTCATCGAGCCCGAAGAAGGCGAGCTCCCCCTCCCCCGGGACGCGGAAGTCCAGCTCGAGCAGGCCGACATCCTGCCCGTCGAAGCAGGCTGCATAGATCGCGACGGCCGGATCCGAGAAGATCGGTTCGAGCTCCGCGCGCGGCGCGACCAACCGGCTGAACCACATCCAGCGTTCGCCAAGCTGACGATAGATGCGCAGATAGCGATCGATGTCGGAGCGCTCGATAGGGTCGAGCGAGAACCCCTCGGTTCCCGGCGGATCGGCCCGCTCCGGCGGTCGTTCGAACATCTCCAGCGATGTCACGATCGCCGCGACCTTGCCGGGCGGCAGGTCGGTCGTTCCGGTCAGGGTGATGGTCAGGCTCTGGGACATGGAAGGCAGATCGAGCTCGAAAGAGTGAATCTTCGCCGCGATCATGACATGATCCGGTCCGAAAGATCATCGCGTAATGACGCATGCCCCGCGTGACATCACCAACGGAATGAGGCGCCGGCCACACCGCGGCCGCGGCGCCGGCTGGCTGTTCGCGCTGCTGGTGATGTGCTTCGCGGTGCTGCCGCATATTACGCTGGCGGCGTCGGCGATGCGCATGCCGATGCCCGCATCGTCGCAACACGGCGCGGCCGCGCGGCCGGGTGCCGGCGAACGGACCGACGCCCCTGCTCCGTGTCACGAGTCCATGCCGGCAGAGCATCCGGCTTCCACTGCGCCCCTTTGCTGCATCATCGGCTGCGGCCTGATCGCGCAGGCGCCGGCAGCCCCCTCGCTGCCGGTCATGATCGCCTGGTCGCCCACTCATCCGTCGATCGTGATGCTCTCCCGGGGCCTGTCCATCGAGCCGGCAGAGCGCCCGCCGCGATCCCTGTCGATCTGAGCTGAGATTCCCGCGGATCATGACGCCGCTTTCCGGCGCGATCCGCATTTTCCATCGATCAAGGACAAGACTGATGAATCGTACCGCCATCGCACTGGCAGCCATTCTCGCAGCCGGCACGCTCGGCAACGCCGCGCAGGCGCAGCAGCAGCACAACCACGGTGCTCCCGCAGCCAAGACGGCAACCGAGAATGCATCGACCAAGGCCTATAGGGAGGCCAACGCGAAGATGCATAAGGACATGGACATCCCCTATTCCGGCGATGCCGATGCCGATTTCGTCCGCGGCATGATCCCGCACCATCAGGGCGCGATCGACATGGCGCGCATCGTGCTGGCCCACGGCAAGGACCCGGAGATCCGCAAACTTGCCGAGAGCGTCATCCGCGACCAGGAGAAGGAGGTCGCGATGATGCAGGACTGGCTGAAGAAGAACGGCAAATAACCCAGCCCGGCGCGGGGGCAGGCGTCTTCGGACGCTTGCCCTTGCCCCCACACGCTGGCACAGAGAACGACAGGTTCGCGCCGCAGCGGTGACGACGTGGGCCGCCCCGCCATCCGTCACCAATTCCCACCCCCGCGGCCTGTATGAAACGTTATCTCGACTACCTCTGGCCGATCATCGGGCTCGTCGCGGTGGTCTGGTCGGTTGAACTTCTCTGGGGCAAGCTCAAGGCCGAAGCCGGCTCCGACGCCGCGATCGAAGCGCTGCTCGCAGACGCCAGCCTCTGGCAGAGCATCAAGATCATCTCCCAGCGCATCGGCCACAAGATCGCGGTCATCCCGCCCGAGGCCTTCTTCCACGCCGCGCTCGCGACGCTCGTCGCCTACGCCGCCCTCGCCTGGTACGACCGGATCGCCCTGATCCATCTCGGCAAGGAGAAGGGCATCTCCTGGTTCTATATCTCGCTCTGCTCCTTCGTGACCTACGCTCTCTCGCACAATATCGGCGCCTCGGTCTTCTCGGGCGGCATGGTGCGCTACCGGGCCTATACGGCGAAGGGCCTCACGGCCGCCGAGGTGGCCGTTCTCGTCGCGCTCTGCTCCTTCACCTTCGCCTTCGGCACGATCTTCCTGATGGGTCTCGTGCTGCTCTACGAACCGCAAATCCTGCATCCGCTGGAGCGGATGTCGAAATGGTTCGCGATCAGCGACGGCACCGCGCGCATGATCGGCGTCGGCATGCTCGCCTTCGTCGCGCTCTACACGATCGGCTCCTGGCTGCGCTTCAGGCCGCTGAAGATCGGCAAGTTCGAGATCATCTATCCGCGCCTGCCGATCGTCTTCAGGCAATACCTCGCCGCCCCGCTCGAGCTGGCAGGCGCGGCCGGCATCATCTATTTCGCGCTGCCGGAACAGGGCAATCCCGGCTTCCTGATCGTGCTCGGCGCCTTCCTGCTCTCCTTCTCGGCCGGGCTGCTCAGCCAGGTTCCGGGCGGCGTCGGCGTGATGGAGGCGGTCTTCCTTGCCGTCATGCCAGGCGTGCCGGCGCCGGCGGTCTTCGCCGCGCTGCTGATCTGGCGGCTGTTCTATCTCATCCTGCCGCTGGTGTTCTCGCTGCCGATCGTGCTGGCCTTCGAGCGCGCGCAGCTCAAGCGCAGCACCCGTATCGCCCCGCCGCCCTGAGCGTGGCGGCCGATCAGGCCTTGGCAGGCTTGGCCGATGGCCGCTTGAGCGCAATCGCGGCGGCTCCGAACATCAACAGCGCGCCGGTTGCCTCCGACCAGCCGAAAGGCTCGTGCAAGGCCACGACGCCGACCGCGACGGCGATCGCCGGGCTGATGAAGGCGTAGAGACCGGCCCTGAACGCGCCCCAGTCACGCAGGAGCCGCATATAGATGGTGAAGCCCATCAGCGAGCCGCCAATGACGAGGAACACGACGGCGGGCAGAACCGGCCACTGCACCAGCATCGCCAGATCGGCATAGCCAACCCGCTCGAGGCTGAGCGAGACCGCCGTGAGCCCGATGCCACCGATCAATGTCTGCCAGCCGGCGAGCGTCAGCGTCGGCATCGATCCCGCGATCGGGCGCGCCAGCACGGCACCGACGCAGTAGAGCAAGGTTCCGGCGGCCACGGCTGCAAGCCCCCAAGCCTCGAACGGATCGCCCTGCGCCACTGACAGCCCGCCGAGCGCGCGCGTCGCGAACAGGAAGCCGAGGCCGACCGTGCCGAGCCCGATCGCCGCGAGCTTGCGCCCGTCGATGCGCTCGCCCTCGAAGGCGCGGCTCGCCAGCAAGGTGAAGATCGGGATCGTCGCGAAATTGACGATGGCAGCGAGCCCGCTCGGCGCATGCGCCGTGCCCCAGAACAGCAGGGTGTAGTTGCCGGTGTTGAGCAGCAGCGCCGTGCCGATCAATCGCGGCCAGGCGTCGCGCGGCACCTTCGGCACATCGCGCCCGGCCCAGAGCAGCATCAGGAGCCCGGCAATGGTGAAGCGCGCCGCCGCCAGGAAGACCGGCGGCACATGCGATGCCCCGACCTTGACCGGCAGCCAGGTCAGCCCCCAGACGAGACACATGACGGCGAAGAGGGCGGCGTTGCGCGACATCGCCTTCGCTTAGCCGCAGCTTATGGCGCTGACCATTGCGCCGCAGGCATCGGCCCCCCGTGGAAAGCGGAGGCGCGGCGTCCGGGCTCGACCGAATTGTCAGCTCTCATCCTGAGGAGCGATCCGGAGGATCGCGTCTCGAAGGATGAGGGCTCGCCGAGGCGGCTGAACGATCTCCAAGGCCGTCAGACGCTGCCGACAGTCTTCAGCCGCACCCGCGGATGGATCTCCGCCTGCGACAGCACCGGCGTCTCGCGCCGGAAGCGCTCGATGATCTGGCGCGCGAAGGGCCGCGCCATGGCGGAGGTGACGAGCGCGGGCATCTCGCCGATGCGCGCAGCGTCCTCGAACTTGTCGCGGACGTGATGCACGAACTCCTGCAGTCGCGAGGGCTGCATGGCGAGGTGCCTGTCCTCGCCCTGGCCGATGACGGACTCGGCGAAAACGCCCTCCCAGGCCGGCGACAGCGTGATGATCGGCAGCACGCCGTGCTGATTTGAGAACTGGGCGCAGATCTGGCGCGCCAGCCGGGCGCGGACATGCTCGGCCATGTCGCGCGGGCTCCGGACGCTGGCCGAGACTTCGGCGATCCCTTCGATGATGGTCGGCAGGTCGCGGATCGAGATGCGCTCGGAGAGCAGCAGCTGGAGCACCCGCTGGATGCCGGTGGTCGAAATCTGGCTCGGCACGATCTCCTTGACGAGGTCGGCATGGTCCTTCGGCAGCTCGCGCAGCAGCTTCTGCACCTCACCATGAGAGAGCAGTTCCGGCATGTTCGACTTCAGCACTTCCGTCAGATGCGTCGAGATCACGGTGGCTGCGTCGACGACCGTGTAGCCGCGCAATTGCGCCTCGTCCTGCAGCGCGCCGTCGATCCAGGTCGCCGGCAGCCCGAAAGTCGGCTCCAGAACGTTGTGGCCGGGCAGGTTCACCGAGCCGCCCATCGGATCCATCGCCATATACTGGCCGGCATAGACGATGCCATGGCCGGCATCGATCTCCTTGATCTTGATGTAGTAGTGGTTCGCCTCGAGCTGGACGTTGTCGACGATGCGAACCGCCGGCATGACGAAGCCGAGCTCGGCCGCGAGCTGCCGGCGCAGCGCCCGCACCTGGTCGGTCAGCCTGTCCTGCCCGCCCGCAGCATTGACCAGCGGCAAGAGCCCGTAGCCGATCTCGATCTTGAGCTCATCCATCTTGAGCAGGTCGTTCAGCGTCTCCTCGCGCGGCGAGCCGTCGGCCGCCAGCGCCGTGCCGGACTGCGCCGTGCCGGCGAGCGCCTGCTCGGCCTCGCGCGCCTTGGCGGCTTGGCCGAAGCGGCGGGCGAGGAAGCCCGCGCCACCCGCCAGCAGCAGGAAGGGCAGCATGGGGATGCCGGGCAGCAACGCGATCAGCAGCATCACCGCCGCCGACATGCCGAGCGCCTTGGGATAGCCGGAGAGCTGCTTGCCGAGCGCCTTGTCGGCGGCGCCGCGCACGCCCGCCTTCGAGACCAGCAGGCCCGCCGCGGTCGAGACGATCAGCGCCGGGATCTGGCTGACGAGACCGTCGCCGACCGTGAGCTGGGTGTAGTTGTGCGCGGCGTCGCCGAAGCTCAGCCCCTGCTGCGCCACGCCGATGATGATGCCGCCGAGCACGTTGATGAAGGTGATCAGCAGACCGGCGATGGCGTCGCCGCGCACGAATTTCGAAGCGCCGTCCATCGAGCCGAAGAAGGAGGATTCGTCCTCCAGCGCCTTGCGGCGGACCTTGGCCGTCTCCTGGTCGATCAGGCCGGCCGAGAGATCGGCATCGATCGCCATCTGCTTGCCGGGCATGGCGTCGAGGGTGAAGCGGGCCGCGACCTCGGCGATGCGGCCCGAACCCTTGGTGATGACGACGAAATTCACGATGATCAGGATGGCGAAGACGATCACCCCGATCACGAAATTGCCGCTCATCACGAAGCCGGCGAAGGCTTCGATGACGTGGCCCGCCGCCGAAGTGCCCTCGTGGCCGTGCGCGAGGATGAGGCGCGTCGAGGCCAGGTTCAGCGCCAGCCGGAACATGGTGACGATCAGCAGCACGGTCGGAAAGGCGGAGAACTCCAGCGGCTCCTCGATGAAGAGCGCGGTCATCAGCACGAGCACCGACAGGATGATCGAGAGCGCCAGCATCAGGTCGAGCAGCACCGCCGGCATCGGGAAGATGAGCACCACCAGGATGCCCATGACGCCGATCGCAAGGAACAGGTCCGGCCGATTGAGCAGCTTTCCCATCGCGCCGCGATCAGGAATGCTGAACCCTCTTCCCTGCCCCGCCGTCACATCGGTCATCGACCGCTCCGCCCGCCCTATGCCCGCCCATGGCCGGCCAGCGCTCCGAAGCGGAGCGCAACCCGGCAATTCTTGCCGGGTTCATGGTGAATGAATGGTTAAGCCAGGCTTCAGGCACCTGTCCCTGAATGCTTCACCGGAACCTTCGCGGACACGGATCGTTTGCGTCTCGAGCCAACGCGCACCGGCTCGCCGATGTCACGCGACGTCATTCACGCACCGGCAGCTCTCCCCCGCCGGCACTTGCCCATCTCAAAGCGCCGCAAGAGCGCCGTTCATTCGTCGGGGACAACCCGTGCAGCATGCTCAACCGCAGGGAGCGGAACGCCCCATCGTCGAGACCGATGTTCCCGCCCGTCTCGACCGGCTTCCCTGGTCACGCTTCCACACGCTCGTCGTCGTTGGGCTCGGCATTACCTGGATTCTCGACGGGCTCGAGGTCACGCTCGCGGGCTCCGTTTCGGGGGCACTGAAAGAAAGCCCGGTCCTCGGATTCACCAACACGGAGATCGGCCTTGCGGGCGCAGCCTACATTGCCGGCGCGGTGCTCGGTGCCGTCTTCTTCGGCTGGCTGACGGACCGTCTCGGTCGCAAGAAGCTCTTCACGATTACGGTCCTCGTCTATCTCTCCGCCACGGCCGCGACCGCCCTTTCCTGGAACGTCGCGAGCTTCATCGCCTTCCGTTTCCTGACCGGCATGGGCATCGGCGGAGAATACACAGCGATCAACTCCACCATTCAGGAGCTCATCCCGGCGCGTGTGCGCGGCTGGACCGACCTCGTCATCAACGGCTCGTTCTGGCTTGGCGCGGTACTGGGTGCGCTCGGCGCCATCGTCCTGCTCGACCCGGCCCGGATCAACCCGGAATATGGCTGGCGCCTCGCCTTCTTCATCGGCGCCGCACTGGGCCTCGTCATCCTGATCCTGCGGCACTGGATTCCGGAGAGCCCGCGCTGGCTGATCAGCCACGGCCATCCGGAGCGCGCCGCCGCCATCGTTGCCGATATCGAGCGCCGCGCCGGCTTCGTCGCACCGGCAAGGGAAGTTCTGATGCGTACCCGGCTGCGGCCGCGGGCTAAGACGCCGCTCGGCGAGGTGTTCCACGCGCTCTTCGTGGTCCATCGCGAGCGGGCGCTCGTCGGCCTTTCGCTCATGCTGTCGCAGGCCTTCTTCTACAACGCCATCTTCTTCACCTATGCGCTGATCCTGACCGATTTCTACAGCGTACCTTCCCAGCAGATCGGCTGGTTCATCCTGCCCTTCGCGGCCGGCAACTTCCTCGGGCCGTTGCTGATCGGCCGGCTGTTCGACACGATCGGCCGGCGCGTGATGATCGCAGCGACCTATGCCCTGTCCGCGCTGCTGCTGACAGGCACCGGCTATCTCTTCTGGAAGGACGTGCTCACCGCCTCGCAGCTTACCTTGTGCTGGAGCGTCGTCTTCTTCTTCGCCTCCGCCGCGGCGAGCTCGGCCTATCTCACGGTTTCGGAGACCTTCCCGGTCGAGATGCGCGCGCTCGCCATCGCCGTGTTCTACGCGGTCGGCACCGGCGCTGGCGGCATCGCCGGCCCCTGGCTCTTCGGCATCCTGATCGACACCGGCTCGCGCGGCAGCGTCTTCGCCGGCTATCTGCTCGGCGCGGCGCTGATGCTTGGGGCAGCCGTGATCGCAGCCCGCTTCGCCATTCGGGCCGAATGTCAGCCGCTCGAAAGCGTCGCGCGCCCGCTCAACGCGGTGGACTGATCGCGCTGCCCGCGTAACCATAGCGCCGGAAAGCGGGCCCAATGGAACAAAGCATCATTTAAATGCATTACTCGTGACCGGCATTCCGGCTCTAAGAATGCTCGGTAAGATGTGGTGACAGCAGCCTGGAGGTCATTGTGGACAGACGCTCATTCCTGATGACGCTGGTTGGGGGCTTTGCCGCCGCCGGCATGGGCGGCATCGCCGCCGCAGAAGCGGCCCAGCCGAAGCCGGCCCTGAAGCCGGAAGCCGAGCCCGCCCAGGGCGATGAGGCGGTCCCGGCCGAAATGAAGGAGGCGCTGGACAAGACCGACGCCGAGTTCAGCCAGTACTATTATTATCGCCGCCCGCGCTACTATGCCCGACCGCGCTATTATGCCCGGCCGCGCTACTACTATCGGCCCCGCTATTACGCCAGGCCGCGCTACTATCGCCGGCGCTACTACTGATAAGCCGCCGCTTACGGGTCAGGCCGCGCTGATGCGCGTCTGACCCGGCTCCGCCACGGTGATGCCGGCGGAGGTATATTCGCTGAGCTTGTTGCGCAGGGTGCGGATCGAGATCCCCAGGATCTTGGCCGCATGCGTGCGGTTGCCGAGGCAATGGTCGAGCGTATCGAGGATCAGCTCGCGCTCGACATCCGCGACGGTGTTCCCCACCAGCGACCGGGTCATCGCTTCCGCAGTCTGCGCCGCCCGCGCGGCCGGATCACGCGCAGGCGCCGAAGAAAGGACCTCGCCTTCCGGCGTCATCACGGCATTGGCGGCGATCTCCGGCCCGCTCGCCAGCAGCACCGCCCGGTGCATCGTGTTTTCCAGTTCGCGGACGTTGCCGCGCCAGGCATTGGCGAGCAGCAGCTTGCGCGCATCGGCGGCGATCGGCCGGGGCGGCAAGCCGTTGAGCTCCGCATATTTCTTCGCGAAATGCTCGGCCAGCGCCAGGACGTCGCCCGGCCGTTCGCGCAGCGCCGGCAGGCGCAGATGCACCACATTCAGGCGATAGAGCAGATCCTCGCGAAACAGGCCGTCGCGCACCGCATCGGCGAGGTTGCGGTTGGACGTGGCGATGATGCGGATATCGACCTTGACCGGCTGCGTGCCGCCGACGCGATCGATCATCCTCTCCTGCAGGGCGCGCAGCAACTTGGCCTGCAGGCGCACATCCATCTCGGAGATCTCGTCGAGCAGCAGCGTGCCGCCATTGGCCTCCTCGAACTTGCCGATGCGCCGGGCGATGGCGCCGGTGAAGGCGCCCTTCTCATGGCCGAACAGCTCGGATTCGAGCAGGTTGTCGGGGATGGCCGCGCAGTTGACCGCGACGAAAGCCCGGTCCTTCCGCCCCGACTTCTGATGCAGATGGCGCGCGATCACCTCCTTGCCGGTGCCGCTCTCGCCGGTGACGAGGACCGGCGCTTCCGAACGCGCGATCTGCGAGGCGAGCTGGACGACACGCTCCATCGCCGGGTCACGCCAGATCAGGCTGGTCTGGTCGGCCGCGACCGCTTCCAGCACCGCGGCGATCAGCTCCGGATCGGGCGGCAGCGGAACATATTCGCGTGCGCCGGCCTGGATCGCCGCGACGGCCGCGCGCGCATCCGTCGAGGTGCCGCAGGCGATGATCGGCGTGCGGATGCGCTCGGCCTCCAACGCGGCGACATAGGCCGCGATCGGCTGCACGACGTCGATCATGAGCAGGTCGGCGCCCTTGGCGCGCAGCACTGCGAGCGTCTGGTCGAGCCCTTCGGTGTGGGTCACGGCCGCTCCGTGCGACATCGCGATCTTGGCCGCGGCGATGATCTGTCCCTTGAGACCGCCGGCGATGATGAGGCGCATGGCTCAGGTCCTTCTGTTCTTGGTCACGATGACGGGGCCGGCTCTCACCGGTCCGCCTTGATGATTTCGGTCATGGTCACGCCGAGCCGGTCCTCGACGACGACGACTTCGCCGCGTGCCACCAGCCGCTCGTTGACGAAGATGTCGATCGCCTCGCCGACGCGCCGGTCGAGTTCCAGAACCGCGCCCGGCACGATCTGGAGAAGGTCGCCCACCGCGACCTTCGAGGAACCGAGCACGGCCGAGACCGTGACCGGCACGTCGAAGACCTGTTCCAGATCTTCGGCCGTCTTGACCGGGACAGGGCCCGACCGCGCGACAGAGGCCTGGTTCTGGTCGAAGGACAGGTCGGCCTGGTTCAGCGGCGGCAGGTTGAGGTCACGCTCCTGGCTCATGGCTCAGACTTTCATGGTTGCGCCTGGTCATGGCCGAACACGCGGGCAACCGCCTGTTCGACCAGAGCCGAAAGCTGCTGGCTGTCGAGGACGAAACCGCCCTCGGCCCATTCGATGCGCCCGTCGCCGGGCGCGATGTCGGCTTGTCCGAGCACGATCAGCTTTCCGGCAAAGCCGTGCTCGGCCGCGAGCTTGCGGGTCAGTTCCTCCGCCTGCTCGACCATCGCCTCATTGACGCGCAGGACGAGATGCGGCGCCGTCCGGGCATGGTTCAGGCATTCGCGCACGGCTCCCGCCAGCGCCGCCATCGGCTTCTCCGCCAGGGCAGCGCCCGCCAGAGCCTTCGCCGTCACAAGCGCGACATGCGCCGCATGCTCCTCGATCGCCGCGGCCCGCGCCGCTTCCTGTGCGAAGAGCCGCTCAGCGGAGCGGGCGAGCTGCCCGGTCAGGCCGGCGAGCTGGGTCTGCGCCTCCCGATGCGCCTGCTCCTGCCCCGCGCGGAACCCCTCGGCCCGCGCCGCAGCGAGATCGGCTTCGCCGGCCGCCTTGCGGCCGCCTTCGCGGAAATCCGTCCCGAACAGGAATTTCGTCGCGGAAGTCATTTCAATACACCAGTTCGTCGTCGGCATTGCCCTTGGACAGGATGATCTCGCCCTTCTCCGCCAGATCCTTCGTCAGCTGGACCAGCTTGGTCTGGGCCTCGTCGACCTCCTTGAGCCGCAGCGGCCCCAGACCTTCCATGTCGTCCTGCATGTTCTTCGCGGCGCGCTGCGACATGGCGCCGTAGAAGAAGTCGCGCATCGATTGGCTCGCCCCCTTCAACGCGCGCGCCAGCGTGTCCTTGTCGGCCTGGCGCATCAGCGTTTGCAGCCCGGCAGGGTCGAGCTTGCCCAGATCCTCGAAGGTGAACATGAGCGCCCGGATGCGCTCGGCCGATTCCTGGTTCGAAGCGTCGAGCGCCGAGAGGAAGCGGATCTCCGTCTGCCGGTCGAAACCGTTGAAGATCTCGGCCATCATCTCATGCGGATCGCGCCGGCGCGTCTGGGTCAGCGTCGAAACGAACTCGGTCCGCAAGGTGTTCTCGATGTGATCGAGTGCCTCCTTCTGCACCGATTCGAGCCGCAGCATGCGACCGACCACCTCGATCGACAGGTCGTTCGGCAGGTTGCGCAGCACGTTCGCGGAATGGTCGGGCCGGATTTTCGACAGGATCACGGCGATCGTCTGCGGGTATTCGTTCTTGAGGAAATTCGCGAGCACCACCGCGTCGATGTTGCCGAGCTTCTGCCACATGTTGCGGCCGGCAGGCCCCCGGATCTCCTCCATGATCAGCGCCACCTGATCCGTCGGCAGGATCTTCTCGAGCAGCGAGATCGTGCGGTCGAAGGAGCCCGTGATGGCGCCGGCGCTCGAGAGCTTGCCGACGAAATCGAGCATCAGGCGCTCGACCTCGTCCGCATCGACAGTGCCGAGCTCGGCCATGGCGCGCGTGATGATCCGGATCTCGTCGTCGTCGAACTGCTGCCAGATGGCGCGGCCGTGATCCTCGCCCAGCACCAGCAGGATGACGGCGGCGCGCTGCGGGCCGCTCATCTCGGCGACCGTTGTCACGCCGAAGCCGCCGCCCTCGATGGCGTCATCGAGGGAAGTGCCGCGCGTTGCGATGGATCGGTTCTCGGCCATGGTTCAGCGCCCCGTCACGCCGGGACTTTCTCGTGGATCCAGCTGCGCAGCACCGCGACCGAGTCGGCCGGGTTCTGCGCGACCAGCGCCCCGATCTTTTCCACCGACTGCGCCTTGAGCTGTCCCTTGACCTGCGCGACGGCGAGCATTCGCTCGGACGGCATCTCGACCTCGGCCTGCAGCACCTCCCCATTGGGCCCGACCGTGGCAAGGGCACGGCCGGAAGCACCGGCCGGATCGCCCGTCGCCGCATCCGGCCCGGCCAGCACCGCACCATTGCGCATGAAGGACGGGATCGCGCGGACATTGCTGTTGTCGGAAGCCAGCACCTGCTTCAGCAGCGGCCGCACCACGGTCATCAGCACGATCAGCGTCAGCAGCGAGATCACGCCGAGCTCGGCGAAGCGGACGAGATCCTCCCGGGAGAAGGATAGCAGCTGCTGCATCAGCGTCTGCTCGGTCAGGTCGTTCGGCGGCGGGGGCGCCTCGGCGAAGCGCAGGTTGACCACTTCGACCTTGTCGCCGCGGCCCTGATCGAAACCGACGGCGGTCCGCACCAGCTCGCCGATACGCTCGAGCTCCTCAGCGTTGCGCGGCTGATAGGAAAGCTCGCCGGCCGGGCTGCGGCTGTAGTTGCCATCGATGAGAACGGCGACCGAGAGCTTCTTGACCCGTCCGCCTTCCAGCACCTCGGTGCGGGTCGTGCGCGAGATCTCGTAGTTGGCCACCTCCTCGTTCTTCGAGGAATTCTCGCGCTGGGCCTGTTGCGCGCCTTGCGTCTGCTGGGCACCGGGCAGCTCGTTGCCGACCGTGACCGCGCCGTTGCCGCCCTCGTTCGTCGTCGATGCCTCAGTGCGGTTCTGGCTGGAGCGCAGGACACGGCTTTCCGGGTCGAAGCTTTCGGAGCGGCTCTCGACGCGATTGGTGTCGAGCGCCGCGGAAACCTGCACGCGCGCCCGGCCGTAGCCGACGACGCTGGCGACGATATCCTCGACCTGCGACTTGATGCGCTTCTCGATCGCGGTCTGGCGCTCCTCGATGCCGAGGCCGATCAGGCCCTGGTCGCTCTGCGCGCCATCGGCGAGCAGGCGGCCACGCTCGTCGACGATCGAGACGCGCTCGGGCTTCAGCCCGTCGACGGCCGAGGCGACGAGGTGGCGCACGGCGCGGACCTGCGCGGCATCCAGGTCACCGGCGAGCTTGAGCGCGATCGAGGCTCGCGGCGGCTCGCGGTCGCGCTCGAACAGCCGCCGCTCGGGGATCACGAGATGCACGCGCGCCGCCTGCACCCGGCTGATAGAGCGGATCGAGCGGGAGAGCTCGCCTTCGAGCGCACGCAGATGGTTGATGTTCTGGACGAAGCTGGTCGAGGAGAAGGCGTCGCCCTTGTCGAAGATCTCGTAGCCCACGCCGCCGCCGGCCGGGATGCCCTTGCCGGCCAGGTCGAGCCGCAAGCGCGGCACGTCGACCTTGGGCACGAGCACGGTCTGGCCGTCGCCGCGCAGCTCGTATTTGATGCCGCGCGTGTCGAGATCCTTGAGGATCGCGCTGACATCCTGGCCGGAGAGATCCGTGAACAGCACGCTCATCGCCGGCTGGGACATCTTCAGCATCACGAAGCCGAAGAAGCCGACAAGCGCCAGCGTCACTGCCAGCATGGCCGCCAGCCGCGCCGCGCCGAATTTGGCGAATTGCTCGATCAGGCCGTTCACGCCGCCATCCGCTCCACAGAATCGAAGGGGCGACGCACTCGCCCCGGCCCACTAGGCAAGTTTTTCCCAGTGCATGGTTAGCGGTCCGTTAATTTTTCGGAGTGGGCTGTTAAACTTTCGATGCGGACATGCCGCGCAAACGCGAAAGGCGCCGGTCCTGACCGGACCGACGCCATTGAATACAAACGAAATTATCCGCGGCTTACTGACGGTAGTGCTGGATCCGGGTCGTCCGCAGTCCAGCGAGGCCATGCTGGTCGATCGACATCTGCCAGCTCAGGAACTCATCAACCGTCAACGTGTAGCGCTGACAGGCTTCCTCAAGGCTGAGCAGGCCGCCGCGCACTGCGGCCACCACCTCTGCCTTCCGCCGGATGACCCAGCGCCTTGTATTCATCGGCGGAAGGTCCGCGATCGTCAGCGGACTTCCGTCCGGTCCGATCACGTACTTCACCCGCGGTCGCAATGGCTCGGTCATGGTACTCTCACACAACTCAACAGAGCTACTGAGGGCAGCATAGTAGGCCGGCTTTAAAAATTGGCTAAAACGATCGTGCGGTATCTCCACGATTGATTCGCCCCGGCTCATTCGCTGCGCACCACGCTCTTCACCTTGTCGATCGGCACGCTGATCGAGCCGATCTTCAGCATCGGGATCGAAGAGGTGAAGTCGACGCCGTCGACGATACCGCTGATCTGCGTCTTGGCCGTAACGGACTCACCCGCCACGTTCTTCGCATCGATCGTGATGGTGTACTCGCCATCCGGCGCCTTGGAGCCGATCGAGGTCGTGCCGTCCCAGCTATAGGACTGGTCACCGGCGACCAGCGTCTTGGTCGCGGTCTGGACGACGTTGCCCTTCGAATCCTTGATCGTGACGTTCGCGGTTCCCGCCGAAGCCATGTTGACCTTCCACTCGGCCTTGCCGTCGATCAGCCTTGTGGTGGCGCCATCGGCCGTGATCTTGGCGCCGATGAAGCCGACCGCATTGGTCGCCGTGCCGGCCGCGTTCAGGCTGAGCAGCGAACTCAGCGTCTCATTGGTCTTGAGCTGCTGCTCGACGCCGGCGAACTGAACGAGCTGGGCCGTGAACTGGTTGGTGTCGAGCGGATCGAGCGGCGACTGGTTCTTGAGCTGCGTCGTCAGCAGCGTCAGGAACTGGTCGAAGTTGTTCGCGATCCCGGTCGTGCCGCCGGTGACCGTGCTGTTGCTGGTGGTCGATGTGCCGGACGTGCCGCTTGTCCCGGAAACAGCCATGGCTCTTGTCCTTGGTCAGATGCTGAGATCGACGCCGCCGAGCCGCACGAGGCGGCGCTGCGGGGCGGGATCGGTGGAAAGGGCAGCCTCGTCGGTCCGCTCATTGCCTTGCGGCACACGCGGACGTTGCGGCGCCTCGTCATGCTGGCGGTTCTGACGGAAGGCCGACTGATCGGAGGGATCGCGCAGGCTGATATCGACGCCGCCGTCCGACGGCTTCAGACCCGCCTGCTCGAAGGCGCGCTCCAGCGTGCGGGCGTCGCGTTGCAGGAGATGCAGGGTTTCGACCCGGTCGACGACCAGTCTGGCGCTGACCTCGCCCTTGTCGGAAATCGACAGATTGACGTCGACCCGTCCGAGCTCGTCCGGATCGAGGCGAATGTCGAACTGCCTTGAACCCGACATCGCGCGCATGCCGATCTCGATCGGCACCATATGGACCGGCGTCGGCTGGCCGCTCGCGACGCCCTGACCTTGAGCAGGCGTGGCTCCGTTCGCCGCCAGGTTCGGATCGAATGGCTGGACAAGGCGGTCATGGGCCGGCTTGCCGGACGCCTGCTGCAGCATGGTCGAGAGATCGAGAGGGCCGAGCGCCTGCTGCAAGCTGTCTAACAGCTTCGGATCCGCCGCAGGCGGCGCTCCGTCAGCCTTGGAGGCCGCGCCAACAGGCGCCTTCTCTTCCGTGCCCTTGATCTCGGCGACATGGCCTGCCGTCGGCGGTGCCTTGCCGTCCACCGGCGCCGCATCCTCGGCCGCGACCGTTTCGGCGGCCTTCGCCGAATTCGCGTCAGCCTTGGCAAAGCCGGGAAGCGGAAGCGCCTGCGGCTTCGCTCCGTCACCCACGACGATCGCAGATGCATTCGCAGACTGCGGCGCGCCTCCTCCGGCAGCGGAGGCCGGAACCGGCAATACAAGCGTCGCTATCGCGACGGGATGAGGCGGCTCTGCAACGGCTTTGATCTGATCCGCACCGGGCACTGGGTTTGCCGCGTCGGCCGAGCCATCGTCCGTCTTGGCTTTGGTCGGCTTCTGCTCGTCTTCGGTGGGTTTCGCCTGGCCATCCGCCTTCGGCTTTCCCTCACCGCCCTGAACCGCGGCGGCTTCGG
Organism: Allobosea sp. 05L423; assembly: GCF_056397745.1. Lineage (NCBI taxonomy): Bacteria > Pseudomonadati > Pseudomonadota > Alphaproteobacteria > Hyphomicrobiales > Alloboseaceae > Allobosea > Allobosea sp. 05L423. Next base: position 63,601 of record NZ_JBFTOA010000001.1, on the reverse strand, counting down.
CCTGCGCAGCCGCCATCGCGATCAGGAAATCGATCCCGGTGGCGGGAGCATCCGCCTGCGTTCCCGCCTGCTGGGGCTTGGACGGCTTGGCAACGACATCGCCCGGCTTCACGGCAAGCTCGCCCTTTCCGGTCGCCGTCGCCGAAATCTTCTCGGCCTGGGAGGCCGCAGCCACAGCAACCGCCTCTTCGACCGCACCGGTCTTGTCGGTTGTCTTGGTGCTCGTGCCCTTTTCCGCCCCGGCGTCGCTCTCGTCCTGCAGCTCGGGCAGAGTAAAGGCCTCTCCCTCCCCGCCCTCGGCGCGACGGCGCGAAGCGGGAGCCTCGGGAGCTCGCTGATTGCTGAAGACGGGCTGGATCGACATGAACGGTTCCACGGTGTGGGCAACAACACACCCGCCCGCCACCAGCAAGTTGCACGCCAGACCAAAGTACTTCGGAATCAATATGTTAGCGCGATGATAGCAACCGCCGACGGCAAGAAACGCCGATGCAGGGACCGCAAGCCGGCAGGATTTGCCGATCCTGCTGGCAGCATGCGGCCAAAGCCGGTATAGAGCCCGCAGACGCGCAAAGATCGCAGTTTCGAGCCACGGACGCCTCCGCAGACGATGACCACACCCCGCAACTCTCTCGACATCGCCAAGCCGCCCGCGGCCACGCGCGTCGTCGCAGCGATGTCGGGCGGCGTCGACTCCTCGGTGGTCGCCGCCCTGCTCAAGCGCGAGGGCTATGACGTCATCGGCGTCACGCTTCAGCTCTACGATCACGGCGCCGCCGTCCACCGCGCCGGCGCCTGTTGCGCCGGGCAGGACATCCATGACGCGCGCCGCGTCGCCGAGGCGATCGGCATCCCGCATTACGTCCTCGACTACGAAAGCCGCTTCCGCGACGCCGTCATCGAGCGCTTCGCCGAGAGCTATCTCGCTGGCGAGACGCCGATCCCCTGCGTGGAGTGCAACCGCACCGTCAAGTTCCGCGACCTGCTCGATCTCGCCAAGGAGCTCGGCGCCGACGCGCTGGCAACGGGCCACTATGTCGTCAGCCGCGACCTCGGCAATGGCCATCGCGGCCTGTTCCGCGCCGCCGACGCCAGCAGGGACCAGAGCTACTTCCTCTACGCGACGACGCAGCAGCAACTCGACCTGCTGCGCTTCCCGCTCGGCCATATCGACAAGACCCAGACCCGCGCGCTCGCCGCCGAGCTCGGCCTCGCCATCGCCGACAAACCCGACAGCCAGGACATCTGCTTCGTGCCGAACGGCCGCTATGCCGATGTCATCGAGAGGCTGAAACCCGGCGCCGCCCGGCCCGGCGACATCGTCCACCTCGACGGGCGTGTCCTCGGCCACCATGAGGGCGTGCTCCACTACACCGTCGGCCAGCGCAAGGGCTTGCGGCTCAGCGCGGCCGAGCCGCTCTATGTGCTGCGTCTCGATGCCGACACCGCGCGCGTCATCGTCGGCCCGCGCGAGGCGCTGAGCGTGCGCGAGGTCCGGCTGCGCGATCTCAACTGGCTCGGCGAAACCACGCTCGATGCTCTGCCACCGGAAGGTCTCGACGTCGCGGTGCGCGTCCGCTCGACCCGCGCGCCGCGCGAAGCCCGCCTCTTCCGCGATGCGGAGGGCCTGCGCATCGAGCTTGCCGGTGACGAGGAAGGCGTGTCGCCCGGCCAGGCCTGCGTGATCTACGCCAATGCCGGCCCGGGCTCTCGCGTGCTCGGCGGCGGCACCATCCTGCGCCGGCCTCTCGCCATCCCGGCCACCGCCGCGCCCGCGGCGCTCGCCCTGTCCTGACAGGCTCCCGCCTTTCCGCTCGGATTTCCTACCATGCCGGTGACAGACCATCTCGACACCCAGAAGCGCGTCTATGCGACCTGGGCCAAGTTCTACGACCGGATCTATCAGCGCATGCTGGCACGCCCGCAGCGCGAGGCGGTCGCCGCGGCCTGTGCCTGCGGTTCGGACATCCTGGAAATCGGTGTCGGCACCGGCCTCACCCTGTCGTATTTCACGCCGGAAACGCGCGTCCTCGGCGCGGATCTCTCGCTCGACATGCTCAAGGTGGCGCATCGCAAGGTCGCGAGCCAGAATCTGCGGCATGTCCACGGGCTGATGGTGATGGATGCCTGCCGCCTCGGCTTCGGCGACGAGCGCTTCGATGCCGTGACCGCGCAATTCGTCATCACCCTCGTGCCCGATCCCGATCAGGCGCTGACCGAGATGGACCGCGTCCTGAAGCCGGGCGGCGAGATCATCATCTCGAGCCGCCTCGTCGATGACGGCGGCCTCCTCGCGCCGTTCTGGAGCGCCGTTGCTCCCCTGTCGAAGGCGGTCGGCTGGAGTTCCGACTTCAAGGTCAGCCGTCTGACGGACTGGGCGAAGGCGACGGGCCGCTACGAAACCGTCCATGTCGGGCGCGGCTATTTCAAGGTCGTCCGCCTGCGCAAGCTCGCTTCTGCTGATAACTCGCGATCCAAGGCTTGACGCGACCATGTCGCGGCGCATATACCGCGCCTCGACGACGAGCCGGCCCAGCCGGCTACGATGTCCGTGGCGGGGTAGCTCAGCTGGTTAGAGCAGCGGAATCATAATCCGCGTGTCGGGGGTTCAAGTCCCTCTCCCGCTACCACAATCTTTCTTGAACCTCCGACGGCGTTCAAGATTTTCAAATCGATCGATTATTTCGAGCGCCGGACGCCCCCCGTAAGTGGCGCGATCGACGCCGTCGCCGCGGTGCTCGCCATCGATCCGGCCGATAAGAAGCTAGCCGCGCTTTCCCATCAGGCGGCCGTCACCGCGGCCAAGACGAAAGTGATCGTCGACGAGTTCGCGCTGCGCTCGGCGACGGCCCTGTTCGATGTCGGGGGCGCCTCCGCCCCGACACTTCGCCAGAATCTCGGCCGCTATTGACGCAACGCCCGTACGCTCTCCTCGCACAATCCGGCAGGCTACGAAGGCGCTGACTGCCAGGGCCCACGCACTCAAAGGGGCGCCGCTCCCTAACCTGGGCTCTTCTGACGCCCCGGAAGCAGGAAAGCCGTTCCTTCCGGCGGCTCGGCCGCGGCCCAAACCATTCCCATGCGCCGGCATATTAGAATATCAATTCTATAGACTAATACCCCCGTAGTGCACATGCTCATGGCTGTCATTTCCGTATCCGAAAGCCGAAACATGGCACTGCGCCCCATCAATCGCGCCGTTGCAGCCGTCCTGGCCGTAATCGCCTTCTCTCCGATGGCGAGCGCCGCGCCGCTCGCTGACGATGCGCCGATTCCGGAGGCCATCGCGCCGGGAACCAAGCTCGTGATCGGCGACCCGCAGACGCGTGTCGCGCTGACGCTGTCAGGCGAACTCGCGAAGCTGCCGTTCAAAGTCGAATGGGCCAACATCTCCGGCGGCCCGCAGACCATCGAGGCCTTCCGGGCGAAGGCGCTCGATGTCGGCTCTGTCGCGGACATCCCGCCGATCCATGCCCGCTGGACCGGGCTCGAGACGCGGATCGTGGCGACGAAATACAGGCTGGATCCGGTGGCCAACCCGATCTACGTCATCGCAACCGCTCCCGGCTCCGGTATCGCGAGGCTCGAGGAGCTCAAGGGCCGCAAGATTGCCTTCAGCCCCGGTCAGGCCCAGGGCGCCCTCGTCCTGCGCGTGCTGAAGAAGCTCAAGCTCGAACGAAGCGACGTCAACCTGATCGAACTGCCGAGCGTCGGCGACACCTATGTCAACGCGCTCGCCAGCAAGCTCGTCGATGCCGCGCCGATCGCCGAGGCGAACAAGCAGCGCTTCGCCCAGAACTATGAGCGCGACGGCGCGAAGGTTCTGGCGCATGCACTGCGCGACGATCCGTCCTTCCTCTACGTTGCCAAGACATCGCTGGAGGATGCCGACAAGGCGGCGGCGATCCGCGCCTATGTCGCGGCGTGGGGCCGCGCGACGAAATGGATCGAGACGCATCCGGACGAGTGGATCAAGGGCTACTACGTCAAGGACCAGGGCCTCAAGGAAGACGCCGGTCGCTTCCTGGTCCAGTCGAACGGCAGCCCTGACGTTCCGCTCGACTGGGTCGCCGCCACCGAACGCCTGCAGGAAACCGTCGACCTGCTTGCGGAGGAGCTGAAAAAGCCGCCGTTCAAGGCCGGAACTCTGTTCGACCGCCGTTTCGAGACGGTCGCCGGCAAAGCCTACCGCGACGGGGAGTAGTACGATGGCGGACCTCTCGATCGAAGGCAGCGCTCTCCGCTCGGCCCGGCCGCGCCCTTTGCTCTTCCGCGTCCTCGGTCGGTCGCACGATGCCGGTTCCACCGGCCACGGGGCGAGGCGCAAGCGCAAGCTTGGACCGGGGCCGGCCTGGCGCTTTGGTCCCGCGCTCGGGCCCGTGCTGCTGCTGGTGCTCTGGAGCGCCGGGAGTGCCACCGGCGCGATCGACGACCGCATCCTCTCGCCGCCCTGGACCGTCGTGACGACCGGCTATGAGCTCATCGCCGACGGGCGCTTGCAGGAGAACCTCTGGACCTCGTTTCAACGTTCCTTCTGGGGGCTTTTCTGGGGCATCGTCGCTGGCGCTTCGCTTGGTATCGTAGCCGGGTTGAGCCGCATCGGCGAATACCTCGTCGACGGCCCGATCCAGATCAAGCGCGCAATTCCGGCACTTGCCCTGATCCCGCTGCTGATGCTCTGGTTCGGCATCGGCGAGCCGATGAAGATCCTGACGATCGCGCTGATCACCTTCGCGCCGATCTACATCCAGACCCATGACGGGCTGCGCTCGACGGATGCGCGCTACATCGAGCTGGCAGAGACGCTTGACCTGAGCAACTGGCAGTTCCTGCGCCACGTCGTGCTGCCCGCCGCCCTGCCCGGCTTCCTGCTCGGGCTCCGCTTCGGCGTGACCTATTCCTGGCTTGCACTGGTCGTCGTCGAGCAGGTCAACGCCACGAGCGGCCTCGGCTACATGATCAACCTCGCGCGCACCTATGGGCAGACGGAGGTCATTATCCTGTGCCTCGCAGTCTACGCCGCCCTGGGGCTGAGCTCCGACTGGCTCGTGCGCCTTATCACGCGAAAGGCCCTTCCGTGGCGCAAGATCCTCGCGGACTGATCGCTCGCCCCGTCGTCGACGTGCGCGGCCTGACCCGCCGCTACGGCACGCGCACCATCCTCGACCGCGTCGACCTGACCATCGGGCGCGGCGAGTCCGTTGCCCTTCTCGGGCGCTCCGGTTCGGGCAAGAGCACGTTCCTGCGCGCGCTAGCCGGTCTCGACCACGGCGTACCCGGCGAAGGCACCTACGACACGCCGGACGCCGTGTCCGTCGTCTTTCAGGATGCGCGGCTGCTGCCTTGGAAACGTGTCCTCGACAATGTCGAGCTCGGCCTGAAGGGCGAGCGGCCGCGCGAGCGCGCGCTGGCTGCGCTTGAAGAGGTCGGGCTGACCCAGCGGGTCGAAGCCTGGCCCACCCAGCTCTCCGGCGGCGAGCAGCAACGCGCGGCGCTGGCCCGCTCGCTGGTGCGCTCACCGGATCTGCTGCTGCTCGACGAGCCCTTCGGCGCGCTCGACGCGCTGACGCGGCTGCGCATGCAGGCCCTGCTGCTCGATCTCGTCGCGAGGCACCGCCCGGCCGTGCTGCTCGTCACGCATGATGTCGACGAGGCCATCCACCTCGCACAGCGCGTGCTCGTCCTGGATCAGGGCCGCTTCATCATCGATCAGCCGATCGCGCTCCCGGAAGAGCATGCGGCCCGCGAGGTGCGCTTCGCCGAGGTCCGCACGAAACTGCTGCGCAGCCTCGGCGTCACCGATGCCGATCTGCGCCGGGTCGCCTGAGGGCTTTCCCCCTCCCCTCGTCGCGCGGAGCCTGCGGCCTGACGGGCCAAGCGAACCCATCCGAGAAACAGCAAGGCCCGGATGCCAGTGCATCCGGGCCTTTTGTCCCTTGGTCCGCAGTGACGGCTCAAGCGCTCTGGCGCTGATCCGCTGCGAAGACGCTCTCCGGGCGCGGCAGGCCATAGTGTTCGCGCAGCGTCGAGCCGGAATACTCCTGCCGGAACAGGCCGCGTTTTCGCAGGATCGGAACCACCTCGGAGACGAACGTGTCGAAACCTCCGGTGAGATAGGGCGGCATCACGTTGAAGCCGTCCGCGGCGTCCTGCTCGAACCATGTCTGGATCTCGTCGGCGACATGGTCCGGCGTCCCGACCACCACGCGATGCCCGCGCCCGCCGGCGAGGCGGCGAATGAGCTGGCGAATGGTCGGGCTCTCGCGGTCGACGATGTCGACGATGAGCTGGAAGCGGCTGGCGACGCCTTTCGGCCCGCTCGTGTCGACGAGGTGCCGCGGGAACGGGCCGTCGAGATCGAAGCCGGTCAGGTCGAGGCCGATCATGCGCTTGAGCTGCTCGAGCGAAGCCGCCGGCTGGATGAGTTCGTTGATCTCATCCTCCAGCCTCTCGGCTTCGGCCTGCGTCGAGCCGAGGAAGGGGCTGATGCCGGGCAGGACCCGGATATGCTCCGGCCGGCGGCCGAGCGCGACGGCGCGCGCCTTGATATCCCGGTAGAATTCCTGCGCGCTGGCCAGCGTCTGATGCGCGGTGAAGATCGCTTCGGCGAACTGGGCAGCGAAGGAACGACCGTCTTCCGAGGAACCGGCCTGCACATAGACCGGCCGGCCCTGTGGCGACCGCGAGACGTTGAGCGGCCCCCTCACCCGATAATGCCGGCCGACATGATCGATCCGATGGACCTTGTCCCCATCCGCGAAGACGCCGCTCTCTGGATCGGCGACGAAGGCCTCATCCTCCCAGCTGTCCCAGAGCTTGCTGACGACATCGAGGAATTCGCGCGCCTTCTCATAACGCTCGCCATGTGGCGGGTGCTCGGGCAAGCCGAAATTCTGCGCGGCGCCGGCATCGCTGGTCGTGACGATGTTCCAGCCGGCACGCCCGTTGGAGAGATGATCGAGCGAGGCGAAGAGCCGGGCGAGATTGTAGGGCTCGTTATAGGTCGTCGAGGAGGTTGCGATCAGCCCGATCCTCTCGGTCACTGCCGCGATGGCGGACAACCATGTCAGGGGTTCGAAGCGCACCCGCGACGAGTACCGAACGTTCTCTGGCAGCGAAGGACCGTCCGCAAAGAAAATTGCGTCGAACCTGGCGGCCTCGGCCCGGCGCGCGAGCTCCTGATAATAGGTGATGTCGAGCACGCGCTTCGGCTCGGAAGCGGGATAGCGCCAGGCGGCCTCGTGGTGACCGCCTGGATAGATGAACAGATTCAGCGTCAGCTGGCGGGCGTTTGCGGACATCGCGGACCTCGCTCGTAAAGCCTGCGGACAGCCTCGCCGTGCCGCAGTTACCGCGGCAGACGATGCCGCTTCGGCGCGCAAGGGGTCAAGAGAAACGCATTTCAAAAAAGTATTGAAAATCAAATATCTATGCCAAAATCGACAAGCTTTATGACGATATATCAGTACCCTTCGCCCCGGAGAGATAAATATACCTTTATTCACTCCTCAGAGGTGGCACATTCACTCAATATTACACCGAATGAAATCGGTAATTCTATTGGCAACGACCAGCCAAAACGACCACCTTATGCCCAGGCAGAAGCGGCACCGTCACGCGACAATGCCGTCGAACGCTCTCGTGCAGGCTCTCCCTTCGAAGATGAATCTGGCCGGCGCCCTGACACTTGCCCGTGACCGATGCATGAACCTTCCGCCATCAGCAGATGGCTCCGAAAATAAAAGCGGCGACAAGAGAGGAAAAACCCACAGACGACCAGATATCAGAGAACATATTCTTCGTTATTATCACAATTCAAAACATTAATTCTGTTGTTATCGGAGTAAAAATTTTTACAGAGGCGATTTGCCTGAATGGAAATAGATATCGATAGACGGACCCCATGACGGAATCCTGCGAATTTCTCTGGTACATCCCAAACGATGTTAAGCCCGGTCATCGTGGCGATTCCGCCACCCGCGACCACAACAGCCTCGATACCCTGACCAGCCATGCGCTCGCGCTGGAACGGTTCGGGTGGAAAGGCGCCCTTATCGGGACGGGCTGGGGGCGGCCCGATACCTTTACCGTCGCGACCTCTCTGGCCGCACGAACGAAGACGTTCGAACCGCTGATTGCGATCCGCCCGGGTTATTGGCGGCCCGCCAATCTGGCCTCGGCCGCGGCGACGCTCGACCATCTGAGCGGAGGTCGCGTGCGGATCAATATCGTATCGGGACAGGACGACCTCGCCGCATACGGAGACGAGGAAGGCGATCAGTCACAGCGCTACGCCCGGACCAGGGAGTTCATGCAGCTGGTTCGCAAGCTCTGGACCGAGGAAGCCGTCAGTTTTCGCGGGCAGTATTTTTCGGTCACGAACTCGACCGTCGTACCCAGAGTGCAGCCTCGGGAAGGCAGGGCGCATCCCAAGCTCTATTTCGGCGGCGCGTCGGAAGCGGCTGAGCGCGTCGCCGCGACCGATGCCGATGTCCAGCTCTTCTGGGGCGAGCCGCTCGCCGAGATCGCGCTGCGGATCGGACGTCTCAAATCGGTCGGCCATCGGCTCGGCCGGGAGCTTCCACCGCTGCAGTTCGGGCTGCGCATCACGACGCTCGTCCGCGACACGACGGAGCAAGCCTGGGCCGACGCGGAGGCCAAGGTCGCGGCGATGGCCAAAAGCCGGGGCGCAGGCTGGAATGACCATCAGCGCGCGGTGGCCGTCGGCCAGCAACGTCTGCTCGACCTGCATCAGCGCGGCGAGGTGCTCGACGACAATCTCTACACCGCGCCGGGCAAATTCGGCGGAGGCGGCGCGGGGACGACCTGGCTTGTCGGCTCGGCCGCGGACGTCGCCCAGTCGCTGAAGAAGTATCGCGATCTCGGGATCACCAAGTTCATTCTGTCCGACACGCCCTATCTCGCCGAGATCGAGCGCCAGGGCTCGCAGCTCTTGCCGCTGCTTCGCGATGAGCAACCGATAACGCAGGCAGTTCCGGCGCCGCTCTGAGCGGCGCCGGAAGCGGCGGGGCGCCCGCTACACTGCCTTGGCGACCGGCTGCCACGCCTCGGGAAGAGCGAGGTTTCCGCGGAGCGTGGAGGAGGCATAATCCCGCCGGAAGACCTTGCGCTCCTGCAGGATCGGAATGACCTTCTCGACGAATTCGTCGAAGCCGCCCGGCGTGAGATGGGGCGCGAACACGAACCCGTCCGCCGCATCCTCCTGAACGTAGCGATCGATCTCCTCGGCGACCTGGGCAGGCGTCCCGACGAATTGCTTGCGGCCGGTCACCTTGATGATGAGTTCGCGGATGCTGAGCTTTTCCTGCTCGGCCAGATCACGCCAGGCCCGCGCAGTCTCCAACCGGTTATCGTAGCGCGCCGCACGCCCCTGGGCGAGTTGCTCGACCGCGACGTCGGGATCCACGTCGGGCAGAGGACCGTCCGGATCATAGGCCGAGAGGTCGCGATTCCAGACCTGCTCGAGGAAAACGATGGCGTTCTTCGGGCTCACCTGCTGCAGTCGTATGGTCTTCTGCTTTTCCAGAGCGTCTTCCAGCGTATCGCCCAGAACGAAGTTGGCACCCGGCAGTATCTTCAGGGCGTCGCGGCTGCGGCCATGTTTGGCGAGCCTTTGCTTCACATCCGCATAGAAGGCCTTTCCCTCCTCAAGCGTGCCGTGGCGCGAATAGATGAGGTCGGCATGGCCCGCAGCCAGCTCCCTGCCCTCGTCGGAATCGCCGGCCTGCGCGATGACCGGAGCGCCTTGCGGCAACGGACCGGTGCCGGTGCGTCCCGCGATATCGAAGTGAGGCGTGCGAGCGTAGAAGTCGCCGCCTCTCCAGATCGAGCGCGCGGTTTCAAGGAAGTCCCGCGCGCGCTCGTAGCGCTCGCGAAACGGCAAATGATCGCCGCGACGGAAGTTCGCCCCGGTGAAGGCACCTGGCGACGTCACGACGTTCCAGCCGGCCCGCCCACCGGACAGGATATCGAGCGTCGCGAGCTGACGTGCGAGCGGATAAGGCTCGTTGAATGTCGTGGTCAGCGTCCCGATCAGCCCGACATGGTCGGTGATCGAAGCCAACGCAGTGAGGATAGCCAGCGTGTTTGGGCGGCCGACGACATCCAGTTCGTGGAAGCGCCCCTTCTGCTCCCGGACCCTCAGCCCTTCGGCGAGAAAAATGAAGTCGAACTTGCCGCGCTCGACCGTCTCGGCGAAGTGCCGGAAGGACGAGAATTCGATTTGGCTGCCGGCGGCCGGATCGCTCCACACCGTGAAATTATTGACCCCGGGGAACTGCGCCCCGAGGATGATCTGCTTCCTGGTCATGGCATTCCTCCGAGCTCAGGCTGCCGCGGCGTAGCGATTGCGCGCGGCCGGCAGGCCAAAGCGGCTGCGCAGGTTCCCGCCCGCAGGTGGCGCGACCAGCCCTGCAGCGCGAAGAGCGGGCACCAGCGTGCCGGTGACGCGGTCGATCTGCGTGCGAGGATCGGACAGGACCAGGCGGACACCTGGGGCGCCATCGGCGGCGGCGATCCCGGCCGCGGCGATCAAATCCTCGGCGGTACTTCCATCCGGGCCGATACGCAGATCGGCGATGACGACTGGCCCCTTCCCCGATGTACCGCCGCTAAGCTTCGCGAGCGTTTCTGCAAAATCGCCGTTGGCCGGCACGAAAACCACATCGGCGGCGCGCGCGAAGGCCAGATCCGTTTCGGCCACCCAGCTGACTGCGACGATGGGCTGGCCCTGGGGAGGCCTCGGCGTGATCGACGGTCCCAGCACGCGGAAATCTGCGCCTTGGAAATCGATATAGTGAAGCTTCTCGCCATCGACGAAGCGTTGGCTCTGCGTGTCGCGGATGACCGCATCGTCCTCCCAGCTGTCCCAGAGACGCCTGACGACATCGACGGCATCCAGCGCGTCGCGGTCGAGAGACCGCTGTTCGACCGTTGGAAAGCCCTTCAGCTCTCCGATCGCGCGGGTGGCCTCGCGGCTACGCTTCTGGTCGAGGCGCTGGGCCAGAAGTCCGGCCCAGCCACCGCTGACATAGTCGAGCGTGGCAATCGCCGTCGAGACGTGGAAGGGCTCGACGAAGCTTATCGGCGCCCCGGCGATGAGACCGATCTCGCGGCTTCGGGGCGCCAGCCAATTGGCCAGAAGGATCGCGTCGAGCCCGTCCTGGCCGGGATCGGCAAAGCCGTCCTCCAGGGTCACGAACGCTGCGACGCCATCAAGCCTCGCGACGAGGCTGCTCCAGAAGTCGCGCCAATCGGGTTCGTCTCCGTTGCGATGGCCGCCCGCATCCAATCCGAGACCGAGCAACAGGGGAGATTTCTGCGTCATCGTCACATTCCGATCCGGTGCGTGCCTAGGCCGCCGAAGCCCGATAGCTCGCGAGCCGCGAGGACACCTTCGCCTCGTGCTCGGCCTTGATCGCGGCGACCCGCTTCGTCGCTTCCTCGAATGACGCGGCGGGCGCATGGACCGGATAGGTGCCGACCTGCCCTGCCCTCCTGCCGATATGCTTCTCGAAAGGCAGGGAGCGGTAGAGGGTGGGGTCGACGGCCGTATCGAAAAGCGGTCGATAGCCGAGGGCGATGTACAACGCCGACGCTTCTGGCTGCAGGAAACCGGTGGTCAGATATGCCCGCGTGTAGCCGAGCTCGCCGGCACTTTCCTCAAGTGCCAGCACAACCTGTCTAGCGAGCCCCTGGCGGCGCAAATCCGGGCGCGTCCAGATGCGCTTGAACTCCGCCGTCTCGTCGTCGTGGCTCATGAACGCCCCACCCGCGATCGTTTCGCCGTCACGCTGCAAAAGCAGAAAGGCACCGAGCGGCGGCGCGAAAGCTTCGGCGGGGTAGCGCAAGATCTCCGAGCGGGCGCCACCGGGGCGGCTCGCCACGCCATATCGTCCGTCATATTCCGAGATCAGCCCCTCCAGCAGCGGCTCCGCGGCCGGGTCGAGAGGCGACGACCGCACGAAAAGGTCAGCCATAACATTCTCCGAAATCGCCACAGCGAGCCCATGCCCACTGCCGCTTGATCAGGCAATATATTATTTCTATAGACTATTAGAACATCATCGACTGTCAATGCCGCTGGCGAGGACGGATGCCCTACAAACTGAGCTTTCTCGACAAGAGCCCCCTGCAAGTGAACGAGGCTGCCGGCGACGCGCTTGCAAGGACGCTCTCGCTCGCAAAAGCCGCGGAGGAGCTGGGTTTTGCGCGCTTCTGGGTGGCCGAGCATCACAACGCGGCGAAGCTGGCGAGCTCGTCTCCAGAGGTGCTGATCAGCTTCCTGCTCGCCCGCACGAACCGCATCAGGATCGGCTCCGGCGGGGTGATGCTCCAGCACTACAGCGCCTACAAGGTGGCCGAGAACTTCAACCTGCTGGCCGCGCTGGCGCCCGGGCGCGTCGACATCGGCATCGGCAAGGCGCCGGGCGGCATGCCATTGTCGACCCATGCATTGCAGGGGGCCTACGACCCGGCCCGCAAGCCGGATTTCGACGCGCAGCTGGTCGAACTCGACCGCTTCCTTCGCGAACATCACGACGGCAGCGACGCCGGCAACCAGCTCGCCGCCTTTCCGGCGCCGGCGGAGCCCGCCGAACGCTTCCTGCTCGGTGCGAGCATCGAAAGCGCGCGGCTCGCGGCGAGCCTCGGCTGGAGCTTCGTCTATCCCGGCCATATCCACGGCGAGGAGGCCGCCATCGGCGAAGCCTTGTCGGCCTATCGCGATGCCGGCGGCACTTCCGCGCTCCTCGCCGTAGGCGTCGTCATCGCGGAGACGGAGGAGCTGGCCCGGAGCCTGGCGCCCGATGCGCGCCGTTTCCGCGTCGACATCGAGAACGGCCAGGGCGTCAACGTCACCAGCCGGGAACAGGCTCTCGAATATGTCCGGCAGACCGGCTCGCGGGAGTACCGCATCGAGGAGCGCGGCTCGCTCCTGCTGCGCGGCGTGCCGGCGCAGGTCCATGCCGAGCTGCAGCGGCTGCACCGGGCGTTCGGCATCGACGAGTTCATGGTCGACTGCCCCGTCACCGAAGGCGCCCGGCGCCTGACGACCATCCAGCTGCTCGCGGCCGCGGCCCGAACCTCCCTCGCCGCCTGAGACAGCCAGAAGGGGTTGGCATCATCGTACGAGAAGGACGTTTCTGGGCGGAGTGGAAGCAGCGGCTCTGTCGGCAGCCGTGCCGGCCCACAGCTAGACGCGCGCTCTGCTCGGCGCCGTGCCCACTCTGCCCTGAGCAGCGCAACCGGGCCATCGCCGCGGGAGCCATCGTCCGGCGCCACCGATAGCCGAACCAACGATCCGAGAGAAGGAAGCTTCCATGTCCTCCGCCCCGCGCCGCCGCCTCAAGACCCTGATGGGCGCCTCCAACGTCATCGCAGCCTCGAACGATGCCGATCCGGCAACCGGAGCCAAGCGAGCCGCCGCATTCGCGCGCCGGGCCGAGGCCGAGAAGATCACCGGGCTCTTCACGGCCGACCTGCTGCAGATCGACCCCGCCGGCCTCGCCGGCACCGCAGGCGCACAGGACCCGCTCATCGCACTCGCGGCGCTGAGCCAGGTGACGTCACACATCGGCCTCGTCGCGACGGTTTCGACCACCTTTCACCATCCCTACAATCTGGCCCGCCTGATCGGCACGCTCGACCATGCCAGCGGCGGCCGCGCCGCCTGGAATGCGGTGACCTCCTCGGTCGGCGAGGAGAATTTCGGCGAGGCGCTGCTCAGCCCGGAGGAGCGCTATGCCCGCGCCGCAGAATTCATCGAGGTCGTGAATGCGCTGTACGATGCGAATGAGAGGGACGCCGTGACGCGCAAGGCTTCAGGCGCGCTCGCGCTCGACCCGGCCAAATTCCATCGCGTCGACTATCGGGGCCGGCATTTCACCGTCCAGGGGCCGCTCAACGTGCCGCCGCTGCCGCAGGGGCGGCCGGTGCAGTTCCAGGCCGGTCAATCCGAAGCAGGCATCAGCGTCGGCGCGCGCTATGCCGAGGTAGTCTACACCTCGCAGCCGAAGCTGGAAGGCGCGATCGCCTTCGTGACCGAGCTGCGTCGTCGGGCCAAGAGTTTCGGGCGCGGCGACAACCTGCCCTTCGTCATGAACTCGTTCCATTCGGTGATCGGGGAGTCCGATACGGATGTCGCCCTGCGCCTGAAGGAAAAGCATGAGCGCATCGACTACGAGCTCGGGCGCCTCAAGCTCGCCGACATGCTCGGCGGCGATATCGACCTGTCCGGGCTGCCGCTGGACAAGCCCCTGCCGGACAGCCTGCTGCCGGAGGTCACCAGCACCAACCGGCGCCGCGGCCGCGTCGAGATCTTCAGCCGCTACGCGAAGCAGGGCCTGACGCTGCGCGAGCTCATCATCGAGGCGCAGGAGACCGGCCATTGGTCCGTCGCTGGAACGCCCGAGCAGCTGGCCGATGCGATCGAGGAGCGCTTCCGCGCGGGCGTGCTCGATGTTCTCACCCTTCACGGTCTCGGCAATCCCGATCAGGAAGACCTCCTGCTCAACGGCCTTCTGCCCGAGCTGCGCCGCCGCGCACTGATCGACACCGACTATGTCGGCGACGACTTCCGCTCCAATCTGGAACTGCCGCCCCTGGCATCGGCTTCCGCGGCCCCTTCCATAGCCCGCAGCGCCTGACGTCCTTTTGTGGAACGGGCCAGACCCGCCCGTTCCACGGAGCTGCAAGAGGAATGCCACGGAGATCGAACACTCCTTCCGAGAGGCCTGCCAAAGCGGATTTTTGCTCATGGTCGAATGTATTTGAAAAGACATTCGATTGACGTCGTGGCCACATCACACGATTATTACTGACATCGTCGCGGTTCAGGCCAAGACGGTCGCGGGATTTGTTGGAGCAGCTTGCACCGCGTCACCAATGCTAAAAGCACCACGCGCATAGCCGTGGGCTCCTTTGCTTGAGGAAAGCCCATGATTGTTCTCTTCAATTTCATCGTTCACGCTCTGCTGCGCCTGTCTGCGTTTCTGCACTGGACGCGCACCGGCGAAACGCGCCGCAGCAGGAAGTAGATCGCCGACCTCGTCGGCATAGCTCGATCGAGCATCGATTTCTAACGCGTAAAGGGCTCAACGTCGCGGCCATCGCTGGCCTGCGCCGATGATCGCTTTTCATTTGAAGGCTTTACGATGATCCAGGCCGAAATCCGCACTGCACGTCGCATGTGGCGACCATCGCTTCATGCAGTTGTCCAGGGGCGCGGACATCAGGTGCTTGCGGCGGCCGCCGCCCTTGCCCTGCTCGCGGCGGGCGGCCCGGTGCTCGCCGCCGACAACCAGCCCGCTGGCAAGCCTGCCGCTGGCGGCACGTTGACCGTCGGCCTGGCGAGCGACACCGCGATCATCGACCCCTCGATCACGGGCAACTCCATCACGGCGCTGATCACCCGCAATCTCGTCGACTCCCTCGTCGGCCAGGCCGAAGACAATCGCTTCACGCCGTGGCTGGCGGAGCGCTGGGAGGTGAACGCAGACAATACCGTCTATACCTTCCATCTGCGGCGCGGCGTGACCTTCAGCGACGGCACCTCTGTCGATGCCGAAGCGGTGAAGTTCAATTTCGACCGCATCCTCGACCCCAAGACGACGTCGAGCTATGCGAAATCGCTGCTGGGACCGGTGGACAGCATCACCGCCCGGGATCCCGCGACCCTCGTCATTGCCTACAAGCAGTCATTCGCCCCGCTCCTGCAGGGGCTCAGCCTGCCCTATCTCGGCATCCAGTCCCCGACCTACCTGCGCAATGCCAAGAGCACGACCAATACCGTCGTCGGCTCCGGCCCCTTCCTGCTCGAGAGCTTTACCAAAGGCAGCGGCAGCCGGCTGACGAAGCGCGGCGACTACAATTGGGGGCCCGGCTACGCGGCGCATCAGGGGCCGGCCCATCTCGATGCCCTGGTGTTCCGGTATCTGCCCGAGTCCTCCGTTCGCCTCGGCGCGCTCAGCAGCGGGCAGGCACAGGCGATCGACGAGGTTCCGCCAGCCAATTTCCGCACCGTCCAGGCGGATAGTCGCCTCCAGGTCGTGACGCGGGAGAACCCCGGCGTGAACCGCGCCCTGTTCCTCAACACCAGCCGCGGGCCTTTCGCCGATGTCAGGGTCCGCCAGGCCTTCCAGAGCGCCGTGGATGCGCCGTCCGCGGTCAAGGCCGCCTTCTTCGGCAGCCTGAAGGCGGCCGACAATATCCTTGGTCCTTCAACACTCTACTACGATCCGAAGATCGCTGCGGGCTGGGGCTTCGATCCGCAGAAGGCAGCCAAGCTGCTCGACGAAGCCGGCTGGAGCACCAGGGATGCCGAAGGCATTCGCGCGAAAGGCGGGGAGCGGCTCACCGTCCGCTTCGTCTATGACGCCGCCGCCTGGGGCGCCTCGGACCTGACGCTGGCCCAGGCCATCCAGTTCTCGGTCAAGAAGGCGGGCTTCGACCTGCAGCTCGACCCGGTCGATGCCGGCGGCTACACGGCCCGCACGGGCGCAAACGACTACGATCTCACCTCTCTATATTATGTGCGGGCCGAGCCGGACATCCTGCGGACCGTCTTCCATTCCGGCTATATCCCGCCGAACGGCGCCAACTATGCCCGCGCGAAGAGCCTCGACGACATCCTGACGAAGGCAATCGGCGCTGCCGGCGACGAGCGCCAGCGCCTCTACGGCCAGGCGCAGGCCGAGATCATCGGACAGGCCTATGCCGTGCCACTCTATGTCGCCGCCTATCAGCTCGGCGCCTCCAGAAAGCTGCAAGGCATCAGCTGGGCGACCAACGCGAAACCGAATTTCTACGATGCCTGGCTGGCTCCGTAAGGCCCTGCCCATCGGGCTGAGGCGCCTTGGAGTGATCGTCGCCGTGCTCTGGGGCGCGGCCACGATCACCTTCATCGCGGTCAAGGCGATCCCCGGCGACCCCGTCGCGGTTCTCACCGGGGGCGAGAACATCGTCGATGCCGCCGAGCGGGAGGCGCTGATCCGGCAATTCGGGCTCGATCAGCCCCTGGCGGTGCAATATGCGCGCTATATCGGCCAGGCCCTGCTCGGCGATTTCGGCCAGAGCTATCAGTATCGGCAGCCGGTCATCGATGTCATCCGCGAAGCCGCCGGGCCGACTCTCCAGCTCGCGGGGACGGCGATGGTGCTGGCTCTCGGCCTCGCCTTCGTCAACGCGCTGGCCACGGCCGGGCGGCGCAGGGGACTGCGAACCGCTCTCGCCGGTCTGGAGCTCGCCGTGCTGAGCACGCCGGTCTATTGGGTCGGCCTTCTGCTGCTGACGGTGTTCAGCTTCTATCTCGGCTGGTTTCCGATCATCGGCGGAGACGGCATCCACGCGCTGGTTCTGCCCGCCATCGCCCTCAGCCTGCCGCTCGCGGCGCTGCTGACCCAGGTCCTGCGCGACGGGCTGGAAGAAGCACTGCTGCAGCCCTTCGCCCTGACCGTCCGGACACGCGGCGTCAGCGAAACGCAGCTGCGCCTGCGCCATGCGCTGCGCCATGCCGCGCTCGCGGTCTCGACGCTGACCGGCACGCTCTTCGCCGGCGTTCTGGCCGGCTCGATCCTGACCGAGACCGTGTTCGGACGGTCCGGCATCGGCCAGATCACCTTGCAGGCGATCAAGACGCGCGACATGCCCCTCCTGCTCGGACTGGTCATGCTGTCGGCGCTCGTCTCGGTGCTGATCAACCTCATCGTCGACGCGCTCTACCTGCTGATCGATCCACGGCTGCGGAGGGCGGCACGATGAGCGAGGTTCTCGACATCGTCGCGCGCACCCGAAGCGGCAACCGTGCCGGGAACCCGTGGCGTGCGCCGGGGCTGCTCATTCCGCTCGCCTTCGCCCTGCTCCTGCTGGCAGCGGCCGGCGCACCGCACTGGTTCACGCCGCTGGCGCCCGATGCGGTCGATACCGACGCGATCCTGCTGCCGCCCGGCCTCGCCCACTGGTTCGGAACCGACCAGCTCGGCCGGGACGTCTTCACCCGCGTCGTCCACGGGACCTCGATGTCCCTGGGGATCGGCATCGGCGCGACGCTGATCGGCTGCGCCGGAGGCGTTCTGCTCGGCACGGCGGCCGGGCTCGCGCCGCCTGGCTTGCAACGCGTGCTGGTGCGGCTGATCGATATCCTGCTCGCCTTCCCCGAGATCCTGCTCGCGCTGCTGATCATCGCCGTGCTCGGCCGCGGTCCGACGAACACCTTGCTGGCCGTGGGGCTTTCCAGCATCGCAGGCTATGCGCGGCTGGTGCGCTCGCAGGTGCTCCGGGTCTGGCAGTCCGGCTATGTCGAGCATGCCGTGGCGCTCGGCGAACCGACCCCGACGATCATCGCCCGCCATGTTATTCCGAATGCCATCAGGCCGCTCGTCGTCCTCGCGACCATCGGCGTCGGCAACGCCGTGCTGTCGGCCTCGGCCCTGAGCTTCATCGGCCTTGGCGTGGTGCCCCCCGCCGCCGAATGGGGTGCGCTTCTGGCCGATGGCCGCAACTTCCTCGATACCGCGCCCTGGATCAGCTTCCTGCCGGCAACCGTCGTCGCAGCCTCCGTCATCGCGATCACGATCCTCGGGCGTCGCCTGCAGCTCCTGCTATCACAGGGAGACCTGCCATGAACGTCCAGCTCATGGGCCGGCAAGACCTGGCCGCAGCAGCGCCGACCTATCGACCGCCCATCATCGAGGTCCACGGCCTGCGCATCACCTTCCTGGGGAGGCACGGGCCGAGGGAGGTCGTGCGCGGCATCTCCTTTGCCGTCGGCTCGGGCGAAATCCTTGCGATCGTCGGCGAATCCGGCTCGGGAAAGTCGGTGACCGCGCGCGCACTCGTCGGCCTGGCGGGACCGGGGGCGCAGCTGCGCGCCGACACGCTGCGCCTCTCGGGCCATGACGGCGAAACCGTCGCGCTGGCCGATCTCTCGGAGCGGCAGTGGGCGAAGATCCGAGGCCGGGAGATCGGTTTCGTCCTGCAGGACGCTCTCGTCTCCCTCGATCCCCTTCGCACGGTCGGCCGGGAGGTCGGCGAGCCGATTCTGACCCACGCGCTGGTCCCGCGAAGCGAGATCGGCAAGGAGGTCGAAACCCTGCTCGCCCGCGTCGGCATTCCCGATCCGGCGACGCGCGCCGCGCAATATCCTCACGAACTCTCCGGCGGGCTGCGGCAGCGAGCGCTCATCGCCTCGGCGCTGGCCGCCCGCCCTCGCCTGCTCATCGCCGACGAACCGACCACCGCACTGGATGTCACCGTCCAGCAGCAGATTCTCGGCGTATTCGGAGGGCTCGCCAAGGCCGGACACGGCATCCTGCTCATCACGCATGATCTGGCGGTCGCCGCGCAGCTCGCCGACAGGATCGCCGTGATGCAGAACGGTGAGCTGGTCGAAACCGGCCCGGCGCGGGAGGTGCTGCGAAACCCGCGTCATGCGTACACGCAACGCCTGCTGTCGGCCGTGCCGAGCGCAGCGACGCGAGGCCGCTGGCTGTCCACGCAGGGCCTGCGGCCGGTGAAGGCGCAGCCCGACCGACGGGAACCGACCCTTGCGATGCATGACATTACAGTCCGCTTCGCCCGCCCGGATCGCGGCGTGACCCACGCGGCGAACGGCGTCTCGCTTGAAGTCCACCGGGGCGAAACCCTCGGCATCGTCGGGGAGTCGGGCTCCGGCAAGACGACGATCGGCAAGGTCGCGCTCGCGCTGCGCAGCCCCGACGAGGGCGACGTCCTCTTCCGCGGTCTCCCCTGGAGCCAGCTATCCGAACGCCTGCGGCGGCCTTTGCGCCGGCATATCCAGACGATCGTCCAGGATCCGCTGAGCTCCTTCGACCCGCGCTACACAGTCCAGCGGATCATCGAGCAGCCGCTGCGCCTCCACACCAACCTCGGCCCGGGCGAACGGGCCGCGCGCGTGCAGGAGCTGGTTAGGCTGGTCAATCTTCCCCCGGATATCCTCAGCCGGCGGCCGACGACATTGTCGGGAGGCCAGCGGCAACGCGTCTCGATCGCGCAGGCCCTGGCCAGCGAGCCCGATCTGCTGATTTGCGACGAACCCGTTTCCGCGCTCGACGTCACGACGCAGGCGCAGGTCCTCGATCTGCTGATCGCGCTTCAGCACCGTCTCGGGCTGGCCATGCTCTTCATCTCCCATGACCTCGGCGTGATCCGACACATGAGCGACCGCATCGCGGTGATGAAGGACGGCGTGATCGTCGAGACCGGCCCGGCCGAGGATGTGTTCAGCGCCCCGCAGCACGCCTATACGCGCCGCCTCCTCGAAGCGGTTCCGCGGCTGTAGCTTCCGGTTTCTCGGAAATTCCCGAGCTTGCCGATGCCCCCCAGCTACTCGCGGCGGAAGAATCCTCGACTTCAATGGATCGGCAGAGGGAACACGCTTAGCGCCAGAAAGTCCCGGATCGCGGCGAGGACGTCGCCTTCCTTTTCTTTATGCGGTGAAGCGCCTGCACCAGGGATGACGCCGACGCACCCTCTCCCGAATGCGATCCGCCTCGCATGCTCAAGCGAGCAAACCTCGTCCAGCTCGCCATGCACGGCAAGGACTGGGCAGCGGAGTTTTGACAGCGCCTCATCGATCAAGACATCAAACGTTGGCGAGCTAGCCCACGCATCCAGGCTCCCGTACGCGGTCCCGCCTGGATCAAGGCCAGCGGGAGCAGCCGCTTCGTCCCGCTCTGGACCGGGTCTCCCGGCCTGAAGAATGCCGCGGCGGATGCCGTCATTCAGGTGAGCCCAACCCCCGATCGTGATCAGACCGAGACACGCGTTCCCGCGCCGAGCCGCCGTATCGACGGCAATCGCTCCACCCAGATTGTGACCACAGGCAATGAAGCTTCTGAAACCGAGATGATCGCCGATCAGCAGGGTGGCGGCCTGCACCTCCCGCTCCCAGAAATCGGCCGACGGGACCTCAAGGAAGGGACCAGAACGCCCGGGTCCCAGCCTGTCGAAGGCCACGACCATATGCCCCGTCGAGCGCGACAAGCGCCACGGGAAGTCTCCCCACGACTGTGCGCTGTCCATCTGGCCGTCGAACAGAACAATGGGAGCAGCGCGATTTCCGACCTCATCCCACGTCCTGACGAATATCTGCCCATGCGATGTTGAGATTTCCCAATCCCGTTCCGATCCGTCCGGCATGACGATTGTCTAAATCAGCCTCCGCACCCCAACCGAGAAAGCCAATATTAATCAATCCCAAAAGATATTTGGTTCATACTGTCGTATTATTTTAGAATATTAATCCTTTTGATTTTCGTCATTTAAAATAATGTTTGTTTGACCGCAACATACCGTCGCCACAAACTCCTCTCTCGCGACTGCGGCAGAAGACGAGCGGACGATGAGCTGGATCGAAGTCACCTATCATCTGCGCGGCAAGGCTGAGGATGTTGCAGCCCGTGCGCGCGCGGTCGCCATCGAGCAAAGCATCGAAATGCCGCCCGAGGCTGTCGGCCAGAGCGGGATCCTCGCGGATATCCTCGGCCGTGTCGAAGCTGTCGAGGCCTTGAGTCCCGATCTGCACGCCATCCGCATCCAGCTCTCGGCGGCCACCATCGGCGCGGATGCCGGGCAGCTTTTAAACATGCTGTTCGGCAACTCGTCTCTGCACGATGACCTGACATTGGTGGATGCTGACCTGCCCGCCTTACTGAAGCGGCAGCTCGGCAACGGCCCCCATGCCGGCCTCCCGGGACTGCGCGCGCGCGTGAACGCCGGAGCGCGGGCACTCACCGCGTCGGCGCTCAAGCCGCAGGGATTGCCTCCGGAGGAATTGGCGGAACTTGCCCACGCCTTCGCACTGGGTGGCATCGACTACGTCAAGGACGACCACGGCCTGGCCCAGCAAGACTTCAGCCCGTTTCACCTGCGCGTTGCAGCTTGCGCCGGCGCGGTGCGCCGAGCTACCGCCTCGACAGGCCATCCGACGCGCTATGTGCCAAGCCTGTCCGGCAGCCTCGATGCAGTCCGCGATCAACTGCGCATCCTGCGCGAGGAAGGGCTCGACACCGCGATGGTCGCACCGGCAATCCTCGGCCTTTCCAATGTCCAGCAGCTCATCCGCGACCACGACGACATCGCCTTTTTGGCGCATCCCAGCCTGGCGGGTGCTGCGCGCATCGCGCCAGCCTTCCTGGCGAAGCTCTGGCGGCTCGTCGGGTTGGATGCCGTGATCTTTCCGAATTTCGGCGGTCGCTTCGGGTGCTCGCCCGAAACGTGCCGGCAGATCAGCGCAGCGGCCCTCGCGCCTTCTGGGGATCTCATAGCGGCACTGCCAGTGCCGGCCGGAGGATTGAGCCTTGCCCGCGTGCCGGAAATCCTCGACTTCTACGGGGATGAGGTGATGCTGCTGATCGGCGGGAACCTTCTGGCCGAACGCGGGCGTCTCAGCCAGGCGACGGCCGCATTCGTCGATCAGGTACGCAGCCATGCCAAAGCAGAAGCCCATGCCTGAGCAGATCTCGCCCCAGTCCGCCACGCTGCGTCGCTGGCAGGACGATTTCGGTTGGCAAGGGGTCGACCGTCTCGCCTACAAGCAGGATGCGACGGCGCCGTTCCTCAACGTCTCCCGGCAGACACTGTTCTCGCACGCGGACCTCGCCGGCGAACTGCGCTATTTCGAGGTCGCCGCCGGCGGCCACACCACGCTGGAACGCCACGGCCATGTCCATGGCGTGATGGTTCTGCGCGGACACGGCCGTTGCCTCGTCGGCACGCAGGTGGACGATATCGGTGAGTTGGACCTGGTCACGATACCCGCCTGGACCTGGCACCAATTCCGTGCGGCGACCGACGCGCCGCTCGGCTTTCTGTGCCTGGTCGATTCCGTACGCGACCGGCCCGTCCTGCCCACGCCGGAGGACGTCGCTGCACTGCGGGCCCATCCGCAGGTGGCCGCCTTCCTCGAAAGCTGAGGCTGCCCCAGCCAGCGGTGTCTGGCGTAAAAGTCAGAAGCCGTTGTTGCGGGCCTCGAACCGTCCGAGCCGGAAAGCCGACAGGTCGATGCGGCTCGCGCCATCCAGAATGCGCTGGCTCACGGCCTCGCCGATCCCAGCCGAGTGCTTGAAGCCGTGCCCGGAACAGGGAGAGACGACGAGGACGCGCTCGCTTTCGGGCCATTCGTCGATGACGAAACCACCATCGGGCGAGACCGTATAAAGGCAGGTCTTGCGACGCGAGTTATCGGCGCGCAGGCCATTCAGCCGCCCTTCGATCGCCTTGGCGTAGAAATCTCGCGATTCAGCCTCGTCGCTCGAACGATCGAAACGGTCGGGGTCGACGAAGACATTCTTCTCCCCATGCGCGACCTTCACCGTCCCGTCGATGGCCGGAAAACCGTAGAAGCCCTGCCGCGCACCTGTGGCCCAGATAAAAACCGGTGCGTCCGTCCATTGGGGCGATGCCGCGGAGTCCAGACCGTACCAGTGCAGGATTTCCCGCGTAGGGCGCAGCAGGGCGTTGAAGCCCGGGCCTAACAGCTTGCTCGCCCAGGCTCCCGCGCTCACCACGACACGGCCGGCAAGGATCGTTTGGTTGTCAGTCCGAAGCTCGATGTGATCGCCTTGCGCAACAATCGCCCGGACAGGGGTGTCGAGCATCAGCTTCGCGCCGGCGGCGGAAGCGAGACGCAGTTGCGCGGAGACACAGTGCTCGGGCCGCAAGAAGCCGCCTTCCGGTTCGAAATAGACGCGATCGCCGTCGCCCGCATTGAGCCAGGGATAACGGCGCCGCGCTTCGGCGGCGTCGATGACTTCGTGGTGAATCCCCTCCCCTTGCGCAACCGCGGTGACGCGGTCGACATAGTCCGCAGAACCCTGGCCCGGCCCGCTGCCGGAAACCGCCAGAAATCCGACCTGGCCGAACAGGCCCTCGCCGGTACGGGCTTCCAGCTCCTGCCAGATTTCATGGGATCGCCGCACCAGCGGCACCAGTTCCTTCCCTTCCGCGACGGCAAGGCGCGTGATCCGCGTTTCGCCGTGGCTCGAACCCAATTGATGAGGCGGGCTGAACTGATCGATCCCGAGAACATCCGCTCCTCGGGTTGCCAGCTGGAACAGGGCAGCGGAGCCCATGGCGCCCAGGCCCAGGACAGCGATATCGACCGATTTGCGAACCATGCAGCACTCGCGAAAACTGGCCGCTCGCGTGACTTCGCGGCGGGCTTCATCACTGAAAAGCGACCGGCACGAAGCCAGCGAAGGTGACGCGCGACGGAGGCCGCGCGTCACCCGATCAAGGCCTGACTGAAGTCCGAGGCTGACTTCAGAAGTCGAGCCCGCCTCCCGGCGGCAGCCCCGGCGCGGGCACCTTGTCCTTGGGCGCCTCGGTGATCAGGGCCTCGGTGGTGACGAGCAGACCTGCGACGGAAGCTGCGTCCTGCAGGGCCGTGCGGACCACCTTGACCGGGTCGACGATGCCGGCCTCGATCAGATCGACATATTCTTCGGTCTGGGCGTTGTAGCCATAGGTCGGCGACTTCGCTTCCAGCAGCTTGCCGACGACGACGGCGCCCTCGACGCCGGCGTTCTCGACGATCTGGCGGATCGGCGCCTCCAGAGCCTTCAGGACGATCTGGATGCCCGCGGTGACATCGTCGTTATCGCTCTTCAGCTTGGCGACGGCGGCCTTCGCGCGCAGGAGAGCCACACCGCCGCCCGGAACGATTCCCTCGGCGACGGCCGCGCGGGTGGCGTTGAGCGCGTCGTCGACGCGATCCTTCTTCTCCTTCACGTCGATCTCGGTCGCACCGCCGACGCGGATCACAGCAACGCCGCCAGCAAGCTTGGCCAGCCGCTCCTGCAGCTTCTCGCGATCGTAATCGGAGGTCGTCTCCTCGATCTGCGCCTTGATCTGCGCGACACGCGCCTCGATCGCCTTCTTCTTGCCGGCGCCGTCGACGACGGTGGTGTTTTCCTTGTCGATTCGGACCTTCTTGGCGCGGCCGAGCTGGGCGATCGTCACGTTTTCCAGCTTGATGCCGAGATCTTCCGAAATCGTCTCGCCAGCCGTCAGGATGGCGATATCCTCCAGCAGCGCCTTGCGGCGATCGCCGAAGCCGGGCGCCTTCACGGCCGCGACCTTGAGGCCTCCGCGCAGCTTGTTGACGACGAGCGTGGCCAGCGCCTCGCCCTCGATATCCTCGGCGATGATCAGCAGCGGCTTGCCGGTCTGCACCACCGCCTCGAGGATCGGCAGCAGAGACTGCAACGAGGACAGCTTCTTCTCATGGATGAGGATGTAGGGGTCGTCGAACTCGACGAGCAGCTTCTCGGCATTGGTCACGAAATAGGGCGAGAGATAGCCCCGGTCGAACTGCAACCCCTCGACGACATCGAGCTCCGTCTCGAGGCTCTTCGCCTCCTCGACCGTGATCACGCCCTCCTTGCCGACACGCTGCACAGCTTCGGAAATGATTGCGCCAATCGAGGCGTCGCCATTGGCCGAGATCGTGCCGACCTGCGCGATATCATCGGCTTTGCCGACCTTGGTGGCGCGCTTCTCCAGATCCTTGACCGCTTCGATCACGGCAAGGTCGATGCCGCGCTTCAGATCCTGCGGGTTGAAGCCGGCGGCCACGGCCTTCGAACCCTCGCGGACGATCGATTGGGCAAGCACGGTCGCGGTGGTGGTGCCGTCGCCGGCCAGATCGTTCGTCTTCGAAGCGACTTCGCGCAGCAGCTGCGCGCCGAGATTCTCGAACCTGTCGGCGAGCTCGATCTCCTTGGCGACGCTCACACCATCCTTGGTAATGCGGGGCGCGCCGAAAGACTTCTCGATCACGACGTTGCGGCCCTTCGGACCCAGCGTGACCTTGACAGCATTGGCGAGGATATCGACACCGCGCAGGAGGCGCTCGCGCGCATCGGCGGAAAACTTCACATCTTTGGCAGCCATGCTGCTCTCCTTGGAACTGAATTGCGCAGCGTCAGCCGATGACGCCCAGGATGTCGGATTCCTTGGCGATCAGGAGGTCCCGGCCGTCGATCTTGACTTCGGTGCCAGACCACTTGCCGAACAGGACACGATCGCCCTTCTTGACGTCGAGCGGCACGAGCTTGCCGCTCTCATCGCGGGCGCCGGGACCGACGGCGACGACCTCGCCCTCCCGAGGCTTTTCCTTCGCGGTATCGGGAATGATGATACCGCCCTTCGTCTTCTCCTCGCCGTCTAGGCGGTGGATCACGACACGGTCGTGAAGCGGCCGAAATGCCATTGCGATCTCCATGGGCAAGCGTGAAGCCTCTTGGCACTCGCCTTTCGAGAGTGCCAACAGCTCATTGTTGCGGCCGATCTCTGATCGAGGTCAATATTAGACCATTAATTCAGTAGATTTTTATCTTGCCGCAATCCAACTCGAAAGGCTTGAAACGTCGCAGTATCCGCAGAGGGAAATTCTTGCGCGACACCGGCAGCAAACCACGCCGGTGAAGCGTGGCGACACAAGCCCGGGGTACTCCTTCGCTGTGCCGGTCAGGCCCGTGGAGTTTCCGAAACGTTGAAGGGCTCATGGATGTCGTTGCAACGTTTCGGTCTCGGCTGACGGAATTCCGGCGATGCTCCGGCAACCGGTCGACATGTCGTGCGGGCACGACCCTACTTTCAGCCCAGAACGCACGCCATGCACGCCGAAACGGAGTTGTTCACCCACTGGCGCAAGCGAAGGCTGACCGTCGCACATGATCGCGGCGGGCCCAGCCCATGAGAAAGCGACAGAATAAATCTTCTTCGTTTTCCGCTCGAAGAACGCGATCTTGCGCGTAGCCGCAATGTTGATAGATAGAATATACTTCTCTCTGGGCGGGGCATGCCTATGCTGACCAACAAGGGCAAATACGGCCTCAAGGCCATGGTGCATCTTGCCAAGCTGGAAGCCGGTGAGACGACTCAGGTCGCCGATATCGCGCAGAAGAACAACATCCCGAAGAAGTTCCTCGACGCGATCCTGCTCGACCTGCGCAATGCCGGCATGCTGCGCAGCAAGAAGGGTCCGGGCGGCGGCTATGCTCTGGCCAAGCCGGCACGAGCAATCATGGTCGGCGCCGTGGTTCGCGCTCTAGAAGGGCCAATCGCGCCGCTTTCCTGCGCCAGCCGCTCCTCCTTCAGAGCCTGCAGCGATTGCGGCGACATCGACGTCTGCCCGGTGCGCTCCGTGATGAGCCAGGTTCGGGACGCGATGGCGAGCGTCGTCGACAACACGACCATCGCAGACCTCGTCCGCCGTTCTCGCGGCGAGCAGCCGGGCGACGCGAGCGCAGCCTGATATTGTCTACTCAGTCGATAGACAAATTTAGAAACCTGCCCTAGTACGGTTTTGCGGCCGACCCGCCGCAGCGTTCGTATGGGTGATCGCATGAACCGCCAGGTGGCTCCACTCGCGGCCAATGACATCGAGGCCGATGCCTTCAAGACGGTGATGCGTAACGTGGCCGGTGCGGTGAGTATCGTGACCGCCTCCCATCACGGCACGCGCGCGGGCCTGACAGCAACCTCCCTCACCGCGCTGTCCGCGGAGCCGCCGACCGTCATCGTCTGCGTGAACAAGAGCGCTTCGGCCTGGCCGACCATCGAGGCCTCCCGCCATTTCGCCATAAACGTCCTCGCGGCGCGCCACCGGTCCGTTGCGGATCGCTTCGCGGGACGCGGCGGCTTCAAGGGAGAAGCTCGCTTCGAGGACGGCCGGTGGGGCCGCCTCGTCACCGGCGCGCCCACGCTCGACGGCGCGCTCGCCGTCCTCGATTGCGAGACGGAAGAGGCGCTCGAGCGCCATTCGCACACCATCCTGATCGGCCGGATCAAGGCGATCAGGCACGCCCAGGACGAGGGTGCGCTGCTTTACTGGCGTGGCGTCTACGGCCAGTTGGACGACGAACTCCAGGCTGGCGCCGGGATTTAGAGCCCACTGCCTAAGACGACGGCAGAATGGGCCAAGCTTCTCCAACGAGAAAAGACACAGGTCGTTCGTCCTCTAAAACAGTCCAAATTTGCGAACACGTTTCATTGACCGAACGAGCCGGACGGCGGGATGATCGGGGAGGAATAGGAGACTCCCCATGACCGTCCTCATCGTCCCCGGTCTCTACGGCTCTGAGCCGGCGCATTGGCAGAGCCGCTGGGAAAGCGAAATCGACGGCGCCGAGCGCGTGCAGCAGGGCGACTGGGACGCGCCGGAGCTGGAAACCTGGCTCGCGACCCTACGCCACCACGTCGAACGCCGGCCGGGCGCCGTGCTGGTCGGTCACAGCCTCGGCTCGACACTGATCGCCCATCTGGCTGCCCGCCATCCAGAGCTCGACATCGGTGGCGCGCTCCTCGCCGCTCCGGCCGATCCCGAACAGCGCGCGTCGCGGGTCTGCGGCATCGCATCCTTCGGCCCGGTTCCGGACAGGCCCTTCGCCTTCCCGGCGATCGTCGTTGCGAGCCGGACAGATCCCTACATGAACATCGAGCGCGCGCGCGTCATCGCCAACATGTGGGATGCGGCCTTCATCGATGCGGGCGATGCGGGGCATATCAACGTCGCCAGCGGTCACGGCGGCTGGCCAGCCGGCCTCAGGCTTCTCGACCAGTTGCTGGCGCGGCGAGATCGCTCCGCAGCACCGGCCCTCTGGACCCGGCACGCAGCGAGCCTGTCCATCAGCTAGAGCGGGAGATCCGGCGGCCATGCCGCACCGGACGTTATCTGCTTTACCGACAGAAATAGGGGCGTCGATGGCGCTGCACGGCTTGCTGCGGCGCAGCGCCGGATTGTCATCGGATCGGCGGCGCGTATTGCAGGCCGCCCTTGTTCCACAGCGCGTTCTGCCCGCGGGCGATCTTGAGCAGCGAGCCCTGGCCCACATTCCGTTCGAAAGATTCGCCGTAATTGCCGACATGCTTGATGATCCGGTAGGCCCAGTCATCGGTCAGGCCCATCGGCGCGCCGAACTTGCCCTCGGTCCCGACGAAGCGCCTGATCTCCGGATTCTCGGACTTCAGCATCTCGTCGACATTCGCCTTGGTGATGCCGAGCTCTTCGGCGTTGACCATCGCGAATAGCGTCCATTTCACGATGTCGAGCCAAACATCGTCGCCGTGGCGTACGACCGGGCCGAGCGGCTCCTTCGAGATGATGTCCGGCAGAACGACGTGCTCGTCTGGATTGGCGAGGCCCAGGCGCTCGGCATAGAGGCCTGAAGCATCGGTCGTGAAGGCGTCGCAGCGGCCGGATTCGTAGGCCTTCACCGTCTCCTGGTTGCTAGCGAAGGCGACAACCTCGTATTTGATCTTATTGGCGCGGAAATAGTCGGCCAGGTTGAGTTCGGTCGTGGTACCCTGCTGGGTACAGATCGAGGCGCCGCTGAGCTGCAGCGCCGAGTTTACGCCGAGCTTCTTGCGGACCATGAAGCCCTGGCCGTCATAGTAGTTCACCCCGGCAAAGTTCAGGCCGAGCGCGGTGTCGCGCGAGATTGTCCAGGTCGTCGTGCGCGAGAGCAGATCGACCTCGCCCGACTGCAGCGCGGTGAAGCGGTCCTTCGCGGAGAGCGGGATGAACTTGACCTTGGTCGGGTCGTTGAAGATCGCCGAAGCGACGGCACGGCAGACATCGACATCGAGGCCGGACCAAGTGCCCTGAGCGTCCGGTATCCCGAAGCCCGCGAGACCTGTGCCGGAGCCGCAATGGAGGATGCCGCGGCTCTTGGCCTGAGCGAGCGTAGGCGACTGAGCGAAAGCTCCGCTCGCGCAGAGAACGGTGCCCGCGGCAAGCGCCGCGCCGATGAGTTTTTTCACGTCGTTGTCCCCTTGTTTGCGGAGCGGGTTCGAGCCCGCTCTCCGTCAGCTAGCAAGTCCCGGACCAAGGCCCATTCGGTGAAAACCGGCCTTTCCTCGATCCTCCGAGCGAAGCAAGAGGGGTGTCGCGCCGCCCGTCTTGCCATCAGCTTCAGAGGACAAGTGACGGTGATTGGAGACCGCCGCCCTGCGCGCAGAGCGCATTCTTCCACGAGCGCAATCGCGAGCGGCGATTGCGCGCTGGCAAGGCAGCGCCTCGGTCAAGCGCCTGCTCTTGCCGTTGACCGCTCTTGCGGAAAGGATTGAACCAAACCCGAAAAGCGCTCCGTGATTGACACAAGCCGTGCGGCGATCAGCGCCCGGTAATCGGGTGATCGCGCCGAAAGAGGCTTCTGATGGCGAAGATACCCATCAGCAGCATCAATGCTCAGGGCTTGCGGCCCGGCATACCCCCATGGCCTGGAGCGCATAGGCGGCTTTCAAGCAGATATCCTCTCGCCAAGGTGGCGCGATGAGCTGGACGCCGATCGGAAGCCCGCCGCCCTGGACCGGCACGAGCACGACAGGCAGTCCGATACAGGAGATCGGTTGCGTGAACAGCCCGAGGCTCGGGCGCAGCGGAAGTGTTTCGCCCCTCACCTCCAGGGTCTTCTGGCCGATCAGCGGCGCGGGGCACGGCGTGGCCGGCGCGACGATGAGATCGATGTCAGCGAAGCGCCGCATCATCTCGTCATGAAACCAGCGGCGCGCGCGCTGCGCCTGAACATACCACGCCGCCGGCAGCAGAGCGCCCGCCAGGAAACGGTCGCGCGTCTCGGGATCGAAATCCTCGGCGCGTTCTCGCAAGCGCGGCAGATGGAAACCGGAGCTTTCCGCGTTGGTGATCAGGAAGGCGGCGGCGCGCGCGATCGCGGCGCCCTCGATATCGAGTCCCGGCTTTGCGCCGAGCGCCTTCGCCACCGTGGCGACAGCTGCTTCGGCGTCCGGCATGCCGTCGGTCGCGAAGTATCCGCCCGCAACGGCGACGCGCAGTCCAGCGACCCCATCATGCAGATGCGGCATCGCGGGCTCGACCGGCCGCTGCGCGCAGGCAGGATCGCCTGCGTCGGGACCCTGCATCAGATCGTAGGCGAGAGCGAGGTCGGTTGCGTCCCGCGCCAACGGCCCGAGATGGTCGAGCGAGTCGCAGAAGGGAAAGGAGCGCGTGCGCGGCAGGCGCCCATAGGTCGGCTTGAGCCCGAACACGCCGCAGAGCGATCCGGGAACGCGGATCGAGCCGTTGGTATCGGAGCCGAGCGCGATCGGCACGAAACCGGCGGCTGTCGCCGCGCCCGAGCCGGAAGACGAACCGCCAGCCATCCGGGCGAGGTCATGGGGGTTCCGGCAGGGGCCGTCATGGGCATTCTCGCCGGTGAAATCATAGGCGTATTCGCCCATGTTGAGGCCGCCGAGCAGGATCGCGCCGGCAGCGCCGAGGCGCTCGACCAACACGGCGTCACGCTGCGCCGGAGAGCGCTCGCGGTTGATCTTCGAGCCGGCGCGCGTCGGCAGGCCGGCAATGTCGAACAGGTTTTTGGCCGCGAAGGGCACGCCCGCCAGCGGCCCGAGCGGCTCTCCGCGCAAGCGGGCGAGATCGGCTGCGCGCGCCTGCTCCAGGGCGCGTGTCGCCGTGACGTCGGTGAAAGCGTTCACGTGCGGATCGAGCTTCGCGATGCGTGCGAGCGCCGCAGTCACCACCTCCTCGGCGGCGACCTCCCCGCCCCGAATCCTGCGGGCGATCTCATGGGCCGGAGCGAAGGCGTCGCTCATCGGCCGTCTCCCGGCAGCCCGGGGCGGAATTTGGGCGCCAGCTCCAGGCTGTCATCCGCCAGCGGGGCTGTATCGACGATCCGCGCCATGGTGTGGGCGATGGCGAGGAATTGCAGCACAGCCGGCTTCTGCGCCTCGCTGATCGTCAGGCCGAGCGTCGGTGCCATGACTTCGAGGTGCCGGGCGGGATCGAAGCCTCCCGGTGGAGTATCTCCCGTCTTCATGCTGGTTTTTCCTCCTTGCAATCAGCTGCGCTCACGAAGGCCGCACTGATCTCGGCACGGGTCGCGACGCTGCCGAAGATGCCGCCCTGGGCCGCGATCATCCGCAGCCCAACCTCATGGAACTCCGGGAAATAGGAGGCGCAGGCATCGCCGGCCGCGAGGCAGCGATAGCCGCGGTCGTTCGCCTCGCGGATGGTGGTGTGGACGCAGACCTCGGTGGTGACCCCGGCGACGATCAGGGAGGCGACGCCGCGATTGCGCAGCATCAGCTCAAGGTCGGTCTGGTAGAAGGCGCCTTTGCCGGGTTTGTCGATGACAGGTTCGCCGGGAAACGGCGCGAGTTCGGAAATGATGTCGTGGCCGGGCTCGCCGCGCACCAGAATGCGGCCCATGGGGCCGCAGGCGCCAATCCGCTTGTCCGGCGGCGACCGCTCCAGCTTGGCCGAGGGCGCATCCGAGAGATCGGCGCGATGGCCCTCGCGCGTGTGGATGACGAAGAGGCCGGCTTCTCGCGCGATGTCGAGCAGGGCCCGGCAGGGCGCGATCGCGGTGCGCAGCCGCGAGACGTCGTTGCCGAGCATTTCGCCGAAGCCGCCGGGTTCGAGGAAATCCCGCTGCATGTCGATCATGAGCAGCGCGGTTCGCGCCGTTTCGAGCACGAAGGGCGAAGGCTGAGCCGGAATGACGAGACGGCCCATGGCAGCTCCCCGTGGCGACAGATGCGGGAGACTCTGCAAGGCGCATGCCCGCCGGGATCGGGGCTGCGAGCATAGATGATCGCCGGCTTTCGGCCCCTGCAGGTCGTCAGGGGAACTCATCGTCGGTCGCGCGCACAACTCTTGCATACACGCAGGTGGAAACTGCCTGCCGTTTGGGCACCGTGAGGGAGGGCGCCGCGTGCAAACCTTGACCGAGCTTTTGGCCGCACATCTGGCGGGAGCCCAACGCCTTCGCGAGACCGTAGCGGGCTGCTATGCCCGCTGGCGGACGCATGGCGATCCGGCCATGTTCATCGCACTGCGTCCGGAAGCGGAGGTCATAGCCGAAGCGGAGCGCCTGCAGGCGGAGGGACCGCGCGGCCGCAAGCTCTGGGGCATCCCGATCGCGGTGAAGGACAACATCGACGTCGCCGGCCTGCCGACGACAGCCGCCTGCCCGGCCTTCGCATATCCGCCGACGCAGGATGCGAGCGCCGTCGCGCGGCTGAGGGCACAGGGTGCGATCGTCATCGGCAAGACCAATCTCGACCAGTTCGCGACCGGTCTCAACGGCACGCGATCGCCCTATGGGACACCACGCAACGCGCTGCGCGCCGATCTCGTCCCCGGCGGGTCGAGTTCCGGTTCGGCGAGCGCGGTCGCGGCAGGGATC
Source organism: Allobosea sp. 05L423 (assembly GCF_056397745.1). NCBI lineage: Bacteria > Pseudomonadati > Pseudomonadota > Alphaproteobacteria > Hyphomicrobiales > Alloboseaceae > Allobosea > Allobosea sp. 05L423. The sequence goes on along the minus strand of NZ_JBFTOA010000001.1, from coordinate 30,392 downwards.
GTACCGGTTGCGCTCGGCACGGACACGGCGGGCTCCGGGCGCGTTCCCGCCGGATTGCAGAACATCGTCGGGCTGAAGCCGAGCGTCGGGCTGGTGCCGAGCGCCGGCGTCGTACCGGCCTGCCGCACGCTCGATTGCGTCTCGGTCTTCGCGCTGACGGTGGAGGATGCCTGGGCGGTGCTCGGTGTCATGGCGGGGCCCGATGCGGCCGACCCGTTCTCGCGGTCGCTACCGATTGGCCGCCCCGGTGCCGCTCCGCCCGCCATCCGCATCGGCGTGCCACGCCCGGCGGATCGCGACTTCGCCGGAGATGGCCTTTCCGAGGCGAGCTACTGCGCGGCGCTCGAACGGGCGGCGGCGCTTGGGGCGGAGATCGTCCAGATCGACTTCGCTCCCTTCTATGAGGCCGCCCGGCTGCTCTACGATGGCCCCTGGGTGGCCGAACGCTGGCTGGCGATCCGCGATCTCCATAAGAGCGATCCCGAAGCGATCCTGCCGGTGATCCGACAGGTGATAGCCGGCAAGCCGCTGCCGGATGCCGCGGCGGCTTTCGCGGCGCGCTACAGGCTGGCGGAGCTCACGCTTGCGGCGAAGGCTGTGATGAAGCCGGTCGACGCCCTGATGGTGCCGACCGCTCCGCGCCCGGTGACGCTGACCGAGATGGCGGCGGACCCGGTCGGCGCGAACTCCATGCTCGGCCGCTACACCAATTTCGTGAACCTGCTTGATCTTTGCGCGCTGGCATTGCCGGTCAGCCTCGCTTCGGACGGCACGGCCGCAGGCGTCACGCTGATCGGGCCCGCAGGGAAGGATGCGGCTCTTGCCGGTTTCGGGCGCGCCTTTCATGCCGCCGGCGGGCTGCCGCTCGGCGCCACAGGCCTGCGCATGCCGATTGCGCCGGGCTGGCCAGCTTCAACAAGAGCTGGCGAGATCGAGATCGCGGTCGTCGGCGCCCATCTTTCGGGCATGCCGCTGAATGGCGAGCTGACGGCGCTGGGCGGCAGCTTCGTCCGCGCGACGGCGACCAGCACCGATTATCGCCTCTACGCCTTGCCGGGCGGCCCGCCGAAGCGGCCGGGTCTGGTACGCGTCGCTGATGGCGGCGGGGCAATCGCCCTCGAGGTCTGGTCGCTGCCGCCGGAGGGGTTCGGCCGTTTCGTCGCCGGAATTCCCGCACCACTCGGGATCGGCACGCTGGCGCTGGCCGATGGCACGCAGGTCAAGGGCTTCCTGTGCGAGGCGGTGGCGACGCAAGACGCACGGGACGTCACCGATTTCGGCGGCTGGCGCGCCTTCGTTGCGGCGCAGTCGAGCGTGCCTTGAAAGCGCTAGCTGCTCTTTCGCCGCGAGCGGCTGCCGCCGTTTCCTTCTTCCCTTGCGGGAGAAGGCAACCCGAAGGGCCGGATGAGGGGTCGCGCAGGTCCTGACAATCTCGCGTTCGGCTCACGACCATTGTCGCGAGCCCCGCTCCTGGCCCTCTCCCGCATAGGGAGAGGGAACAGGTTGCGGTGTCGTCAGCGCGTCTCGGCATAGCTGCGGAAGGCGTCGCGCACGAAGCCGATATGGGCGCGCATCGCCTCGGCGGCAGCCTGCCTGTCGCCGCGCAGGATCGCCTGGACGATCAGGTCGTGTTCCTGCCACGAGTCGGCCAGACGGCCGGTCGTGCGGAACTGTGCTCGCCGGAACGGCGCGACGCGCTTGCGGGTCATCAGGGTCATTTCGGCCAGGTACCCGTTATGGGTGCCTGCGTAGATCGCACCGTGAAAGGTCTCGTTGCACTCGTGGTAACGCAACGGATCGCCCTGATGCACCAGCCCGCGCAGCTCCTGGTGGATCGCCTCCAGCGCATGGCGCTCGGCCGCCGTCATGTTGCGGGCGGAAAGCCCGGCGCAAAGCGCTTCCAGCTCGGCCATCGCCTCGAACATGTCATGAAGCTGATCCTGGGTCGGCAGCGCAACGAACGCACCCCGATGGGGGCGGACCTGCACCAGCCCGGAGGCGGAAAGCTGGCGGATCGCCTCGCGAACCGGCGTGCGCGAGACGCCGAAACGTTCTGCCAGGTCCTGCTCGTCGAGCGCCTGACCCGGCGCGAGCAACCCGGAGACGATCTCGTCGGCAAGTTGAAGGCGCAGGCTCTCGGTGCGGGTGAGCAAGCCGCCACTATTCGGGAATGACGCTGACATGGGCAGCCACGACGCACCAGCCTTCCGGAAACCGGACCCAGCTCTGACTCTGGCGCCCGACCTTGCCCGGTAAGCTCTCGCGGCGGAACAGCGTGTTGGCGGTGGCGAAATCATCGCCATAAGTGGTGATCCAGGTGCGTTCCAGCGTCCGCATCAGCCCGGCCGGCGAGCGCCCAGCCCTAAACGCAGCGATCTCGGAGTAGCCGTAGAGGTTCTCGCCGACGCCATAACGCAGGGTCTCGGGAGCGTTCCTGAACAGCCGGTCGAGCGCCTCGACATCGTTCGTGGTCAGCGCCTTCTCGTATTCGGCGAAAGCAGCCTCGACTTCGGCGAGAACGGCGGGGTCGTTGATCTTCATGGCCCTGATGCTTCGACGTGACGTGTTGGTGGCGATGTCTATGCCGGCGGATGCGGAATCGCGGTGAGCAGTTCCTTCGTATACTCCGCCTTGGGAGCACCGAGTACTTCCTCAGCCGTGCCCTGCTCGACGATCTGCCCGGTACGCATCACGATGACCCGGTCGCAGAGCAGGCGCACGACGTTGAGATCGTGCGAGACGAAGATGTAGCTCATGCCGAGCCGCTGCTTCAGCTCGTCCAGCAGGTTGAGCACCACCGCCTGCACGGAGACATCGAGCGCCGCGGTCGGCTCGTCGAGGATGACGAGATCGGGGTCGAGCGCGATCGCCCGTGCGATGCCGACGCGCGCCTTCTGCCCACCCGAGAGCTGATGCGGAAAACGGTCGATCAGCTCGACCGGCAGGCCCACGAGCTGCGCCAACTCCTCGCAGCGCGCCCGCAAGGCGGCGCGGCCGCGGATCTTGCCCATGCGCAGGATCGGATCGACGATCGCGCGCTCGGCGGTGAAGCGCGGGTTCAGGCTGTCCGTCGGGTCCTGAAACACCATCTGGATGCGCCGCCGGAAGGGCGAGGCGGCAAACTGCCTCGCCGGAATACTGCCGATATCGTGCCCATCGAAGACAATGCGCCCCGAGGTCGGATCCAGCAGACGGTTGACCATCATCGAGGTCGTCGACTTCCCGCAGCCGGATTCACCAACAAGGCCGAGCGTCTCACCCCGCCTGACTTCGAAGCCGATGCCATCGACGGCGCGGAAGGCCGGCTTGTCCGGTTCGGCCCTGCCCATCAACTTCGCGAGGAAGGCGCCCTTGGTCGGGCGCGGATATTCCTTGATCAGGTTCTCGACGACGAGAAGAGGCGCTTTACCGGACGAGGTTGGCCGGGATTTCGTGGCAGCCGGCGCGGCCGCCGGCCTGGAGGGTGCGCGCTTGGCTTGATCGTCCGGCAGGAGATCGCGCAGACTCATTCCGACACGCGGCGTCGCCTGCATCAGCTTGCGCGTATAGGGATGCTGCGGGTTGCGGAAGATGTCGGCGGCGCTCGCCGTCTCCACGACGCGGCCCTTCTCCATCACCACCACCTTGTCGCAATAGGCTGCGGCCAGGCCGAGATCGTGGGTGATCAGGATCGTCGACATGCCGCGCTCGCGCGTCAGTTCCACGATCAGGTCCATCACCGCCTTCTGCGTGGTGACGTCGAGGCCGGTCGTCGGCTCATCGGCGATCAGGAGCTGCGGCTGGCAAGCCAGCGCCAAGGCGATGACCACGCGCTGGCACATGCCACCGGAGAGCTCGAACGGATAGGCGTCGTAACGTTCTTCCGGGCGCGCGATCCTGACCTTCTCCAGCGCCTCGATCGCCTTCTCCCGCGCGGTCGCGCGCGTCGCCTGGACATGCTGGAGGAGCACGTCCTCGATCTGCTTGCCGACCTTGCGGATCGGGTTGAGCGCGGCGCGCGGATTCTGGAAGATCATCGAGATCTCGCGGCCGCGCAGGTCGCGCATCTGCGCCTCGGTCGCGGAGACGAGGTCTATCCCCGAGAACGCAATCGAGCCCTCCGCCACCCGGCCGGCGCGGTCGAGGATGCGGACCACGGCGTAGGAGGTCACGGATTTGCCGGAGCCGGATTCGCCGACGATGGCGACCGTCTCGCCCTTGCCGACGCTGATGTCGATCGCCTTCACCGCCTGGACCGTGCCGCGGCGGGTGGCGAACTCGATGGTGAGGTTGCGGATGTCGAGAAGGGCCGGCGAGCTCATCGTCAGCTCCTCCGCTGCGGATCGACGAGATCGCGCACGCCATCACCGAGCAGGTTGAAGCAGAACACCGCCGTCATCAGCGCCAGCCCGGGGAAGAAGGCGACCCACCACTCGCCGGAGACGATGAAGCTCGCGCCTTCCGCGACCATGATGCCCCATTCCGGCGTCGGCGGCCGGACACCGAGGCCGATGAAGGAAAGCCCCGCCGCGTTCAGGATGGCGTAGCCCATGGTGAGCGACATCTGCACGGCCATGATCGGCATGATGTTGGGCACGATCTGCGTCAGCAGCAGGCGCCATTCCGAATTGCCGGACAGTCTGGCCGCCTGCACGAAGCCGGCCTCGCGGCGGATATTCGCCTCGGCGCGGGCGACGCGGGCATAAAGCGGGAAATTGATGATGGCGGTGGCGATGACGATGTTGGTCACGCTGTTGCCGAGCGCCGCGACGATGCCCATAGCCAGGACAAAGAGCGGGAAGGCCATGATCGTGTCGGCGACGCGCCCGACCAGCGTGTCGACCCAGCCGCCGAAGAAACCGGCCATGACGCCGGCGAGCCCACCGAGCAGAAAGACGAGCGCGACCGAGGCGACTGCGATCGAGAAATCGAGCCGTGTCGCCGCCACCACACGGCTGAAGATGTCGCGGCCGAGCTGGTCGGTGCCGAACCAGTGCGCCGCGCTCGGCCCTTGCAGCGACGCATTGGTATTTGAGGCCAGCGGGTCGTAGGGCACGAGCCAGGGTCCGAAAATCGCCGCCAGCAGGATCAGCGCGAACAGCCCGAAGGCGAAGCCGGTGACGGGGTTTTCCGCGACGATATGCCGGGCATGGGCCAGCAGCGACGTCGAGGGCGGAGCCTCGAAACGCAGCTCGGCGGGCTCGATCTTGCTCACCTCGTTCATGACTCAGCCCTCCAGCCGGACACGGGGGTCGATGACGCCATAGAGGATGTCGATCAGCAGATTCAGCGCGACGTAGAGGATCGCCATGGTCAGCACGAAGCCCTGGATCGGCGCGTAGTCCGAGGCCAGCAGCGCCTCGACTGCATAGGAGCCGACGCCCGGCCAGGCGAAGACCTTCTCGACCAGGACATTCGCACCGAGCAGGAATGAGAAAACCATGCCGAGCGTGGTGACCACCGGCAGCATGGCGTTGCGGAAGGCGTAGGTGCCGATGACCTTGCGCGTGGACAGGCCGCTGGCGCGGGCCGTGCGCACGAAATCGGCGACGAGCACGGCGAGCATCGAGGCGCGCGTCATGCGGGTGATCGGCGCGAGCGAGAAGATGGCGAGCGTCAGCGCCGGCAGCAGAAGCTGAGAGAGAGCGGCCCGGAAGATCTCGAAATCGCGCGCGATCAGGCTGTCGATCAGCAGGAAACCGGTGACGCGCCGCGGCTCCGAGAAGAAGACGTCGAGCCGCCCGAGCGGCGCGGGCGCCCAACCCAGGATGAAGTAGAAGACATAGACCAGCAGCAGCCCGGTGAAGAACACCGGCAGCGAGACACCAGCCGTCGCGACGATCCGGCAGAGATGGTCGATCCAGGAGCCCTGCCGCACCGCGGCCAGCACGCCGAGCGGCAAGGCGATCGCCATCGAGATCAGCAACCCGATCAGGGTGAGCTCGGCCGAGGCCGGCAGGCGCTGCGCCAGATCGGCCGTGACCGGCTGGCCGGTGGTGAGCGAGGTGCCGAGATCGCCCTTCACCAGCGCCGTGACATAGGAGACGAACTGGACAGGCAATGGCTGGTCTAGCCCGAGCTTGCCGCGGATATCGGCGATCGCCTCCTTCGAGGCGGCCGGGCCGGCGAAATATGCGGCGGTGTCGCCGGGCAGCACGCGCGTCAGCAGAAAAGTCACGATGATGACGCCGATCACCGAAGGGATCGTCGTCTTCAAACGGGCGGCGATCATGCCGAGCATGTACAGTTCCCCCGAGGTTGCTTGCGTCATTCTCGGGCGGAGCGCAGCGCAGACCCGAGAATCGCCTGATCGAGATGCTCGGGTCGAGCCCGAGCATGACGAGCAGGCGCATGGCACCCGCTCGTGAAAACGCCCCTCACCCCTTGGTCAGGTAGCGGAAGTCCGGCTCGCGGCAGGGCTGGAACTGGTAGCCGCCGATCGACTTCTGCATCGCGACGTCGTGGGTCGGCTGCGAGATCGGGATCATCGGGACCTCCCGCTCGACCAGCTTGACGAAGTCGACCACGAATTTCTCGTATTCGGCCTTGTCGGTGGTGAAGCGGGCGGCGTCGATCAGCTTGTCGAGTTCCGGGTTCTGGTAGTTGGCGATGTTGAAGATCGAATTGTTGCCGTGCATCGTCCAGAACAGGTAGTAATCTGGGTAATCGAGCCAGCCGGCGAAGCGGTTCAGCGTCATCGGATTGGTCTTCTTGGCGATCTCGGTGCGGAAGTTGGCACCCGGAACCTTGGTGATCTCCACGTCGATGCCGATGGCGCCGAGCGCCTCCTTGATCAGCACGGACATCGGCTCGGCCACGGTCGCGTTGCCGGCGTCGAACTGCAGCGTGGTCGAGAAGCCGCCGCCGGCGGCCGCGACCAGCGCCTTCGCCTTCTCGACATTGGTCTTGTAGGCGAAAGGCGTCGGCCAGGCCGGCTTCGGCGTCTCGGGGCCGCCGGACATGTCGACGCCGCGGCCGAAGAGCGAGGCCTGCAGCATCTTGTCGTAGGGCAACACCCAGGCGACGGCCTGGCGCAGCCGGACATCCTTGAACGGGCCGACCTGGCTGTTGAGATAGAGCCCCCAGACGCCGTTGGGGATCGGCACGCCGACGACATTGATCTTGCCGCCGTCGAGCAGGTCCTTGAAGTCCTTCGGCGGCAGGCCGTAGGAGACGTCGGCGTCGCCGCGCTCGATCAGCGCACGGCGGGTCGATGGCGAGGCGATGTCACGCGCGATGATGCGGCGCAGCTTCGGCAGCGGGCCGCTGGCCCAGTCGTCGTTGCGGACATAGATCGTCTCGACGCCCGGCTTCCAGCTCTCGACCTTGAAGGCGCCGGAGCCTGCGACGTTGTTCTTCAGCCATTCCTTGGCGAGCGGGTCGCCACCGCTGTTCTTGATGGCGAGTTCCGAGTCGAAGACGAAGGGGATCGTGACCGCCAGGTTCGGCATGGTCAGCTTGTCCTTGCGCAGGAAATCGACGCGGAAGGTCTTGTCGTCGACCGCGACGAACTGTTCCGGCTTCTCCAGCGAGCCGGCATTCATCTGCGTGGTCGCAAAGCCGCCAATGGTGACGGCGCGGTCGAGCGACCATTTCACGTCCTTGGCAGTGACGGGGCGACCGGAGTGGAACTTGGCGTCGCGCAATTTGAAGGTGCAGCTCATGCCGTCCGAGGCGACCTGCCAGCTCTCCGCAAGCTCGCCTTCGAGTTCGCTCATCGAGACCTGATTGCCGCCGCCGCCGGGGATCGGCACCGGCTTGAAGCGCAGCAGCCGGTCGTAGCAGTTGAGCGCGACGCCATTGACCGGCTGCGACGCGCCGATGCCCTGCATGTCCAGGCTGTTCGGTCCGTATTCCTGCACCAGCAGGAGCGTTTCGCTGCGGCTGGGCGATTGCGCGCTGGCACGTGCCGTCATCAGGAATGGCGCTGACAGGCCTCCGGCAATGGCGGCGCGACGCGTGATGGCCATGATGCTCTCCCGAGATAGCCGGCGCCGCTGGGCGCCGGACGCTTCAGTCCGGGAGGAGGCAATGCAGTTACCGTGCCGAGCTTTCTGAGCCCATCCATCGCGCTGTGAGCCGGTCGCGGCCCGCTAGTGCTCGGAAACATGCATACAATACGGCGATATTCGCCCAAAAATTAATCGCCCCTCGAAAGCGCTGAGATATTGATCAACACTCCGATGCTCAGCACCGCCTTGCGCCACAGGACATTGGACCACCGTCTGAAGCGGAGGTTCACGCCAGTGCGGTTGACGCCGTTGGCGGCGCTATCGATGGCCTGATCTGGCCCAGGGAATATGCTTGGTCCCGCCTTGCGACGAGCGCCTCAATCGCTCAGGTCCTTGACTCGAGGCCGAGAGCTGGCCCGCGCGACCCGCCAAATCTCATCGGAAGCTCGGCGGCGATATCGCATGCCCGAACCATTCGACGAACCCGATGATGTCGAAGACCGGCCGTCCTGTTGCAGCGGCGATTGCCGCCGAATGCGGCGGAAGATTGGTACATTCGCAAAGGATCGCACCGACATTCGGATGGCGGGCGACCAGCGCTCGGGCAGCTGTCACGACTTCCTCCTCGAGCCGTGAGATGTCGGACACGCCGCCGCGATTGCCATAGACCTGGCGGAACAGGCTGTCCGGAGGCAGCCCCTCGATGGGGGTGTCCGGGCGCACTCCGACGGCGGCCAGATGCCGTGTCGTCAAGGCTTCCGCGGCGAAGGTGAGGATGCCGACCTGCTGCCCGCCGGGCAGCATCGCCTCGATCAGCGGTGCCTGCAGCAGGCTGCTCGTCGCGACAGGAACCGGCAGCGCGTCGGCGAGCTCCCTTTGAAGCAAGGCCAGAAAACCGCAGCTCGTGGTGATGCCGCGCACGCCGCAAGCGACGAGATCGAGGGCGGCTGCGATGAAGGGCTCGAGGAACTCTTCCGGGCGACCATGGACGATGGCAGCCGGATCGGCGCCGCGCACGACGCGGAACTGGACGGGGAACGGCCAGGTCCGGCCGTTGCCGATATCGCCCGGCAGACGCTGGAAATGGGTGTCGAGCATCAGGACCCCGACGCTCAGATCGTTCACGACTGCGCTCGTCCGCATGAAGCCAGATCCGTTCATGGAAGCACTCCCTGCCCAACACGCCCGGAGGCAGCCCCAGGCGTCTCGAAGAACCAGGCGAGGAACCGGTTTTTGCGCAGGAGGTCCAGAGGGATGTCCTCTTGCGCGAGGAGCCCTCTGCGGCCGATCAGCCCGAGACGCAGCAGATCGAGCACCGCCGCGACATGGGAGGCGGCCGTGCGCCGCATGGCCCCGATCGAGACATCGCCGATTCGCATCGGCTCGACCTCGCGCAGAAAATGCTCGTGGGGTGCACCTTCCGCGCAGCGAGACGCCGCGGTGATCGAGATCAGCAGGCGATCGTCGGCGATCTCTGGCAGCGCGTTGAGGAAGAGATTGCGCAGCAAATAGACGCGCTCGCGCAGCTTCAACTCGTCGAGCAGAAACGCCATCTGGTCGGCATGCCCGGGGTAGCGGATCGTGTGTGAAATCAGATTTCCGACCTTGCCGGCCAAGCGGTCGCGAAGCGTACCCGGGATGGCTCCGGAGACGAAGACCTCATAGTCGCGCGATCCGAGGTGCAAGGGGCTGCAGCGGGACAGCGGCGCCAGCCCGGTCTCGTGGCCGTCGACGAGCGCAAGCGAGGCGCGCGTGTATTCCCGCAGCGTGGCGTCGACATCCCAGACCAGCCCGTAGCCCAGGCGCCCGGTGGCCGTTCGCGGCAGAGCGCCGATCCGGACGTCGATATCCGGTAGGCCAGGACAGCGCGAGGCGAGATCGAGAACGAGGCCCGAGACGAGCCCCGGCGAGATGCCGCATTGGGCGACGAAGCAGCCGGCCGCGGCGCTGGCCTCGCGCTGGACGGCTTCGAGCGCGGCTCCGTCATCACCGAGGTCGAGATAGTGGCTTCCGCTGCGCCGGGCGGCCGCGGCCACCATCGGCGTCGCCGAGGAGGGCAATGCCGCGACGACAGCGTCGGCCCCGGCCAGGACCCGGTCGAGCTGCGCCGCGTTGCCCGGATCCGCTTCCGTCAGCGGCAGCGCAAGGTCCTTGGCTCGCCCGCGGCCGGGCTCGGTTGGGTCAGCAAGCACGAACTCGAATTCCGACGCCTCGCGCAGGAGCAGCGCCAGGGCGATGCCGACCCGGCCGGCGCCGACGATGACGACCTTGAAGGGCCGCGCGTTGCTTGCCTGCCGATCAGCCATGGAAGCGCGCGAGGAAGGTCTTGAGACGCTCGTTGTCCGGGTTGTGCAGGATGCGGTCGGGACTGCCCTGCTCGGCGATGCGGCCGCCTTCCATGAAGACGACCCGATCGGAAACACCGGCCGCAAACGAGATTTCATGCGTGACGAGGACCATGGTCATGCCCTGTTCCGCAAGATTGCGCACCACGCCCAGAACCTCTCCGACGAGTTCCGGATCGAGCGCGCTGGTGATCTCGTCGAGCAACAGCGCGTCCGGCTGCATCGCCAGCGCTCTGGCGATGGCCACGCGCTGCTTCTGTCCCCCCGAAAGCTGATCCGGTCGCGCGTCGCGTTTCTCGGCCAGGCCGACCTTGGCGATGTAGTCCATCGCGATGTCGATGGCCTCGCCGCGCGGCTTGCGCTGGACGGTCATGGGGCCTTCGATCACGTTTTCCAGCACCGTCATGTGCGGGAACAGGTTGAAGTGCTGGAACACCATGCCGACATGGCGCCGCAATTCGCCGAGGCCGAGAAGCTGGCCCGTGCCGCGGAATTTCGGGCCGACACGGCGGCCGCGGAACAGGACCTCGCCGGTGTCCGGCACCTCCAGCATGTTCATGCAGCGAATGAAGGTCGATTTGCCGGAGCCGGAGGGCCCGATGATCGAGACGACTTCACCGCTGGTGAGCGAGAGATCGATGCCATGAAGGACGGTGAGCGCGCCGAAGCGCTTGGTGATGCCGCGTGCTTCGAGGACGGTGTCGCGGGCGGCAGGCTTGGGAACGGAGTTCATGGAATGGCTCTCGCTCAATGGCTGCCGCGCGTCCGGCTCTCGACGATGTCGGCGAACTTCGTGATCGGGAACAGGATCACGAAATAGAGCAGCGCGAGGACGGTGTAGGATTCCAGCGGGCGGTAGGTCTGCCCGTTGACGATGCTGGCCATGTAGGTGAGCTCGGCCACGGAGATCACGGAGATCAGCGAGGTATTCTTGAACTGCGTCACCGACTGGTTGATGAAGGCGGGCATCATCCGGCGGACCGCCTGCGGCAGCACGATGCGCCGCATCACCTGCCAGCCCGACATGCCGATCGCAGCGCCTGCCTCGGACTGCCCCTTGTCGATCGAGACGATGCCGCCGCGAAAGACTTCGGCATAGAAGGCTGCGGCATAGAGCGAGAGCGTGATCAGCGCCGCCGCCCAGTTGGCGAGATCGAAGCCGAGCAGCAACGGCAGCGCGTAATAGATCCACAAGAGCTGCACGAGCAACGGCGTGCAGCGGAACAGCTCCTGGAAGCCCTGCGCCAGCCAGCTCACCGGCCCGATACCAGACAGCCGCGCGAAGCAGAGGAGCAGCCCTAGGACCAGCCCTATAGCGATGGAGGCCACCGTGTAGACGATGGTGATCCACGCTCCCCAGAGGAACAGATCACTCGCCTGCAGGATCGGGGCGAAGCTCCACGTGTACATGTCATGCCAGCCTTTCGTGAAAGCGGCCCCTGAGCAGGATGCGAAAAGGCCGGAGCCGGTTTTCGCAAATGCCCTGCTCTGGGGGCTGCTCCTGCCTTAACCGCCGAAGCCGAAGCCTTCGGGCATGTCGTCGAGCGTGATGCCGAAGGGCGCGAGGCTCTTCACGATCCAGGTCTGGTTGTTGCCGATGCGGCGGTTGTATTCGGCCCAGGCCGAGATGAAGGCGCGCGACTTCTCGTCGGCCTTCCAGTTCATGGCGACCACGGAGGGTGTGGACAGAACCGGAGACGGCACCATCACCTTGCCGATGCCGCTCGCCTTCTTGCTCATGACGAGGCCGTTCAACATGGTGTTGACGAGACCGTCGGCCTTGCCGGCGACCACCGCCACGATCGCCTCGTCACGGGACTTGAAGCGCAGCATCTTGGCCTTGGGCAGATATTGCTGGGCGATCAGATCCTGCGAGGAGCCAAGGTCGACCGCGAAGGTGTATTTCGGATCGTTGAGCTCGGCCCAGCTCAGCTTCGACAGCTCCGGCTTCGGGGAGACGATGACGAAGCTGTTGAAGTAGGTCGGGTTCGAGAAGGCGACGGAGAGGGCTCGCTGCGGGGTCGCCGTGACACCGAGCGCAAGATCGACCTTGCCGCTCTGCACGTCGAGGATGGAGTTCGGCCAGCTCGACTCGACGACCTCCAGCTTGACGCCGAGGGTGTTGGCGATGTCGCGGGCCATCTCGATGGCGAAGCCGCGCCATTCGCCGGACCGCGGGTCCTTGTTGAAGTAGGGGTCCTCGTTGATGATCCCCGGAATGCGCAGCACACCGCGCGAGCGGATGGCGTCGATGGTGTCCTCGGCCCGAGCCGAGGCTTGAAGTGCCAGCAGTCCCAGGCCGGCTGCGCAGATGGCGCGAATAATCGATTTCATGAGCTTTCCACTCCGTTCCCTTGCCGATGTTTTTCGGTCTTGCGCTGGTGGTTAGGACGACAAGAGCCTAGGCGACGCACTTCCGAGGACAATGCGAGAGTAAGCCGTCGTCCTACCGGTTTTCTTATATGTTCGCTCGGCTCTCGAACGATTGCAGGCTTGCTTCGAGCGCCTTGCGGCTTTCCGGGCGCAGAGCCGCGAGCGGCGCCCGCAACTCCGGTCCGATGGCGCCGGCCCGTGCGAGTGCGGTTTTTATCGGGACCGGGTTGCTCTCGATGAAGAGATGGCCGACCAGATCGAACAAGGCCTCGTGGATGCGGCGCGCCTCGCGCGGGTTACCCGCCGACCAAGCCCTGCACAGCGCCACGACTTCGGAGGGCAGCAGGTTCGACGCGACGCTCGTCACGCCGTCGGCGCCGAGCGCGAGGAAGGGCAAGGTCAGGCCGTCATCGCCCGAATGGATGATGAAATCCTCGCCTAGCGCCAGTCGCAGCTCCGTGATGCGCTCCGCCTTGCCCCCGGCCTCCTTGATGGCGACGACATTGGAATGAGCCGCCGCAAGCCGCGCTGCGGTCGCAGGCGCGATCTCGACGCCGGTGCGTCCCGGCACGCTGTAGAGCATGATCGGCAGCTTCACGGCGCCGGCGATGGCGGAGAAGTGGTCGAACAGCCCATCCTGCGAGGGCTTGTTGTAATAGGGCGTCACGAGCAGGACGCCATCAGCACCTGCCGTCTCCGCGCGCCGGGCCTTGTCGACGGCAAGCCGCGTCGCGTTCGAGCCGGCGCCGGCCATGACGAAGGCCCGTCCGGCCGCGGCCTTCACCGTGGTGCGGATGACCGTGTCGGCCTCGTCCTCGCTCAGCGTTGCGGCCTCGCCCGTGGTGCCGACCGGGACGAGCCCGGACACACCGGCCGCGATCTGCGCAGCGATGAGCTTCTCTAGCGCGGGAATATCGAGCGCTCCGTCGCGGAAGGGCGTGACCAGCGCGGTGAAGACGCCGGTCAGGCGGCGACGCAGTTCGGGATCGATCATCTCATTGGCTCCTTGCATCATCAGTCGATGACGACCTTGGTTTCGCTCATCTCGCGCAGGGTCATGTGGATGCCCTCACGGCCCAGCCCGCTCGACTTGATGCCGCCGAACGGCACATTCTCGGCGCGGAAGTCCGGGCCCTCGTTGATCATGACGCCGCCGACGCGGAGCCGGCGGGCGACCCGCTTCACGAGCGCATGGTCGTTCGTGAAGAGCCCGGCCTGCAGCCCGTAAGCGCCGTCATTGATCTCGGCGATCACCGCATCGGGATCGGCGAAGCGGCGCACGGCGAGCACCGGCCCGAACGTCTCGGAGCGGACGAGCTCCGACTGCGCCGACACGGCGTCGAGCAGCGTCGGCGCGAACAATGTGCCTTGGCGGCTTCCGCCGGCGACGATCCGGGCGCCATCCGCAACGGCAAGCTTCACGCGCCGCTCGACCTCGGCCGCTGCCGGCTCGTCGATGACGGTGCCCATGACGGTCGCGGCATCGGCCGGATCGCCGGTGGCGACCTTCGCGACCCGCGCCGCGATGCGTTCGATCATCGTCTCGCGGATGGCGTCGTGCAGATAGAGCCGCTTCACCGCGGCGCAGCTCTGGCCGGCGATCTCGAAGCGGTGCGCGATGGCGACTTCGGCGGCACGGTCGAGATCGGCGTCTGGCATGACGATCAGCGGGTCGTTGCCGCCGAGTTCCATCAGGCAGCGAACGAGGCCGGAGGCGTTCTTCAGCGCCAAGCCCGCCGTGGGGCCGCCGGTGAAGCTGAGCAGATCGATGTCACCGCTCGCGATCATCGCCGCGACATCGGCGCCGCCATGGACGATGCCGAACAGACCGGCAGGGAAGCCTGCTTCCTCGGCAAGTTCGGCCAGACGCTGCGCGGCGAGCGGCGCCTTCGGCGAAGGTTTCGCGACGATGGCGTTCCCGGCCGCGATCGCAGGCCCGAGTTTGTGGCAGAGCAGGTTGAGTGGATAGTTGAACGGCGTGATCGCACCGAGGACCCCGGCAGGCTCGTGTGTGATGACGGCCTGCTTGTCCGGCGCACCCGGTACGATGGCTGTGGGCAGAACCTCGCCATGCAGCACGGTGACGGCGTCGCCACTCAGCCGGAGCGTGTTGCGGGCGCGGCGGACCTCGTTGCGCGCCTCGGTGATTGTCTTGCCGACCTCCGCGCAGATCGTCTGGGCCATCGCCTCGGCCTCGTCCCCAAGGCGGTCGGCAAGCCGATAAAGCAGCTCCTTGCGTTCGGCGGGGGTGCTGAAGCGGAAGCTGGACCACGCCTTGCGCGCCCGGCGCAGGGCCTCGGCCACCGCGATCTCGTCGGCCTGGCGGACCCTGCCGACGAGCCCGCCGTCGAACGGATTGGTCACCTCGACCATGGAGGCAGCGATAGCCCGGGCGGGCTTGGCGAGGGACATGGTCACGGTCAGATCACTCCGTTTCATCGTTTGTCAGGCGGGCGAGCGCTGCGACCGAAACCGGTCGCAAGGGCCAGCGCGGTGGCGTTGCGGCCGGCAATGGCCGGCCCCGCAGGGCCGCGATCATCGGGCCGCAGAAGCGGCCCTGGCAGGCGCCGAGCCCGAAACGGCCCATCAGCCGGACCTCGCGGGGCGAAGCGTCGTCTGGCAGGGCCGCCAGATCCGCATAGCTGCGTCCTTCGCAGCGGCAGATCACGGTCTCGGGCGCAGGCGCGATCGGCTCGCTGTGGAGCGCTCGTGCAAGAGCGGCCTGAAAGCCCCGGGCACGCTGCAGGCTGTGCTCATCCCGCGAAGCGTCTGTGCCTGCGAGGCCGAGGCGGGCCAGCACCTGCATCGCCGCGCGTCGACCGTCGAGCAGCGCGGCATCCGCACCCAGCGCTTCCCTCCCGTCTCCAGCGAGCAGGATGGACACGGCCGCATCGGGGGCCGGTAGTGGAATGCCGGTGCGGTTCGGCTCGATGCCGTCATGGATCAGCAGATGCCGCACGCGCAGGACTTGCTGCGTCTCACCGACGCGGATGCCGACCTTGAGACCTTCGCCATCCGGCTCAGCCCGTGTCACCACGCCTCCGCAACGATAGGGCACACGGCCGATGGCAAGTGCCGCTGCATAGGCCGCAGCCTCGGCCATCGGCGCCCATGACACAGCGAGACGGGCCAGAGCCTCAGGGGCGCGCCACGGCCGGCCGCGCTCCAGCACGGCGACCGGCGGATTGCCGGCCTTGGCGAGCTGGGCTGCGAGGGCGGGCAGCAGCGGCCCGCTGCCGGCCACCAGGATCGGGCCTTCCGGAGGACGGCCGGTTTCCTTGAGCAGCACCTGCGCGCCGCCGGCCGTCATGACGCCGGGCAGTTCCCAGCCCGGGAACGGGCGGATCGTCTCGACGGCACCGACCGCGATGATCGCTCCACGGGGGCGGCGCGCGAAAACGCGGCCGGCACGACGATCGTCGAACAGAAAGTGGCCTTCGCCGTCGACGCCGAGAAAGACGGTCTGCGTCCGGGTCTCGATGCGACCGGCTGAGGCCTGGAGCCGCGCCATGAGCCCGGCCCAGTTGCGGCGGTGGCGAGCGGGCCGCCAGACATGGCTTTCTTGGCCGGCAGCCGGCTGGCGATGGATGGCGCCGCCGAGCTGATCCCGCTGCTCGATCAGCAGGACGGGCAGACCGGCTTCCGCGATGGTGGCAGCCGCACTCGCGCCGGCCGGACCGCCGCCCACGACGAGGATAGGGGCCTTATGCATGGTCGGCTCCGATCGCGGGCAGCGCGCCGAGCCGCAGGCCTTCGCTTGCGAGTGTCAGGCAGGCTTCGACCGGCGCCGCGCCCGCGACCGCGACGACGCAGCCCTGGCAGGCGCCGATCCCGCAGAACACCCGCCCGCCGGGCGCATCGTTGGACTGGCCGAGATCGGCGACGCCGGCCCGGAGCAGAGCTGCCGCGATCGTCTCGCCCGGCTGGAAAGCCACCGGCTCGCCGTTCCAGAAGAAATGGCTGGTCATGCCTGGGCCTCGACGCGAGCGAAGCGTTGCGGCGCCAGAGCGGAAAGGTCGGTTTCCGGCTTCTCGCCGAGCAGCAGGCGGGCAGCGCAAGCACCCATGAACGGCCCAAGGCAGATGCCGTCGCCCTCGAAGCCAGTCGCAATGACGACGCCTTCGCGATGCGGGTGTAGGCCGACGATCGGCAAGCCGTCGCGGGAAGCGGTCCTCACCCCGGCGAAGCTGCGCAGGACGCGGCGACCGGCGAGCGGGGGGTAGAGATCCAGAGCCTCGCGCAGGATCGCCGCGATGGTCACCGCATCGGTGGCGTGGTCGCTGCGATGGTCTTCGCGGCTGCCGCCGATCAGGAACTGGCCCGTCATCAGCGGGTCGATCACCAAGCCGATATGGGCGTTGTCGCGAACGATGCCGCGCTTCGCGGCGAGATAGGAAGCCGCCATCAGATGACCATCGATCGCAGGGCCTGCCGCGCTGGCCCGGTCGGTGACGACCATCTGCCCCTTGCGCGGGATCAGAATCTCGCCGAGGCCGAGCAGCGGAGCCGAGCCGATGCCTGCGGCGACGAGCACCGCATCGGCTGCAAGCAGCTCGTCCCGGATCGCGACGCCGCCGACGCGCCCGGCCCGCATGACGATCTCGGACACTGGCGCATTGCGGCGGATGCTGACGCGGCTCTTGTGCAGGAGCCGTTCGGTGATCTCGTAGCCCAGCGCATGCCCGTCATCGGGAATTTCGAGCGCTGCGCAGACGCTGCCCCCCAAGCCCGGAATGCGATTCAGCAGGACCGGGCGGCTGATCTCGACGACGCGCTCGCCCGCCGCCGCGAGGTCGGCGCCATGTTCGGCGACGAGCTCTGCCTCGATCGCCGTTCGTGCAACGAGGAAAGTCGAGCGGCAATGGAACAGGCCGCGAAACAGGCCATCCCGCTCGCTGCGGACGTAGAAGGCCCGGGCGTGGCGTGCGAGATCCATCATCGGGCCGGGACGTTTGCTGGCGACCGAAACCGCCCCATCCGAGGCGCCGGTTGCTCCTGCCGACGGCCCGGAAGCATCGAGCAGTGTCACCCGTGCGCCCGTGGCGGCCAGGAAATGGGCGGCGGCTGCGCCCACGATCCCGGCGCCGACCACGGCAACATGAATGGATGAAGAGGAGGCCATGCCGGCGCGGTTCGTCCCGTAATGCGATGCCGAGAACCTCGTCGGCTTCACCCATCGGGTCGATGCAAATGATCTGCTTCGACTTGCCTCATTGTTTGCAAGTGGCGGAAGGCGCGCTGTTGTAGGAAGGAATGACGGGCCGTCCGCCGGAAGGGATCATGCGCGAAGCCAATCTGACGCTCATCCAGACATTCTTCATCGTTGCGCGCGACGGCTCCTATTCCGCCGCGGCGCGCAAGCTCGGCATGAGCTACCAGTCGGCCGCCAACCATGTGCGGCGGCTGGAGCAATTGCTGGCGGAACGGCTCGTCGTCTCCGAGCAGGGCGCCAAGACAGTGACCCTGACGCCGCGTGGGCGCAGCCTCTACAAGCTGTTGCTGCCGGAGCTCGATACCGTGCTGACCCGGCTCGACCGCACGCTCCAGAAGGAGCGGCCGGTGCTGCGGATTGGCCTGCCGCAGGCCATCTTCTTCTATCTGATGCCGCCGATCCTGGCGCAGTTCCGTGCGCTTTTCCCGCAGGTCGAGATCATCGCCTTCGAGCGCGATACCGCCCTGCCGGAGATGATCCGGGACGGCAGCCTCGATCTGTGCATTACCGAGCGCTATTTCGGCGATCCCAATGTGCCGCAGCACCTTGTCTGCACTTATCGGCCGGCGCTCGTTCTGCCGCGCGAATGGGGGACGCCACCGCGAGGGGAGATCAGGCAGTGGGTCCAGGGACGCCCCTTCGTCACCTATGAGCCCGGCCAGCTTCTGCGCAACCTCGCCATCGATTATCTGCAGCAGGACGACATCGAGATGGAGATCGCGATCTCGACATCGGGCAGCTCAAGCGTGAAACGCTGCGTCGAGGCCGGTCTCGGCTACGCGATCATTCCCGCCTGGTGCATGGATGGCAACGAGACCACGATCACTGCGATCGAATTGCCGGAACTGCCCGAAATTCCCATCTATTTTGGCGAAGCCAGCTTTTTGGCGCGCAACCCCTACGTTGTCGCACTACGGCGGCTTTGTGTGGGTTTCACTTCCGCGATGGAATAGGGGCCGCATCAGCCCGGGCGCCGGCGCGGTACCACTCGTCTGGCCGGACCACGGCAAAGGGCATTTCCTCCTTCGCCCGTGGTTCGGAAGCTCACGTTCGATCAAGCGGCTGCACACGGCAACCCGCACCTCGCGGACCAAGCTCAGGGCCTGGCGCCCTCGCCCGGCGGCGGCGATGATCTCGTCCGGATTGACGGTCCAGGTGAACGGTCCGGGCGCATACCATCCGGTCGGCGTCCTCGGTCGGTAACGGCGGCGCGCGCCGTCGGCCGTCAGCCGCAGTATCCTGCCGCACCACATGTGCTTCTGGGGCTGCCCCGGCCCGCCAAGATCGATCAGAGAGGGCGACGACCGGCATCCCCAACCGAAACGCGACATCCCCGATTGCGGAATCGCAGAACCGTTACGACGCGAGCCAGCGCAGAAATGTCGGATGGCACGGTGCTTGCTCGGATGGCTCGATGCCACCGGGAGAGTTCTATGCGCCTATCTGTTCTGAAGACGGCTTTCGTGCTCGCCATCCTGCCCACCCTGCACAGTGTCGCCTGGGCGCAAGGCACGCTGCGGATCGGCATGACGGCGTCGGACATTCCCCTGACCACCGGCCAGACCGACAATGGCGGCGAGGGCATGCGTTTCATGGGCTATACGGTCTATGACGCGCTCATCAACTGGGACCTGTCGAGCGCGACCAAGCCCTCCGACCTCGTGCCCGGCTTGGCGCTCAGCTGGGGGCTCGATCCCACCGACCCGACCAAGACCAAGTGGCTCTTCAAGCTGCGCCCCGACGTGAAATTCCATGACGGCTCAGCCTTCACCGCCGAATCCGTGGTCTGGAATCTCGACAAGCTGCTCAAGAACGACGCTCCGCAATTCGACCAGCGTCAGTCTGCGCAGGGCAAGTCGCGCATCCCCGCCGTCGCCTCCTATCGCGCCATCGACCCGTTGACGCTGAAAATCACCACCAAGTCGCCCGACGCGACCCTGCCCTATCAGCTTGCCTGGATCCTGATGTCCTCGCCGGCCAACTGGGAGAAGCAGGGCAAGAGCTGGGACAACGTCGCCAAGTCACCTTCCGGCACTGGCCCGTGGAAACTCGCGAGCTTCGTGCCGCGCGAGCGCGCCGAGCTGGTTCCGAACCCGGACTACTGGGACAAGGCGCGCGTGCCGAAGCTCGACAAAATGATCCTGCTGCCGCTGCCGGAGGCCAATGCCCGCGTCGCGGCCTTGCGCTCCGGTCAGGTCGATTGGATCGAGGCGCCTGCGCCGGACGCGGCGAAATCGCTGATATCGGCCGGCTTCAAGATCGTCACCAACGCCTATCCGCACAACTGGACCTGGCACCTGTCGCGCGCCGAGGGTTCCCCCTGGAACGACATCCGCATCCGCAAGGCGGCCAATCTGGCGGTCGACCGCGAGGGCATGAAGGAACTGCTGGCGGGCATGATGATCCCGGCCGAGGGCTTTTACCCGCCCGGACATCAATGGTTCGGCAAGCCCACGTTCAAGCTCGAATACAAGCCGGACGAGGCCAAGAAGCTGATGAAGGAGGCCGGCTACACACCGGAGAAGCCGCTCGTCACCAAGATCCTGATCTCTCCCTCGGGTTCCGGCCAGATGCAGCCGCTGTCGATGAACGAGCTGGTGCAGCAGAATCTCGCCGATATCGGCATCAAGGTCGATTTCGAGGTGGTCGAGTGGAACCAGCTCATCAACATCTGGCGCGCTGGCGCCAAGGATGCGAGCTCGCGCGGCGGCACCGGCATGAACTACACCTACTTCATCCAGGATCCGTTCACCGGCTTCATCCGCCATCTCCAGTGCAACCTCGCCCCGCCCGCCGGCACCAACTGGGGCTATTACTGCGACCCGGAGATGGACAAGCTCTTCGACCAGGTGCGCAACACCTTCGACCCGAAAGAGCAGACCGGCATCCTGCAGAAGATCCACGAGAAATACGTCGACGACGCGCTCTTCCTGATGGTGACGCACGATGTGAACCCGCGCGCCATGACCGCCAAGGTGAAGGGCTTCGTCCAGGCGCAGAACTGGTTCCAGGACTTCTCGCCGATCACGATGGACAAGTGAGAACGCGGTGGCGCGGCCGCCTCGCGCGGCTGCGCCCGTCGCCGGGAGGTGATCCTTGCTTCTCTACGCCCTGAAGCGCCTCGTCTACGTGCTGCCCGTCGCCTTCGGCGTCAGCATCGTCTGCTTCATGTTCGTCCACCTGGCGCCGGGCGATCCGTTGACGGCGATCATGCCGATCGACGCCACTGCCGCGCAGCAGGCCGAGATGCGCGCCGCCTATGGCTTCGACAAGCCACTGCCGGTGCAATACGCGCTCTGGCTCTGGAAGGTGCTGCATGGCGATCTCGGGGCCTCGATCGCATCCGGCCGCCCGGTTGTTTCGGAGGTCGGTCGGGCCGTCGGCAACTCGCTGATCCTTGCCTCGCTGGCGACGCTGATCGGCTTCGGCTTCGGCACCTTCTTCGGCTTCGTCGCTGGCTATTTCCGCGGCAGCGTCCTCGACCGGCTCGCCTCGCTGGTCTCGATACTCGGCGTCAGCGTGCCGCATTATTGGCTGGGCATGGTGATGGTGATCGTCTTCTCCGCCATCCTGGGCTGGCTGCCCTCGACGGGTGCCGGTCCAGGCGGCTCGACAGCCTGGACGTTCGACTGGGAGCATCTGCGGTACATCATCCTGCCGGCGATCACGATGTCGGCCATCCCGATGGGCATCATCGCGCGCACCGTGCGCGCGCTCGTCGCCGACATCCTCTCACAGGATTTTGTCCAGGCGCTGCGCGCCAAGGGCATGGGCGAGTGGGATGTTTTCAAGCATGTCGTGCGCAATGCCGCGCCGACGGCGCTCGCTGTAATGGGCCTGCAGCTCGGCTACCTGCTCGGCGGCTCGATCCTGATCGAGACCGTCTTCGCCTGGCCCGGCACCGGCTTCCTGCTCAACACTGCGATCTTCCAGCGCGACCTGCCGCTGCTGCAAGGCACCATCCTCGTGCTGGCGCTGTTCTTCGTTGGCCTCAACCTCATCGTCGACGTGCTCCAGACCACGCTCGACCCGCGCATCCAGCGAGGCTGAAAGCATGAGCGCAATCGATGCCGGAGCGCTCGCCGTCATGACCCCCGTCAGGAGCGAGGGCTACTGGTCAAGCGTGGGACGCCGGCTGGTACGCGATCCCGTCGCGATGCTGGCGCTCACCGTGATCCTGCTCATCATACTTGCGGCGATCTTCGCGCCCTATATCGCGCCCGCCGACCCGTTCCGCGGTTCGATGGTGCGGCGGCTGCGGCCCATCGGCACAACGGGCTATCCGCTTGGCACGGACGAACTCGGCCGCGATCTGCTCTCGCGGCTGATCTATGGCGGCCGGCTCTCGCTCTTCATGGGCGTCACGCCGGTTATCCTCGCCTTCATCCTCGGCTCCTCGATCGGCATCTTCGCCGCCTATGTTGGCGGCTGGATCAACACCCTGGTGATGCGCGTCATCGACGTGTTCTTCGCCTTCCCTTCGGTGCTGCTGGCGATCGCGCTTTCGGGTGCGCTCGGCGCCGGCATCCTCAACTCGATCGTGTCGCTGACCGTCGTCTTCGTGCCGCAGATCGCGCGCGTCGCGGAGTCGGTCACGACCCAGACACGCAACCGCGACTTCGTCGAGGCTGCCCGCATATCCGGGGCGGGCATGCTGACCATCGTGCGTGTCCATGTGCTCGGCAACGTGCTGGGGCCGATCTTCGTCTATGCGACCGGCCTGATCAGCGTCTCGATGATCCTCTCCTCCGGCCTCTCCTTCCTCGGCCTCGGCGTGAAGCCGCCCGAGCCGGAATGGGGCCTGATGCTCAACACCTTGCGCACCGCGATCTACAGCCAGCCGCTGGTCGCGGCGCTGCCGGGCATGATGATCTTCATCACCTCGATTTCCTTCAACCTGTTCTCCGACGGCCTGCGCGGCGCGATGGAGGTGCGGCAATGAGCGGCTTGGCGAACGATCCGCGCGACCGCGGCGGCGCAGGCACGCCGCTCCTCGACGTGCGCGGGCTGGTCAAGCACTTCGGCGGCAAGCGTAGCCTCTTCGGCAGGCCGAGCGGCACTGTCCGCGCCGTCGACGGCGTCGACTTCAGCATCGCCAAGGGCGAGACGCTCGGCATCGTCGGCGAATCCGGCTGCGGCAAATCGACCACGGCCCGGCTCGTCATGCAGATCGTCAAGCCCGATGCTGGCGACATTCTCTTCGACGGCGAGAAGGTCGGCTCCGCCGCGCTCGACCTGAAGGCGTTCCGCCGGCAGGTCCAGATGGTCTTCCAGGACAGCTACGCCTCGCTCAACCCCCGGCTAACGGTCGAGGACACGGTCGCCTTCGGCCCGCGCATCCATGGCGCCTCGGCTTCCGCATCGATCGCGAAGGCGCATGACCTGCTCCATCGCGTCGGGCTGGAGCCGCGCCGCTTCGCCGGGCGCTATCCGCACGAGATCTCCGGTGGCCAGCGCCAGCGCGTCAATATCGCCCGCGCGCTCTCGCTGAACCCGCGCCTGCTCATTCTCGATGAGGCGGTCTCGGCGCTCGACAAGTCGGTCGAGGCGCAGGTTCTCAATCTCCTGCTCGACCTCAAGCGCGATTTCGGTCTGACCTATATGTTCATTACCCACGACCTCAACGTCGTGCGCTTCATGTCCGACCGGATCATGGTGATGTATCTCGGCAAGGTCGCCGAAGTCGGGCCATCCGAGCTGATCTTCGAGAAGCCGGGCCATCCCTATACGGCCGCCTTGCTCTCTTCCATGCCGTCGATGGACCCCGACAGCCTGACTGAGGAAGCGCCGCTGGCCGGCGACCCGCCGAACCCGATCAACCCGCCAAGCGGCTGCCGCTTCCACCCGCGCTGCAAGATGGCTTCGGCGCTCTGCAGCCATGCGGAGCCCGAGCTGACTGAGGCCAGCTCACAGCATTTCGCGGCCTGCCATCTCGCCGACCCCGCCTCTGGCCATCCGAGGCTCGCGGCCGCATGACCAGCACAGCCCCGATCGTTGAAGCGAAGGATCTTACCGTCGATTTCGCGGCCGGCCGCGGCATGATCCGCGCCGTTTGCGGCGTCGATCTCTCGCTCAAACCGGGGGAGACTGTCGCGCTGCTTGGCGAATCCGGTTCCGGCAAAAGCGTGACCTTGCGGGCGCTGATGCGGCTCCATCCCAAATCCGCCAAGATTGGCGGCTCGGTCGCTGTCGACGGGCAGGACGTGCTCGCCCTATCGCCCTCGGCCCTGCGCGCCTATCGCGGCAAGACGGTTTCGATGATCTTCCAAGATCCCGGCCTCGCCTTCGATCCGGTCTATCGCATCGGTGATCAGATCGCCGAGACGGTGATGCGCCATGAGGGCGTCTCGCGCGCCGAGGGCCGCAAGCGCGGGCTCGAATTGTTCGAGCGCGTCCGCATCCCCTCGCCGGAGCGCCGGCTCGACAATTTCCCGCATGAGATGTCGGGCGGCATGCGTCAGCGCGCCATGATCGCGCTCGCCCTCGCCTGCCGGCCGAAAGTGCTGCTCGCCGACGAGCCGACGACGGCCCTCGACGCGACCGTGCAGATTCAGGTCCTGCTGCTGCTGCGGGAGTTGCAGCGGGAGTTCGGCCTCGCCATCGTCTTCGTGACGCATGATATCGGAGTTGCGGTCGAGGTCGCAGACCGGATCGCTGTGATGTATGCGGGACGCATCGTCGAGAGCGGCTCGTGCCGGGGCGTCATCCGCAACCCAGCCCATCCCTATACGCGCGGACTGCTCGCCTCCCGGGCCCATGCCACGCTCGGCAAGGACGAGCGCCTGAAGGCTATTCCCGGCTCGCCGCCCGATTTGGCCGCGCCGCCGGTCGGCTGCGCTTTCGGCCCTCGCTGCGGAGACTTCATTGAGGAATGCGCTCAGGGCGTGCCCGACAACGTCCGGATCGACCCCGTTCATACTGTGCGATGCTTGCGAGCCGTTTCCGAGAGTCCGGTCCCGGCAACGACAACGGCTCGAACGTAACCGCAAAGAGATTGGCAGGAGATCCCCGCTCGCAGGCAATCGCCAGATCGGCGAACCCGGGGCCCGCCGCGGCGGTTAGCCCGGCAGACCAGTCGCGATTGCGCGGCCGGCTTGAACCGCTCGCGGGCTCGTCCGGATCTATCCCAGGACTGCCCCTGCAAGACCAGCCCACCGACCTGACGCTGCTTCGCGGCGATGTCTTCGGGGTGGACCAATTGATCCCATCGGTGTTGGCCCGGGCATCGCCATCGCACTTGAGGCGGGCGGACGTCTCGAAAGCGCTGGGGCAATGGGCTCGGCAAGCCTCAGGAATGCGTGTGCGTCGAGGGATTTGCCCTGGACATACCGGCTGATCGACGAACCTTGTCGGATATCTGAAGCAGTTGTTTCGCGAGCGGGCTCGTCTTGCGCCAGACCATGCCAACGGTTCGGGACGGTTGAGGCGTTTTGAATTTTGCCACCGAGACCCCCGCCGAACGCGTTTCGAGGGCCACCGCCATCTCCGGTATCAGCGTCACGCCCAGGCCTGCATCGACCATCTGCACCAGTGTCGTCAAAGAGCTCGCATCGAGCATGTCGCGCGGCCGGGCCGAGCGCGGCTTGATCTTGCAGAACGACAAGGCCTGCTCGCGGAAGCAGTGTCCCTCTTCCAGCAGAAGAAGCCGCATTTCGCGCAGCGCGTCAGCATCGGGGACGGGCTTTCCTTCGTCCTCCTTCGGTCGCACCAAGACGAAGCTTTCCGTGAAGAGCGCCACTTCCGTCAGGGACGGTTCCGAAACCGGCAAGGCGACGATCGCCATGTCAAGACGCCCGTCGTTCAGCTCCTCGACGAGTCGCGGCGTCAACGTTTCGCGGATATGGAGATCGAGGCCGCCGTGCAAATCGGTTAGCTCGCCGATCAGGCTCGGCAAGAGATAGGGCGCGACCGTCGGGATGACGCCGATGCGCAGCCGTGTCACCAGCCCGTCCTGCGAAGCGCCTGCGTAGCGTTCCAGTTCATCGAGGGAGCGCAGGATATCCTTCGCGCGCAGAGCGATCTCTTCACCGAAGGTCGTCAAGCGGACTTGGCGTGTACCCTTCTCCAAAAGCTCGGTCCCGAGCTCCTCTTCCAATGCCTTGATCTGCATGGAAAGAGCCGGCTGCGAGATCGAGCACGCCTCGGCGGCGCGGCCGAAATGGCGATGGCGTTCCAAGGCCTCGAAGTAGCGAAGCTGCTTGAAAGTCAGGTTCATCATAATCCAAGCTTATCATCTGGATCAGAAAATCCGAATTAATATAATGAGACGTCTTTGGTAAGACGCTGGTAGCGAAGGGGGGATCGCAGATGCCGAGGCCGTGGCGCACCGCAGGGGTCGATGATGTTGCGCCTGCCATCAGCCGGGCCTTCGGGCCCCGTCCGGTGAGAACTTGCCGGTCGCCTGACATTTGTTCGCTTTGCTGACTGTGGCAGGCGCCGCATTCCCGCTTGGATATCGGTTCGCCTGTCGACGAAATCACATATTCCGCCAAGCCCAGCTCTGGAGAGAGACATGAACGCGAAGACCGAGGACAGCACGGGCAAATGCCCCGTCGCCCATGGCGGCGGTGCCAGCCGACAGAACCGCGACTGGTGGCCGAGCCAGCTGCCTGTCGACCTCCTGAACCAGCATTCGTCGAAGTCCGACCCGCTGGACCAGGCCTTCAACTACCGCGAGGCGTTCAAGAAGCTCGACTACCAGGCGCTGAAGAACGACCTGCGCAAGCTGATGACCGATTCGCAGGACTGGTGGCCCGCCGATTTCGGCAACTATGGCCCGCAATTCGTCCGCATGTCCTGGCATGCCGCCGGCACCTATCGCCTCGCCGACGGCCGTGGCGGCGGCGGCCGTGGCCAGCAGCGCTTCGCTCCGCTCAATAGCTGGCCGGACAATGTGAACATCGACAAGTCACGGCGCCTGCTGTGGCCGATCAAGCAGAAATACGGCCAGCTGATCTCCTGGGCCGACCTGATGATCCTGACCGGCAACGTCGCGCTGGAGACCATGGGCTTCCGCACGTTCGGCTTCGCCGCGGGCCGCGAGGACACCTGGGAGCCGGATCGTGACGTGAACTGGGGCGCCGAGACGGCGTGGCTGACCCATCGTCCGCTCGACAAGTTCGATGCGCCGCTCAGCGCCACCGAAATGGGCCTGATCTATGTCAACCCGGAAGGCCCGGGCGCGAATGGCGATCCGATTTCCGCGGCCCACTTCATCCGCGAGACCTTCGCC
Source organism: Allobosea sp. 05L423 (assembly GCF_056397745.1). Lineage (NCBI taxonomy): Bacteria > Pseudomonadati > Pseudomonadota > Alphaproteobacteria > Hyphomicrobiales > Alloboseaceae > Allobosea > Allobosea sp. 05L423. The sequence goes on along the minus strand of NZ_JBFTOA010000001.1, from coordinate 3,299 downwards.
CGGATGGCGATGAACGACGAGGAGACCGTGGCGCTGATCGGCGGCGGCCACACCTTCGGCAAGACCCACGGCGCCGCCGCGGAGTCCTACAAGGGGCCGGAGCCGGAGGCTGCGGAGCTCGAGGCGCAGGGGCTGGGCTGGGCCAGCAGCTACGGCACCGGCCACGGCGCGGACGCGATCGGCAGCGGCATCGAGGTTACCTGGACGCAGACGCCGGCGCAGTGGAGCAACCACTTCTTCGAGAACCTGTTCAAGTTCGAATGGGTGCAGACCCGCAGCCCGGCCGGCGCCATCCAGTGGGAGGCGAAGGACGCCGAGGCGGTCATCCCAGACGCCCATGACCCGTCGAAGAAGCACAAGCCGACGATGCTGACGACCGATCTGTCGCTGCGCTTCGACCCGGCCTACGAGAAGATCTCGCGCCGCTTCCTGGAGAATCCGCAGGCCTTCGCCGAGGCTTTCGCCCGCGCCTGGTTCAAGCTGACCCACCGCGATCTCGGCCCGCGCTCGCGCTATCTCGGCCCGGAAGTGCCGAAGGAAGAGCTGATCTGGCAGGACGTCGTGCCGGCCGTCGATCACCCGCTTGTCGGCCAGGCGGACATTGCCACCCTCAAGGAGAAGATCCTGGCTTCGGGCCTCACCGTCTCCGAGCTGGTCGGCACCGCCTGGGCCTCGGCCTCGACCTTCCGCGGCGGGGACAAGCGCGGCGGCGCCAACGGCGCGCGCGTTCGCCTCAGCCCCCAGAAGGACTGGGAGATCAACCGTCCGGCCCAGCTCGCCAAGGTGGTCGAGGTCCTCGACGGTATCCGGCGCCAGTTCAACAAGGAAGCCGACGGCGACCAGAAGGTCTCGCTGGCCGACCTCATCGTGCTCGCCGGCAATGTCGGCGTCGAGCAGGCGGCGAAGGCTGCCGGCCACAACATCACGGTGCCGTTCACGCCGGGCCGCACCGATGCCAAGCAGGAGCAGACCGATATCCATGCCTTCGACGTGATGGAGCCGGCGGCCGACGGCTTCCGCAACTACCAGAAGGCAGGTGCGAAGGTGGCGGCTGAGGCGGCACTGATCGACAAGGCGCAGTTGCTGACCCTGACCGCGCCGGAACTCACCGTGCTGGTCGGCGGCCTGCGAGCGATCAACGTCAACGCCGATGGCGGCACGCATGGCGTTCTCACCCATCGGCCGGGCGCGCTGACGAACGACTTCTTCGTCAACCTGCTCGACATGGGCACGCAGTGGAAGGCGATCTCTGACGCCAAGGATTTGTTCGAAGGCACCGATCGCAAGACCGGCGCAGCAAAGTGGACCGGCACGCGCGCCGACCTCGTCTTCGGCTCGAACTCGATCCTGCGCGCGCTGGCGGAGGTCTACGCCAGCGCCGATGCCAAGGAGAAGTTCGTGAAGGACTTCGTCGCGGCCTGGACCAAGGTGATGAACCTCGATCGCTTCGACGTGGCCTGATCACCACATAAAAAGATGCTCGGCCGCCCGTTCTCGGCAGCGGGCGGGCATGAATTGCATGCGATTGGCTCGTGCGGCGGTAGCATCACGAGCCAACATTTTTCCCGGAAAGATGACTTCAGAGGCATCGAAAGGGTCGCGGCAAACGCCCAACCTTCAAGGCTTCTCAAATCCGGCTACGGCGCCGGCCTGAGCCGTTCCGGAACAAGGAGCGAGCAGAGCGACGATCAGCACCGGATGGCATCGTGAGTCTTCCTCGGATTGGTTGATCAGCTCGGCAAGCAGCGCTAAAGCCACCGGGAAAGCTGAGAGCATGACATGATGGCAGTGCCGAAAGCACAAACGTCCGACAGGCGCTGTTGTGCTGCCGTGGTGTTGTACCGGCCGGTTTCGGCGTTGCTCGCCCTACAGGTCGATGGCCTGCGCGGGACACGTTTCATCGCCTTTGCCAACGGTTCCTTGGAGCCCGACGCTGCCGCTGCACTGACCCCGGCGGATTTGCGCCTGATCGCGAGCCCCGACAATGTCGGGCTGGGGCGAGGCCTCAACGCCGTGATGGAGGCCGCGTCCGAAGAAGGCTTCACGCATGTCTTGCTGCTCGATCAGGATAGCGAGCCCACCTCGGCGATACTGGCAGCGCTCGCCGGCCGGATGCAGGAACTGGAGCGGGCCGGAGAGAGGGTCGCCGTGCTGGCTCCCCGCCTCGTTCCGCCGGGAGAGGGTTTCTACAAGCCGATCCGTTATGAATGGCGCGGCCAGCCAAGAGGCGACGGTCTTGCGGGCGTCGATTTTGCACCGACCTCGGGTTCGCTGATCAGCGTCGAGGCCTATCGGGATATCGGCCCCTTCCGGGACGATTTCTTCATCGCCGGCATCGACGTCGAATGGGGTTTTCGCGCCTGGAGCAAGGGCTGGGCATCCTACATCGCCAGAGATCTCGCGATGCCGCATCGCTGGGGCGAGGCGGTGAGTGAAGACGAACTCGGCAAGGCCCAGATCCTGCGCCATGCTCCGATCCGAAATTACTACTACGCGCGCAACGTGATCGCCGTTGCCCGGCTCTCGCATGTGCCGCTTTCTTGGCGGATCAAGTCTTGCGCAGCGCTGGCGATGCAGATCGGACTGATGGCGCTCAAAGGCGCTCCGGGAGGCCTGCCGCCGATCTGGGCGGGGTTGCGCGACGGGTTAGCCGGACGGCTCGGTCCTGCGCCTCCTCAGGCTGCCTGGACTAGATCCCACGCTTGAAAGACCACGGCGAAAAATGAAAGCGTATCGTGACGCCGCTGCCCCGCCTTCACGACGATGGCAGCAAGGAACCGGTCGCTTGACTCCTTAAGAGGAGGCTGCTTTTTGCCGCCTCGACTTGGAACTTGATCGCTTTTCCTCTCGGAGTTCTGCGGCGTGCCCTTGCGTTATCTCGTCACCGGCGGCGCCGGGTTCATTGGTTCGGCGGTTGTGCGGAAGCTGATCGGTGAGACCGGGCATGAGGTCTGCGTCGTCGACAAGCTGACCTATGCCGGCAATCTGGCCTCGCTGGCTCCTGTTGCGGGCAGCAACCGCTATCGTTTCGAGCACGCGGATATCGGCGACGGTGAGCGGATGCAGGCGATCTTCGCCGATTTCCAGCCGGACATCGTGATGCATCTGGCGGCGGAGAGCCATGTCGACCGCTCGATCGACGGGCCGGCGGCCTTCATCGAGACGAATGTCGTCGGCACTTTCACGCTGCTGCAGGAGGCGCTGCGGCATTACCGGGCGCTGCCGGAGGCTCGAAAGMAAGGCTTCCGCTTCCACCACATCTCGACCGACGAGGTCTTCGGCTCGCTGGGCGCGGAAGG